>NZ_NTHN02000060.1 GCF_002300555.2 Alloyangia mangrovi | reverse complement strand
CCCGAGGCACCTACCGCATCGCCTCCGGCCTGCCCGCCGCCGCCGCCGAGGAAGAGGCGCTCGGCTGGCTGCTCGCCGGCTACCGCTTCACCCGCTACGCCGGCGAGACCCCCGAGATGCCGCGCCTCGTCGCTCCCGAGCGGGTCGATGCGCCAAGGGTCGAGGTGCTCGCCGCCGCCGAGGCACTGACCCGCGACCTGGTGAACACCCCCGCCTCCGACATGGGGCCGGAGCAGCTCGAGGCTGCGGCGCGTAGCCTTGCCGCCGAGTTCGAGGCCGAAATCGAGGTGACCACCGGAGACGCACTGCTCGAGAAAAACTTCCCGATGATCCACGCCGTGGGGCGTGCCAGCCCGCGCGCGCCGCGGCTGATCGACATGCGCTGGGGCACCACCGGCCCGAAACTGACGCTGGTCGGCAAGGGCGTCTGCTTCGACACCGGCGGGCTGAACCTCAAGCCGGGCAGCTCCATGGGGCTGATGAAGAAGGACATGGGCGGCGCCGCCAACGTGTTGGGCCTTGCCCGGATGATCATGGCGCTGGGGCTCAAGCTGCAGCTGCGGGTGCTGATCCCGGCGGTGGAGAACTCGGTCTCGGGCGATGCCTTCCGCCCGCAGGACATCCTCACGTCGCGCAAGGGGCTGACGGTCGAGATCAACAACACCGACGCCGAGGGCCGGCTCGTGCTGGCCGACGCGCTGGCGCTGGCCGACGAGGAGAAGCCCGACTTCATCCTGTCGATGGCAACGCTCACCGGTGCCGCCCGGGTCGCGGTTGGCCCCGATCTCGCGCCCTTCTACACCGATGACGAGGGCTTTGCGGACGCGCTCACCAAGGCCAGCGGCCCGGCGGCGGACCCGGTCTGGCGCATGCCCTTCTGGGAGCCCTACGAGGACAAGATCGAGCCCGGTATCGCCGATCTCGACAACGCCCCCTCGGGCGGCATGGCGGGCTCGATCACCGCGGCCCTCTTTCTGCGCCGCTTCGTGACCGAGACGCGCTACGCCCATTTCGACATCTATGCCTGGAACCCGGCGCCGGCCCCGGCTCGGCCCAAGGGTGGCCTGGGGCAGGGGCCGCGTGCCATCCTCGGCGCGCTGCCGCAGGTGCTGGGCCTGTGAAGGACGCCGTGCTGATGGACCGCCGTCTCACCCCCGCCAATGGCCGCGTTGCCGCCGCTCACCTGCTGGGGCAGGTCGAGGCGCAATACTTCACCGAAGGCGAGGAAGTTTCGGTCAGCGCCGACGTCGCCGACCTGCTGAAATCCCCGGGCGGCGCGCGCGACCGGCAGCTGACCTACGGCGCTGCCGTCACCGTTTACGAGCGGTATGAGGGTTGGGCTTTCGTGCAGGCGCAAGCGGATGGCTTCGTAGGCTATGTCTCGGAAGAGGCCCTCGGCCTGCGCACCGAGCCCACCCACCGCGTCGCCACCCGCGCCACCCACGCCTATGCCGAGGCCAACCTCAAGACGCCGGACCGCGCCTTCCTGACCCTCGGCGCGCGGCTCTGCGTGTCCGGCCAGTCGGGCGCCTTCCTCGAAACCGAGACGGGCTTTGTCCCCGCCGGTCACCTGTTGCCGCTGGATCGGCCGGAACCCGACCCGGTCGCGGTCTCCGAGCGTCTGCTCGGCACGCCCTACCTCTGGGGCGGTAACTCGGCGATGGGCATCGATTGTTCGGGGCTGGTGCAGGCCGGGCTGCTGGCCTGCGGCATAGACTGCCCCGGCGACAGCGACCTGCAGGCGCGGGCGCTCGGCGAGACCCTCGCCCCCGGCACCCCGCCAAAGCGCGGCGATCTCTTCTTCTGGAAGGGTCACGTTGCCTGGATCGCCGACCCGCAGACCCTTCTGCACGCGAACGCCTTCCACATGGCCGTCGCTTATGAGCCCATTGCCAGCGCGCTTGCGCGCATCGAGGGGCAGGGCGAGGGCCCCGTCACCCGCCACGCCCGCCTGACCGGAGCCTGAGATGACCAGCGATCCCTTCTTCCACCCCGTCTCGGGCATGGACCTGCCGCGCTACGCCGGCATCCCCACCTTCATGCGGCTGCCGCTGGTGCAGCCGGGTGACGCGCGTTTCGAAGAGGTCGAGATCGGCCTCGTCGGCGTGCCCTGGGACAGCGGCACCACCAACCGCCCCGGCCCGCGCCAGCTGCGCGACGCCTCGACGATGATCCGCGCCGAGCACGGGCATTTCGGCATCCGGCCCTTCGAGGCCGCGGCCTGCGCCGATCTCGGCGACGTCGGGCCCAACCCCGCAGATATCCAGGACAGCATGGCGCGGATCACCGCCTTCTACGACCAGATCGTCGCGGCTGGCATCCGGCCGCTCACCGGCGGCGGAGACCACCTCTGCTCGCTTCCCGTGCTGCGCGCGCTCGGCAGGGCAAAGCCCTTGGGCATGGTGCATTTCGACAGCCATACCGACCTCTGGGACAGCTACTTCGGCGGCTTCAAGTATACCCATGGCACGCCCTTCCGCCGGGCGGTGGAGGAGGGGCTGCTCGATCCAAAGCGCATCGTGCAGATCGGCATCCGCGGCCCGATGTACGACCAGGAGGATCGCGACTTCGCCAAGGCGGAGGGCATCCGCATCATCCCCATCGAGGAGTTCCACGCCCGCGGCGTCGCCGACGTCATGGGTGAGGCGCGCGAGATCGTCGGAACCGAGCCAACCTACGTCAGCTATGACATCGATTTCGTCGATCCGACCTTCGCGCCCGGCACCGGAACGCCGGAAATTGGCGGGCCGAATTCCTACCAGGCGCTACAGGTGGTGCGCGAGCTGATGGGGCTGAACATTGCGGGTGCGGACCTCGTCGAGGTTTCGCCGCCCTTTGACACCTCGGGCGGCACCGCCTTCCTTGGCGTGACGATCATGTTCGAACTGCTCTGCGCCATGGTCGGCCAGGGCAAGTGAATTTCCGGTCCGCGCGGTCACGCCGCGCGGATCATTCCACCGCGCGGATCAGCTTGCGTTCGAGCACCCGCAGCACGGTCTTCAGGTCGTGCCCGCGCTTGAGGACCTGCCCCTCCATGGTGATCACCGCGTATTCGCCCTGCCGCTGACGCAGTTTGGGACGTTTCTCGATGCGGTAGAGTGGATGTTCGGCGGTGCGCCGGAAGACGGAAAACACCGCCACGTCCCTGAGCGAAGAGATCCCATAGTCGCGCCATTCCCCGGCCGCCACCATGCGGCCATAGAGCGAGAGGATCACGTTCAGCTCGGTCCGGTGAAAGGCAACCACATCGCTGCCCTGTCCCGGAAATGGTGTCAGGCTGTTCATCCTTCAAAGCTGCGCCCGATGTGGTCACAAATCAAGGCCCCGCGCGCATCTCGGGCGCTTAAGCCCTTCTTTCGGGTCCGAATATCCTGCGGGGCGCAGGCGGTCTTGTGACGGGAGGCCGCCTCTCGCGGCGCTTTTCAACTCCCCGAGAGCATCCGCGAGATCGACAGCGCGTAGCGGTCGGTCATGCCGGAAACGAAATCCGCCAGCCCGTGCAGCGCGGTCTCGGGGGTGCCAATGTCGCGCAGGTCAAGCGAGAGCGCCCGGGCGATCTGCGCCGGGTGACCCTTCAGCGCCGAGGCCTCCCAGCCCGCCGCCGCCAGCGCATCGAAGACCGGCAGCACCCCATCCAGCACGTTGCGGATCACCTGCCGCCCCGAGATCTCCAGCTCGGTCTTGCGGCGCGAGGTGAAGATGCGCTCCTGCGCCAGCGTGCCGATCTGGGCAAAGCTATCTCCGCAGGCCGAGACGTCGACCAGCGCGGCAGAAAAGCTGCCGTCCATGATCGCGGCGTAATTCTCGCGGAAGGCGGCAACGCAGGCCTCGATTGCCCGGCCGATGGCCAGCGCGCGCAGCAGGGCGATCTCCTCGGTGCGGGTGTAGCCGCTGGTGTCGCGGTTGGGCCTCCCGGCAAGCTCGTTCAGCGCGTCGCGCACGACGTCGAAGGGCAGGTCGCCCGAGGTGAAGGCATCCTCGAGATCAACGATGTTATAGCAGATGTCATCCGCCGCCTCGACGACGAAGACCAGCGGATGGCGTCGCCACCAGCGGCCCGCGGCGCTCTCTTCCATTGGCAGGCCGCAGCCCTGCGCCACCTCGGCAAAAAGCGCCTCCTCCCCGGAAAAGACGCCGAATTTCTTCAACCCGACGTAGCCCTTGCACAAGTCGTCTGGCAGGCCCGCGCGGGTCGCGGCGGTGGCGGGGTACTTCATGAAGGCACCCAGCACAGCCTTCGACAGGCGCATGCCGCCGGCATTGCGGTACATCTCGAGCCGCGTGACGATCCGGAAGCCCTGCGCGTTGCCCTCGAAGGCGGTGAACTCCGGGCGCAGCGCGGGGTCGAGATCGCCGCAGAGCCCGCGCCCGGTGTCGAAGCGCTCGGCGAACCAATTGCCGATCGAGGCCTCGCCAGAATGGCCGAAGGGCGGGTTGCCAATGTCATGCGCCGCGCAGGCGGCCTGCACCACGTTGGCGAGGCTGTAATCCTCGTGCGGGCCGATCTCGCCCTCACCGATCAGCCAGTCGCCGATATGCATCGCCAGCGAGCGTCCGACGCTGCCGACCTCGACCGAATGGATCAGCCGGTGGTGGATGTGGTCGTTCTCGTAGAGCGGGTGCACCTGGGTCTTGTTGGCGAGCCGGCGGAAGGGGGCCGAGAAGACGATACGGTCGTGATCCTGCACGAAGATCGACCGGTTGCGCCCCTCGACGTAGCTCGAATCGCTCAGCCGTTCGGCGCAAAGAAGCTCGGTCCACAACATCGCTCGTTCCCCCGGTCTGGTCCCTTGCACACCTAGCTGAGAGCGGGGGGGAGGGGAAAGCCGCCCGCGCCGTTTCTTCCAAGGTTCAAATATCCCCGGGGGAGCCCGCGCAGCGGGCGGGGCAGAGCTCCGAAGGTGACGTAACCGCCCCTGCGCCCGGATCCAAAAGTTTCCGATCCGCTCCAGCCTGCGCAAGCAATCCCCGAAAAAGCGACGCAATGGGTGCATTTCACACCTTGCTCGAATCCATCCGCTCCCGTAGATGCGGCAGCGGGACACCCTTCCCCAACGAAGGGCGACTATCTGTAAGGTTAGAGATACATGGCTAGACCACAACCGTCCGCGCGGCCGGCAAACCCGCGCTTTTCTTCCGGCCCCTGTGCCAAGATCCCCCATTTCTCGCTGGACATGCTGTCCGATGCCCCGCTCGGTCGTTCGCACCGCGCCAAGGTCGGCAAGGACAAGCTGAAGGCTGCCATCGAAGGCACCCGCGAGATCCTCAACATTCCCGCCGATTACAATATCGGCATCGTCCCCGCCTCCGACACCGGTGCGGTCGAGATGGCGATGTGGTCGATGCTCGGCGCCCGCAAGGCAGAGATGCTGGCCTGGGAATCCTTCGGCGCAGGCTGGGTCACCGATGTGGTGAAACAGCTCAAGATCGACGCCGAAGTGAAGACCGCCGACTACGGCCGGATCGTCGACCTCGCCACGGTGAACTTCGACAATGACGTCGTCTTCACCTGGAACGGCACCACCTCCGGCGTGCGCGTGCCCAATGGCGACGCGATCCCCGCGGACCGCGAGGGCCTGACCATCTGCGATGCGACCTCGGCCGCCTTCGCGCAGGACCTGCCCTGGGACAAGCTCGATGTCACCACCTTCTCCTGGCAGAAGGTGATGGGCGGCGAAGCGGCGCATGGCATGATCGTCCTGTCGCCCCGCGCCGTCGAGCGTCTCGAGAGCTACACCCCCGCCTGGCCGCTGCCGAAGATCTTCCGCATGACCAAGGGCGGCAAGCTGATCGAGGGCATCTTCGTCGGCGAGACGATCAACACCCCATCGATGCTGGCGGTCGAGGACTACCTCGTCGCGCTCGAGTGGGCGCGCAAGATCGGTGGCCTCAAGGCTTTGCAGGAACGCGCGGACACCAACGCAAAGGTTCTCTGGGACTTCTGCGACCGTCACGACTGGATCGCCAACCTCGCCGAGGATGAGGCCACCCGGTCCAACACCTCGGTGTGCCTGAAATTCACCGACGACCGGATCAAGGACGGCGCGGCCTTTGCCAAGGCGGTGGCCAAGAAACTCGAGACCTATCACGTCGCCTATGACATCGGTGCCTATCGCGACGCCCCGTCGGGCCTGCGCATCTGGTGCGGTGCCACGGTCGAGACCGCCGACATCGAGGCGCTGACGCTCTGGCTCCAGTGGGCCTTCGAGACCGAGATCGAGGCACAGGCCGAAACGGCCTGATCCCCAAGTTTTGACGAATTTGCGGGACCGCGCGGGCGGTCCCGTCTCTCCTCGCATCCAGATTTCCCCGAAAGGACCGCTGAAATGGCTCCCAAGGTTCTCATCTCCGACAAGCTTTCCGACGCCGCCGTGCAGATCTTCCGCGATCGCGGCATCGAGGTCGACTTCCGCCCCGAGCTGGGCAAAGACAAGGAAGCCCTCGCCGCGGTGATCGGCGACTACGATGGTCTCGCGATCCGCTCGGCCACCAAGGTCACCCCCTCGATCCTCGAGAACGCGACCCGCCTGAAGGTCGTCGGCCGCGCCGGTATCGGCACCGACAACATCGACAAGGAAGCCGCGTCGAAGAAGGGTGTCATCGTGATGAACACCCCCTTCGGCAACATGATCACCACCGCCGAGCACGCCATCGCGCTGATGTTCGCCGTGGCGCGGCAACTGCCCGAGGCGAGCGCCTCGACCCATGCCGGCAAATGGGAAAAGAACGCCTTCATGGGAGTCGAGCTGACAGGCAAGACCCTCGGCGTGATCGGTGCCGGCAACATCGGCGGCATCGTCTGCGACCGCGCCCGCGGCCTGAAGATGAAGGTCGTGGCCTATGACCCCTTCCTGAGCCACGAGAAGGCAGACAAGATGGGCGTCGAGAAGGTCGAGCTCGACGAGCTGCTGGCCCGCGCCGACTTCATCACGCTGCACGTGCCGCTGACCGACCAGACCCGCAACATCCTCGGCCGCGAGAACCTCGCAAAAACCAAGAAGGGCGTGCGGATCATCAACTGTGCCCGTGGTGGCCTCGTCGATGAGGAAGCGCTGGCCGAGCTGCTGAAGTCCGGTCACGTGGCCGGCGCGGCCTTCGACGTCTTCGCCGTCGAGCCCGCGACCGAGAACCCGCTGTTCAACCTGCCGAACGTGGTCTGCACCCCCCCACCTCGGCGCCTCGACCACCGAAGCGCAGGAGAACGTGGCGCTGCAGGTGGCCGAGCAGATGGCCGACTACCTGCTGACCGGTGCCGTGTCGAACGCGCTGAACATGCCGTCGGTGACCGCCGAGGAAGCCAAGGTCATGGGCCCTTGGATCAAGCTTGCCGGCCACCTCGGCAACTTCATCGGCCAGATGACCGACGAGCCGATCACCGCGATCAACATCCTCTACGACGGTGCTGTCGCGGAGATGAACCTGGCGGCGCTGAACTGCTCGCTGATCGCCGGCATCATGAAGACCATCTCGCCCGAGGTGAACATGGTCTCGGCCCCGGTCATCGCCAAAGAGCGCGGCATCCAGATCTCGACCACCAACCAGGAGCAGTCGGGCGCCTTCGAGGGCTATATCAAGGTGACCGTGGTCACCGAGAAGCGTGAGCGTTCTGTCGCAGGCACCGTGTTCTCGGATGGCAAGCCGCGCTTCATCCAGATCAAGGGCATCAACATCGAGGCCGAGGTGGGCGAGCACATGCTCTACACCACCAACAAGGACGTGCCGGGCATCATCGGCAAGCTGGGATCGATGCTGGGCGACCACAACGTCAACCTCGCGAACTTCACCCTCGGCCGCGCCGCGGCGGGTGGCGAGGCGATCGCGATTGCCTACCTCGATGAGGCGATCGACGACGACGTCGTGACCGCGCTGCGCGACACCGGCCTCTTCCAGCAGGTCAAGCCGCTGGAATTCGAAGTCGCCTGATAAGAAGGCCCAAGGCCGAAGGGACGACAGGGACAGAGAAGATGGGGGCGCCTCGCGGGGCGCCCCTTTTTCGTGAGGATCGCCTTTCCGCGGATCCAGCGCGGCGCTTGCCCTTGCCTCGCCCGGCGCCGGGGTCCAAGTAGACCTTACGGAAAGGACCTCTCATCATGCCCAAATTCGTCATCGGTGACATTCACGGCCAGATCGACCGGCTGCACGAAGCGCTCGAGTATATCGCAAAAGACGAGCATGCCGGCGCGCCGATCGTCTTCCTGGGCGATTACGTCGACCGGGGGCCGGACTCCCGTGCGGTGATCGAGCTGCTGATGCAAGGGCAGGCGGAGGGCAAGCCCTGGACCTGCCTGATGGGCAACCACGACCGCTTTCTGCTGCGCTATCTGGCGAACCCGAACTACATGGACCCCAACGTCTCGCGGCCGCTGCTCTGGACCGATCCGCCGCTCGGCGGCGCGCACACGCTGGCGTCCTATGGGGTGGATGTGCGCGAGGGGCGGGACCTCGACGACATCCATGCCGATGCGCTCGAAGCGATCCCGCAGGCCCACCGCGACTGGATCGCAAACCTGCCGCGCCTGCTTGAAACCGAGGAGCATATCTTCGTCCACGCCGGGCTGCGCCCCGGGGTGCTGCTGAATTATCAGAAAGAAGATGATCTGGTGTGGATCCGCGCACCCTTCCTCGATTGGCAGGGCGACTGGGGGCGGCTGGTGGTGCACGGCCATACGGCGCTGGACGCGCCGCAGCTCTATTCGAACCGGCTCAACATGGACGGCGGAGCGGGCTACGGGCGCCCGCTCCGGCCGGGCCTGTTACTGGGCCGCGAGGCTTTCCTGCTCGGCCCCATCGGGCGCGTCCGGCTTTAGGGCGCACCAGGCCTCGTATTGCGAAAGGAAGACCTGTCCCGAGAGTTCATGCAGGAAGTGCGAACGCTTGAGGCGATCCATCACCGGGCCCTTCACCTCGGTCAGGTGCAGGATGATGCCCTGCTCGGACAGGCGCCGGTTGATCTCTTCCAGCGTCTCGAGCGCACTCATGTCGACCTCGTTCACCGCCGGGAACATAAGCACCACGTGGCGAAGGTTCCGGCACTCGGCGACGCGGGTCAGCACGTATTCCTCGAGGAAGCGCGCGTTGACGAAATAGAGGCTCTCATCCACCCGCAGGGTCAGCACGCCCGGCAGGGTCTCGACATCGTGGCGCAGCACGTTGCGGAAGTGATGGGTGCCCGGCACCAGCCCGACCTCGGCCACATGCGGCTTCGACGTCTTGTAGAGGTGCAGCAGGATCGACAGTAGCACACCGGCCGAGACACCCACCTCGACGCCGACCAGCAAAGTCAGCACGATGGTGGCCGAGACCGCGGTGAAGTCCACCTTGGAGTATGTCCAGGTCTTCTTGAGGATCGAGAAGTCGACGAGGCTCAGCACGGCGACGATGATCGTTGCGGCCAGCGTGGCCCTCGGCAGGAAGAACAGCAGCGGGGTCAGCACCAGTGTTGCAAGGCCGATGCCCACGGCGGTATAGGCGCCCGCTGCCGGGGTCTCGGCGCCGGCGTCGAAGTTCACCACCGAGCGCGAGAAGCCGCCGGTGACCGGGAAGCCGCCCGAGAGTGCCGAGCCGATGTTCGAGGCGCCGAGGCCGATCAGCTCCTGGTCAGGATCGATCCGCTGTCGGCGCTTGGCGGCGAGCGTCTGGGCAACCGAAACCGATTCCACGAAGCCGATGATCGAAATCAGCACCGCTGGCATCAGCAGCGTCTTCCACATGCTCAGGTCAAAGGAGGGCACCGAGAAAGGCGGCAGGCCCATCGGCACCTCGCCCACGACCTTCACCCCCATCTCGTTCAACCCGAGGCCCCAGGTCAGCAGCGTGGTCACGGCAACGGCGGCGACGGGCCCGGCCTTGGCAAGGATGTCGGCCATGCGCGGGCCGAGGCCCATCTTGCGCAGCAGCGGCTTCAGCCCCTTGCGCACCCAGAACAGGAAGCCGGTGGCGGCGGCGCCGATGGCAAGGGTGATGAAGTTCGTCTCGGGCAGGTGGGCAATCAGCGCGCCGACAAGGTCGACCAACGTATGGCCCTCGGCGCTGATGCCGAAGATATGCTTGAGCTGCGAGGCGGCGATCAGCACCCCCGAGGCGGTGATGAAGCCCGCGATCACCGGGTGGCTGAGGAAGTTCGCCAGAAAGCCAAGGCGCAGCACGCCGATGGCAACGAGAAAGACGCCCGAGATGAAGGCAAGGGTGACCGCAGCCAGCGCGATCTGCGCCGGGTCGCTGAGGCCAAGCTGCCCGATCGCCGCCGCAGTCATCAGCGAGACCACGGCCACCGGACCCACGGCCAGCGCCCGGCTGGTGCCGAAGATCGCATAGGCCACCAGCGGCAGGATCGAGGCATAGAGCCCCATCTCGGCGGGCAACCCGGCGAGCAGGGCATAGGCGAGCGACTGCGGGATCAGCATGATCGTCACGATCACCGCGGCCACGAGGTCCGAGGTCGCGGTGTCTCGGTCGTAGCTGCGTGCCCAGTCGAGGATCGGCAGGTAGCGGGTCAGGCGGGGAAGTCGCATGGGCAGGGTCCTGAATAGCGCGTTCCCCAAGGGGAGTCGGGGAGATGAGCTCTATATATTCCAATAAATGAATTTGTGAAGGCCGAAACTCATGTTCCCTGTCATTTCCCCTGCGCAGAACACTGTCCGCGCAGTGGTATCATTTCCAGAAAAATATCTTCAGGACGCCGTGACGGGTTCGGGCTTCGCCATCCATTCCTTCCCGCGCAGCATTGCCTTCCAGTAGATCGGCGGGAGGATCTGCTCCTTGAGCAGCCAGGCCGCGCGAGTCGGCTTGGTGCCGTCGATCAGCCATGTCGGGAAGCTCGGCAGCAGCGTGCCGCCGTAGCCGAACTCGGCGAGCACGATCTTGCCCCGCTCAACGGTCAGGGGGCAGGAGCCGTAGCCGTTGTAGAGCGCGGCAGGTGCCTTGCCGTCGATGTCCGCGGCCACATTCTCGGCCACCACCGGCGCCTGCATGCGCGCCGCCGCGGCGGTCTTGGCGTTGGGCGCGTTCATCACGTCACCGAGGCTCCAGATATTGGCGTAGCTCTTGTGGCGAAGGGTACCCTGATCGACGTCGACCCAACCGGCGGCATCGGCCAGAGGTGAGACACGGATGAAGTCGGGTGCGGTCTGCGGCGGGCAGACGTGCATCATGTCGAAGTCCACCGTCACCTCTGTCGGCTCGGTGCCGGGTCTGGACACCTTGAAGGTCGCCCTGCGTGCCGGGCCGTCCACCGCCACGAGGTTGTGGAAGAAGTTCAGCTTGGCGCGGTACTTCTCGATATAGCTCTCGAGCGCGGGCACGTAGTCCTTCACGCCGAAGAGGACGCCGCCAGCGTTCATGAACTCGATTTCAATGCGTGGCAGGATCCCGGTGCGGCACCAATGGTCGGCCGAGAGATAGAGCGCCTTCTGCGGTGCGCCGGCGCATTTGATCGGCATGGGCGGCTGGGTGAAGAGCGCGTGGCCGCCCTTGAGACCCTTCACAAGCTCCCAGGTGTAGGGGGCCAGATCGTAGCGGTAGTTCGAGGTGACGCCGTTCTTGCCCAACGTCTCGACGAGGCCCTCGACCTTGTGCCAGCCGAGCTTCAGCCCCGGGCAGACGATCAGCCGGTCGTATTTCACCACCCGGCAGCCATCGAGCACGACGGCGTTGTCGCCGGGCTCGAAGGCGGCGACCGCCGCCTTGATCCAATGCACGCCCCGGGGGATCAGGCTGCCCATGGTGCGGGCGGTGGTCTGCGGCTCGAAGACGCCGCCGCCGACCATGGTCCAACCGGGCTGGTAGTAGTGGATGTCGGCGGGGTCGAGCAGGGCGATGTTCAGATCGGGCTTGCGGGCCTTGAGGCTGGCCGAGACGGCGATGCCCGCGGCCCCGCCGCCGACCACCACCACGTCGAACTTCGCATCGCCGGTGTCGGTCGGGGTCCTGCCGCCGTTGACGATGCGCCGGACGACGCCCGCCATGTCGTAGCCTGCCTGCTTGGTGGCTGCGAGGATATGTGCGGGCGGCAGGCTGCCGGCCTGGCTCAGCGACCAGAGCGTGGCCGAGCGCGTGCCGCTGCGGCAGTAGGCGAGCACCGGGCCCGGCAGTTCACGCAGGGCCTTGCCGAAGGCGTCGGCGTCGGCGTCCTGCACCTTGCCCGCGATGACGGGGATGTAGCGCGCCTCGAGCCCGGCCTGTTTCGCGGCGGCCTCGATCTCTTCGAAATTTGGCTGATCCGCGCCCTCTCCGTCGGGCCGGTTGCAGATGATGGCGCGATAGCCGGCCTCGGCGATCGCGGCCACATCGGCCTCGGTGATCTGCGGCGAGGCGGCGATGTCGTCGGTAATCTTACGAATGTCCACGAGGTGTCCTCCCAACTCGATTCGCAAGGAGCATACACATTCAGTATTGAGAATGCATTTTGTTCGACGGGGAGGGCCGATCACATTGTCGCAGGGTCAACGCGGCGCGCGGCGCGCTGACAAAGAAAAACGCCGCCCCGAGGGACGGCGTTTTCCGAAATCCGGAAGGGATGGGATCAGAAGCCCAGGCCTTCGTATTTCTTCTTGAACTTCGACACGCGGCCGCCGGCGTCCAGCAGGCGCGACGAGCCACCGGTCCAGGCCGGGTGCACGGTCGGGTCGATGTCGAGGGACATCTGGTCGCCTTCCTTGCCCCAGGTCGAACGGGTCTGGTAGATGGTGCCGTCGGTCATCTTGACGTCGATGACGTGATAGTCGGGGTGGATGCCCTTTTTCATAACGGCTCTCCTTATGCGTCAGCGCCGGCGAGCGGCTTGTAGTTGGTCTGCTCTGCGATACGAGCGGATTTGCCGCGGCGCGAACGCAGGTAGTACAGCTTGGCGCGACGGACTTTACCGCGGCGCACCACCTCGATCGAATCGATGTTGGTGGCATAGAGCGGGAAGACGCGCTCGACGCCCTCACCGAAGGAAATCTTGCGGACGGTGAACGAGCCGGCGATGCCCTTGCCGTTCTTACGGCTGATGCAGACGCCTTCGTAGTTCTGCACGCGGGTACGCGTACCTTCGGTCACCTTGTAGCCGACGCGCACGGTGTCGCCGGGCTTGAAGTCGGGGATGGTTTTCCCCAGGGCGGCAATTTGCTCCGCCTCGAGCTGTGCGATCAGATCCATCTGACGCTCTCCTATCTGCTCACGGTTTTTCCCGTGAAGGTGTCGCGTTCTCAGAGCTCCGTGTCTTCGATCGGGTCCGCCGCAGCGCCCGCCGGAGGTAACAACATCTTTGTCTTCTGGGTGGCCAGAGGCCGCGTCCGGACCGCTCGGGCCGCGCCGAAGAAACACGGGAGGCGGGAACGGACGACTCCACGAGTCGCCGGGCGGCGTCGTGGATTGGCGCCGTATAGGCGGGGATAGCGCTTGGATCAAGTGAAAACGGCTGCGCCGAGCTCAGAGCGTGCGCTTGAACCCCAGGTGACTCGCCTTGAAGCCGAGCCGCTCGTAGAAGCGATGCGCATCGGTGCGGCTGGCGTCGGAGGTCAGCTGCACCGTCGCGCATCCGCGGGCGCGACACTCTTCGACCGCCCAGTCGATCATCTGGCTGCCCAGCCCGATGCCGCGTGCCGGTGCCGCGACGCGGACGGCCTCGATCTGGCCGCGCAGCGCGCCCTTGCGCGACAGCCCTGCAATGAAGGTGAGCTGCAGCGTGCCGATGATCTCGCCATCACGCTCGGCGACCGCGAGGAGCTGGTTCGGATCCGCATCGATTGCGCCAAAGGCGTCGAGGTAGCCCGCGGCAAGAGGTTCCGAGAGATCCTCGCGCGCGGCGCCCAGCGGATCGTCCGCCAGCATTTCGACGATGGTCCGGACGTCCGCCTCGGTCGCGCGGCGCAGGCTGACCGCGCTCATTTGCCGGACCTCTTTGCTTCCTCATGCGCGGCCCAGAGGTCGGGGCGGCGGGTGCGGGTGATCTCTTCGGACTGTTCGCGGCGCCAGGCCTCGATGGCGGCGTGATTGCCCGAGAGCAGCACGTCGGGGATGCGGTGGCCCTGCCATTCGGCCGGGCGGGTGTATTGCGGATGCTCGAGCAGCCCGTTCGAGAAGCTCTCTTCCTCAGTCGAGGAGGCATTGCCGAGCACGCCGGGGATCAGCCGGATGGTGGCATCGAGCAGCATCTGCGCGGCGATCTCGCCGCCGGTGAGGACGAAATCGCCGAGCGAGACCTCGATGATCTGGTAGTGATCGATCACCCGTTGGTCGAGCCCCTCGAAGCGGCCGCAGATCAGCGTGACTCCGGGCTCCTGCGCGAGGCGCTGCGCCATCTGCTGGTCGAAGCGGCGGCCGCGTGGGCTGAGGTAGATCAGCGGCGCGCGGGCGGGCATGCGGGCGCGGGCGTGCTCGATGGCTTGGCCCATCACGTCAGGGCGCAGCACCATGCCGGCGCCGCCGCCGGCGGGGGTGTCGTCGACGTTGCGGTGCCTGCCCTCGCCGAACTCGCGCAGCGAGACGGTGCTGAGCTGCCAGAGCCCGTCCTGCAGGGCGCGCCCGGTCAGCGAATGGCCCAGAACGCCGGGGAAGGCGTCGGGGAGCAGGGTGATCACCTGCGCCTGGAAGGCGCGGGCCAGCTCCGGCGCCTCGGTCATCAGCTCGCGCGGTGTGAGGCTGGGCCGGATGGTCTTGCGGCCCGAGGCGCGCTGCGGTGTGTCGGTCATGTCGGGTATCCTTCGCGCCCCCCTGGGTCGCGCCCCCGTCTAGCGGCGGAGCGCCCGCGGCTCAAGCCATGGCGTTCGCACAGCGCCGGATGGCAGCACGTGGGCGACGGGGATCAACCTTGGGTCGAAAAGGGTGCCTGCGCCGTGGCGGCGGCATGCTGGGCGGCGATCTGGTGCACCCGGTCATGCAGGTCGAGCACCATATCCGGCAGGCGGAAGCATCGGGCAAGACCTCCGGCACGTTCGGGCGTGGCCCGCAGGAGCGTGACCAGGAGCCACAGCTCGGTAATCCCGCGTGGGGTGAGATCGGCGGCGCTGCGGGCGCGCTGGCAGGCTAGGCTGCGCTCAAGGATGCGCCGGAGGGCGTGTTCGGGGCTTTCCGGCAGCGTGCCGAGGGGTGCCGGGCTGGCTAGCAGACGCGCCAGCTCGGCGCGCATCTGCCGCACGGGTGGCAGGGGCAGGGGCGGGCGGCGCAGCGCGCGGCGGGTCAGCAGCACCGGCTGCGCGGCGCGGAACCGGCGCAGCGAGGCGCGCACGGCCAGTGCCGACAGCAGGCCAAGCAGCCAGAGCGCGGCGAAAAGAAACAGCGAGTCACGGTGCAGCGCGGGTGTGACGGCGGCAACACTCAGGGTGGCGATGAGACAGAGGAGGAGAAATGGCGCATAGCGCGCCCGCAGGCCAAGACGGACCACCGAAAACACGACACCAAACCTCGGAACTAAAACACTGGGTTAACAACACTGGCGTAACCTTAGCATAGCTCCGAGGAGTTCTAACCAGAAATCACCAAAGGCCCGAAATCTTCACCTTTGGGGGAACAATCGGTGAGTTTCGGCCTTCCCGTTTCCTGCGGGTGGCAACTCTCGGCTTCTGGTTGCGGCCCGTGCGGGATTACTCCAGCAGCCCCTCGGGCGGGTCGGCGATGATCCGACCGGAGGCAAGGTCGACCGTCGGCACCACCGCGCGGGTGAAGGGCAGCAGTACAGTGGCGGAAGCGCCGGGCACGATCAGTTCGAGCAGGTCCGAGGCACCGTGGTTGAGCACAGCTTTCACTTTGCCGATCTCGGCGCCGCCGGTGTCGAGCACGGTCAGCCCGATCAGGTCGGTGTAGTAATATTCGTCGTCGGGCAGGTCGGGCAGCCGGTCGCGCGGGGCAAAAAGCTGCAGCCCCTTGAGGGCGTCGGCTTCTTCCTTGGTGCGCACGCCCGAGAGCCGCGCCGCGAAGCCGCCCTTCAGCGGGCGGGTGATTTGCAGATCGAAGCTGCGGCTGCCGTCCTCGGAAGTGAGCGGGGCATAGTCGGCAATCGCCTCGGGGTCCGCGGTGTAGCTCTTCAGCCGGACCTCGCCATTCACGCCGAAGGCGCCGCCCAGAACGCCGACACAGATCATCTCGTCCACTTGGATGCGCCTCCCGTCATTGCGCTTTGCCGGCCCGATGCGCGGGGCGCATGGGCTGGTGAGGGCGGGGATAGCGCGACCCGGCCCGCCTGTGCAATCTCCGAAAGGCTCAGAACCGCAGGTTGAAGACCCGGGTCACCCCGATGCGGAAGCGCCACTGGTCGTTGTCGCCGGTGTCGACGATCGGGCTGTCGGCAGCATCGCCCTGCAAGTTGTCCCAGTTCAGCGCGCTCTCGACGCCCCAGAGGTCGTTGATCTTGTAGCGCGCGCCGACCTGGATGCCGGCGCTGATCAGCCCTCCCTCGGGGTCGTAGGCCGGCAGCTCGGCGGTGGCTTCGTCAGGGTCGACGCCCGAATAGGTGTCGATGAACTCGTCGTTGGCCCAGATGAAGCGCGGGCCGACCGTCAGCCTCCAGCGGTCGTCCGGGCGGGCAACGTAGTCTATCCCCACCGAGCCGACGTAGCCCTCGTGGCCGCCGAAACCGCGGCGGATGTCGGCGAAGGCTTCGTAGCTCGGGCCCGCGAAACCGATGCCGAAGCCAAGCTCGTAGCTCGGGTCGATATCGTGCAGGCTCTCGAGGTCCGGATCCTTGCTGGCGTCACGTTCGCCGAGATAGCGGAACGAGCCGTGGAAATCCCAGCCATAGTCCTCCGCCCAGGGGTCGGTATCGCCGACCTCGGGCAGGCCGCGCAGGCGCAGGTGGCGGAAGCGGAAGCCGATGTCGGGTCCGACGTCGTATTCGTCCGAGCCGAAGAACTTCGGCTGGGTGGCGACGCCGGCACGAAGGGTGAAAGTGAAACTGTTGCCTGGGGATTGGGTCGAGGTGACCGGCTGGCTCGCCGGGGCGCCATCGCTCATGGTCTCGGGCGTCGCGAATTCCTGCGCCAGAGCCGGGCCCGCGAGCAGCAGGGTCACGAGCGTCAGCGCGGCGGTCTCGGCAGCAAGGGGGCGGAGCAGCGGCATGGCAGAAATCCCGGTGTTCGCAAGGCAGTACTCGGCTGATGGTAGGGCGCGGACGCAAGTTATCCAAGTGTCAACCAAAAAGGGTGCGCAGGATTTCTCCTGCGCACCCCTTATTGTGGCATTGATGCCGCGGAGAATTACTCTGCGGACTCTTCTGCCGGTGCTGCTGCTGCCTCTGCGGCGGCTGCTGCTTTTGCTGCCTTGGCTTCGGCGCGCTCAGTGGCTGCCTTGCCCGGGACGGCTTTCTTGGGGTTGCTGCGCTCTTTCTTCGCGACAACGCCGGCGGCTTCCAGGAAGCGTGCAACGCGGTCGGTCGGCTGGGCGCCCTGGCCCATCCAGTACTCAATGCGCTCGACGTTCATGATCACGCGGCGCTCGTCGTCCTTGGCGAGCAGCGGGTTGTAGGTGCCCAGCTTCTCGATGAAGCGGCCGTCACGCGGCATGCGCGAGTCGGATGCGACGATTGCGTAGTGGGGGCGCTTTTTCGAGCCACCGCGGGCGAGACGAATTTTCATGGCCATGGGGGTATCTCCTTGAGTATGGCGTTTCGTGACGGGCAAAGCCCTGTCAGGATTGGTGTTTTTCGTGGTGCTTGATGACTTCCTGAATGATGAAGTTCAGGAATTTCTCGGCGAAGGCCGGATCGAGATCCGCTTTCTCCGCCAGGTCCTTGAGCCGCGCGATCTGCTGCTCTTCACGCGCGGGGTCGGAGGGCGGCAGCTCGTGGGTGGCCTTGAGGACCCCCACGGACTGCGTGTGCTTGAACCGCTCGGCAAGGGTGAACACGAGGATCGCGTCCAGCCGGTCGATGCTTTCACGGTGTTCTTTCAGAAGGTCTGCGGCGCGGGCGGCGGGATCACTCATGCTCGGCTCCTTTGAACAAGAAAGAGGGGGCACACTCCATGCGCCTGCCATGCACACCGCGTGCACAGGAGGCGGCAGGAACCGCGCGCCGGGACTTGGAGGAGAACGCTTCAGTCAACGGCCCATCCCTTCGGCTTGAAGAGGGGATCGATGTAATTGGCGATCTCCATGTCGATGCCATGCGCGAGCTGGCTGCCGCGCAGCGCCTCGGGCGCCGGGTGGCGGTAGACGGCGTCGCTGCCATCGACGGTTGCGGCCGCGGGATCCTTGAGGGCCCCGAGCCGTTCGGCAAGACGGATGGAATCGAGGTTCTTGGGGTCGATGTAGCTGACCGCCCCCTCCCATCCGGCCTCGTCGTAGAAATACCGGCGCACGCGCTGCGTGGCCTCGAGCGCGTAGCCCTTGCCGCCGCGGTCCGGCCAGATGATCCAGGCGATCTCGCGCTCGGGCCATTTGGCGGGGAACCAGCCGCCCGCCATACCGACGGTCTCGCCGGTCTCGCGCAGGTGGATCATCCACATGCCGAAGCCGCGGATCTGCCAGTGGCCGATCTCGGCGGCGTAGAGCATCCAGGTCTCGTAGGCGTTGAGCGGCCCGCCCATGAAGCGCGAGCGGTAGGAGGCGAAGGTCGCCTTGAAGTCCGGGTAGTCCTCGGACTTGGGCGCGCGCAGCACCAGCCGGGCCGTCTCCAGCTCGGGGATTCCCTGCAGCACGGCTGCGGGCACCGCCGAAGCGGTCTGGGGCTGCATCGCGAGGCTCATCCGGCGATCTCCGGGTGGCGGTAGATGTGGGCCACGTGGCCGAGCACCATTTCCTCGCGCTCGAAGCTGGCGCCGAGCCGCAGGGCCAGCGCGCGCGAGCGGTCGTTCTCGGGATCGACGAGGCTGATCAGCCGGGTCAGGCCGAAGTGCGTCGCGGCGGCAGCGCGCGCGGCGGAGGCCGCCTCATAGGCGAAGCCGCGGCCTTCGAACTCGGAGAAGATCGAGTAGGCGAGCTCGGGCTCTGGCCATTCGATGTGGTTGAGCGGGCCGGTGAAGCCGGCCATACGGCCGCTTTCGCGGTCGGTGACGTGCCAGATGCCGTAGCCGCGGATCTGCCAGTGGCCCGCCGAGCGCAGCAGCGTGCGCCAGACGTGGCCGCGGTCGACCGGACCGCCGACGAAATGCGACCGCGGCTCGGCGTAGAAGGCGCACATGGCCTCGAGATCTTCCATATGCGGCGCGCGCAAGATCAGGCGTTCGGTCTCGATGGTGGGGATCGCGACGCTCATGCCAGCACCTCCTCGGCGGGAGGGTGGCGATAGAGCATGTCCTCGCCCATGTGGTAGTTCTTGTAGGTGCGCTCGTAGACCGCGCCCAGCCTTTCGGCCAGCGCGACCGAGCGGGCGTTGCCGGGCACGATGTTGGAGGTCAGCGTTTTGAGACCGAGGTCCTCGTAGGCATAGCGGCGCGCGCGCAGGGCGGCTTCGGTCGCGATGCCACGGCCCTCGTAGCCCGCGAAGACCACCCAGCCGATCTCGGGCTCGGGCCAGCCCTCGGGATTCCAGATGCCGCAGATACCGGCGGGCTTGCCGGTCGCCTTGTCTTCGATCGTGAAATAGCCGTAGCCGCGCAGGTGCCAGTGGCCCACGTTGAGCGCGAACCAGCGCCAGGCGTCGCCGCGATGATCGTAGCCGCCGAAGCCGTCCGAACGCTCGCGGTCGAGCAGGAAAGCGATCATCGCCTCGGCGTCAGCGGCTTCAGGGCCGCGCAGGATCAGGCGTTCGGTTTCGAGGCGGGGAGCGGTGACGAGGCTCATGCGTAGGCCTCCACGCTGCCGTCCGAATCGTCCTCGGGCGCGCCGTAGAGCGCAAAGGGTTCGGCCGCGAATGCCTTGTCGGCGCGCACACCCTCCGTGCCGGGTGCCTGCGCGGCAGTCCGGTCCGTCACCTCGGACGAGGGAAGGGGAAGGGGGAGGGGGCGCGCGGTCGTCATTTCTTCTTGCCGAATCCGCCGAGGCCCGGGGGCAGCGCGCCGCCGCCCATGCCAGGCATGCCGCCGAGACCGCCGGGCATCTTGCCGCCCATCGCCTTGGCCGCGGCCTCGATCTGCTTGGGGTCCATCTGCGACGGGTCCATGCCTTCCGGCATGCCGCCCTTGCCGAACATGCCCTTCATGGCCTGTTTCAGCATGCCGCCTTTGCCCATCTTGCCCATCTTCTTCATCATGTCGGACATCTGGCGTTGCATCTTCAGCAGCTTGTTCAGATCCGCCACGTCCATGCCAGCGCCAGCCGCGATGCGCTTCTTGCGCGAGGCCTGCAGAAGCTGCGGGTTGGCGCGCTCCTTCTTGGTCATCGAGTTGATGAGGGCGATCTGCTGGCGCAGGATCTTGTCGTCGAGACCGGCCTCGTCCATCTGCTTGGCCATCTTCGCGGCGCCGGGCATCATCTGCATCATCGCGCCGAGGCCACCCATCTTCACCATCTGCTCGAGCTGCATCTTCAGGTCGTTCATATTGAACTGACCCTTCTGGAAGCGCTTCATCATGCGCTCGGCCTGCTCGGCCTCGAGCGTCTGCTGCGCTTTCTCGACCAGCGCGACGATGTCGCCCATGCCGAGGATGCGGCCGGCGACGCGCTCGGGCTCGAAGGTCTCGAGCGCGTCCATCTTCTCGCCGAGGCCGACGAACTTGATCGGCTTGCCGGTGATGGCGCGCATCGACAGCGCGGCGCCGCCGCGGCCGTCGCCGTCCATCCGGGTCAGCACCACGCCCGAGACGCCGATCTTGTCGTCGAACTCGGTGGCGACGTTGACCGCGTCCTGACCAGTGAGGCCGTCGACCACCAGCAGCGTCTCGCGCGGGTTCACCACGTCGCGCACGTCGGCGGCCTGCTGGATCAGCTCGGCGTCGATGTGCAGGCGTCCGGCGGTGTCGAGCATGTAGACGTCATAGCCGCCAAGGCTGGCCTGGGTCTTGGCGCGCTTGGCGATTGCGACCGGGTCCTCGCCCTTGACGATCGGCAGCGTGTCGACGCCGATCTGCTGGCCGAGGATTTGCAGCTGCTCCATGGCCGCGGGGCGGTTCACGTCGAGCGAGGCCATCAGCACCTTCTTGCGGTCGCGCTCTTTCAGGCGCTTGGCAAGCTTGGCGGTTGTGGTGGTCTTGCCCGAGCCCTGCAGGCCGACCATGAGAATCGGCGCCGGGGCGTTGTCGATGCGCAGCGCGCCCGGCTCGCCTTCGCCGGCGAGGGTCGCGATCAGCTCGTCGTGGACGATCTTCACCACCTGTTGGCCGGGGGTCACCGACTTGGTGACCGCGGCGCCGGTGGCCTTCTTCTCGACGGCCTTGATGAACTGGCGCGCCACGGGCAGCGAGACGTCGGCCTCGAGAAGGGCGACGCGCACTTCGCGCAGGGCGGTGCGGACGTCATCCTCGGAGAGGGCGCCCTGCTTGGTCAGGCGGTCGAAGACGCCTCCGAGGCGTTCGGAAAGAGATTCGAACATGGGCCGTCTGGCTCCTTCTTCTCTGGTCCGTATCTGGTGTGCAGACCCGAGATGGGGGCCGCGCGGCGTAGAATCAAACGTGACGCCGGGAGCGCCGTCTTGCCGGACCCGTGCGCCAATGCGAAAACGCCTCCGTGGGCGCAACGCGCTGACGGAGGGCGATCCCGGGCATGGGCCCAAGGGACCGGAAGCGATGGGACTCCCGGTGGATTGCGCGCGATGTACGCCTCCGGGCGCGGCGAGTCAAGCAAAGCAGGGGCTGTCGCCCCGGAACGGGCGAGGATCGGGGGCAAACCACAAGAAGAGTTGCCGCTGCGGCAGCGCAACGGGGCGGGCGTTTGCAAAATGAGCACACTTCATGCCGATGCCCGCCTATGAAGCATGTTTTCTTATTTATTTCTGGCCGGGTGAGCCGAATGACGCTATGTCAAAGTCTGAAGACGCTCAATTGATAGGTGCGAATATGAAACTCAAAGAACTGTTTGCTTCCGCAGCCGTCATCTCCATGATCGGCGCTTCCGCAGCTCTCGCCGGCTCGCCGGCGCCGGTCGTCGAAGAAGACGAGCCCTATGCTGTGGTTCCGGTTGCTGCTCCGTCGAGCGGTGCGGCTCTGGCCGTGGCCGGTGGCCTCGCAGCCATCGCACTGATCGCCGCCGCTTCGGATGGCGACGACAGCTCGGACACCTCGGGCACCGACTGATCCAATCGGACAGATGCTGCGCCTCGGCGTGGCCTGAAGACGCCCGGCTTTGCCGGGCGTTTGTCATTTCAGCCGGACGTTTGTCATTTCAAAGGTGCACTCTTCGATCCTCCACCGCGCTGCCTCCTTGCATTCCCGCACCGCTTCGCGCTTTCTAGCGCCAAATCGTGAGCAGGTGCACAGGAGAAGCCGATGGACAACTGGGACGAGATTCGCACCGCCTACCACGTGGCGCGGCTGGGCACCGTCAGTGGCGCCGCCGAGGTCCTCGGGGTTCACCATGCCACGGTGATCCGCCACATCGATGCGCTCGAGGCGCGGCTCGGGGTGAAGCTGTTCCAGCGCCACGCCCGCGGCTACACGCCGACCGAGGCAGGCAGCGACCTGTCGCGGGTGGCGCAATGCACCGACGACCAGTTCCAGCAGCTCGTTGGCCGAATCAAGGGCCGGGGCGAAGCCGTGTCGGGCGAATTGCTGGTGACCTCTCTGGTCAATTTCTCGACATTGATGATCGGCGCGCTGACCAGCTTCCGCGAGGCCTACCCCGATGTCACCGTGCGCTACCTGACCGGCTCGAGGCTGTTCCGGTTGGAGTACGGCGAGGCGCATGTGGCGCTGCGCGCCGGTGCGGCGCCGCAGGAGCCGGACAACGTGGTGCAGCCCTTCGACCGCCAGTTGGTCGCGCTCTACGCGGCGAAGTCCTACATTGCGCGCAAGGGCAAGCCCGAGGGGGTCGCCGAATTGGCCTCGCATGATTTTGTCGGCTTCGACGACCTCGATTCGCGGGCGCCCTCCAACCGCTGGATGAAGGGACACGTGCCGCAGGAGCGCATCGTTTTCCGTACCTCGGACGACCGGGTGCAGTTGCAGGCGATCCGCGCCGGGGCGGGCATGGGCTTCATGTCGGTGACCGAGGGTGATTCTGACCCCGAACTGGTGCAGGTGCTGCCGCCGCAAGAGGATTGGTCCTCACCGCTCTGGCTGGTGACCCACGTCGACCTGCACCGTACGCCCAAGGTCCAGGCCTTCCTGAAGCATCTGAAGGCCTATGCCGCGGAGCAGGACGCGGCGTGACTCTCACGGAAGGTGGACGTGGCCATCTCGCGATGTTGGCCTTCTCGGCGCTTGTCGCGGGATCGTTTTCCCTTGGCTCGATGGCGGCGCCGCATATCGCCCCGGCGGCGCTGAACGCGGTCCGCTTCGTGCTGGCGACGGCGCTGCTCTTCGCCGTGGTCCAGATGCGCGGCGGCGTGCCGCGGGCAGCGCTTTCGGCGACCTGGCGCTACCTGCTGATCGGCGGGTTGATGGCGGTCTATTTCGTGCTGATGTTCGAAGGGCTGAGGACTGCGGAGCCGGTGAGCATGTCGGCGGTCTTCACGTTGACTCCGGTCATGGCCGCGGGCTTCGGCTGGCTGCTGCTGCGCCAGCGGATGAGCCCGCGTATCGCGCTGGCGCTGGCCATCGGCGGGGCAGGGGCACTCTGGGTGATCTTCCGCGCCGATCTTGCGGCGCTGCTGCGCTTCTCGCCGGGACGCGGAGAGATGATCTTCTTCGTCGGTTGCGCCTCTCACGCGGTTTATGCGCCCTTGGTGCCGCGGCTGAACCGGGGTGAGCCGGGGCTGGTCTTTGCCTTGGGCACGATGGTGGCCGGGACGCTGGTGCTGATCCTCTGGGGCTTGCGCGACATCCTGACAACCGACTGGACCGCGCTGCCGCGTATCGTCTGGGTGACCATCCTTTACACCACGGTGGCGGCGACGGCGCTCAGTACCGCGCTGCTCCAGTTCGCCGCGATGCGCCTGCCGAGTGCCAAGGTCATGGCTTATACCTACCTCATCCCGAGCTGGGTGATCCTCTGGGAGATCGGTCTTGGCCGTGGAGCGCCGCCGGCGCTGATCTTCGGAGGGGTCGGCCTGTCGATCGTCGCGGTGCTCTTGCTGCTGCGGGACAGGTAGGGCAGGGGGCAACTCTCTTTGAAGAGAGTTGCAAATTCCTTCGAGGGAATTTGCCGTCAGGAGAGGTCGTCGCGGGCCGGATCGTCGCCTTTGAGTTCGACCTGCAGGAAGCGCTCGAAGGCGTCGAGGTTGATGGGTTCGAACTGCCCGAAACCCTGCATCCAGACCGAGGCCTCGCGCAGCGCGTCGGGTTCGAGCTTGCACCATTTCACCCGGCCGCGCTTTTCCTGGCTGATCAGCCCGGCGGTGGCGAGGATCGACAGGTGCTTGGAGATCGCCGCCAATGACATCTCGAAGGGCTCGGCCACATCTGTCACCGCCATGTCATCCTCGAGCAGCATGGCGAGGATGCGCCGCCGCGTGGGATCGGCCAGGGCGGCGAAGACGGTGTCGAGATCGGGTTGCATGGGCTCATAAGCGCCGGAGCGGAGCAGGGCGTCAAGCCGCGCCGTGGCGGCGGTTCGGGTATACTCAACCCCGGGTTGAATATGGTTTTGCCCCTATGTTGGCGCTAGCGGCGTGATGCTGCACCGCGGCTTCGGCAACTGATGTAATAAAAACAATACCTTGCAGATGTATTTCACCCGTTCACGGCGGGTTGACTCAGAGCCCCCCTCCGCATAGCAACTCCCTCGAACGTCCGAATGGAGCGAAATGGTGGGCGATCCCGATCCGAAGCGGCAACTCGACGCGCTGGAGGCGAAGATCGCGGCGGCCAAGGCTGCCCGGGAGACCCGGAAGTCGCACCAGGAGGAACACTATTCCCAGGCCAACATCGCCTGGAGGATGGTGACGGAAATGGTGGCCGGTCTCGGGATCGGCTTCGGCATCGGCTACGGCTTGGACATCCTCTTGGGGACCATGCCGTGGTTCATGGTGCTCTTCACATTGCTGGGCCTCGTGGCGGGCATCCGCGTGATGCTGCGGACCGCCGCCGAGATCCAGGCGAAACAAACTTCCGGCCCAGCCGGAGAGGGACAATCCTCCGGCATGCCCGGAGATGACGAGAAGAGGGATCGCGGCGATGGCGACTGAAGCGGCTCACGGTGCTGATATGGCAGAACACGCGGTAGAAGGCGGCCTGTCCTTCCACCCGATGGACCAGTTCATGATCAAACCGCTCTTCGGAGCCGGTGACGTGGGCATGTTCACCATCACCAACGTGACGCTGTGGATGTTCATCTGCATCCTCGCGATCATCGGCGTCATGGTGCTGGGCACCTCGCGCCGCGCGATCATCCCTTCGCGCAGCCAGTCGGTCGCCGAACTCGCCTACGGCTTCATCTACAAGATGGTGGAAGACGTCACCGGCAAGGACGGCCTGAAGTACTTCCCCTACATCATGACGCTGTTCATGTTCATCGTCTTCTCGAACTTCCTCGGCCTCATTCCGATGAGCTTCACCACCACCTCGCACATCGCGGTGACCTGGGTGCTGGCGCTCTGCGTGTTCCTCGGCGTGACGATCCTCGGCTTCGTGAAGAACGGCGTGCACTTCCTCGGCCTGTTCTGGGTGACCTCGGCGCCGCTGGCGCTGCGCCCGATCCTCGCCGTGATCGAGATCATTTCCTACTTCGTCCGCCCGGTCAGCCACTCGATCCGTCTTGCTGGCAACGTGATGGCCGGTCACGCCGTGATGAAGGTCTTCGCAGGCTTCGCCGCGCTGGCTGTCGTCTCGCCGGTGTCGATCGTCGCGATCACCGCGATCTACGGGCTCGAAGTTCTGGTGGCCTTCATCCAGGCCTACGTGTTCACCATCCTGACCTGCGTGTACCTCAAGGACGCGCTTCACCCTGCCCACTAAGGGCAGGCCGGTCCGGACAACCTCTATCCATCCAATTCCATCGTAAGGAGAGACTCAAATGGAAGGCGATATCGCAAACCTCGGTCAGTTCATCGGCGCCGGCCTCGCAGGCCTGGGTTCGGGCCTCGCAGCCCTCGGCGTGGGTAACGTTGCTGCAAACTTCCTGGGCGGCGCTCTGCGCAACCCGTCGGCAGCTGCATCGCAGACCGCCACCCTCTTCATCGGCATCGCATTCGCAGAAGCACTGGGGATCTTCTCGTTCCTCGTCGCTCTGCTGCTGATGTTCGCCGTCTAATCCTTCGGGACCTTATCCTTACGCGGGGGCGGCGCCGTCATTGACGGGCCGCCCCAAGTAGAGACAACGTTCCGACGGAGGACGACATGGCGGTCGAACCCATTACGGAAGAAATGGCCGGTGTCTGCGTCGACGCCCATGGCTCCGCCATCGGGATGCCGCAGCTTTGCGGCGAGTGGATTCCGAACCAGATCTTCTGGCTCATCATCACTCTGGTGGTGATCTTCTTCGTGCTGTCGCGCATCGCTCTGCCGCGGATCGCATCCGTCCTGGCCGAGCGTCAGGGCACCATCACGAATGACATCTCCGCCGCGGAAGAACTGAAGCGCCAGGCGAAGGACGCGGAAGCGGCCTACGAGAAGGCGCTTGCCGATGCCCGTACCGAGGCACAGGCCATTGCGCAGAAGACCCGCGACGAGATCAAGGCAAAGCTCGACGCCGCAACGGTCGAGGCAGATGCCAAGATCGCCGAGAAATCGGCCGAGTCCGAAAAGGTCCTCGCCGGGATCCGCGCCTCTGCCGTGGAAAGCGTCGAGGCCGTTGCAAAGGAAACCGCGGAAGCCATCGTGGCGGCCCTGGGGACCTCTGCCGACCAGGCGGCTATCGACGCGGCCGTGGCCAACCGGATGAAAGGCTGATCCCATGCGCAAACTCATGACCCTGAGCGCGCTCGGAACCCTGATGGCCAGCCCCGCGCTGGCCGCCTCCGGCCCGTTCTTCTCGCTGCGCAACACCGACTTCGTCGTGCTGCTCGGCTTCCTGCTGTTCCTTGCGGTCCTCGTGTACTTCAAAGTGCCGAAGATGCTGGGCAGCCAGCTCGACCGCCGTGCCGAAGGCATCCGCAACGAGCTCGAAGAAGCCCGCGCCCTGCGCGAAGAAGCACAGACCCTGCTGGCCTCCTACGAGCGCAAGCAGCGGGAAGTGCAGGAGCAGGCGGAAAAGATCGTGGCCCAGGCCAAGATCGATGCCGAAAGCGCCGCGGACCAGGCCCGCAAGGACCTCGACGACTCCATCGCCCGCCGCCTCGCGGCTGCCGAGGAGCAGATCAAGTCCGCCGAGAACTCGGCCGTCCGGGAAGTGCGCGACCGCGCGATTTCCGTGGCCGTGGCAGCTGCCCGCGATGTGATCGCGACGCAGCTCGGTGCCAAGGACAAGGCGGCCCTCGTGGACGCGTCGATCAAGGAAATCGGTGCCAAGCTGCACTGACCCTTCCGAAGCGACAAGCTTGCAGAGCCCGGCCCATGGCCGGGCTTTTGCTTTTGCGCTGCGCGGCAGGTCCGCAACGCGGCAAAAGGTTGGGACCCGGAGTCCTCAGAAGGCTTTTCCTTGAAGTTGACCCCATATAGTGTGTGCATACCGCAATCACAGCCAAACATGTGGGCGGCAGCACGAGGGGACAGCGTGGCACATATCATCGTCGTAGGAAACGAGAAGGGGGGGGGCGGGGAAGTCCACCGTCTCGATGCACGTGGCAACCGCGCTGGCGCGCATGGGGCACCGCACCGGCACGCTGGATCTCGATCTGCGGCAGCGCTCGGTTGGCCGATACATCGAGAATCGCCGCGCCTTCTGCGCGCGCGAGGGGCTCGACCTGCCGATCCCGCTCTACCTTGACCTGCCCGAGGTCGCGCCCGAGGCGTTGGCCCCCGGCGAGAATGCCTTTGATCACCGCCTGTCCAAGGCCGTGGCGCAGCTCGAGACCGACTGCGATTTCGTGCTGATCGACTGCCCCGGCTCGCACACCCGCCTGAGCCAGGTTGCCCATTCGCTGGCCGACACGCTGATCACCCCCCCTCAACGACAGCTTCATCGACTTCGACCTGCTGGCTCATGTCGACACCGACGGCGACAAGATCCTCGGTCCCTCGGTCTATTCCGAGATGGTCTGGAACGCCCGCCAACTGCGCGCCCAGGCCGGGCTGCAGCCGATCGACTGGGTGGTGCTGCGCAACCGGCTCGGGGCGCAGAATATGGTCAACAAGATGAAGATGGAAAAGGCGCTGACCAAGCTCTCGAAGCGCATCGGCTTCCGCATCGCGCCGGGCTTCAACGAGCGGGTGATCTTCCGCGAGCTCTTCCCGCGCGGGTTGACGCTGCTCGATCTCAAGGACATCGGCGTGGGCAACCTCAATATCTCGAACGTCGCCGCGCGGCAGGAGCTGCGCGAACTCGTTTCGGCGCTGGAGCTGCCGGGGGTCGAGGTGAATTTCTGAGGCGACGCGCCGCTAGTGGTTCCGCATGTGCAGCGCGATGAGCGTTGCGCCGATGCCGGAACTCAGCAGGTCGATGCCGAGAAAGAAGCCCAAAAGGCCCATCGCCGAGTCCGGCAGAGTGGCCATGATGAGAACCCCGAGCACCACCGAGACCAGCCCGGCAAAGACCAGCCAGATCCACCCGGATCGCTGGCGTAGCGCGAAGCCAATGGCGATGCGGACCACGCCGAGGGCGAGGAAGAAGAGCGCGATAAGCCAGGTCAGCGAGACCAGCCCGCGCTCCGGATTGGCCAGCAGGAACACACCGAAGGCGAGCACGAGCAGCCCGAGGACGGCCTCGGCGAGCCGCGCGCCGGTGCTCGCTTGCGCGTTGAAGGCGATCCAGAGCTGCAGGGCACCCGCCGCGACAAAGGCGATGGCCGATATTGTCAGCACGGTGAGCGAGGCGGCAAAGGGATGCACGAAGGCTCCGATTCCGCCGAGGATCAGGATGATCCCAAGAACGAGCATCCAGCCCCATTTCTTGCGCGGATCAGAGGGCATAGGACCGTCGGGCATGGCGATGCTCCAATTGGGCACAGGGCGGCGAGAGCGCTGCGCGGACCGGGATCGCGTTAAGTCTGAGGGGAAGAGAGGGCCCCTGGCAAGCCACCCGCCGCGCCCGTAGCGAAAAATTCATAAATTTTCACAAGACTTTGCGCACCTTCTTGCCACTTGTCGAGCGCTTTTCCGCGGGCGTGCCTATTGTGCAGTCGGGCTGCGGAGGGCATGGGCCGGGCGGGCGGATCGCTGCGGGAGAGCGGCTCAGAGCGTCTTTTCGTAAAACAGGCTCGAGCTGTTCTCGACATAGGCGCCGAAGGGGCCGCGCGGCGTGAAGCCGGTCTGCTCGTAGAGAGCCACCGCGGCAGGCAGCTTGTCTCCGGTTTCCAGCCGCAGCAGCGGGATACCCTCTTCGCGGGCGACGCGCTCGAGATGATCTAGCAGCCGGCGCGCCAAACCCAAGCCACGTGCCTCGGGGTTGACGAACATCGATTTCACCTCGGCGTAGCCATCCTTGCGGGCGATGGCGGCGCAGCCCAGCAGGACGCCGTTCTCCTCGGCACCGAAGAGGGTGATTTCGGGGGCGCAGAGCGCGTCGATGTCGAGGAAGTAGTTCTCTTCCGGCGGGAACAGCGACTCCATCAGCGCATGGCTGGCTTTCAGCAGCGCCTCGGCGCGCGCATCGCGGGGCGAAACTGGGCGAATGGTCACCGACATCAAAGCTTTCCTCCGGGCATCGCTTGGGATATTGGCCGGGCCTGCGCCACGGTCAACCCACAAATATGGCGGAGTTTCCGCAATATCTTGTGGACAACTGGCAGGCGCCCGCCACATCCGGTGCAAAGCGTTTGACACGGGTCGCGGCGGGGCGGCAAATTCGGGGCTAACTTCGGAATCAGGACACGGCAGTGCAGTTCACACGGCTTCGACTGACGGGCTTCAAGAGCTTCGTCGATCCCACGGATCTCGTCATCGCCGACGGGCTGACCGGGGTTGTCGGGCCGAACGGCTGCGGCAAGTCTAACCTGCTCGAGGCGCTGCGCTGGGTGATGGGCGAGAACCGCGCCAAGGCGATGCGCGGCGCGGGGATGGAAGACGTGATCTTCGCCGGCGCCCACTCGCGCCCCGCGCGCAATTTCGCCGAGGTGGCGTTGACCATCGACAACGGCGACCGGCTCGCTCCGGCGGGGTTCAACGACCAGGATCAGCTCGAGATCGTGCGCCGCATCACCCGTGACGTCGGCTCGGCTTACAAGGTGAACGCCAAGGACGTGCGGGCACGCGACGTGCAGATGCTCTTCGCCGACGCCTCCACCGGCGCGCATTCGCCCGCGCTGGTGCGGCAGGGGCAGATCTCCGAGCTGATCAACGCCAAGCCGAAGAGCCGCCGCCGCATCCTCGAGGAAGCTGCGGGCATCTCCGGGCTCTACCAGCGTCGCCACGAGGCGGAACTGAAGCTGAACAACACCGAGGCGAACCTGCTGCGCGTCGACGACGTGATCGAGCAGCTTGCGTCCCAGCTTGGAACGCTCGACCGGCAGGCCAAGCAGGCGCAGCGCTACCGCGCCATCGGCACCGAGCTGCGGCAGGCCGAGGGGCTGCTGCTTTACCGCCGCTGGATGGAGGCCGAGGAAGCGCGGCAGGCAGCAGAGGCTCTGCTGCGCGGTCACGTCACCGCAGCCGCCCAGGCCGAGAGCGCCGCCCGCGCCGCCGAGCGCGCCCGTGCCGAGAGGGACGAAGCGCTGCCGCCGCTGCGCGAGGAGGAGGCCATCGCCGCCGCCATACTTCAACGCCTCGCGGTGCAGCGCGACGCGCTGGCCGAACAGGAGGCCCGGGCCCAGGACACCATCGAGACGCTGACACGGCGGATCGAGCAGATCGGCCTCGATATCGAGCGGGAGGGCGCGCTCAATCGCGACGCGGGTGAGACCATCGCGCAGCTCGAATGGGAGGCGCGCGAGCTGGCCAAGGCCGCCGAGGGGCACGACGAGCGGCTGGCGGATGCCGCAGATGCCGCGTCCGAGGCCTCGGCCGTGCTGCAGGACCGCGAGTTGGCGTTGACCCAGCAGACCGAGGACGTGGCGCGGCTCGCCGCCCGCCACCAGTCGGCGCACCGCTACCTCGCCGACCTGCGCAAGGCGCTGGTCCGCCACGAGGGCGAGGCCGGCAAGGCGCGCGACGCCGTGGCCGAGG
>NZ_NTHN02000005.1 GCF_002300555.2 Alloyangia mangrovi | reverse complement strand
GTGCCGGGCAGGGGCAGGGCCGGCGCTCACGCCGGGGTCGCGCTTGAGCCAGTCGATGGCGGCAAGCGGGGCCTCGGCGGCAAGGGCCGTCGGCGCGCCGAAAACGAGCGCGCCCAAGAGTAGCCTAGTTCGCATCAAGCTCCACGGGCTGGCGGATCTCCGTCTGGGGCGGCGAGAAGTCCGCGCCGAAATAGGGCCCGACATAGGCGTAGGCCACCAGCGCGATCGCCGCGAGGAGAAGAAGGATCAGAAGGGGTTTGAACAGTCGTCCCATATGCTCAGTAGTCCTGCCTCATGTTTTTTGTCACTTATACCTAGCCTTTTTGGCAGTGACACGTCATTCACGGCCTCAGGAGGCAGAATTGGCGATGCAGGGCCGAGAAACAAGGGGATTGAACCCGAAGTTGAAAAAGACAGTTGTGCTTGTGGGCATGATGGGCGCGGGGAAATCGGCGGTCGGCCGGGCCTTGGCCTCTGCCCTGAACGTGCCGTTTCGCGATTCGGATGCCGAGATCGAGAAGGCGGCCAACATGACCATCGCCGAGATCTTCGCCCGTGACGGCGAGGCCTTCTTCCGGCGCAAGGAAACCCAGGTGATCGAGCGACTGCTCGACGCCCGCCCGGCGGTGCTCTCGACCGGGGGCGGCGCCTATATGACCGAGGGCAACCGCAGCATGATCACCCAGAAGGGCGTCGCCGTCTGGCTCGATGCCGATCTCAAGGTGCTCTGGGGGCGAGTGCGCCACAAGGACACCCGGCCGCTGCTGCGCACCCCCGATCCGCTGGCCACGCTGAACGAGATCTACGAGCGCCGCGTGCCGGTCTACGCGCTGGCGGATCTGGCAGTGAAATCGGAGCAGGGCCTGTCGATCGACGCCATGGCGCGTAAGGTGATCGAGACGTTGAAGACACGCCCGGACGTGCTGGAGGAGAGCTGATGAACGAGGGGATGCAGGCGGGGACGGTGCATGTGGATCTTGGCGCGCGCGCCTATGACGTGCGTATCGGCAGCGGGTTGCTGGCGCGCGCCGGGGCCGAGATTGCGCCGCTGCTGGGCAGCCGCAAGCGGGTGGTCGTGGTCAGCGACGAGACCGTCGCCGCGGCGCATCTGTCATCGCTGAAGGCGGGGCTCGCCGCGGCGGGCATCACCTGCGAGGCGCTGCTGCTGCCCCCGGGCGAGGCCACCAAGTGCTGGGCGCAGCTCGAGCGGGTCACCGAATGGCTGCTGGCGCAAAAGGTCGAGCGGCGCGACATCGTGGTTGCGCTCGGCGGCGGGGTGATCGGCGATCTCGTCGGCTTCGCCGCTGCCATCCTGCGCCGCGGCGTACGCTTCGTGCAGATCCCGACTTCGCTCTTGGCCCAGGTCGACAGCTCGGTCGGCGGCAAGACCGGGATCAACTCGCCCGCGGGCAAGAACCTCATCGGCGCGTTCCACCAGCCCTCGCTGGTGCTGGCCGACATCGACGTGCTGCAGACGCTGACCCCGCGCGACTTCCTCGCGGGCTACGGCGAGGTGGTGAAATACGGTCTGCTGGGCGACGCGAAGTTCTTCACCTGGCTCGAGGCGGGCGCCGGGGATCTCCTGGCCCGCCGTCCTGCGGCGCTGGCCCATGCGGTGACCCGCTCGGTCGAGATGAAGGCCGAGATCGTGGTGCGCGACGAGACCGAGCAGGGCGACCGGGCGCTGCTCAACCTCGGCCATACCTTCTGCCACGCGCTCGAGGCGGCGACGGGCTACTCGGACCGGCTTCTGCATGGCGAGGGCGTGGCGATCGGCTGCGCGCTGGCCTTCGAGCTTTCCGCCCGGCTCGGGCTCTGCCCGCAGGAGGATCCGTCGCGGCTGCGTGCGCATCTCGCCGAGATGGGCATGAAGCGCGATCTTGCGGAGATTCCCGGCGATCTGCCCTCTGCCGAGGTGTTCTACGATCTGATGGGGCAGGACAAGAAGGTGCTCGACGGTGCCATCCGCTTCATCCTCGCCCACGGCATCGGCCGCGCCTTCGTCACCGCCGATGTGCCGCGCGAGGCGGTTCTGGCGCTGCTGCGCGAGGCTCTGGCCAAGCGCTGAGCGGTGCGGCCGCGCCCTTGAGGCGTACTTGAAAAGAGAAGAAGCCCGAAGGTCCGCGACGATCTTCGGGCTTCTTCTCTTTCAAAATACGCCGGTCCGGCAGTGCCCTGGGCGCGGCGCGGGGCAGGGGCGGACATGAAAAAAAGGCGCGAGGGAATGCCTCGCGCCCAGGGGAAGAGGTTCCGTCAGGTCCGGGGATCAGCCCTGCCAGAACATGCGGCGCGCCTCCCGCAGGGCGGCGCTCCGTTCGAGGCCGACGTCGCGCAGCAGGCGGTCGTCGAGGTCGGTCAGCGCAAGACGGGTGCGGCGACGCTCGGACCATTGCGCACTCACCACCGCTACGCGAAGCGCCAGCGCGGCAAACGGCGGCAGCGGTTTCTGCGCGTCGAGATAGGCGATCAGCGGGGCGTGTGCGGCATGTGCCATCGGTGTGTCTCCAGATTTGTATCGGTACAATTATCTTGATCTCATGCTGAGATTGATACATTGTGCCAAGATGAGCGTCGAGCAAAACATTGTCACCGATACAATTTTCGAGCTGTTCGAAAATCAGGCATCCGGTCCGAAATATCGTGTTCTCGCAAGTGCTTTGCGGGAAGGCATGACGCAGGGGAGCCTGCCTCCGGGCACGCGGTTGCCGCCGGTGCGCGACCTGGGATGGCGGCTCGGGATGACCCCGGGCACGGTGGCGCGGGCCTACACGCTGCTCACCGACGAGGGCGCGCTCGTGGCCGAGGTTGGTCGCGGCACCTTCGTACAGGGCGAGGTGAAGAAGGCCGCGCCGCTGCTGCTCGAGCCGCTCCCGCGCGAGGTCACCGAGTCCGGTGATCGCATGGTCAGCCTCTTCACCGGGCGCATTCCCGACCTGGGGCAGGTCTCGCTGGTGCGCGAGGCGCTGGCGCGCATTGCCGCCCGCCCGGCGCCGGGGCTGATGGACTACCCGACCAGCCGCGCCTTTGCCCCGGCCCGGCAGGCGGCGCTGGACTGGCTGTCGGACGTGCCGCTGGGGCAGGTGCACCACGAGGATCTGGTGCTGAGCCACGGCGCGCAGAACGGCATTTCGCTGGTCATGCAGGCGGTGCTGCGCGGGCGCCGGCCGGTGGTTCTGGTCGAGGAGCTCTGCTACCCGGGCTTCCGCCGCGCTGCCGAGCTGCTGCGGGCCGAGCCGGTGCCGGTGCCGATGGATGAGCAGGGGATCCGCCCCGACGCGCTGCGCGACCTGGCGCGCAAGCACGAGGCGCAGCTCCTCTGCACCTCGCCGGAATTGCACAACCCCACCACCATCGTCACCCCGCCCGAGCGGCGGCGCGAGATCGCCCAGGTGGCGCGCAGCTGCGGGCTGCACATCCTCGAGGACGACAGCACCTTTCTTGGTCAGGCGCGCTGCGAGACCTACCGGGCGATGCTGCCCGAACAGGGCTGGTTCGTCTCCTCGATCTCCAAGACCCTGACGCCGGGACTTCGGGTGGGCTTTGCCATCGCCCCGCGCGCCCGGCGGGCCGACCTGCGGCGGGCGGCGGAATATGGCTTTTTCGGGCTGGCGCTGCCGCTGGCGGACCTCGTGGCCGACCTGTTGTCGCGGCAGGAGACGAGGCAGATTGTCCGCGCGGTGCGCGAGCGCAACGCGCTTTACGTGCGCAGCACCGTCAATTTCCTCGGCGGCCACGAGCTGCGCTGGAGCGAGGAGGCGCCCTTCGTCTGGCTGCGCCTGCCGCCGGGTTGGCGGGCGGCGGCCTTCTGCATGGCGGCCGAGGCCAAGGGCGTGCAGGTGCGGGCGGCAGAGGAATTTGCCCTGCGCGACGCCTTTGCCCCGCACGCGGTGCGCATCGGGATGAACGGACAGGTGCCACTGGCCGAATTCGAGCAGGCGATTCTGCGGCTGCGGCGGCTTCTGGACGATCCGCCGGAGCAGATCCTCGTGTGAAACGGGGCGGGAGGCCGACGCGGCGTCGAATTCTTTGGGGTATTTAGATACCGTTTTTGTATGCTGCTGAAATCATGAGATAAATACGAAACCAAGGTGCTTGACTGTGCCGCCGGCGTGCTTATAACCCGCCCATCGGAATTCGGGCCCCCCAGGCGGGCCCCATTTGAACAGCTCAAGGGCACCCACGATGAAAACCTTCTCTGCGACTCCTGCAGACATCGAGAAGAAGTGGATCGTGATCGACGCGGAAGGCGTCGTTCTCGGCCGTCTCGCCTCGATCATCGCCATGCGTCTGCGCGGCAAGCACATGGCCACCTTCACCCCGCACATGGACATGGGCGACAATGTCATCGTCATCAACGCCGACAAGGTGCAGATGACCGGCAAGAAGCGTGAAGAGAACTTCTACTGGCACACCGGCCACCCGGGCGGCATCAAGTCCCGCACCAAGGCCCAGATCCTCGAGGGTGCACACCCCGAGCGCGTCGTGTTCCAGGCCGTCAAGCGCATGCTCCCGGGCAACCGCCTGTCGCGCAAGCAACTGACCAACCTGCGCATCTACGCAGGCGCGGCGCATCCGCACGAGGCACAGTCGCCTGAAGTGCTGGACGTCAAGTCGATGAACAAGAAAAACACCCGGGTGTAATCATGGCCGAACAGATCAACTCCCTGGAAGAGCTCGGCGCCGCAGCCGGCATCGAAGCTGCACCCGCAGTCGTTGAAACCCCGCGCGAGCCCGTCCGTGACGAGCTGGGCCGTTCCTACGCGACCGGCAAGCGGAAGGACGCGGTTGCCCGCGTCTGGATCAAGCCGGGCTCCGGCAAGGTCGTCGTGAACGGCAAGGAGCAGTCGAAGTACTTCGCACGCCCCGTGCTGCAGATGATCCTGCGTCAGCCCTTCACCATTGCCGGTGTGGAAGACCAGTTCGACGTCTACGCCACCGTCAAGGGCGGCGGTCTCTCGGGTCAGGCCGGTGCAGTCAAGCACGGCATCTCGAAAGCCCTGCAACTCTACGATCCGTCGCTGCGCAGCGCTCTGAAAGCCGCAGGCTTCCTGACCCGCGACAGCCGCGTCGTCGAGCGTAAGAAGTTCGGTAAGCGCAAGGCGCGCCGCAGCTTCCAGTTCTCGAAGCGCTGATCCGCGTCTCGATACGATTTTGCGAAGGCCGCTCCTTGGAGCGGCCTTTTGCTTTCGAGGGCGCCGCCGTGGTTTTTGCTGGCGGATCCCGGCGCTTTGGCGCTACCCCGACGGGGCGCGCGGGCCCGGCAGGGGCGGCGGGCGGACGCATTGCGCAGAAGGAGGGCCCGGCATGGCGCCATACACGATGGATCGCGTCGGAGAGCTGGTGGAGAGCGTCTCGCGCCCGGTGGACCCCGGCAAGCTGACGATCTTCTCAACCTTCCGCAACGAGCTCGCCTTCTGCCCGGCCTTCTTTGAGCATTACCGCCGCATCGGTGCCGAGCAGTTCCTGATCATCGACGACGGCTCGGACGATGGCACGGGGGCGTGGCTCGAGGCGCAGTCCGACTGCTGCGTGGTGCGCACCACGCGTGCCTATGGCGAGGAGATCGAGATCCAGCTCGAGGGGCAGGAACCCAAGCGCCAGCGCGCGGGGATCTTCTACAAGATTGCCCTTCCGCACCTGTGGTTCGACGGCGCCTACGTCACCTATGTCGACGCCGACGAGTTCCTTTTCCTGCCGCCGGGCGTTACCTCGCTGCAGGAGATCGCCGCGCGGCTGGAGGCAGAGGGCGCGGCGGCGGCGGTCGCCTCGGTGGTGGAGTTCTTCCCGGCCTCGGTCGCGGGGCTGTCCGGCCCGCTGCCGGAGAGCTTCGAAGCGTTGCTGGCGGCTTACCCCTATTTCCAGGCAGAGCGGCTGGTCGAGCTCTCGGCCGAAGGCGCGGAGCTTGTCGGCGAGAGCAAGACCGCCCGGCTCTTCGGGCGCTACGCTATCAAGCCCAAGGTCGAGCGGCGCGGCTGGCACCGGATCTACATGCCCTCGCGGGTGCGCAAGGCGCAGAGCTTCCAGAAGGCCGCGCGGCACAAGACACCCATGGTCCTGCGCAGCCGCGACAGCCGGCTCATCGACACGCATAACGCCAACCAGCCGCCCTCGCAGACGGTACTGCTGACGTTGGCGCATTTCGTCTATACGTCTGAATTCGCGGCGAAGATCGACCGGGCGATCTCCTGGGGTGCGCATGCCAATGGCGCCGCCAAGTACCGCTATTACGCCGAGCTGCTGCAGAAGATGGGCGGCGTGGAGAACGGCTTTCTCGACGAGCAGTCCCGGCGCTACGAGGGGCCGGAGCAGCTCATCGAGCTTGGCCTCATGCGCTGGTGAGCGCGTAGGGGGCCGAGGGCCAGAGCGTGCGCACTTGCGGCAGGCGCTCGGCGGCGGCCTCATAGGCGGGACGGTAATGCGCGGCAATCTCGGCCAGCAAGGCCTCGGGCAGGCTTCCGGAGCCCTTTGCCCGGGCATTGACCGCCTGTCCGCCCTGCGTGGGATCGCACGGGACCTGCGCGAAATCCGACAGAGCGGCAATCCCCTCGGCGGTGAAGAGGTCCTCGAAGAGGCAGAGGAAGCGATCGTCGGGGGCAAACACCCGCTCGATCGCGGCGATGGTCAGCTCATAGCGGCTGCGTGCCTCGGCCTCCGCGGTGGCGTAGAAGGCGCGCAGCGGTGCGGCGTTGCTCTCTTCCGCCGCGAGCCGGTCCTTGGCCATCTCCATGCGCATGTGCGAGCGCAGCCGGTCCACCGGGTCGCGCATCGAGAAGATCGCCTTCACCGCGATGCCGCGCTTGGCGAAGCCATCCCGGATGCGCGCCAGCGTCTCTGGCGGCAGCGCGGCGTAGGAGGGGGTGATGTCGCCGGTCCGTACAATGCCGGGGCGGGCAAGCAGCCCGGCGAAATAGTCGAAATAGGCGTCGGGGTCGGACTGCAGGCGCCAGCGCAGGTGCTGCGCGGGCTCGTCGGCATTCACGGCGGTCTTCAGCCGCGCCCGCAGCCGCTCCTTCATCGGCGGCATGGGCACCTTGTAGCGGGCGAAGACGCCGCCGAGCGTGTGCTCCCAGACCTGGTACTCGCCGAGGCGGCCGAAGTCGCTGCCCTCCTGCCGGTTCAGATAGGCCTGGATCCAGGTCGAGCCGCATTTCTGGCCGCCGAGGCCGAGGAAGAAGGTCTTTTGGGTCATGTTGCGGTCCTTGAGGCGGGGTGGGGAGCTCCTGCCCCCGCCGCGCACAGCGCGGTTCCCCCGGGGTATTTCTGCCTGGAAGACGGCTCAGGCGTCGGGAGGGATGAGGCCGAGGCCGCGCAGGTAGATGCCGATGCCCGATTCCAGCAGCTCGTCCGCCGGGAAGGGCGACTGGGTGCCGGGCGAGTTGCGCGCGAAAAGCTCGACCACGCCGTGGCTCATCGCCCAGATGTGGGCCGAGAACATCGAGGCGGGCGGGCGCTTTTCCGGCGGGATGTGCTGCGACAGATCCGACGCTGCCTTTTCCAGCACGCCGCGGGCGTGGCGCGAGGCCGCGGCCAACTCGGGCGAGTGGTTCACCGAAACGCCGCTTTCGAACATGGCGATGTAATGGCCGGGGTAGCGGCGGGCGAAGGCGAGATAGGCGCGGCCCGTCGCCTCGAAGGCCGCCAGCGCCGAGGGCTGGCCGCTGTCATAGGCGTATTGCATCAGGTCGCCGAAAATCTCGTAGCCCTGCCGCGCCGCCTCGGCGATGAGATCCTCGCGTCCCGAGAAATGCCGGTAGACCGCGGCGGGGGTCACCCCCGCGCGTTTCGCCGCCTCCGAGAGGGTGAAGCCCGTGGGGCCCTTTTCCTCGATCAGTTCCAGCGCCGCCTCGACCAGCGCCTGGCGGAGATTGCCGTGGTGGTAGCCGCGTTTAGCCATCCCAGACTTCGGGACCTCCGGCGATCTTGGGGTCCGGCACGCCGACGGCGGCCTCGTCCTTGTTGTCATAGTCGAGATGGGTCAGCACGTGGCGGATCGCGGCGAGGCGGGCGCGCTTCTTGTCGTCCGAGCGGATCACCGTCCAAGGCGCCGCGGCGCTGTGCGTGCGCGACAGCGTTTCGCGGATCGCCGCGCCGTACTCGTCCCAGAGCTTCAGCCCCTCGACGTCGATCGACGAGAGCTTCCACTGTTTGAGCGGATCCTTCTCGCGCTCGAGGAAGCGGCGCAGCTGCTCGGCCCGGCCGACGTTGAGCCAGAGCTTGAAGAGTTTGATGCCCTCCTCGACCAGCATCTTCTCGAAGTCGGGCACCTGGGCGAAGAAATGCTCGCGTTGAGCCTCGGTGCAGAAGTTGAAGACTTTTTCCACAACGCCGCGATTGTACCAGCTGCGGTCGAAGAAGACGATCTCGCCGCCCGCGGGCAAATGGTCGATGTAGCGCTGCAGGTACCATTGCGTCGCCTCGGTGTCCGAGGGCTTGGAGAGCGCCACCACCCGCGCGCCGCGCGGGTTGAGGTTCTCGCGGAAGCGCTTGATCGTGCCCCCCCTTGCCGGCGGCGTCGCGCCCTTCGAAGAGGATGGCAACGCGCTCGCCGCTTTCTTTCACGTGGCGCTGCAGCTTCATCAGCTCGATCTGCAGCGCCGCCATCTGCTTGTCGTAGGCCTTGCCCTTCATCTCCTCGGAATAGGGGTAGCTGGCCGAGAGGATGTCATCCTTGTCGGCGCGGCGGATGGCCTCGCGGATTTCCTTGGGGGCCTTCTTCTCGAAATAGGCGCTGATCGCGCCGTCGAAGGGCTTGGACACGGGCTTGGGTCCTTCGTGTTGAAATCTCACGGTCAATATGACGCCTCGGCGCGCCTAGCGCAAACCCGCGCGCGTGGCGGCCCGGGCGATGGCGGCGTCCATCTGTGCGGGGCTGACGTGCTGCGGCATGTGACCGACGCCGGGCAGGGCGGTGAGCCTGGCGCCGGGGATCTGCGCCGCCGTGGGCACCGAGTGGATCTGCAGCCCCACGGTGGTGTCGGCCTCGCCGTGGATCAGTTCCACCGGCAGGTCGAGCGCCGGGTAGCGCGGGGCGAGGGCGCGGATCTCGGCCTTCAGGCTGGCGCGCTGGCGGGCATTGGCGTCGAGGCTCTCGCGGCGCAGGGTCAGCGGCGCGCCGATATGTGCGGCATAGCCCGCGGGCACCGGGTTGGGAGCGAAGACCTCGGTGATCGCCTCCTGCACCCTCGCATCGGGGGCGAAGGCGGCGATGGCGGGATTGGCCAGCGGCGCAAGCGGCCCGGCGGTCAGCTTGTAGAAGAAGGGCAGCCCGCCCGCCCAGGGCTGCGAGGCGGCGCCCAGCAGCACCAGCGCCGAGACCCGCTCGGGGTGGTTCGCCGCCCAGGCCAGCGCCACCGCGCCGCCGTAGGACTGGCCAAGCACGATGGGGCGCGTCGCGCCGAGCTGCGTGGCGGCGGCCGAGAGCAGCGCGGCCTGCTCGAAGATGCTGTCGCCATCCGCCTCGGCCTCGGTGTAGCCGAGCCCCGGACGGTCGAAGGCGATAACGCGGTAGTCGGGGCTCAGCCGGGAGACGGCGTCAAAGGTCCAGTCCCGCAGGTTGCCGCTGGCGCCGTGGATCAGCACCAGCGCCGGGCCGCTGCCGGCCTCGACGTAATGCACGCGGCGACCGTCCACTTGCAGAAAACGGCCCTCGGGCGGGAAGGCCGCCTCGGCGGCGGCCTCTTCCCGAGCGGCCTTGCTGCCGGTGAGCCCGCAACCCGCCAGCACCAGCGCGAAGGCGGGCAGCAGCGCCTGCCACATGGCTCAGGCCTCGAGCTTCTTGGCGGCGCGCCAGTCGGTCGACTCGCTGCCGATGCGGGAGACGTCGAAGGGGGTGGTCATGTAGATTTCCGAGATCCAGTTGGTGAAGAGCAGATGCGCGTGGCTGCGCCAGCGGTTCTGCGGCTTCTTGCTGGGATCGTCGTTCGGGTAGTAGTTGGCCGGCACGTTGATCGGCTTGCCGGCCTCGACGTCGCGGTCGTACTCGTCCTTGAGCGTGGTGCTGTCATACTCGAGGTGGTTGAAGATGTAGAGCGCGCGATGCGCCTTGTCCTCGACCAGCGCCGGGCCGGTCTCGGGCGAGTCGATCAGCACGGGCAGGCCCGCGGCCTCGATCTCGGCGCGCTGCATCTCGGTCCAGCGTGAGACCGGCATCACCATGTCGTCCGAGAAGCCGCGCAGGAAGGGCGAGGCGGGCGCGAGGTTCTGATGGCGCACGCAGCCGAAGGCCTTGTGATCAAGGATGTGCTTCTTCACCCCGTGGAAGTAGTTGATCATCGCCATGCCGCCCCAGCAAACCCCGAAGGTGGCGTGCACATGGGTCTGGCTCCAGTCGAAGACGCGTTTCAGCTCGTCCCAGTAGGTGACGTCGGCGAACTCGAGGTGCTCGATCGGCGCACCGGTGATGATCAGCCCGTCGAACTTCTCGCCCGAGGCCTCGACCTCGGAGAAGGGCCGGTAGAAGGCCTCCATGTGCTCGGCGGCGGTGTTCTTGGTCTGATGCTCGGTCATGCGGATCAGCGACAGCTCGATCTGCAGCGGCGTCGCGCCGATCAGGCGCGCGAACTGGTTCTCGGTCTGGATCTTCTTGGGCATGAGATTGAGCAGCGCGATGCGCAGGGGCCGGATATCCTGCCGCGAGGCGCTGTCCTCGGACATGACCATCACGCCCTCGCGCGAGAGCACGTCGTAGGCGGGGAGGTCTTCGGGCAGCTTGATGGGCATGGAAATCGTCCTCTTATCAGTTGCGCAGATGTATCGCCGCAGGGGCAATTGCTCAAGAGGCAGGCGGGGAGGCCGGGCGCTGCAGAGAAAAGAGGGGGCTCCGCCCCCGCCCGCTGCGCGGGCTCCCCCGGGATACTTTTCCCTAGAAGAAGGGCGCGCGGGGTCTTCTAGGCCCAAATATCCCCGCCGGAGGGATCCCGGGCGTGGCACCGGCGCGAGGCCCTTGTGTTTCCCCAACGTCTGTCGTTCTGTGATCGCAGATTCTGGAGGAGACCCCGATGCCTGCGACCATGCGCGCTGCCGTGCTGCGAGAATACAAGACCGACCTGTCGATCGAGCAGGTGCCGATGCCCGAATGCCCCACCGACGGAGTGGTGCTGAAGGTGCTGGCCTGCGGCGTCTGCCGCTCGGATTGGCACGGCTGGTCGGGCGAGCATCCGCGGGTCAAGCCGGGGCAGATCCAGGGGCATGAGTATTGCGGTGAGGTGGTCGAAGCCGGGCCCGGCTCGCAATGGCAGGTCGGCGACAAGCTGGTGGCGCCGTTCATCCTCGCTTGCGGCACCTGCCCGCAGTGCCGCGAAGGGCAGCAGCACACCTGTTTCGACCAGCGTCTGCCCGGGTTCATCGAGCCGGGTGCCTTTGCCGAATACGTTGCCGTGCCGCGCGATTTCAACCTCGCGCGGCTGCCCGAGGGCATGTCGCCGACGCTGGCGGCGGGGCTCGGCTGCCGGGTGACCACCGCCTGGCACGCGCTCACCGGGCGCGCGGCGCTGCAGGGCGGCGAGTGGCTGGCGGTGCATGGCACGGGGGGGCATCGGGCTTTCGGCGGCGATCCTCGGCCGGGCGCTGGGCGCGCATGTGGTGGTGGTCGACGTGGTGCCCGAGAAGCTCGAGCACGCGCTCTCGCTCGGCATGGATGCGGCGGTGAACGCCGCCGAGGAGGATGCCGCGGCGCGCATCAAGAAGATCACCGGCGGCGGCGCGCATGTCAGCGTCGAGGCACTGGGCATCCCGCAGACGGTCAACGCCTCGATCCGCTGCCTGCGTCCGCTGGGGCGGCACGTGCAGGTCGGCATGCCGATCGGGCACCACGCCATCCAGGAAGTGGACATGAATGCCGTCTACATGGCCAATCTTGCGCTCTATGGCACCCGCGGCATGCCCTCGCACCGCTATCCGTCGCTGCTTGGATTGATCACGCGGGGAAAGGTGGATATGAGCCCTCTCATCGCGCGCGAGATTCCCCTCAGCTTGGCCGGGGCGGAGCTGGCGGCGTTCAACGGGCCGACGCCTCCGGGCGTGGCCGTGATCACCGATTTCACCCGCTGAGGCGGGGCGGCGCCGCAGCGCGTCGCAAGGCCGTTCAGGAGAGTGCCCATGAAAGCCGCCGTCATCGTCTTCCCCGGATCGAACTGCGATCGTGATCTGAAGATGGCCTTCGAACAGGCCGGGCTCGAGGTCGAGATGGTCTGGCACAAGGACACCACGCTGCCCGCGGGCGTCGACATCGTCGGCCTGCCGGGCGGCTTCTCCTACGGCGACTACCTGCGCTGCGGCGCCATCGCTGCCAATTCGCCGATCTGCCAGGGCGTGAAGGCCCATGCCGAGCGCGGCGGCTACGTCTTCGGCGTCTGCAACGGCTTCCAGATCCTCACCGAAACCGGGCTGCTGCCGGGGGCGCTGCTGCGCAACGCGAACCTCAAGTACATCTGCCGTACGGTGGGGCTGGAAGTGGCCGAGAGCCAGTCGGTCTTCACCCGCGGCTACGAGACGGGTGAGAAGATCGGTATTCCGATCGCGCACCATGATGGCAATTACACCGCCGACGCGGCGACGCTCGACATGCTCGAAGGCGAGGGCCGCGTGGCCTTCCGCTACACCGACAACCCCAATGGCGCGGACCGCGACATCGCCGGGATCCTCTCGGAAAACCGCCGTGTTCTCGGGATGATGCCGCACCCGGAGCGGGCCTGCGATCCGGCGCAGGGCAACGAGGACGGTGCGCGTCTTTTCGCCAATCTGACGGCGGCGCTCGCCGAGGCTTGACCGGCACCGCTTGAGCCGGCCCGGCGCGCAGCGTAAGTTGGGCGCCATGTCGGAGACCACGCGTGACAAGATAGACAGACGGCGTTCGGGCCCGCTGAGTTGGCGGGTGCGGGCGGCGCTTATCATTTTGCTGGTGCTCGCGGTCAGCACGGTGTGGATCACCAACGTCCTGCTGACCGACCGCTCCACAGCCTCGACGCGCAACCGCGCCGAGCTGCGGCTGGCGCTCTATTCCGGCAACATCCTTTCCGAGCTGCGCCGCAACGCCATCGTGCCGCAGCTTCTGGCGCGCGATCCGGCGCTGATCGGGGCGCTGAACTCGGGCGACTTCAGCCAGTCGACGCAGCGGCTGATTTCCTATGTCGACGAGATCGGCGCCGCCTCGCTGATGCTGCTCGACCGGGACGGGCGCACCGTGGCGGCCACCGACCGCAACCGGCTCGGCTCCAACCACCGCTCCGAGGCCTATTACATCGACGCGCTGCGCGCCAATACCACCGTCTTCACCGTGCAGGAGCGCGAGGCGGGCGGCTATGCCTTCACCTACTCGCGCCGGATGGAGAGCCAGAACTCGGCCATCGGCGTGATCATGGTCGAAGTCGATCTGGCCAAGTTCGAACGCGCCTGGGCGGGGATCACCGATGCCGTTGCCGTGCTCGACTCAGAGGGGCGGATCATCCTTGCCACCGAACCGCGCTGGCGCGGGCTGACCATGGACGAGGCGCTGGCCAAGCAGCCCGCCGAGAACGCCATCGAACGCGCCATCAAGGCCACCGCCGACTGGACCGCGCTGCCCGCTGATGCCTACCTGCGCGGCGAGGCGGTGATGCGGATCGACGGGCGCATCCCCTTCCGCGGATGGACCATGGCGACCTTCACCACCTATGCCTCGGTGCGCGAGAAGGTGAACGCGGTACTGGCGCTCGAGATCATGGCCTTTGCCCTGCTGACCGCGCTGGCCTTCTACGCGCTGTCGCGCAAGACCGCGCTGCGCATGGCCCTCTTCCAGCGCGAAAGCGTCGAGCTGCGCGCACTGAACGCAAGGCTGCAGCGCGAGATCGCCGAGCGCGAGAAGGTGCAGAAGGATCTGGCCAGCGCCGAGCAGACGCTGGAGCAGAGCTCGAAGCTGGCAGCGCTCGGCGAGATGTCGGCCGCGGTCAGCCACGAGCTGAACCAGCCGCTGGCGGCGATGAAGACCTACCTCGCCGGCGCGCGGCTGCTGCTCAAGCGCAACCGCCCCGAAGAGGCGATGACCGCCTTCTCCCGCATCGACGACCTGATCGAGCGGATGGGGGCGATCACTCGCCAGCTCAAGAGCTACGCCCGCAAGGGGCAGGCCAATTTCGTGCCGGTCGACATGGCCGAGGCGCTGGCGTCGTCGTTGTCGATGATGGAGCCGCAACTGAAGGCGCGGCGGGTGCGGATCTCCAAGATCCTGCCCGACCTGCCGGTGATGGTGATGGGCGACCGGATGCGCATCGAGCAGGTTCTGGTGAACCTGCTGCGCAACGCCATCGACGCCACCAAGTCCGTCGCCAACCCCGAGATCGAGATTATCCTCGCCAGCGGCGAGACGGCGACGCTCAGCGTGCGCGACAACGGCCACGGCATCGAGGATCTCGATGCGCTGTTCGAGCCCTTTTACACCACCAAGCAGCCCGGCGACGGCACCGGCCTCGGCCTCGCGATCTCCTCCGGGATCGTCACCGACCTGGGCGGGCGGCTCACGGCACGGAATGGAACCGAAGGGGGGGGCTGTTTTCGAGATGCAACTGCCTATCTTGAATGAAAGCCCCGCCGCGGCAGAGTGAGCCGCGGGCGATGACGAGTAAGATTCCGCGCCAGATGCGCGACAAGACCACAACAAAAGGCGACCAGACCGAATGACCAAAGCCATGAAGATCGCCATCGTCGACGATGAAAAGGACATGCGCCAGTCGATCAGCCAATGGCTGGCCCTGTCTGGCTATGACACCGAGACCTACTCCAGCGCCGAAGAGGCGCTCGGCGCTGTCGGCGCGGACTACCCGGGCATCGTGATCTCGGACATCCGCATGCCCGGCATGGATGGCATCCAGTTCCTGCGCAAGCTGATGGGCAACGATTCTGCGCTGCCCGTCATCATGATCACCGGCCACGGCGACGTGCCCATGGCGGTCGAGGCGATGCGCATTGGGGCCTATGACTTCCTCGAGAAGCCCTTCAACCCCGACCGCATGTCGGAGCTGGCGAAGAAGGCCACCAACGCGCGCCGCCTGACGCTCGACAACCGGGTGCTGCGCCGCGAGCTCTCGGACGGCGGCCAGCTGATGAGCAAGCTGATCGGCCAGAGCCCGGCCATGGAGCGGCTGCGCGAGGACGTGCTCGATCTCGGGCAGGCCGACGGCCACGTGCTGATCGACGGCGAGACCGGCACTGGCAAGACGCTGATCGCCCACGCGCTGCACGCGGTAGGCTCGCGCGCCGGCAAGAAGTTCGTGCTGATCTCCTGCGCGGCGATGGACGAGGATGCGCTGATGCGCCGCCTCTTCGGGCCGATGCAGCCCGAGGACACGCGCCTGCCGGCGATCGAGGAAGCGCGTGGCGGCACGCTGGTGCTCGAAGACATCGAAAGCCTGTCGGACGCCTCGCAGGCTCGGCTGCTGTCGGTGATCAACGATCAGGGCACCCCGCCCGAGACCCGCATCATCGCCATCTGCAACCTGCAGGACGAGGGCCGCACCTGCGAGACTGCGCTGCGCCCCGACCTCTACTACCGCCTCGCGGCGCTGAAGATCACCGTACCGCCGCTGCGCCAGCGCGGCGAGGATATCCTGACGCTGTTCACCCGCTTCTCCGAGCAGTTCTCGGACGAGTACGGTTGTGACGCGCCGCAGGTCTCGGCACAGGAGGCGGCGCAGCTGCTTCAGGCGCCCTGGCCGGGCAACGTGCGCCAGCTCATCAACCTTGCCGAGCGCGCGGTGCTGCAGTCGCGCCGTGGTACGGGCACCATCGCCTCGCTGCTGATGAACGACCACGAGGACATGCAGCCGGTGATGACCACCGAGGGTAAGCCGCTCAAAGAATACGTGGAAGCCTTCGAGCGGATGCTGATCGACAACACCATGCGCCGTCACAAGGGTTCGATCTCTTCGGTGATGGACGAACTCTGCCTGCCGCGCCGGACGCTGAACGAGAAGATGGCCAAGTATGGGCTGCAGCGCTCGGACTACCTCTGAGCGCCACACACGCACAGCGGTGCCCCTGGTGCCAAGGATCGACGCCGCCCGGGAGCCGGGCGGCGTTTGGCTTTGCGGGCGGTGCGCGGAGGCGCCGCGCATATCTTCGCGCGCGGGGCGCTTATTAACAACTCCTTAAGTTTTTCCATAAACCTTGATGGAACCGGCGGGCCTGCGCGCGTGCCGGGAATTGTATTGGGGTGCCTGCATCCGCACGCCCCGTGTTTTCGACTGATGATTTCACGCGAACGGAGGGGCCCGCTCCATGATAAGCGATCTTCCGGACCAGGGCACCTTTGGCCGCGACGACCTGCCGGTTTCGGAACTTGACGCCTTTCTTGACCGGATCGGCGCCGCGGCCCTGCCACTTACCGGGGCGGTCGCTTGCCTTGTGGACCTGCCACCCGAAGTCGTTGGGCCGCGCGCAGTGCGCATGGCGGCGCCGCTCGATGGACCGGTTGCCGAGAGCTTGCGCAGCCTTGTGGACAATCGCCCCGGGGCCCTGGCGTCAGGCCTGCGCAGGCAGTCCATTGAAGCCACCGTGGATGGCCGGCGCCTGCGCTTCCTGATTGAGCGGATCGGTGGTGGCCGCAGCGCGCAGCCGGCGCTGCCGCTGGGAACCATCGTGCTCGGCTTCGACGCCGAGGCGGTCAGCATCGCCGCTGCGGAGAAGGCCTCGCGGCATTTCATCGCCATGCTCGCGGCGCTGCTCGTCGAGCGCCGCGGAAAGATCGCGATGGCGCAGGATATGGCGGCGCTCGGGCGGCAGGCGGCGGAGCTGCAGCGGCGGGTGCGGAAGGACGCGCTCACCGGGCTCGACAATGCCGATGCGTTTCGGACGCATGCGCGCGAAATACTGGGCGCGGGGCGCGGGCCGCATGCACTGGTGCTCATGGACGTGGACAGCTTCAAGCAGATCAACGACCTGCACGGTCACCAGTTCGGCGACGTCTACCTGCGCGCCATCGCCGCGGCTCTGCAGGGCAGCGTCCCGCTGGATGCCCGGCTCGGACGGATCGGCGGAGATGAATTCGCGCTGTTGCTGCGCCTGCCTGCGGAGGCGGAACCGGCGCTGCTGCAGGTGATGCGGGCCTGCAGCGCGGCGAGCGCCCGCCTGGCTGAGACCATGGGCAAGCCCGAGCTGGGCGGGATCAGCATGGGCGCTGCGTTCTACCCGCGCCACGGCGAGAATTACGAGACGCTGTTTGAACAGGCCGATACGGCGCTCTACGCGGCCAAGGAGGCAGGGCGCGGCGCGGGGGTGATCTTCGATCCGCATCGCCACCTGCGCTTCAGCCTGCGCGAGCTCATGCGGAATTTCGCGGAGGCGCTGGCGGCGGGAGAAATCCAGCCGGTGTTCCACCCGGTGGTGGACCTCGCCACCGGGCAATGCACCGGCTACGAGGTGCTGGCCCGCTGGCGCGGCGAGGATGGCGAGATCATCGGCCCCGAGCTGTTTTACCCGATCTTCGAGAACCCGGTGCTGGCCGAGCAACTGACCCGCCGCATGATCGTGCAGGCCACGGAGGTGCTGCGCGGGCTGCCGGTGCGCGCGGCGGTCGCCGGTGCGCCCCTGCGCGTCGGGATCAATGTCACCGGATTCGACCTGCACAACCCTCAGTTCACCCGGGACTTCGGAACGCTGCTTTCGGACCTCGGGCTGCCTTGGCAGGCGATCGTGATCGAGGTTCCCGAGACGGTGATGCTGGGAGAGACGGGAGGGCGCGTCTTCGAGACCTTGCGCGAGCTGCGGGCCTGCGGGGCAAAGATCGCGCTCGACGACTTCGGGACCGGCTACGGCAGCCTGCGCCATCTCGGCGCCTGGCCGATCGACATGCTGAAGATCGACCGTCAGTTCGTGCAGGGACTCAGTGCGCGCCCCCGCGACCGTGCCGTGGTCGAGGCGATCCTCGGCATGGCGCGGCGCTTCGGCTTCCGCGTGGTGGCCGAGGGGATCGAGACGCCGGGCCAGCTCAGCTACCTCAGGGCCATGGGGTGCGACGCGGGGCAGGGACACCTTATCTCGGCCCCGCTCTGCGGCGAAGCGCTGGCGGAGGCACCGTTGATCTATCCGATCGGGGACTGGGCTCCGGACGAAGGCTAGTCGCGCAGGAACCGGCGCCGGGCCTCCTCGGCCATGGAGTGCTTCATCTGCAGATCGGCGAGCTTGGCCATGGCTGCTTTGCGCGCGTCCATGTCGGTCAGCCCGGCCAGGACCAGTTGCTGCGCTGCGACCTGCTTCTTGAGGACGATCTCCTCGGGCAGGGCACCGGCTTCTGCCATGATGCGGAAGCCCATGGCCTCGCCCGGATCGAGATGCGCCTCGCCGCTGCGGTCAGGGAGGGGTCTGCCCTCGCCCTCAAGGCCCTGCAGCTTGCCCTCGGCCAGCGATTTCAGAATCCGGCGTTCCGTGAGACGGCTCAGCCACGACATGACAAGGCCCACCCTTTCGCGTGAAAGGATGGGCCCTGGGGGTGTCTGACGCAAGAGGGGTGCGGCGATCAGTAGCCGCGCCAGATCCAACCGCCACCGAAGATGCGGCTGCCCTCGGGGGCGTAGAACACGCAGGCCTGGCCCGGGCTGACGCCTTCTTCCGGGGTCAGCAGTTCCACCTCGGCGGTGGTGTCGCTGAGCGGGCGGATGATCGCGTCGCGCGGCGGGCGGGTGGAGCGGACCTTGACCTTGAGGTGCCATTCGTCGCGGCTGGTGAAGGGCTCGTCCCCGAGCCAGTTGATCTCGCGGACGGGAATGACGCGGGTGGCCAGCATCTCCTTAGGGCCGACGACGACTTGCTTGGCATCGACGTCGAGCTTCACCACGTAGAGCGGCTCGTCGAGCCCGCCGATGCCGAGGCCACGGCGCTGGCCGATGGTGTAGTGGATGACACCTTTGTGGGTTCCGAGCTTGCGCCCGTCCGCATGCACGATCTCGCCCGGTTCGGCAGCGCCGGGGCGCAGCTTCTCGATCACCGAGGCGTAGTTGCCATCGGGCACGAAGCAGATGTCCTGGCTGTCGGGCTTGTCGGCCACCGAGAGCCCGTACTTGGCCGCCAGCGCGCGCGTTTCGGCCTTGCTCTTCAGGTGCCCGAGCGGGAAGCGCAGGTACGACAGCTGTTCGGGCGTGGTCGAGAAGAGGAAGTAGCTCTGGTCGCGGTTCGCATCGGCAGCCGAATGCAGCTCGGGGCCGGTCTCGCCATCCATCCGCTGGATGTAGTGGCCGGTGGCCATGCAGTCGGCGTCGAGGTCCTTGGCCGTCTCCAGCAGGTCCTTGAACTTCACCCGCTCGTTGCAGCGGATGCAGGGCACAGGGGTGGCACCGCCAAGGTAGCTTTCGGCGAACTCGTCGATCACCGCGTCCTTGAAGATGTTCTCGTAGTCCAGCACGTAATGCGGGAAGCCCATCTGCTCGGCCACCCGGCGGGCGTCATGGATGTCGACACCCGCGCAGCAGGCGCCCTTCTTGGCCAGCGCCGCGCCGTGGTCGTAGAGCTGCAGTGTCACGCCGACCACGTCGTAGCCTTCCTCGGCCAGCATGGCGGCGACGACGGAGCTGTCCACGCCACCGGACATGGCGACAACCACCCGCGTGTCGGCGGGGGATTTCGCAAAGCCAAGCGAGTTCAGGGTCTGGGTATCGAGGGCCATCATCAATCTCCGGGAGTCCGGGGGAATATAGGAAAATGCGTCTTACTAACAAGGGCGCGTTTTAGACAGCGTTAAATCGCGCAAGGCCAATATGCGTCACCCCCATAGCTGGGCCGGGCGCAGATCCGGGCTGGCGCGGAGGCGGGGAGGGCCAAACGGGACGACGCCAAGCGGGAACTGCCAAGCGGGACATTGCCAGACGGCACACTGCCAGACGGCACACTGCCAAGCGGGACGACGACCATACGGGACGACGACCATGTACCTCAAGAAGATCGATGGCCCGCGCGCGGTGACGCTGCCTGATGGCTCGATCATGACACGGGCCGATCTCCCTCCGCCGGAGACGCGCCGCTGGGTCGCCTCTCGCAAGGCTGCCGTTGTGCGTGCCGTGCGTCACGGGCTCCTGACGGATGAGCAGGCGATGGAGCGCTATGCGCTCAGCTCCGAAGAGTTGGCCGAATGGGTGAAGGCCGTCTCCAGCCACGGAGAAGAAGCGCTCAAAGCCACGCTTGTGCAACGGTTCCGCTAAAGCGGTCGCGTATGGACGCACGGAGTTCATTGGGGGCGTGGAACGGGCGGTCCGGGTAACTTGACCCAGGGGGACGGCGGAATTCTTGCCAAGGAAGCAACGTCATGTCTGCCTCGGCCCGGAAATGGACGCGACCTATCCTAATGAGATTCTGTCAAAAGTTGATTGCCCGCTCAAGTTCTCTAGAGTGATCTCGGCTGGGGTAAAGAACCATTAACTAAATTGGGACAGGCTCGGCGCAGGGGTAGAGATTAGCGGAGACGGCCATGCGCATCCTTTTGGTTGAAGACGATCCGACCACGTCGAAGAGCATCGAGCTGATGCTGAACCACGCGAACCTGAACGTCTACGCCACGGATCTCGGGGAAGAGGGCATCGATCTTGCGAAGCTCTACGACTATGACCTGATCCTGCTGGACCTCAATCTGCCGGACATCCACGGGCACGAGGTGCTTCGCCAGTTGCGCATGGCGCGGATCAATACGCCGATCCTGATTCTCTCGGGGGCCGACGACACCGAGAACAAGATCAAGGGATTCGGCTTCGGCGCCGACGACTACCTGACCAAGCCGTTCCACCGCGACGAGTTGGTGGCGCGCATCCATGCGATCATCCGCCGTTCCAAGGGGCATTCGCAATCGATCATCCGCACCGGCAAGGTGTCGGTGAACCTCGATGCCAAGACCGTCACCGTGGGCGAGCGCGCCGTGCATCTGACGGGCAAGGAATACCAGATGCTCGAGCTGCTTTCGCTGCGCAAGGGCACCACCCTGACCAAGGAGATGTTCCTCAACCATCTCTACGGGGGGGATGGATGAGCCCGAGCTCAAGATCATCGACGTCTTCATCTGCAAGCTTCGCAAGAAACTCTCGGAAGCCACCGGGGATGAAAACTACATCGAGACCGTCTGGGGGCGCGGATACGTTCTGCGCGATCCCGAGCCGCCGGTTGGCGCCATGGCAGTGAACGCCTGACTCTGGACGTGTCCCGCCGAGCGCCCTATCACGTCTGCCAAAAGGCGTGAGCAAGGGATGCGGCAATGGCCCAGCATGTGGCGGAGAAACCGGTAGAGGCACTGACCGAAACGGAGGCACGGGACGAGCTTGCCCGGCTCGCCGATCTGCTGGCACAGGCCAACACCGCCTACCACACCGAGGACGCGCCCGAGATCTCGGACGCCGACTATGACGCGCTGAAGCGCCGCAATCTCGAGATCGAGGAACGGTTTCCCGAACTCAAGCGCGAAGACAGTCCCAGCGAACAGGTGGGGGCACCTCTGGCAGAGGGGTTTTCCAAGGTCCGCCACGCTGTCTCGATGCTCTCGCTCGGCAATGCCTTCGAGCCCGAGGAGGTGGACGAGTTCGACGCGCGCATCCGCCGCTACCTTGGTCTCTCCGACGGCGCTGGGCTCGCCTATACCGCCGAACCGAAGATCGACGGCCTTTCGCTCTCGCTGCGCTATGAAAACGGCGAGCTGGTGCAGGCTGCCACGCGAGGGGACGGATCGGTGGGCGAGAACGTCACCGCCAACGCCCGCACCATCGCCGATATCCCGCAGAGCCTCGAAGGCGCGCCCGACGTGCTCGAGGTGCGCGGCGAGGTCTACATGAGCCACGGGGACTTTGCGGCCCTCAACGAGCGGCAGGAGCTCGCGGCGGCAAGCTCTTCGCCAACCCCCGCAACGCCGCCGCCGGCTCGCTGCGCCAGCTCGACGCCGAGATCACCCGCGCCCGCCCGCTGCGCTTCTTCGCCTATGCCTGGGGCGAGCTCTCGTCACCGCTGGGCGAGACGCAGATGGGCTCGATCGAACGGCTGCATGCGCTGGGCTTCCAGACCAACCCGCTGACCCAGCTCTGCGACGGCCCGCGCGAGATGATCGCGCATTACCGCAGCATCGAGGAACAGCGCGCCACGCTCGGCTATGACATCGACGGCGTGGTGTACAAGGTCAACGATCTGGCGCTGCAGGGGCGGCTCGGGTTCCGCTCGACGACGCCGCGCTGGGCGATCGCGCATAAATTCCCCGCCGAGCTGGCCTGGACCCGGCTCGAGGCGATCGACATCCAGGTCGGCCGCACCGGTGCGCTCAGCCCTGTGGCGCGGCTCACCCCGGTCACCGTGGGCGGCGTCGTCGTGTCGAACGCCACGCTGCACAACGAGGATTACATCGCCGGGCGCGACGCCAAGGGCGAGGTGATCCGCCCCGATCCCGAAGGCGGTGCTAAGGATATCCGCGTCGGCGATTGGGTGCAGGTCTACCGCGCCGGGGACGTGATCCCCAAGGTGGCCGACGTCGACCTCGGCAAACGCCCCGAGGGTGCGCAGCCCTACGTCTTTCCCGCGACCTGCCCGGAGTGCGGCTCCGAGGCGATCCGCGAGGAGGGCGACGCCGTGCGCCGCTGCACCGGCGGGCTCGTCTGCCCGGCGCAGGCGGTGGAGAAGCTCAAGCACTTCGTCTCCCGCGCCGCCTTCGATATCGAGGGGCTGGGTGCCAAGCAGGTCGAGCAGTTCTACCGCGACGGCTGGATCAAGGAACCGGCGGATATCTTCGAGCTGAAGGCGCGCTACGGCTCGGGCATGCAGCAGCTGAAGAACCGCGAGGGCTGGGGCGAGAAGAGCGCCTCCAATCTCTTCGACGCCATCGACGAGAAGCGGAAGATCGAGCTCAACCGGGTGATCTTCGCGCTCGGCATGCGCCACGTCGGCGAGGTGGTCGCCAAGGATTTGGCGAAGCACTACCTTGGCTGGGAGGCGATGATCTCGGCGGTCGATCAGGCGGTCCCCGCGGTCGAGCGCTATCGCAAGGCCGAGACCGCCGTCGAGGAAGAGCGCAAGATTGCCGCCTCCGCCGGTCGCCGCGCCCGCATCAAAGAGACGCAGGACGCTGTCTGGGCCGAAGAGCCGAAAGTGCCGCAGGAGGCGCGCGCCGCCTGGGATGACCTTGTCGGCATCGACGGCATCGGTGCCATCGTGGCGGTCTCGCTGGTCACCTCGCTGCACCAGGAGGCCGAGCGTGCCTCGGTCAACCGGCTGGTCGCGCATCTCGACATCCAGGACGCCGAGCGCCCGGCGACCGAGGGTAGCCCGGTTGCCGGGCTTACGGTGGTCTTCACCGGCACGCTAGAGAAGATGAGCCGCGCCGAGGCCAAGGCGCGGGCCGAGGCGCTGGGGGCCAAGGTCTCGGGCTCGGTCTCGAAAAAAACCGACATTGTCGTCGCCGGCCCGGGTGCGGGCAGCAAGGAGGCGAAAGCCAAGGAACTGGGGGTTCGGCTGATGGACGAGGATGAATGGCTCGCGCTGATCGGCGGATGACCCTCGCATGAGCCAGCGCCCCGAGGCCCTTTGGCCGCTCTTTGCCGAGCTGAAGACGCTGGACGGCGTCGGCCCCAAGACCGCGCAGGCGATGGAAGGGCTGGACGTCGCCGCGCCGCGTGACCTGCTGCTGACCCTGCCGCATTCGGTGATCGACCGCCGCCCGCGGCCTTCGGTCGAGGGGGCCGACCTGCCGGGCACGATAACCGTCGAGGTGCAGGTGCTGCGCCACATGCCGCCCGCCGTGAAGGGGCGGCCCTACCGCATCCAGGTCGAGGACGCCGAGACGACCTTCCAGCTTGTGTTCTTCCACGGCCGCGCCGACTACCTGACCCGCGTGCTGCCCGAGGGCTCGCGGCGGCTGGTTTCGGGCAAGGTCGAGTTCTTTGACGGGCTGGCGCAGATGGTCCACCCCGACCACATGCTGGCGCCCGAGGAGGCGCACACCCTGCCGCTCTTCGAGCCGGTCTACCCGCTCACCGCCGGGGTTACGCAGAAGCTGATGGCCCGCGCCGTGGCCGGGGCGCTCACCCGCGCGCCCGAGCTGGCGGAATGGATCGACGGCCCCCTGAAGGAGCGCGAGGGCTGGCCTGACTGGCACGCCGCGCTCGAGGCGGCGCATGCCCCCGACGGCATGGCCGCGCTGAACCCCACGGCTCCAGCCCGTGCCCGGCTCGCTTATGACGAGCTGCTGGCGCACCAGCTGACGCTCGGCCTCGCCCGGATAAACCGCCGCAAGGGCAAGGGCTTCCCCACCATGGGCGACGGGCGGCTCCGCCGCCGCGTGCTATCGGCGCTGCCGTACCGGCCGACCGGGGCGCAGCTCCGGGCGATGGACGAGATCGCCGAGGACATGGCTGCCGAGACCAGGATGAACCGCCTGTTGCAGGGCGACGTCGGCGCGGGCAAGACGCTGGTCGCCTTCATGGCGCTGCTTATCGCGGTGGAATCCGGCCGGCAGGGCGTGATGATGGCGCCGACGGAAATCCTCGCCCGCCAGCACATGGAGGGGCTGCAACCGCTGGCCGAGAGCGCCGGGGTGGTGGTGGAGCTCCTCACCGGCCGGGACAAGGGCAGCGAGCGCAAGGCCAAGCTGGCGGCGCTGGCGGCGGGCAATATCCATATCCTCGTCGGCACCCACGCGGTGTTCCAGGACGACGTCGTGTTCAAGGCCCTGCGCCTTGCCATCGTCGACGAGCAGCACCGCTTCGGCGTGCGCCAACGGCTCGAGCTCGGCCGCAAGGGGCAGGGCGCCGACGTGTTGGTGATGACCGCCACGCCGATCCCGCGCAGCCTGGCGCTGGCGCAATACGGCGACATGGACGTCTCGGTGCTCGACGAGAAGCCGCCGGGGCGCAAGCCGGTGCAGACCGCGCTGGTTTCGACCGAACGCATGCCGGAGGTTGTCGAACACCTGCGCAAGGCGGTTGCCGAGGGGAGGCAGGCCTATTGGGTCTGCCCGCTGGTCGAGGAGAGCGAGGTCTCGGACCTCACCGCCGCCGAAGAACGTTTCAAGCACCTGCGCGCGCAGCTCGGCGAGGGCGTGGTGGGGCTGGTACACGGCCAGATGCCGCCCGCCGAGAAGGACGCCGCCATGGCGCGCTTCGTCGCCGGCGAGACCAAGGTGCTCGTTGCCACCACGGTGATCGAGGTCGGGGTGAACGTGCCCAATGCCTCGATCATGGTGATCGAGCGGGCGGAGATCTTCGGCCTCGCCCAGCTGCACCAGTTGCGCGGCCGCGTCGGGCGCGGCGAGGCGGCCTCGACCTGCCTTTTGATGTATCAGCCGCCGCTTGGCGAGAGCGGGATGAAGCGGCTCACGACGCTGCGCGAGACCGAGGATGGCTTCCGCATCTCCGAGGTCGACCTGCAGATGCGTGGCGCCGGCGATCTGATCGGCACGGCGCAGTCGGGCCTGCCGCGCTTCAAGGTGGCGGATCTGGAAAGCCAGGCCTCGCTAATGGCCATGGCGCAGAGCGATGCGCGGCGGCTGCTGGCCGAGGACCCGGAACTGCAGAGCGACCGGGGCAAGGCAGCGCGGGTACTGCTCTGGCTGATGCGGCAGGACGAGGCGATCAAGCTGATCAGCGTCGGCTGACCATCGTGGCGCGTTAAGTTACTGAAAAATAGAAGAGAACAGAAAGACCCGGAGCGCCGAGCCGCGCGACGGGTCTTTCTGTTCTAGCGTCATGTTCTCATGTGTTCACAAATGTTCTCAAAAAGTTCTTTACTCGAATCGGATCGCATGAGAACAAAAGGGCAACAAGAGAACACGCACAGCACGCACAGAGGGAACGCCAAGATGATCGACACCATCCGCACCACCATGAGCCGCTCGAACACCGCGCTGGTCACCGACATGATCGGGGCCGTCTCGCTGATCGTGATCCTTGTCGGGGCGCTGCACCTGCCGCTGCTCTGAGCTTTCGAATTTCTGCCTGCGGTCTTGCTCCGGGTGCCGCCCGCATCACTGTCCCGATGCGCCGCATTGTTTCCCCAGCTCCGGGTCGCCTGATCCCCGGACACGCAACGCGGCTCTCCCGGAGTCCACAAGACACGCCACTGCCGCCGCCTCCCATCCCCGGAGCGCGGCGGTTTTTTTTGTCGGGTGGTCTGATCCGGGTGTTCGACGGGGGCCGGGGCCCGTCAGGCGCTGCGCGCCGCGACGATCTCCTCGGCGGCTTCGGTCGCCGCGTCCAGCGCCAGCATGATCGAGGCGTGGCGGTTCTTGTAGGCCGCCGCCGGGCGCAGCACCTCGAGCCCGTCGAAGGGGGCAGGCGGGGTCGGCCCGTCCTCTTTCAGCATGGCGCGCAGCGCGTCACGCGCCTGTGCCAGCTGCTCGGGAGTGCAGCCGATGATCGCCGCGCCGACGACCGAGGCCGCCGCCTGGCCAAGCGCGCAGGCCTTCACGTCCTGGCCGAAGTCGCTGACCCGGCCGTCCTGCAGCGCGAGATCCACGGTCACTGTCGATCCGCAGAGCGGCGAGCGCTTCTTCACCGTGGCATCGGGATGCTCAAGCCGCTCGGTCCTGGGAATATCCGCCGCCAGCGCAAGGATGCGCGAGGAATAGAGCTTGATCAGGTCGGTCTCGGTGGAGGTATTGGCGGACATGGGTTTCCCTTTCGGCTCGCTCCCCATAGATAGGGTGCGCGCCCGGCACCTGCAAAAGGGAATTTCACCATGAGCTTCGATCCTGCGACCTTGGTCTATGACGCAAACGGCCTGATCCCCTGCATCGCGCAGGAGGAGGCGACGGGCGAAGTACTGATGATGGCCTGGATGAACGCCGAGGCGGTGGCCCGCACGCTTGAGACCGGCCGCGTCACCTATTGGTCGCGCTCGCGCCAGAGCTTCTGGGTCAAGGGCGAAAGCTCGGGCCACCTGCAGGCGCTGGTCGAGCTGCGCGTCGATTGCGACCGCGACTGCCTGCTGGCCCTCGTGCGCCAGACCGGCCCGGCCTGCCACACCAACCGTCGCAGCTGCTTCTACACCGCGCTGCGCGATGGCGATGAGGTCGAAATCCTGCAGCCCATGGCAGGCTGACGCGCCCGCACAGCCGCTTCTTCTCTTTCCAAATACGCCGGGGTGAGGCGCGCAGCGCCGAGGGGCGGAGCCCCTTATCTTGCAAGCCCCACCATCCGCCGGAGATCCTCGGGCGTTGCACCCGCTTCGCGGTAGGCTGCGATCGCCCGCGCATCGTCGCGCTTGGCCAGCCGCTTGCCCTGCGCGTCGCGGATCAGCTCATGGTGGTGGTAGACCGGCGTCTCCAGTCCCATAACCCGCTGCAGCACCACGTGGATCGCCGTCGCCTCGAAAAGATCGCGCCCCCGCACCACATGGGTGATCGCCTGCGCCGCATCGTCCAGAACCACCGACAGGTGGTAAGACCCGGGAAAGTCCCGCCGCGAGAGCACGACGTCGCCGACCTGGCGCAGAAGCTGCCCGCGGGAGAGCGCAATACGCCCGGTCTGCCCCATGGGCCCGGCGCCGGTCTCCTCGAACCACGGATCCGCGCCGATCTGCGCGAGTGCCCGCGCCATGTCGAGCCGCAACGCCTCCCCTCGCGGGCGGGGCGTGGCGCCATAGCCCGGGGCGCGCAAGCCGCGACAGGTGCCGGGGTAAACCAGCCCGTCCGGCCCGTAGGCGGGCTCCGTGCCTTCCTGCGGCGCCGAGGCCGCTGCCAGAATGTCGCGGCGACTGCAATGGCATGGGTAGATCAGCTCGCGCGCCCAAAGCGCGTCGAGCGCCGCCTCATAGGCGGGCAGCCGGTCCGACTGGCGCATCGGCGGTGCGTCCCAGTCGAGCCCGAGCCAGTGCAGATCGTCGTAGATCTGCGCCTCCCAATGCGGGCGCGAGCGGGTGCTGTCGATGTCCTCGATGCGCAAGAGAAACACCCCGCCTGCCGCCCGCGCCATGTCCTCGGCCAGCAGCGCCGAATAGGCGTGGCCAAGGTGCAGCGGGCCGGTGGGCGATGGGGCAAAGCGCGTGCGCAAGTCAGTCCTCGCGGCGATAGGCTTTCTCGATCCGCCGGGTACGGCGCTCCTCGCCGGACTGGTAGATCAGCACCCAGGCCAGCAGGATGAACATCGGATGCGTGAGCCCGCCCGAGAAGATGATCGCCGGCACCCAGATCAGGAAGACCAGGATGCCGAGGATCGGCCGCCCGGTCAGCAGGATCGACAGCGGCGGCAGCAGCAGGGCGAGCACGTAGTTCACGCGGGCACCTCCTGCGCGGCGAGCCACTCCTGCCAGACAGATTTGGCGCGGTCGGTGTAGCCCTTGTAGCGGTCCTTGCGGCCGCGGCGCCCGCCGCGCAGCCCTTCGAGCGGGCGGAACAGGCCGAAGTTCACGTTCATCGGCTGGAAGGTCTTGGCCTCGGCGCCGCCGGTGATGTGGTGGATGAGCGCGCCATGGGCGCTGTCCTGCGGCACGGCGGGCAGCTCGTGCCCGAGGATCTCCGCCGCCGCCATCCGGCCCGCCAGCAGCCCCATCGAGGCGCTCTCGACATAGCCCTCGACGCCGGTGATCTGCCCGGCAAAGCGCAGGTTGGGCCGCGCGCGCAGGCGCATCTGCGCGTCGAGCAGGGTCGGCGAGTTGAGGAAGGTGTTGCGGTGGATGCCACCGAGGCGCGCGAAGCTGGCGTTCTCGAGCCCCGGGATGCGGCGGAAGACCTCGGTCTGCGCGCCGTATTTCATCTTCGTCTGGAAACCGACGATGTTGTAGAGCGTGCCAAGCGCATTATCGCGGCGCAGCTGCACCACGGCATAGGCCTTTTGCTCGGGGTTGTGCGGGTTGGTCAGGCCGATCGGCTTCATCGGTCCGTGGCGCAGCGTCTCGCGGCCGCGCTCGGCCATCACCTCGATCGGCAGGCAGCCGTCGAAATAGCCCGCCGTCTCGCCCTCGTGGAACTCGGTCTTCTCGGCAGCCAGCAGCGCGTCGACGAACCCCTCGTACTGCTCCTTGGTCATGGGGCAGTTGATGTAGGCCTTCTGCTCTTCCTCGGTCTCGCCCTTGTCATAGCGGCTCTGCAGCCAGGCTGTGTCCATGTCGATCGTGTCGAAATAGACGATCGGGGCGATGGCGTCGAAAAAGGCCAGCGCCTCGGCGCCGGTCTGCTGCTGCAGCGCCTTGCCGAGCGCGCCCGAGGTGAGCGGGCCGGTGGCGAAAATCCAATGCCCGTCCGAGGGCAGCTCGGTGACCTCTTCCTCGCTCACCGACACGTTCGGTAGCGCCAGGAGCTTGGCGGTCACCGCCTCGGAGAAGGGATCACGGTCCACCGCCAGCGCACCGCCCGCGGGCAGCCGGTGCTCGCCCGCCGTGGTCATGATCAGCGAGCCCGCCTGCCGCATTTCCCAGTGCAGGAGACCGACGGCATTCTGCTCGTGATCGTCCGAGCGGAAGGAGTTCGAGCAGACCATCTCCGCGAGGTTGCCGGTGCGATGGGCGAAGGTTTCCACCTTGGGCCGCATCTCGTGGATGACCACGTCGACACCCAGCCGCGCCGCCTGCCAGGCAGCCTCGGACCCGGCCATGCCGCCGCCCACGATATGAAGAGTTTTGTCCATCTCGGGCAGATAGGCGATCCGCGCGCCGGTGTTAAGGGGTCGCGGCAGTGGAACGGTCGAAAAGGGGGGGCGTTGCCCCCCTCGGCGCTGCGCGCCTCACCCGCCGGCGTGTTTGGGAAGAGAAGAAGCCGGGAGCGCGCGCCGCAACGGTCTCGAGTGTGCTTCTTCTCTTTCCAAATACGCAAATCCCGCTCGCACCGCCCGCGCGGTCTCAGTTCATCGCGCCGCCGTCGGGCAGGGCCTTGACGTAGGCGGCGACGGCGGCGCGGTCCTCGGGCGGGAGCTTGGCGAAATTGGCGATCACCTCGACCATATGTCCGCCGGCGCTGTCGTAGTCGGGGGTGAAGCCGGTCTCGAGGTAATAGGCCACGTCCTCGGCGCTCCAGCCCAGCTTGTCGGGAGTGAGGGCGGGGATGCGGCCCTTGCCGTCCGGCGCGGGGGCGCCGGCGAGCCAGGCGTCGCGCTCGAGCCCGCCGAAGGCGTCGCGCGGGGTGTGGCATTCGCCGCAATGGGCCAGCGCCTCGACCAGGTAGCGACCGCGGCGCATCTCGTCTGACTCCGCGCCGGGCACGATCCAGGCGGGGTCGAGGTAGAGCTGCTTCCACAGGCCGAGGCCGCGGCGCAGGCTGAAGGGGAAGCCGACCTCATGCGGCTGGCTCGGCGTGTCGGAGGCGGGCAGGGTGCGGATGAAACTCCAGAGATCGACCACGTCCTGCGGCTCCATGCGGATATAGGACGTATAGGGGAAGGCGGGGTAGTAGTGCCGGCCCTCGGGCGAGACGCCGCGGAGCAGCGCGTTGGCGAAATCGTGCAGGCTCCAGGCGCCGATGCCCTGTTGCGGGTGCGACGAGATATTGGGGGCGATGAAGGTGCCGAAATCGGAGGGGAAGCGCTGTCCGCCAGCCAGAACCAGCTTGTCCTCGCTCTCGGGCGCATGGTGGCAGGAGGCGCAGCCGGCGGCGGTGAAGACGGTCTGGCCGCGGGCGGGATCGCCGCCCGGGTCATCGGCGAACTCGCCCATGGGCAGCGGGTCCGGGGCGCTGATCATCCAGAGCGCCCCGGTGGCGAGCAGCGCCACCAGGGCCAGGAAGCCGAGCAGGCGGCGCATGGGTTACTCGGGCGCGCGGAAGCTGTCGTGGCAGGCCTTGCAGGCGCCACCAAGTTGGCCGACCGCCGGGCCGAGCGCCTCCTGTCCAGTGGCCGCGACCTGCTGCAGACTGACTGCGGCCTCGCCTAGGCCGGACCACTTGCCGGCGAACCCCTCCCAGTCGTCCCAGATCTCGGCCTTGGCGCGGGTGCCGTCGATATCCATTTCCGAAGTGCCCTCGGGGAAGAGCGGCGGCTCGTTGATCATCGAGACGGCGACGATCGTGTCGGCGGCCTTCTGCGCGGCGTCGGCGTCATAGGCGGCCTTGCCCCGGGCCATGTCGCCGAGGATGCCGAGGTTGATGGCGAGGATGTTGAACTGTCCCTGCCGGGCCTTGACCGGCCCGGGCAGCTCCTGTGCGAGCGCGGCGGTGCCGAGGGCGGCGACGGTGGCGGCCATCGCGAGCCTGGTTGCGGTGATCTTCATCAGAAACTCCCTTTCCTCCCGAAATCGGGGCGTTTTCGAAAATCGTATCCCGGTGGGGAGCGTACCCGAGGCCGGATTTCGATCAAGAGGGCTCTTGGTCCGGGCCTGCGGGGCAGCGCCGCGTAGCTTCCGCTGGCTTGGTCGAGCCGGCGTAACGAGAATCAGGGGCTTACCGGGAAAACATGAGGCGCTGCATCACCTTGCGTCACGTCCGTCCTCACGGGAAATCTCACGAGGTCTGACGGAGATGCGATGTGCCGTTCACGCGGCGCGGTGTCCTCCGGCCCGCCTCGGACGCGGGCCGTTGGCGACGATCCGCGGGCCTTGTCCGGTGCGGATGGCGCTGCCGGCCCGCCATCCGCGTTGCTCATGCGCGGCTCAGCCGGCTGCGGCGTCTTCGGGGAAGCGGACCTTGCCGATGTAGGGCAGGTTCCTGTTGCGCTGCGCAAAGTCAATTCCGTAACCCACGATGAACTCGTCGGGAATTTCAAATCCGATCCAGTCGGCCTTGAGCGGCACCTCGCGGCGCGCGGGCTTGTCGAGCAGCGCGATGGTGCGCAGCTTGCGCGGCTTGCGGCTGTCCAGCAGGTGGATGACGTGGCTGAGGGTGAAGCCGGTGTCGACGATGTCTTCCACCAGCAGCACGTCACGCCCCTCGATCGGCGAGCGCAGGTCCTTGAGGATGCGCACCTCGCGGCTCGATTCCATGCCGTCGCCGTAGGAGGAGGCCTCGAGGAAATCCACTTCCACCGCAAGGTCGAGCTCGCGCACCAGGTCGGCGATGAAGACGAAGCTGCCGCGGAGCAGGCCCACCACCACCAGCTTCTCGGTGTCGGCGAATTCTTGCTCGATCTCGCGCGCGAGGTCCTCGATCCGGGCCGCGATCGCCTTGGCCGAAATCATCTGGTCTACCACATATGGCTTTTCTGCCATGGTTCTCCCCTTGAAAATCCGCGCGCAGCATAGGAAATGTCCCGGCATTGTCACGCGATAAAGGGGCGATATGCCGACCCACTCCGAGACGAAGCGCCTGCCGTACACGGCGCAGCAGATGTATGACCTCGTGGCGGATGTCGCGAACTACCCGAAGTTCCTGCCGTGGACGGCAGCGGCGCGGATTCGTTCGCGCGACGACATGGGCGATCACGAGGTGATGCTGGCCGACCTGGTGATCAGCTTCAAGGTGTTCCGCGAGCGCTTCGGCAGCCGCGTGACGCTCTGGCCCGAGACCAAGAAGATCGACACCGAGTATCTCGACGGTCCGTTCAAGCACATGGTGTCGAAATGGCACTTCGAGGATGCGCCCGAGGGCGGCGTCGACGTGCATTTCTTCGTGGATTTCGAGTTCAAGAACCGCCTGCTGCAGAGCGCGGCGGGGATGTTCTTCTACGAGGCGATGCAGCGCATCGTGCGCGCCTTCGAGCGGCGGGCTGCAGAGCTCTACGGCTGAGCCGCGCAGCGCGAGGCCTTGTCAGGGCAGGGCGTCCCGCAACAGGGTGAGCGCATGGCGGGTGGCCGCCGCGCGGACCTTGGCGCGGCCGAGGGCGCCGAACTCCACGGTTTGGGTCCGCGTGCCCGCGGCACTGGCAAGGCCGAAGCAGACCCGCCCCTCGGGCTTGTGTTCGGACCCGCCGGGGCCGGCAATGCCGGAGACCGACACCGCAAGACCAGCGCCCGCGCGCGCCCGCGCGCCCTCGGCCATCTCGGCGGCGACCTCTTCCGAGACCGCCCCATGTGCCTCCAGCGTGGCGGGGCGCACGCCCAGAAGCTCGACCTTGGCGGCGTTGGAGTAGGTCACCACGCCGCGCTCGAAGATGTTCGACGAGCCGGCGATGTCGGTGATCGCGGCAGCGACCATGCCACCGGTGCAGCTTTCGGCGGTGGTGACGATCACGCCTGCTGCCATGGCGCGGGTCAGGATGTCTTGCGCAATCTCTTCGGTCATCTCGTCCCCCGCGTCAGGAAGCCATCAGGAAGCCATGCGCGATCCCGGCCAGCACGATGCTCACCAGGGCCGCGAAGACGCCCGCGATCACGTCGTCGAGCATCACGCCCATCGCATCGCCGCGACGATCGGCCCAGCCCACCAGCCAGGGTTTCCAGATGTCGAACAGCCGGAACAGCACGAAGCCCGAGACCCAGCCCGGCCAGAGCCGCCAGAAGTCGACGCCCATCATCATCGCGCCGTAGCCGACCGGGAAGAGCGCGATCCACATGCCCACCACCTCGTCGATGACGATCCACGAGGGATCCTCGTCCTCGCCGCTCGCGGTCAGCTCGCGGGTGGCGATATAGCCCAGCACGAAGGCGACCACTGTGGCCGCCAGCAGCAGCCAGAAGCCGCCCAGCACCAGCAGCAGGTAGGCGGCGGGCAGGGCGGCCAGCGAGCCCCAGGTGCCCGGCGCGGGGCGCAGCAGCCCGGCGCAGAAGAAGGTCGCGATCAGTCTCAGTCCGGTCATGGCTTCACCAGCGTTGCGGTTGCGATGGCGGCGATGCCCTCTTCGCGGCCGGTGAAGCCGAGCCGTTCCGAGGTGGTCGCCTTGACCGAGACACGATCCGTCGCCAGCCCCATGATCCGGCCCATCTCGGCCATCATGGCCTCTGCATGGGGGCCGATCTTGGGCTGCTCGCAGACCAGCGTCACGTCGACATTGGAAATGGTGTAGCCCTTCGAGCTGGCAAGCTCGACCGCGTGGCGCAGGAAGATCTCCGAGGCCGCGCCCTTCCACTGCGGATCGCTGGGCGGAAAGTGGCGACCGATGTCGCCTTCGGCAAGGGCGCCGTAGAGCGCGTCGGTGACGGCATGCATGCCGACGTCGGCGTCGGAATGGCCCTGCAGCCCGCGCGGGTGCGGCACCTTCACGCCGCAGAGCACCACGTGGTCTCCGGGGCCGAAACGGTGGACGTCGTAGCCATTGCCGAGGCGGATATCCATGGTCGTCTCCTGCATGGGGTTGGTCAGATAGCTGGCGGCCCGTTGGAAATCCTCGGGGCCGGTGATCTTGAGATTGCGCTCTTCGCCGGGAACGATGATGACCGAGAGACCCGCGGCGCGGGCCACCTCGACATCATCGGCGGCACCGCCGGGATGGGCGGCATGGGCGGCGCGGATCTCTGCATAGCGGAACCCCTGCGGGGTCTGGGCGCGATAAAGGCCGGTGCGGTCCTGCGTGCCGGTCACCTGCGCCTCGGCGCCGGTCCAGAGCGCATCGGTCACGGTCAGCGCGGGCGCCGCGCCGGGAGCGGTGTCGAGCGCGGCCAGAACCGCCTCAATGGTGGCCCGCGAGACGCAGGGGCGGGCCACATCGTGGATCAGCACCTTGGCAGGCGGATTGCCCGCCAGCGCGTCGAGCCCCGCGCGGACCGAACCCGCGCGATCGGCGGCCCCCTCCACCAATGTCACCGGCAGGCCCTCGGCCACCGACTCGGCAATCGCCCGATCCTCGGGGTGAATCACCAGCACAATGGGGCAGAGCGGCGCGAAGGCCTCGAGCGTCCAGCGCGCCACCGGTCGTGCCGCCACGTCGCGCCACTGCTTCGGATACCCGCCACCCGCGCGGGTGCCGCGCCCTGCAGCGACGATGATTGCGGCTGTTTCCGCGGCTGTTTCCATGGTGTTGACCTCCGGCGCCCCTCTCTAGGCGCTGCTGCGAAGCGGTGCAATCACCGGTGGGGTGTTGCTTAATTTTTCAGCACTCGCGCATTGCGTGCGCCCGTAACGCTCCCAAATGATTGAACACGCGCCGCGCGCACGTTAACTCCCAAGCATCTGCACAAGGAATAGGCGCTTGAACTTCTCGCTGGGTGACAGACTCATCGACCCTCCGGTCTTGCTGGCCCCGCTCGCGGGAATCACGGATTTGCCCTTCCGCAGCCTCGTGTCGCGCTTTGGCGCGGGGCTCGTGGTGTCCGAGATGATCGCCAGCGGCGAGTTCCTCACCGCGCGTCCCGGGACGCGCGAGAAGGCGGAGCTGGGCGCCGGGATCGAGAACACCTCGGTGCAGCTTGCGGGGCGCGCTCCCGAGCCCATGGCCGAGACGGCCCGGCATGTCGCCGGCATGGGCGCGAAGGTCATCGACATCAACATGGGCTGCCCGGCCAAGAAGGTCACAGGCGGCTGGTCGGGCTCGGCGCTGATGCGCGAGCCGGACCACGCGCTGCGGCTGATCGAGGCGGTCGTCGAGGCCGTCGATCTGCCGGTGACGCTGAAGACGCGGCTTGGCTGGGACGGCGATTGCCTCAACGCCGCGCATATCGCGAAACGGGCGGAAGAGGCAGGGGTGCGGATGATCGTCATCCACGGGCGCACCCGCTGCCAGTTCTACAAGGGCGCCGCCGACTGGGCGGCGATCCGCGAGGTGGTCGAGGCCGTGTCGATCCCGGTGGTCGCCAATGGCGATATCGTGGACGCGACCAGCGCGCGGGCGGCCCTGAAGGCCTCAGGCGCGGCGGGGGTCATGGTCGGTCGGGGGGGCGCAGGGCGCGCCCTGGAAGCTGGCTCAGATCGCCGCCGAGCTTTACGGAACACCGGCACCCGACGTGCCGACAGGAAAGGCGTTTTATCAAATGGTCGCAGAGCATTACGAGGCAATGCTTTCGTTTTACGGCAAGGAGCTAGGAGGTCGTGTTTCGCGCAAGCACCTGGGTTGGTACATGGATCACGCCGCTCCCACGGCGGAGCTGCGCAAACGCGTTCTGACCACCCGCGAGCCGGCCGAGACGCTGCACCTGCTGGACGAGGCGCTGTCCTGCGATCTGAAGGTCGCCGCATGAGCACGAATACCGAACTGCTGACCCAGCTGTGGTCGTCGCTGCCCGTGCCTGCCGTGCTGCTCGACGCCGAGGAGCGCATCGCCGACATGAACCCCGCCGCCGAGGGCTTCATGAACAACTCGGCGAAATGGCTTGTCGGCCAGCCGATCTGGGACCGGCTCGCGGTGGATGCGCCGATCGAGGAAAGCCTCGCCCGCGCCCGCGAGCACGGCACGCCGCTCTTCGTCAACGACGTCGACGTCGGCACCGGCAACCGCCCGCCGCTGGTGTGCAACCTTCAGCTTGCGCCCGTGCAGAACTACCCGGGATGGTTCATCATGCTGATCAGCCCCCGCGAGCTGGCCGGACGCATGACCCAGAGCCATTCGGTAAAATCCGCCGCCAAGTCCGCCATCGGCATGGCCGAGATGCTGGCGCATGAGATCAAGAACCCGCTCGCCGGCATCACCGGCGCGGCGCAGCTCTTGTCGATGAACCTCACCAAGGACGATCTCGAGCTGACCGACCTCATCGTCGCCGAGACCCGCCGCATCGTGAAGCTGCTGGAGCAGGTCGAGCAGTTCGGCAACCTCTCGGCGCCCGAGCGCAAGCCGGTGAACCTGCACGACGTGCTCGACCGCGCGCGACGCTCGACCCAGCTCGGCGCCGGCGCCCACATGAAGTTCATCGAGGATTACGACCCCTCGCTGCCGCTGGCCTACGGTGACCCCGACCAACTGCTGCAGGTGGTGCTGAACCTGCTGAAGAACGCCGCCGAGGCCGCCGACCCCAAGGAGGGCGGCACGATCCGCCTGCACACCTTCTTCGAGCACAGCTTCCGCATGCGCCGCCCGGACGGCTCGACCCAGAAGCTGCCGCTGCAGATCGAGGTCATCGACGACGGCCCGGGCCTGCCCGAGGACATCAAGGGTGACGTCTTCGATCCCTTCGTGTCGGGCCGCGAGAACGGCACCGGGCTCGGCCTTGCGCTGGTGTCAAAGATCATCTCCGACCACGATGGCTGGATCTCGGTGGAATCCGTTCCCGGCCGCACGGTCTTTCGCATTTCGTTGCCGCGCGCCCCGCGCGAGATTGAGGAGAACAGGTAAATGGACGGCACCGTACTTGTCGCCGACGACGACCGCACCATCCGCACCGTGTTGACCCAGGCGCTGACCCGCGCCGGCTGCAAGGTGCACGCCACCTCGTCGCTGACCACGCTGATGCGCTGGGTCGGCGAGGGCAAGGGCGACGTGGTCATCTCCGACGTCGTCATGCCCGATGGCAACGGGTTGGAAATGCTGCCGAAAATTCATCAGGACCGGCCCGACCTGCCAGTCATCGTGATCTCGGCGCAGAACACCATCATGACCGCGATCCAGGCGGCCGAGGCCGAGGCTTACGACTACCTGCCCAAGCCCTTCGACCTGCCGGACCTGATGAAGCGCACCGCCAAGGCGCTCGACAACCGCAACCGCTCGGCCAAGCGCGAGGAAGTCACCACGATCGGTGCCGACGGGCCGGACGAGCTGCCGCTGGTTGGCAAGACGCCGGCGATGCAGGCGCTCTACCGGCTGGTTGCCAAGGTCATGAACACCGATCTTCCGGTGCTGATCTCAGGCGAGAGCGGCACGGGCAAGTCGCTGATCGCGCGTGCCATCCATGATTTCTCGGACCGGCGCACGCTGCCCTTCATCACCGTGACGGGCGCTGACCTGTCGGACCTCGAAGGCCCGGCGCGCGTGCTGGCGCGGGTCAAGGGCGGCACGCTGCTGATCGACGAAATCACCGATATCCCCGACGAGATCCAGGCGCGCGTCGTGCGCATGATGGACATCCCCGGCGAGCATGTGCCGCGCTTCATGGCCACCAGCCAGGGCGATCTGGCGCAGGCGATGGAAGAGGGTGCGGTGCGGCAGGATCTCTACTACCGCCTCTCGGGCGCCACGATCAACGTGCCGAGCCTGCGCGAGCGGGTCGAGGACATCGCGCTGCTGACCGAGCACTTCCTGCAGCGCGCCGAGCGCGAGGGCGCCTCCAAGCGCTGGCTGTCGAAGGACGCTGCCGAACTCTTCCGCGCCTATAGCTGGCCGGGCAACGTGCGGCAGCTGGAAAACGCCGTGCGCCGCCTGAGCCTGACCAGCCGCGCCGAGGAAATCAGCCGCGCCGAAGTCGAGGCGGTGCTGGGCAACCAGCCCGACACCGGACCGATCCTGCGCGGCGGCGACAGCGAAAAGCTCAGCACCTCGGTGGCCCGCCACCTGCGGCGCTACTTCGATCTGCATGGCAACATGCTGCCAGCGCCAGGGCTCTACACCCGCATCCTCAAGGAAGTGGAGGCGCCGCTCATCGAGATCGCGCTGGAAGCCACGGGCGGGAACCAGGCGAAATGTGCTGACCTGCTCGGCATCAACCGCAATACCTTGCGCAAGAAGATCACCGATCTTGATATTCGCGTGACACGGCGCCGCAAACTGATGTAAAACCGTCACAGGCATGTGGCCACCATGCGCCGCCCACGGGGCGGCGCATTCATGAGAAGCCACAGCATATGGCGATGCTGCCTCGAGCAGCCAATCAGTGTGAGGTGAATCTGTGGCCACCCGGGCACGGAGCACGACTTGGGCGCGCATGAACAGGCTGCGCCGCCAACGGCGCGTTCAGAACGTGGCGACCCTCGGGCTGGTTCTGCTCGGGCCGGTTCTGGCGGTGCTCACCTTCCTCGTGCTGGGCCCCCTCGGCAGCGGCGAGCGTGCGACGCAGCTGAGCCTTCGGCTCGTGCTGCTGGCGGACATGGTCTACGTGCTGCTGATCGCCACGCTGGTGTTGGCGCGGCTGGTGCGGATGATCTCGGAGCGGCGGGCGCAATCGGCGGGCTCGCGCCTCCACCTGCGTCTCACCGGGGTCTTCGCGCTGATGGCGCTGCTGCCCACGGTCACCGTCGCGGTCTTTGCCGTTCTCACCATCAACATCGGTCTCGAGACATGGTTTTCAAGCCGCGTGCAGAACGTGGTGGGCGCCTCGCTGGCCGCCGCCGAGGCCTATGAGGAAGAGCAGCGCGTCGGGCTGATCGAGGACGTGCAGGCGCTGGCACGCTTCATCGACGGCGCGCGGCGGTCCAACTTCGCGCTCGATGACGGCGACGTGCGGCAGGTGCTGGGGCAGGGGCAGGCGCAGATCCAGCGCGGGCTGCGCGAGGCCTATGTGATAGACGGCGGCGGCGAGATCCGCGCCCGGGGCGAGCGTTCCTATCTCTTCTACTACGAGCAGCCGACGCTCGAGCAGTTCAACCGCGCCCGGGCCGAAGGGCTGGTGCTGATCCCTGACTGGGACAACCACGAGCTCCGCGCGCTGGTGCCGCTCGCGGCCTTTGCCGACCGCTTCCTCTATGTCAGCCGCATCGTCGACGGCAACCTGCTGAACCTGCTCGACGAAACGCAGGAGACGGCGCGCTTTTACCAGCAGCAGGAGACCGAGCGCGGCCGGAGGCTCTTTGATTTCGCGCTGCTCTACCTCGGCTTCGCGCTGCTGCTGATCCTTGCGGCGGTCTGGCTGGGCCTGTGGTTCGCCGAGCGCATGGCGCAGCCGGTGGGGCGTCTCACCGGTGCGGCGCAGCGAGTCGGCGCAGGGGACCTTGATGTGCAGGTGATCGAGGGTGAGGGCGACGACGAGATCGCCATGCTCGGCCGCTACTTCAACCAGATGACCCGCCAGCTCAAGGGCCAGCGCGAGACGCTGCTGGAGAATACCCGCCAGATCGAGCGCCGCCAGCGGCTGTTCGACTCGGTGCTCTCGTCGATCACCTCCGGCGTGGTGGGGCTTGATGCCGAGGGCAAGGTGACCTTCGTCAACCGCCCCGCCGAGCGGCTGCTCGGCTGGCGCGAGCCGCGCGCCGATGTGCCGCTCACAGTGGCGGTGCCCGAGTTCGGTCCGCTCTACGACCGGCTGCGCGACACCGGGCTCGAGACCGCGCAGGAAGAGGTGAAAGTCAGCCGCGAGGGCCGGCTCGAGCACCTGCTGGTGCGGCTTTCCGTGCGGCGGCGGCAGGATGGCGCGCTCGAGGGCTACGTGGTGGCCTTCGACGACGTGACCGACCTTGTCAGCGCGCAGCGCATGGCCGCCTGGGGCGACGTGGCGCGGCGCATCGCGCATGAGATCAAGAACCCGCTGACCCCGATCCGGCTGTCGGCTGAGCGCATCACCCGCAAGTTCTCGCGCCAGCTCGAGGCCGAGGATGCCGAGAAGCTGGCGCAGATGACCGAGGTCATCGTGCGCCAGACCGAGGACCTGCGCCGCATCGTCGACGAGTTCAGCAAGTTCGCCCGCATGCCCGAGCCTCAGCGCAAGCCCGAGGATGTCGTGGCACTGCTGCGCGGCGCGGTGCTGCTGCAGGAGACGGGCCAGCCGGCGATCCGCTTCGTCAGCGACCTGCCGGCCCACGCCATGCCCGCCGAGCTTGATGCCACCATGGTCGGGCAGGCGCTGACCAACCTGATCAAGAACGCCGGCGAGGCGATCGAGAGCCTCGGCGAGCGGGGCGCGCCAGAGGGGCATTCCCCCGAGATCCGCGTCAGCCTGACCGAAGAGGATGGGCGCGCGGTGATCCGCATCATGGACAACGGCATCGGCTTGCCCGAGGACCGGGCGCGGCTGTTCGAGCCTTACGTGACCACCCGCGACAAGGGCACCGGTCTTGGCCTGCCCATCGTCAAGAAGATCATCGAGGAGCACGGCGGAACGCTGGCGCTCGAGGATGCGCCGCTGTTTGGCGGCGCCACCCATGCCGGGGCCATGGCGGTGATCCGCCTGCCGCTCGGCACAACCGGCGACAGGCCGGAGACTTCGGATAAAAGCATTTCGGAACTGGAGAGGCAGACATGAGCGACATCCTGATCGTCGACGACGAGCGCGACATCCGCGAGCTGATCGGGGACATTCTCGAGGATGAGGGCTACACCACCCGATTGGCCGGCAACTCCTCCGAGGCGATGAACGAGGTCAACTCCGAACCGCCCGCGCTGATGATCCTCGATATCTGGCTGAAAGACAGCAAGATGGACGGGATCGACATTCTCAAGACCGTCAAGCGCGACAACCCCGACATCCCGATCATCATCATCTCGGGTCATGGCAATATCGAGATCGCCGTCGCCGCCATCAAGCAGGGCGCCTACGACTTCATCGAGAAGCCGTTCAACATCGACCAGCTGCTGGTGGTCATCCGACGCGCGATGGAAACCTCGCGCCTGCGCCGCGAGAACAGCCAGCTGCGCCGCCGCGAGACCGAGGTCGCGCAGATGATCGGCGAAAGCGCCATGTTCCGCGGCCTCGTCAGCCAGATCGAGAAGGTCACCAAGTCCAACGGCCGGGTGATGCTCACCGGACCGGCGGGCTGCGGCAAGGAAGTGGCGGCGCGTTTCATCCACGCCAATTCCGGTCGTGCCTCGGCGCCCTTCGTCACCGTCAACTGCGCCGGCGTCGCGCCCGAGAACATGGAGCAGATGCTTTTCGGTCGCGAGAGCGCCGAGCGGGGTATCGAGCCGGGGCTGCTCGAGCAGGCGCACGGCGGGGTGATCTACTTCGACGAGGTGGCAGACATGCCGCTCGGCACCCAATCCAAGATCCTGCGGGTGCTGGTCGACCAGAGCTTCACCCGCGTCGGCGGCTCCGACAAGGTGCGGGTCGACCTGCGGGTGATCTCCTCGACCAACCGCGACCTCGAGGCCGAGATCGCGCTCGGCACCTTCCGGCAGGAGCTCTACCACCGGCTCAACGTGGTGCCGATCGCCGTGCCCTCGCTCGAGGACCGGCGCGAGGACATCCCGCTGCTCGCACGCCACTTCATCGCGTGTTTCAACCGCAGCCAGGGCCTGCCGCTGCGCGAGCTGTCGGACGATGCGGTCGCACTGCTGCAGACGATGATCTGGCCGGGCAATGTGCGCCAGCTCAAGAACCTCATTGAGCGCGTGCTGATCCTTGGCGACGGCACCGGCCCGATCGAGGCTCGCGAGCTGCCGCAGGACGGCCCGACGGGCGAGGACGAGGAGGGCCGCGTGGTGCTCTCGGGCACGCTGGCGACCCTGCCGCTGCGCGAGGCGCGCGAGGCCTTCGAGCGCGAGTACCTGCTCACCCAGATCAACCGCTTCGGCGGGAACATCTCGCGCACCGCCGCCTTCGTCGGCATGGAGCGCTCGGCACTGCACCGCAAGCTGAAGTCGCTGGGCGTGGTCACCGGGGCGAAATCCGGCGGGCGCATTGCCTATATCGAGGAAGACCAGGTGACCCCGGCGTCCTGAGAAGGGCGCCGCATAAAGGGTTAAATTCCGGGACAGTTCCGCCTCCGGGGCGGGGCTGGTGCCGCCTTGGGGGCGCCCGTGCATTGACCGCTCGCACCGGGCATGTCATGCCGGGCACACTCCGGGCCTCGGGCCAGCAATTTGGGCAGACGACATGAAGGTCATCATTTGCGGCGCGGGCCAGGTCGGCTGGCAGATCGCCCGTCATCTTTCGGGCGAGCGCAACGACGTCACCGTGGTGGACAGCAACCCCGACCTGGTGCGGCGGGCGACCGACACGCTCGACGTGCAGGGGATCGCGGGCTTCGCCTCCTATCCCGACGTGCTCGACAAGGCCGGCGCGCGCGACGCCGACATGATCATCGCTGCCACCTATTCGGACGAGGTCAACATGGTCACCTGCCAGGTGGCCCATTCGATCTTTGCCATTCCTCGAAAGATCGCCCGCCTGCGCTCGCAGAGCTACCTGACGGCGATCTACTCGGACCTCTACCGCCGCGACCACCTGCCGATCGACGTGGTGATCTCGCCCGAGAAGGAAGTCGCCGAGGCCGCGCTGCAGCGCCTGTCGGCCCCTGCGGCCTTTGACACCGAGCGCTTCCTCGAAGGCGGGGCGCAGCTCCTAGGTCTGACCATCGACGAGCATTGCCCGATCATCAACACGCCGCTGCGGCAGCTCTCGGACCTCTTCTCGACGCTGCGCTCGGTGGTCGTCGGCATCCGCCGCGAGGGCACGCTCTTCGCGCCCGAGCCACGCGACCAGATCTTTGCCGGAGATGCCTGCTACGTGCTGGTCCATGCCGATGACATCCAGCGCACGCTCGAGATTTTCGGCAAGGCGCAGCGCAAGCAGGAGCGGATCGTCGTGCTGGGCGGCGGCAACGTCGGCCTCGCCGTGGCCCGGGCGCTGGAAAGCCGGGCCGAGCGGATCCGCGCCAAGGTGATCGAGAAGGACCGCGCCGCCGCCGAACGCGCCGCCGACGCGCTGGAGCGCACCATCGTGCTGCATGGCGACGCGCTCGACACCGCGCTCTTGCGCGAGGCGGGCATCGGCCGCGCCGATGCCGTGCTCTGCGTGACCGACGACGAAAAGACCAACCTCCTGGCCGCGGTGCGCGCCAAGGCCGAGGGCTGCCCCATGGCCATCGCGCTGATCAACGATCCCACGCTGGTGCCGCTGATGGAACCGATGGGCGTGGATGCGCACATCAACCCGCGCGCCACCACCGTCAGCTCGATCCTGCGCCACATCCGCCACGGCCGGGTGCGTTCGGTCTATTCGATCGGCGACGCCGAGGCCGAGGTGATCGAGGCCGAGGTGCTCTCGACCTCCTCCATCGCCGGGCGGATGATCCGCGAGATCGAATTCCCCGAGGGCGTGCTGGTCGGTGCGGCGATGAAGGACGGCGAGGTGGTCAAGATCACCGGCGAGCTGCGCATCGAAGAGGGCGACCGCATCGTCATGTTCGCGCTGGCCAAGGACGTGCCGGAGGTCGAGAGGCTCCTGCAGGTCTCCATCGACTTCTTCTGATCCATGCTCACGCTCAGCCGCACGCCCCTCCTGATCCTGCTGGCGGGCATCGCCAGCGCTTCGATGATCGCCCCCGCTGCCGTGGCGCTGGCCCTTGAGGAGTTCCACGACGCCCGAAGCTTCTTTTACGCGGGCATCGTCGGGCTTGTGCTGACCACGCTGATCGGCATCGCCCAGGCGACCCGCACGCACAACCGCTCGGCGCCGCGCCAGCTCCTGGCGCTGCTCGCGGCCTTCCTGCTGTTGCCCGCCATGCTCGCCGTGCCCTTTCACGAGGCTGTGCGCACCACCAGCTTTCTCAACGCCTATGTCGAGATGGTCTCGAGCCTGACGACCACCGGCGCCACGCTCTTCGCCCCCGAGCGCCTTTCGGCGGCCGAGCACCTGTGGCGCGCGCAGGTGGGCTGGATGGGCGGGTTGCTGATCTGGGTGAGCTCGGCGGCTTTGCTGGCACCGCTGACGCTCGGAGGCTTCGAGGTCACCGCCTCGGGCGAGCCCGGGCAGAGCGTCGACGCGGGCGCGGCGCGACGCGACGTTTCGGATCCGGCGCTGCGGCTTGCCGCCTCGGCGCGGGTACTGGCACCGATCTACATCGGGCTGACGCTGGCGCTCTGGGTGATGCTGCTCATGGCGGGTGACCAGCCGCTGGTGGCGCTCAGCCACGCCATGTCGACACTCTCCACCTCGGGCATCTCTCCCATCGGCGGGCCGCAGACGGCGCAGAGCGGCATGGCTGGCGAGATGATCATCTTCCTGTTCCTGTTCTTCGCCCTGTCGCGGCTGACCTTCTCGGGCGACACCAAGGGGCTCGCCGGTTCGAAGCTGAGCCACGACCCCGAGTTCCGCATGGGGCTGCTGATCGTGCTGGTGCTGCCCGCGGCGCTCTTCCTTCGGCACTGGATCGCCTCCTTCGAGATCGGCACCGAGACCAACCTCGCCGCCGGGCTGCGCTCGCTCTGGGGCGGGCTCTTCACCGCGCTGTCGTTCCTGTCGACCACCGGCTTCCAGAGCGCGGACTGGGGTGCGGTGCGCGGTTGGTCGGGGCTGCAGACGCCCGGGGTGATTCTGCTCGGGCTCGCGATCATGGGCGGCGGCGTGGCGACCACGGCGGGCGGGGTGAAGCTGCTGCGGATCTACGCGCTCTACCTTGCAGGCGTGCGCGAGATGGAACGCCTGGTGCACCCGCATTCGCTGGGCCGCTCCGGGGTCATGGCGCGGCGCATCCGACGGCAGGGGGCTTTTGTCGCCTGGGTGTTCTTCATGCTCTTCGCGATGACCATCGCGGTCTTCTCGCTGCTCTTTGCCCTCTCTGGATTGGATTTCGAGAACGCCATGGTCACCACGGTCGCGGCGCTCACCAATTGCGGTCCGCTGATCCGCGCCGCCGCCGAGCAGCCGATTCCGCTGAGCGAAATGGGCGATCCGGCGAAGGGGCTTTTCGTGGCCGCCATGGTGCTTGGCCGGCTCGAGGTGCTGGGCATCATCGTGCTGCTGACACCTGACATCTGGCGCGATTGAACAGGGCCTTCAGGCGCCTTTGCGCTGAGGCTCGCGGGGGGCGCCGCGGGATCGATATTTTTGCTCTGGAAGTTCCGCAACTTGCGATACATACTCGCCCGGAACGAGGGAGCGCCTGAGAATGGCTGCAGCAAGAAAAAAAAGGCTAAATTAATGGCTTCGGACAGACAAAATCTACAGGACGCATTTCTTAACCATGTTCGGAAAACCAAGGTTCCGGTTACGGTTTTCCTGATCAACGGTGTAAAATTGCAGGGTGTCATCACCTGGTTTGACAATTTTTGCGTTCTCCTCCGCCGCGACGGTCAGTCGCAGCTCGTGTACAAACACGCGATCTCGACCATCATGCCGTCGCAGCCGATCAACCTTTATGACGGCGACGATAACGCTTGAACGAACATGATCCGCATGTGACCCGCGCCTGGGTCCTGCACCCCGATATCAAGGCAGACCGTGATCGCCGCGATGCGGAGATGGCGCTCGAAGAAGGCGTGGCCCTCGCGGCCGCGCTTCCAGAACTCGAGGTCGTGGGCAGTGAAATCGTGCCGCTGCGCGACCCGCACCCCGGCACGCTCTTCGGCTCCGGCAAGATTGCCGAGCTGAAGGAACGCCTCAAGGAGGCCGAGGTCGAGCTGGTGCTCGTCGACGGTCCCGTTTCCCCCGTGCAGCAGCGCAACCTCGAGAAAGAGTGGAAGGTGAAGCTGCTCGACCGGACCGGGCTGATCCTCGAGATCTTCTCGGACCGCGCCGCCACCCGCGAAGGTGTGCTGCAGGTCGAGATGGCGGCGCTGAGCTACCAGCGCACCCGCCTGGTGCGGGCCTGGACCCACCTCGAACGGCAGCGCGGCGGGCTCGGTTTCGTCGGCGGCCCCGGCGAGACCCAGATCGAGGCCGACCGTCGTGCCATCGACGAACAGCTGGTACGCCTGCGCCGGCAGCTCGACAAGGTGGTCAAGACCCGCGAGCTGCACCGCAAGGCCCGGGCCAAGGTTCCGTACCCGATCGTTGCGCTGGTGGGCTACACCAACGCCGGCAAGTCGACGATCTTCAACCGGCTGACCGGGGCCGAGGTGCTGGCCAAGGACATGCTCTTTGCCACGCTCGACCCGACCATGCGGGCGGTGCAGCTTCCGACGGGGATGGACGTGATCCTCTCCGACACGGTTGGCTTCATCTCCGACCTGCCGACCGAGCTGGTCGCGGCCTTCCGCGCCACGCTCGAAGAGGTTCTGGCCGCCGACCTCGTGCTGCACGTGCGTGACATCTCGCACCCGGGCACGATGGAACAGGCCGAGGACGTCTACGCCATCCTGCGCTCCTTGGGGGTGAAGGAAGACGTGTCGCAGATCGAGGTCTGGAACAAGATCGACCGACTCGATCCCGAGGACCGCGAGGCGGCGCTCGCCCGTGCGGCGCGCGACGAGGGCATCTTCGCGGTCTCCGCGATCACCGGCGAGGGGCTCGACGGGCTGCTCGAGGCGGTGACCGAGCGGCTGCAGGGGGCGTCCATCGACGAGGATCTGCGGCTCGGTTTCGGCGAGGGCAAGCGCCGGGCGTGGCTCTTCCAGAAGGGGCTGGTGCTGTCCGAGGAACAGGACGAGGAGGGCTACCTTCTGCACCTGCGCTGGACCCCCAAGGATCGCGCTCAGTTCGAGACGATCTGAGGCAAATCTCTTTGAAGAGATTTGCGACGTCCTTCCAAGGACGTTGTTCCTAGAACAGAGGTTTGTCGGCGGCGAGGATCATCTTCGCCGCCGCAAGCCGTGCGCCCTGGCGCAGGGACGGCTCGGCCGGTGTACGCGCCCAGGTGCCGAGCGCATAGGCGCGCTGCGCGAAGAGCCGGGCGGCAGGAGCGGTGATATCGTCTCTGTAGCCGCGCGCGAGAGCGGCGGCGAAGCGCGGGGCATCGGGCTCGGGCGCGGAGGCAAGCGCATCGATCAGCAGGGCGACCAGGTCGCGGTAGGGGGCGTCGGGCGCATCATTCTCGAAATCCAGCCCCCAGAGCGCGCCCTCGGCGCTGACCAGGTTGGCAAGGTGCAGGTCGCGGTGGGTGACGGCGCGGGTCGCGGGCAGGCTGCGGATCTCGGGGAAGAGCGTTTCAAGGTCCGAAAGTGCGCGGGAAAACTTCTCGACATCGGGAAGTCCGTTCCCGCCCTCGCGTGCCCGCTGAAGCAGCCTGGCGAGCCAGTCGAGCTGGCCGCGGGGGCGCAGCTTGCCCGGCTCCAGCGTCGGGCGGTGCAGGGCAGCGAGCCAGCTTCCCGCGGCCTCCAGCGTGGCATCGCGCTTTTCGGCAGGCAGTTGCGGCCAGAGCTCCGCGAGGCTCGGGCCCGGCGCATAGGCCATGCCCAGCACCAGCCGCAGCTCGTCGAAGAAGAGCACCTCGGGCGCGCGCCAGGGGCCGTCGCTCATCTGGGTCGCGACGGCGTGCTGACGGAGGGACTGCGCGCGGGCCTTCTCGGCAAAGGCGGGGGCAAAAACCTTGACCACCAGGTGTTCGCGGGGGTGGGCGGCGCAGAAGACCTGCGCGCGCATCGGACGGTCGAGGTTCTTCAGGCAGCCGAGCCCGTAGGAGAAGCCGGGGCGATGCTCTGCCAGGACCTCGCGCGCCAGCGCCTGCGCCTCGGGACGGGTCAGGCGCGCGGGGTCGGTCATGGTTTCACCAGATGCGTCACGCCGACCGAGGCGGCGCGGGCGAGATCCTCGTCCAGCGACATGGGAATGTATTCGCCGCGGCGCCAGAGCGTGCCCATGTCGTCGTAGTGGCGCGACAGCAGGTGGCCCGACTCTCCGGTCGAGATGACGAAGACCGAGCTGTCGGGGTCGGCGAAATCATAGACCCCGCGGTAGGTGGCGCCATGCACATTGGCAAAGGGGTCGGGGCCGATCCCCGCGGTGACGCCGCGCTGCAGGGTGAAATCTCCGCCCGAGGTGGTCTGGCGGATGTTCACGAAATAATTCAGCAGCGGCACGTCGCCCAGCACGCTGTGCTTGTGCGTGGCCTGGTGGGCATCCCCCCCAGCGCAGGCTCTCGAGCTGCGTTCCGTAGCGCTCGCCGACCCAGACCAGCGCGTCGTCCAGCGCCATGCGGGCGATGTCGGTGCAGGTCTCCTTGGGGGCCGAGCGCAGCACGTCGCACCATTTGCCGGCGCCGTCGATGTTGCGGAAGACGCGCTCGATGAACAGCGGGTCGACATGGGTGTATGCGTCGGCGAGCGGGCCGATCTCGTCGCGGATCAGCCGGTCCTGCAGGGCGCGCAGCCAGGCGGCGTAGATCAGCGGCTCGGGCATGTGCTCGTTCATCTCGCCATTCCACTCGGCCAGCAGGTCGAGCGCGCGCTCGCGCTGGCGCAGCGGGGTGCCCTCGGGGGCGGCCTCGCCGGTGAACCACAGGTCGCGGCCGATCAGCGGCAGGAGCGTGCGGGCGGCGGGCGAGACGGTGTCGAGCTGCGCCTCGATGAAGCTGTCGCGGGTGTGCACTTCGCGGCCCTGCATCAGCGCGCTCCAGCGCATGATCCGCTGGCTGTCACCCCAGTCGAAGCTGACGTGATGGGGGAAGGGGCGGTCCACGACCTTGTTGTTGGTATTGCCGAGAATGCCGCCCTTGGGATCCTTGAACACCGGGTTGTCGCTGTCCGGCAAGATGCCCTTCCAGCGGTTCGCCGCGATCCAACCCGGACTCGGCATCCGGCCCTGGGTCTGGCTCTGCGGGTCGCGCTCGGGCATGGCGCCGATCAGCTTCATCGCGATATGCGTGTCGTCGATCAACGTCAGCATCTGCGAGGGGGCGACGAAGGCCTTGCTGGCCTCCAGCGCCGAGTCCACGGTCTGTGCCTTCATGAGGCCGATGGCCGCGCTCATCGAACTGTCGCGGTCGCTGAGCGCGGTCCAGGCGAGCGAGACCACGTCGCCCTGCGGGGTGATCCGGTCGAGATCGAAGGCCTTGCGCGGCAGCACCGGACCGTTGTCGGTCCAGCGCAGGGTCAGCGTGACCGGCGGCGCGCCCTTGATGTCGACGATCGAGCGGCGGGTCCGGAAGGTCTTGAACCCGTCGGGGGTGCGGTAGCGCTCGGGGTTTTCGGGGTCCAGCTCCTCGATGTAAAGATCCTGATCGTCCAGGTAGGAGGAGGTCAGCCCCCAGGCGATATGCTCGGAGCGGCCCAGCATCACCGCGGGCACGCCGGGGATGGTGCCGCCGATGACGCCGCCGCTCGAGAGCTGCAGTCGCGCGAGATACCAGGTGGAGGGCGCGGTGAAGCCGAGGTGCGGATCATTGGCCAGCAGCGTGCCGCCGCCCGCCGAGCGGTCCGGCGCGGCGGCCCAGGCGTTGGAGGCGCCGGCCATGCCGCGCGGCGCGACCGGCATCATCGCGGGCGTGGGGCGGCTGGCCTCGGCGAAGCGCGGCAGCGGCTTTTCCGGGAAGAGCGCAGCGTATTCCGGCAGTTCGGCGATGGCCGGGCCGGGGATGTCGGGCAGGATGTCCTGGATCATCTCCGGCTCGGGCAGGGCAAGCGAGGTGCGGGCGCGCAGGATCTCGTCCTGGAACTGGCCCGAGAGCTGCAGCGCCATGAGTTTGACGATGGCCAGCGAATCCGCCGGTTGCCAGGGCGCGATCGGGGCGTTGAACAGGAAGAACTCGGGCGCGCCGCGACCAAGGCTGTCGGAGTTGATCTCTTCGATGCGCGCGTTGACCCCGGCGGCATAGGCTTCGAGAGCATCGCGGGTCTCGCCGTCCTGCGCCTCCACCGACAGGCGCGCCTGGGTGTAGAGATCGAGCCGGCGCATCAGCGTATCGGTCTCGACTGTGCGGCGGCCAAAGAGTTCGGACAGGCGCCCCTGCGCGGTGCGGCGCAGCAGGGTCATCTGCCACAGGCGGTCCTGCGCGTGCACGTAGCCGAGGCCGAAGAAGACGTCGCGGTCGACCGGCGCAAAGATATGCGGCACCCCGGCGTTGTCGCGGACGATCTCGATGTCACCGGCGGTGCCCGCCACCTCCAGCGTCTTGTCGTAATCGGGCAGCGAGCGCGACGCCAGGTAATAGGCCAGCGAGACGCCGATGATGGCCAGCAGGATCGCCACGCTGACGAGCCTGAGAAGCCAGCGGAAGAGTGTTGCCATGATCTGCCCCGAGATTGCCCGCTTGGATTGCCCGCTCTTGACGGGCTTACCCAAGACCCGCCCCCTTGCCAAGGGGCGGGCGAGGCGCGACAACTCCCGCAACGACAAACGTAACAGGAGGTTGATCCATGGCGAAATGCGCATTTCTGGGGCTCGGCGTGATGGGGTACCCCATGGCGGGACATATGGCCAAGGCCGGGCACGAGGTGACCGTCTACAACCGGACCGCCGCGAAAGCGGACAAATGGGTCGCCGAATTCGGCGGCAAGATGGCCCCGACACCGCGCGAGGCCGCCGAGGGCGCCGACTTCGTCATGGCCTGCGTCGGCAATGACGACGACCTGCGCGGGGTCTGCCTCGGCGCCGACGGGGCCTTTGCCGGCATGGGCGAGGGCGCGGCCTTCGTCGATCACACCACGGTGTCGTCGATGGTGACCCGCGAGCTCTGGGAAGTCGCCAAGGACAACGGCTTCGGCTTCGTCGACGCGCCGGTTTCGGGCGGCCAGGCGGGGGCCGAGAACGGCCAGCTTGTGGTGATGTGCGGTGGTGATCAGGGTGATTACGACGCCGCCGAGCCCGTGATCGCCGCCTATGCCAAGATGTGCAAGCGCCTCGGCGACAGCGGCGCGGGCCAGCTGTGCAAGATGGTCAACCAGATCTGCATCGCCGGGCTGGTGCAGGGCCTGTCCGAAGGTCTGGCCTTTGCCGAGAAGGCGGGGATCGACGGGCGCGCGGTGGTCGAGGTGATCGGCGGCGGCGCAGCGGGTTCCTGGCAGATGGTGAACCGTTTCGAGACGATGCTCGACGACAAGTTCGAGCATGGCTTCGCGGTGGACTGGATGCGCAAGGATCTCGGCATCTGCCTTGCCACCGGCAACGAGATCGGCGCCTCGCTGCCGGTGACGGCTCTGGTGGATCAGTTCTACAAGGACGTGCAGTCCATGGGCGGCGGCCGCTGGGATACCTCCTCGCTGATCAAGCGTCTCAAGGCCTTCGGCTGAGCCTCAGTAGCTCGCGCGCGGGGCGGTTTCCGGCGCCGCCTCGCCCAGATCTTCGGCGGCCTGCGCCTTTGCGGCGCGGGCGGCCCCGGCCAACAGGCCGACGTCATTCGGGCCGACGATGAAACGATAACCCGCCTCGCGCAGCTCGCCGTAGCCGCGACCGGGACCGGCAACACCGGTGATCGTGCCGAGCAGCAGCCCGCCGTCGAGCGCCGCCTTTTCCGCCTCGGCGATCTTGGCGCGCACCTCTGGGTGCTCGGTCTGCTCGAGCAGACCCATGGAGGCGGCAAAATCGTTCGGGCCGACGAAGGCCATGTCGATGCCCTCGACCTTGGCGATCTCGGCGACCTCGGCAACCGTGTCCACATGCTCGACCTGCGCCATCAGCAGCAGCTCCTCATGCGCGGTGGCGCCATAGCCGGGCAGGTTCCCCCAGTTGGTCGCCCGCACGATGGGCGCGGCGTAGCCCCGCCGTCCGCGCGGCGCGTAGAGGCAGTAGGACGCGATTTCGCGGGCCATCTCGGCGGTATGCACCATCGGCACCATGATCGAGCGCGCGCCGCGGTCGAGCGCCCGCTTCAGTGTCGCCTCCGAGGCGTCGGGCACGCGGATCACCGCCTCGCCACCTGCGCCCTCGACCGCGCGCAACAGGTTCAGCCCCGCCTCGAGCCCCGCAGAGCCATGCTCGCAGTCGATCACCAGGACGTCCCAGCCGCTGTAGACCAGCAGCTCGGCCACCTCGGGCGAGCCCAGCTCGAACCAGGCCGCGGTCACCGTTTCCCCGGCCTTGAGCCGCGCCTTGAGCCTGTTTCTTCCGGTCATGAAGTCCTCCTCGTCTGTGCCGCGGCGATGTCTCCGGGGCAGGTCGGCCCGAGTTGAATACGTCGCGCGACGCAAGGTCAATAGATATGGTATACCAAAAGTGCTGCGGCGGGATCGCCTGGGGCCGTGGCGGGGAAGGGTGGGTGGCTCCGGCAAGGGTGACGCGGCTGCGCGACATGGGGGCAGCCCTGTGGATGAATTCATGCACGCGTCACATTCCATATTGTCATTGGGGCGGCGATGCCCCTATGCTACCTGTTAGGCAAGTGTGTTTCACGCCACCCGCGTGACGCTGTGCCAAAGAGTTTCGCTGCTTCGGAGCCGTCCGCCACAGGACCCCGGGCAGACCGATCAGGCCGCAAGGCCAAGCACATTGCCCGGACCGCCCAAGGCGACGGGCCGCAACAAGGCACCGCGGGGCGTTCCGCCGCGACGGTGTCGGAGAAGAACCGCGATGAAGCGCGCGACGCAGATCAGGCACCCGGGCGAAGACAGATTGTCTTCCCGTGCCTGCGCGCCGCTCACCGCCCAGACAAGCCACGCCACATCACCTCGCAGCCCGGCTCCGCCCGGGCTTCTGGCGCATGTGTCGTGCATACGGAAAACATGGCAAAGAAAATGCTCATCGATGCCACCCACGCGGAAGAGACCCGCGTTGTGGTGGTCGACGGAAACAAGGTCGAGGAATTCGACTTTGAATCGGAAAACAAGCGTCAGCTAGCAGGCAATATCTACCTGGCGAAAGTCACCCGGGTCGAGCCCTCGCTGCAGGCGGCCTTCGTGGACTACGGCGGAAACCGTCACGGCTTCCTCGCCTTCTCGGAAATCCACCCCGACTATTACCAGATCCCCGTCGCCGACCGTCAGGCGCTGATGGAGGAAGAGGCGGCTCTGGCGGCCGAAGAGGACGAGGACGACAAGGAAAAGTCGCGCTCGAAGAACTCGCGCTCCCGCACCCGCCGCTCGCGCTCGCGCAGCAAGGCGGAAAAGGCGAGCACCGGTGACAAGCTGGTGACCGGCGAGGTCTCGGGCGAAGTGTCCGAAGGCATCTCGGGCATGGAAACCATCGACCTCGGGGATGACGTCCTCGATGCCCGCGACGACGAAGGTCTGTCGCCGATGGAAACCGTGGCCGAAACCCCGGTCGAAGAGCCCGCCGCAGCAGAGGCAGACGAGACCGAGCTGAAGGCCCCCGAAGAGGCGCCCGAGGCCGACGATCACGATGACCACGTGCACGAGCTCGACGCGGCCAAGTCCGATGACAGCATCGAGTCGGTCGCCGATGACGACACCGAGGAAGACATCCGCCCGGCGCGCAAGCCCCGCGCGCGGAAGTATAAGATCCAGGAAGTCATCAAGGTCCGCCAGATCCTGCTCGTGCAGGTCGTCAAGGAAGAGCGCGGCAACAAGGGCGCTGCGCTGACCACCTACCTCTCGCTCGCCGGCCGCTACTGCGTGCTGATGCCGAACACCGCCCGTGGCGGCGGCATCTCGCGCAAGATCACCAATGCCGCCGACCGGTCGAAGCTGAAGGAAATCGCGCAGAGCATCGACGTGCCGAAGGGCGCGGGGCTGATCATCCGGACCGCGGGCGCCAAGCGCACCAAGACCGAGATCAAGCGCGACTACGAATACCTGCAGCGCCTCTGGGAGCAGATCCGCGAGCTGACGCTCAAGTCGGTCGCGCCCGCGAAGATCTACGAAGAGGGCGACCTCATCAAGCGCTCGATCCGCGACCTCTACAACCGCGAGATTGACGAGGTTCACGTGGAAGGCGAACGCGGCTACCGCAACGCCAAGGACTTCATGAAGATGATCATGCCGTCCCACGCGAAGAACGTGAAACACTACCTCGACCCGATGCCGCTCTTCGCGCGCTACCAGGTCGAGAGCTACCTCGGCGGCATGTTCAACCCGACCGTGCAACTGAAGTCCGGTGGCTACATCGTGATCGGCGTCACCGAGGCGCTGGTGGCGATCGACGTGAACTCGGGCCGGGCCACCAAGGAAGGCTCGATCGAGGAAACCGCGCTGAAGACCAACCTGGAGGCCGCCGAGGAGGTGGCCCGCCAGCTGCGTCTTCGCGACCTCGCTGGCCTGATCGTCATCGACTTCATCGACATGGAAGAGCGCAAGAACAACGCCGCCGTCGAGAAGAAGCTGAAAGACAAGCTGAAAACCGACAGGGCCCGCATCCAGGTCGGCCGCATCTCGGGCTTCGGCCTTCTCGAGATGTCGCGCCAGCGCCTGCGCCCGGGCATGATCGAGGCCACCACGCAGCCCTGCGCGGCCTGCCACGGCACCGGCCTGATCCGCTCGGATGACAACATGGCGCTGAACATCCTGCGCCAGATCGAGGAAGAGGGCGTGCGCCGCCGCTCCCGCGAGGTTCTGGTGAAATGCCCGGTCGGCATCGCCAACTACCTGATGAACCAGAAGCGTGAGCACGTCGCCCAGATCGAGGCGCGCTACGGCATGGCCGTGCGCATCGAGGGCGACCTGCATCTCGTCAGCCCCGATTTCTCGATGGAGAAGTTCAAGACCGCCACGCGCAACGTACCCGAGGTGGTCGCGCCGGTGGTTTCGGCGACCGCCTCGCTGATGGACCAGGTCGACGAGGATTACGCCGGCGAGGAAGACGAGGACGAAGATCTGATCGAGGCGGAGGCAGAGGTCGAAGCCAAGGCAGACGCCCAAGCCGACGCCGAGAATGGTTCGGGCGACGAGGATGCCGACGGCAAGCCCAAGAAGCGCCGCCGCCGTCGCCGTCGCTCGCGGTCGAAGAACCGGGATGGCCAGAACGGCGAGACCGGGGATGAGACCGGCTCCGACGACGAGGGCAACGAGGAGGGCAGCGGCGAGGCCGAGCCCGAGGCGGAAGCCCAGCCCGAAGCCGACGCGGTGAGCGAAGTGGCCCCGGCAGAGGCGGCTGAAGCGCCGGCGAAGGCTCCGGCCGAAGCCGAAGTCAGCGACTCCCCCGCAGCCGAGGAAGCGCCCGCCGAAAAGCCCAAGCGCACCCGCCGCTCGCGCAGCCGCAAGAAGGCCGAGCCCGAGGTGACCGAGGCCCCCGCCGAGGACAGCCCGGCAGAGGCGCCGGTCGAAGCCGAAGCCCAGCCCGAGCCGGTTGTGGTGGAGGCCCCGGTCGAAGCCGAGGCGCCTGCAGAGGCTCCGGTTGAACAACCGGTCGCCGAAGAGGTGGCAGCCCCGGCAGAGGTGACCAAAGCCCCCGTCGAGGCGCCGGTCGCGGAAGCCCCGGTCGCACCCGAGGTTGAAGCCCCGGTGGCGGAAGAGCCCGCAGCGGAAGAGCTGACCGAAGTGCCCGTCGCCGAGGCGGCCCCGGTCGAGCCGGAGCCCGAGCGCACCCCTGAGCCCGTCGCCGCCGAGGCGGATGAGGCATCCAAGCCCAAGCGCAAGGGCTGGTGGAGCCGCTGAGGCCCCGCTGACAGAGCTAGAGAGAACGCCCCGGCCCCAGCGCCGGGGCGTTTTCCATTTTGAGCCGCGGCTCTGCATCCCAAGCCGCGGGGGCGTGGCGCTGGCACATCATTTCAGCCGGGGAACGCAGACGTGAGACGCCGCCGGGTGACGGGGCCCTCGGGATCGCCTATTCGAAAGGCATGTTCGGAATCGAGATCATCGACGCAAGCCTGCTCCCCGCCATGATCGTGGCGCTCTTCGGGGGCGTGATCTCGTTCCTCAGCCCCTGTGTTCTGCCCATTGTGCCGCCGTATCTCGCCTTCATGTCGGGCGTGTCGCTGCAGGAGATGCAGGCCGGCGGCAGCGCCCGCTGGCGTGCCTTCACCGCGGCGCTCTTTTTCGTGCTCGGGCTCTCGACGGTCTTCATCCTGCTCGGCTTCACCGCCTCCTGGCTCGGCAGCTTCTTCCTGCAGAACCAGATCCTTCTGGCGCGGATCTCGGGCGTGGTGGTGATCGTCTTCGGGCTTCACTTCCTGCATGTCTTCCGCATCCCCTTCCTCGACCGCGAGGCGCGGCTGGATGCGGGTGAGGCAGGGGGGTCGGCCTTTGGCGCCTACCTTCTTGGGCTCGCCTTCGCCTTCGGCTGGACGCCCTGCATCGGCCCGCAACTCGGCGCGATCCTGTCGCTCGCCGCGACCGAGGCCTCGGTCGCGCGTGGCACGCTGCTGCTCGGCGTCTACGCGCTGGGGCTGGGGTTGCCCTTCCTGCTGGCGGCGGTCTTCCTGAGCCGTGCCATGGGGCTGATGAACCGGCTCAAGCGCCACATGAAGACCATCGAGCGGATCATGGGCGTGCTGCTCATCGTCGTCGGCCTCGCGCTTCTGACCGGTGCCTTCTCGGCCTTCTCCTTCTGGCTTCTCGAAACCTTCCCGGCGCTCGGCCAGCTCGGCTGATCCCGCGCCACACCCGCGCCTTCTCGTCTCGTCACGGTCTTGCCCTTGGCGCCCGCCACGGGCATCGTCCGGGCAGGGGAACAGGGGCCGTGGTATGAGTGACAGCGATAGCGTGGCGCGCAGGCGGGTGGTCTACATCCCCGGCTACGACCCCATTCACCCGCGCCGCTACCGCGAGCTCTACCGGAAGGAGGGCGCGGCGCAGGCGGCGATCTCCGGCTACAGCCTGACCCTGAGCCCGAAGACCGGCGGCGGCGCCTACGGCTGGCATGTCGAGGCCGAGATGGACGGCGCGCAGGTCACCGCGGATGTCGAGGTGCTGGTCTGGTCCGATATCGTGCGCTCGAGCATGTCGAATTCCATCCCGGCAACCTACCTGCAACTGGTGCGCACGGCGTGGGAATACGTCTCTACCGGCGCGCTCTTCCGACTGATGAAGCTGCGCAAGGGGCCGGTGATCGCGGCGCTCTACCCGGTGGGGATGCTGCTGCTGCAACTGGGGCTGGCGATCGGTGTTGGATCGGCTGTTTATGCGCTGACGGCGCTGGCCGCGCCATGGCTCGGTGTCGCGGCACGGTTGCTCGGCGGTGTGCTGGGTCTGGCGGCGGTCTGGACGCTGCTGCGCTGGTTCCAGCGCAAGGACGGCAAGATCTTCGCCTATTACCTGATGCACGACTACGCCTATTCCGCGCGCCACAGTGGCGCCAATCCGCCGGAGCTCGAGGCGCGCATGGCGCAGTTCGGCGAGACCATCGCGGCGGCGCTGCGTGAGGATGTCGACGAAGTTCTCGTGGTCGGCCACAGCTCGGGAGCGCATCTGGCTGTGTCGATCCTCGCCGATCTGATCCGCTCGGGCAGGGTGCCCAAAGGCGGGCCGAAGCTCGCGTTCCTCAGCCTCGGGCAGGTGGTGCCGATGGTCTCCTTCCTGCGCGGGGCATGGCGGCTGCGGGCGGACCTTGCCTATCTTTCGACCCGGACCGAGCTGACATGGGTCGACGTCACCGCCCCCGGCGACGGCTGCGCCTTTGCGCTCTGCGATCCGGTGGCGGTCTCGGGCGTGGCACCCGAGGGCAAGCGCTGGCCGCTCGTCTTCTCGGCGCAGTTCACCCGCTCGCTCAGCCCCGCGCGCTGGAAGGCGCTGCGCTGGCGCTTCTTCCGGCTGCATTTCCAATATCTCTGCGCCTTCGACGCGCCGCTGGACTACGACTATTTCCGCATCACCGCCGGGCCGCGGACGCTGGCCGCGCGCTATGCGCAACGTCCACCCTCGGCCAGCCGGCTGGAGGCGCCGGTGAACCGCTTCACCTCGACCGAGCCCGCGTCGGGCCGCGCCGCATGATCCCCCCCGAAGCCGAAATCCCGGCCCGACAGGGTCTCGCTGCTGCGCTACCTGAAGCTCTTCCGGGCGGACCTCCTGTCGGCGCAGCCGGCGCGGCTCTACCGGGCTTGGATGGCCGAGTTTCGCACGCCCTTCTTCCGTTCCTACATGATCAATCAGCCCGAGCTGGTGAAGACCGTGCTCAAGGACCGCCCCATGGACTTCCCCAAGTCCGGGCGCATCGCCGAGGGGCTGCGGCCCTTGCTCGGCAATTCGGTCTTCCTCAGCAATGGCGAGACGTGGCTGCGGCAGCGGCGGATCATCGACCCGGCCTTCGAGGGCGGGCGGCTGAAGGAGACTTATCCGGCCATGTGGGAGGCGGCGCAGGCGGCGCTGGCGCGGCTGAAGGTCGAAGCGGGCGCGGGCGCCGAGGTGGAGATCGAGGAACACACCAGCCACGCCGCCGCCGACGTGATCTTCCGCACGCTCTTCTCTCTGCCGATTGAGCACGACGTGGCGCAGGCGGTGTTCCACGAGTTCCGCGCCTACCAGCGCACGCAGCCTATCCTCAATCTTGCAGCCTTCCTGCCGCTGCCGCGCTGGATGCCTAGGTTTCATCGGCGCTCCACCAGGGGCGCGGCGAAACGCATCCGGGCGCTGATCACCGAGTTGACCGCCGCGCGGCAGGCCGAGATCGTGGCGGGACGGGCGCCGGACGATCTTGCGACCAAGATCCTGACCACCGCGGACCCGCAAACCGGCGAGACCTTCTCGACCGAGGAGATGGTCGACCAGGTGGCGATCTTCTTTCTTGCCGGGCATGAAACCTCGGCCTCGGCGCTGGCCTGGGCTCTCTGGCTGGTGGCAGCGTACCCCGAGTGGCAGGAGCGGCTCGCCGCGGAGGCGCAGCTGCTCGGCGACGTGCCGGACTTTGCGGATATCGCCAAGCTGCGCCTCTCGCGCGACGTCTTCCGCGAGGCGCTGCGGCTCTATCCGCCCGTGCCGATGATGGTGCGCGAGACCACCTGTCCCGAGCGCTTCCGCGACCGCGACGTGCCGAAGGGCGCGCAGGTGGTGCTGAGCCCGTGGCACCAGCACCGGCACGAGCGGCTCTGGGAGAATCCCGACGGCTTTGATCCGGCGCGCTGGGGCACCGGCAACGGCAAACGATGCGCGCGCGAGGCTTACATGCCCTTTTCCGCGGGGCCGCGGGTCTGCACCGGGGCAGGATTTGCCATGGTCGAGGGGGTACTGCTGCTTTCGCTGATCCTACGGGACCTGAGGCTCGAGATCGTGCCCGAGAGGATCCCGGAGCCGGTCGCCTTCCTGACCGTGCGTGCGCGCGACGGCATATGGCTGCGCATCTTGCCCCGCTAGCGCTAATGGTAGCGTTAAAGGCGCGCTTCGATCTATCCAATCCCCGCGCCTTGGTCTAAGCCTTTGGTAAACCGATTTTAACGATCTACAGAGGATCCTCCATGGCACAGGACAAGGCCGTTTTTGCAAAGCAAAAAGACCAGATGGCATCGGGCAAGGGCTTCATCGCCGCGCTCGACCAGTCCGGCGGCTCGACTCCCAAGGCGCTGCTGCAGTACGGCGTCGAGGAGAGCGAATACAACGGCGAAGCCGAAATGTACGGCGAGATCCACAAGATGCGCACCCGCATCATCACCGCGCCCGACTTCACCAATGACAAGGTGCTTGGCGCGATCCTCTTCGAGCGCACCATGCGCGGCGAGATCGAAGGCCTGCCGACCGCCCAGTACCTGTGGGAAAAGCGCGGCGTGGTGCCCTTCCTGAAGATCGACAAGGGTCTTGAGGACGAAGCGAACGGCGTGCAGCTGATGAAGCCGATGCCGGGCCTGGCGGAGTTCCTCGACGAGGCCGCGCAGGAATTCGGCATCTTCGGCACCAAGGAGCGTTCGGTGATCCACGAGGCGAATGCCGAAGGGATCGAGGCCGTGGTGGCGCAGCAGTTCGAGATCGGCCGCATGGTCATCGCTGCCGGCATGGTGCCGATCCTCGAGCCCGAGGTGAACATCCACTCCGCGACCAAGGAAGAGGCCGAGGCGATCCTCGAGGCCTCGCTGGCCAAGCACCTCGACACGCTGGCCGAGGGCGAGGATGTGATGATCAAGCTGACCATCCCCTCGGTTCCGGGCCTCTACGACGGTCTCGCCGATCACCCGCGCGTGGTGCGTGTCGTGGCGCTCTCGGGCGGATACTCGACCGACGACGCCTGCGAGCGACTGTCGAAGAACACCAAGATGATCGCCTCCTTCAGCCGCGCGCTGGCAGAGGGCCTGTCGAAGAAGCAGTCGGACGATGAGTTCAACGCGCTTCTGGGCAGCAACATCGAGAAGATCTACCAGGCGTCGCTCTGAACGCAGCCTGATCCGGATCGGCCCTCGCGGGGCCAATGCGCCCGGCCTCCATCGAGGGGCCGGGCGCTTTCGTTTCGTGATATCCTGTGAGGCGCGCCGCGCCGCGCGCAGGGAACGCCGGTCGGCGCCGGACGTTGGGTCCCCGAACGAAACAGGAGGAAGCATCATGGCGATTCTCACCAATGGCACATGGGTTCTGGTCGCGGACGGCGAAAAAGCGCTGTTCCTGCGCAACGACGTGGATGCGCAGGATCCCGACCTGAACGTTGTTCGCATCGAGACGCAGGAGAACCCCTCGGATCGCGAGCAATCGGCCAATCGGCCGGGCAGAATGGCCGATGGCGGGCCGGGCCAGAAGTCGGCGCTCGACGACACGGACTGGCATGAGCTGGCCAAGGAACGCTTCGCGGACGAGCTGGCGGACATCCTCTACAAGCTGGCCCACAAGGGCCGCTTCGAGCGCATCGTCCTGGTCGCACCGCCCGCTACTCTGGGCGAGCTGCGGGCCAAGCTGCACAAGGAAGTGGCCGACAAGGTGGTGGCCGAAGTGGACAAGACACTGACCAATCACCCGCTCGACAAGATCGAGAAACTGCTGCGCGCCGAGTTCGCGCCAGCCTGATCCGCCCCCTCGACCGAATACGAAACGCCGCTCTTACCGAGCGGCGTTTCATTTTCTTATCAGTTAATTGACGGCCATTCTTAACGCGGAACCTCAGGCCAGTTCGCGCGAGAGAATCTCCATCACCCCCTCGGGGCTGCTTGCGCTGTGCACGAAGTCCAGCAACGAGGCCTCGGCGAATCCCTGCGCCACGACGTGATCGAGCAGCGTCTTCAGCGGCCCCCAGAACCCCTCGGTGTCGAGCAGCACGATCGGCTTGTCATGCAGACCAAGCTGGCGCCAAGTCAGCGCCTCGAAGAACTCGTCGAGGCTGCCTGCGCCGCCGGGCATCAGCACCACCGCGTCGGCGTTCATCAGCATGACCTTCTTGCGCTCGTGCATGGTCTCGGTGATCACGAAACGGGTGAGGTCGGTCTTGCCTACCTCGCGAGACAGAAGGTGCGTCGGGATCACGCCGAAAGTCTCGCCGCCGACCTCCTGTGCTGCGCGGGCGACCTCTCCCATCAGCCCGACGTCGCCGGCGCCATAGACAAGTCGCCATCCTTGTTGTGCAATGGAAGTGCCGAGCAATTTGGCATCGGCAGCGTAGCTGGATGCAGCACCGTGGCGCGAGCCGCAATAAATGCAGACAGATCTGGCGGTCATGTGGATAATCCAAAAAAATGCTGTTTTGACGGGTGATAACGGGATTGTTATAGGTTCTCAACCGCGCTCATGTGGATGGGTGGAGCGCCGTGTGTGGGATATCGAAGATGAACGAGAAACTCTGGGTCTGGATCGGCGTGGGTGCGGCGGCAGTGGTCGGCGCGCTCTACGTGAGCGGGGTGATCGGGCTGAAACCCACCGAGGTGAGCCTCCCGGCGGCGACACCGGTGACCGAACAACCCGCCGCGGCCAAGCTCGGAGATAGCGCTCCGGCCGCAGACGCACCAGCCACCGTGCCCGCGCCGACCGCGGAGGCTTCTGCATCCGTTTCCGAGGGAGAAGCCGAGACCGCCGCGCCGGCCGAGACCGCAGAGGCGGAGGGCGCAGAGCCCAATACCCCCGAGGAAGAACTCGCGATGGTCGCGCCCGCTGAAGGCGAGGCAACCGCAGAGGACACCCCGAACACCGACACACCCTCCGCCAGCGCAGATGCCGTAGCCAGTCCCGCCGTGCCGACCTTCGATCTCGTGCGCGCCGAGCCCGGCGGTCTCGTGACCGTGGCGGGCCGCGCCGAGCCGGGCAGCGAGGTCGTCCTGCTGCTCGACGGCAAGGAAGAGCTCTCCAGCCCGGTCGGCGGCGATGGGCGTTTCGCCGCCTTCTTCGACCTTCCCGCCGCGACCGAGCCGCAGGTGCTGCGCCTGTTGATGCGTTGGAACGGCAAGGAAATCGAGTCCGAGCAGGAGGTGATCCTCACCCCGCCCGCGCCGCCGCTGGTGGCAGAGGAGGGTGCGCAGACGGGCGAGGGCCGCGAGCTTGCCGCCGCCGGGAGCGGCGCCAGCCAGGAGCAGGCCGCGCCCACCGTGCTTCTGCAGGACGCCGGCGGCGTCGAGGTGATGCAGAGCGCGCAGGCCATGGCGCCGGGCGGCGTGGCCATCGACGCGATCACCTATGACGCCGAGGGCGGTGTCGCGCTCTCTGGCCGTGGAAGTGGCGAGGCTTTCCTGCGCGTCTATCTTGACAATAGCGAGGTCACCACGCTGCAGGTTGCCGCGAACGGTCGCTGGCAGGTCGCGCTGCCGCAGATCGCGGCGGGCACCTACACGCTGCGCGTCGACCAGATCGGCGGTGATGGCAAGGTCTCGGCCCGCGCCGAGAGCCCTTTCCGCCGCGAGCCGCCCGAGAAGCTCGCCGCCGCAGCCGCCGAGCTGCCGGGCGCCGAGGAGATCACTGCGGTGACGGTGCAGCCGGGCAACACGCTTTGGGCCATCGCCCGCGAGCGCTACGGCGACGGCATGGCCTACGTGCGGCTCTTCGAGGCCAACAAGACGCAGATCCGCGATCCCGACCTGATCTACCCGGGCCAGATCTTCGCCTTTCCCGAGTGATCCCGGCCTCTGACCCCGGCACCGGGGCGCCGGGGATCGGGCGTCCTGACAGGGTTTTCCGGCGCTGCCATCGAAATCACACCCGAAGCGCACAGGCCCCTGTGCGCTTCGGTCCTCTGGCTTTCGGGCGGTGGCCGCGATAAGGGCATGCTCCGCCAAGCCAAGAGAGCCGAGCCATGCCTCCCGAGACCGATCAGACCGCCATCGAAGACGCAGAGCGCCGCTCAGCCCTGCGCACCATGCGCCGTGTCGCCCCCTACCTCTGGCCCGAGGGTGAGGCGTGGGTGAAGCGCCGCGTGGTGATCTCGCTTCTGATGCTGGTCGCCGCCAAGTTGATCGCGGTCGGCACGCCGATGCTCTACAAGCAGGCGGTGGACAGGCTGGGTGGCGAGACCCCGACGCTGCTTCTGGGCGCGGTCGGGCTGACGCTGGCCTATGGCATGGCGCGCATTCTCAACGCCGCTTTCCAGCAGGCGCGGGACGGCATCTTCGCCAAGGTGGGCCAACGGGCGCTGCGCAAGCTGGCGCTCGAGACCTTCACCCACATCCACAAGCTTTCGCTGCGCTATCACATCACCCGCAAGACCGGCGGGCTGAGCCGGATCATCGAGCGCGGGGTGAAGGGCGTCGACTTCCTGCTGCGCTTCATGCTGTTCTCGGTCGGCCCGCTGGTGCTCGAGCTGCTGCTCGTGGGCATCGTGCTCTTCTGGCTCTTCGACGTCTGGTATCTGGCGGTCGTCGCCGTGACCATCGCGCTTTACGTCTGGTTCACCTTCGCGGTGACCGAATGGCGCGTGCGCCTGCGCCGCAAGATGAACGCGCAGGACACCGACGCCAACCAGAAGGCCATCGACAGCCTGCTCAACTTCGAGACAGTGAAATACTTCAACGCCGAGGGCCGCGAAGCGGCGCGCTATGACCATGCCATGGAGGGCTACGAGGACGCCGCGGTGAAGACCGCGACCTCGCTCGCCATGCTGAACTTCGGCCAGGCGCTGATCATCAACCTGGGGCTGGTGGCGGTCATGGTGATGGCGGCGATCGGCGTGCAGAACGGCAGCCTGACCGTGGGCGATTTCGTCATGGTCAACGCCTACATGATCCAGATCACCATGCCGCTGAACTTCCTCGGCACGGTCTACCGCGAGATCCGCCAGAGCCTCGTCGACATGGGGCAGATGTTCGACCTGCTCGACCAGCCCGCCGAGGTCTCGGACAAGCCCGGCGCGCCGGCGCTGTCCGTTCGTGGCGGCGCGGTGGAGTTCGACAAGGTGCGTTTCGGCTACGACCGCGAGCGGGAGATCCTCAAGGGCATCTCGCTCAGCGTCGGCGCGGGCGAGAGCGTGGCGCTGGTCGGACCCTCGGGCTCGGGCAAGTCCACCATCGGGCGGCTGATGTTCCGCTTCTACGACGTCTCGGGCGGGGCGATCCGCATCGACGGGCAGGACCTGCGCGACGTGACGCAGGACAGCCTGCATGGCGCCATCGGCGTCGTGCCGCAGGACACCGTGCTGTTCAACGACACGATCCGCTACAACATCGCCTACGGCAAGGACAACGCCACCGAGGCAGAGGTCATCGCCGCGGCGAAATCGGCGCAAATCCACGAGTTCATCAGCTCGCTCCCCGAGGGCTACGAGACCATGGTGGGCGAGCGTGGGCTGAAGCTCTCGGGCGGCGAGAAGCAGCGCGTCGGCATTGCCCGCACGCTGCTCAAGGATCCGCCGATCCTGCTGCTCGACGAGGCGACCTCGGCGCTCGACACCGAGACCGAGGCCTCGATCCAGAGCGCGCTGCGCCGCGCGGGCGAGGGGCGCACCGTGCTGACCATCGCGCACCGCCTGTCGACCATCGCCGACGCCGACCGGATCGTGGTGCTGGAGAAGGGCGAGGTCGTCGAGGAGGGCACCCACGAGGCTCTGCTCGCCCGCGCCGGGCGCTACGCCCAGCTCTGGGCGCTGCAGCAGGCCGAGGAGCGCGCCGCCTGAGGGCAGCGGGACCTCGCCGGAGAGATGAAAGAAGGGGCGCACGCGGCAAGCGTGCGCCCCTTTGCCGTTTCGGGCAGCGTCCATTCGACGCCACGGGCTTGGCGTCTGCTCCGGCCCGCGCCTATCATTTGCGCCGAGGGAAACGCGCCACGGGAAACGGCAAGGGGTGGGCAATCGGCTCAGTGAATGGCGAGCGGCGCATTTTGGTTAGATTTTTTTGACCACGCTTGTTGCCTATCGGAAACTTGTTTCCTAAACGTGACATGATCAAGATTCCGAAGGAGGAGTTCCCATGACTGCCAGCACGTCTGCCCGCATCGATCGCCACGGCCTGCAGATCGACCCGGTGCTCTGCACATTCGTCGAGGAAAAGGCCCTGCCGGGCTCCGGCGTGGAAGCGGATGCCTTCTGGGCGGCCCTGTCGCAGCTGGCGCATGAGTTCGGGCCGCGCAATGCGGCGCTGCTGGCCAAGCGCGACGCGCTGCAGGAGAAGCTTGACGCCTGGCACAAGGCCAACCCCGGCGTGCCCGACCTGCAGAGCTACACCGCCTTCCTCGAAGAGATCGGCTACCTGCTGCCCGAGGGGCCGGACTTCGAAATCGAGACCGAGAACACCGACCCCGAGTTTGCCTCGGTGCCCGGCCCGCAGCTGGTGGTGCCGATCACCAATGCCCGTTACGCACTGAACGCCGCCAACGCCCGCTGGGGCTCTCTCTATGACGCCTTCTACGGCACCGACGCCATGGGCTCGCTGCCACCGAAGGGCGGCTTCGACGCGGCGCGCGGCAAAGAGGTGGTGGCCAAGGCCAAGGCCTTCCTCGACGAGAACTTCCCGGTCGCGGGCGGCAGCCACGCCGAGGCGGCGGGCTACGCCGTCGAGGGCGGCGCTCTGCTGGTGGGTGGCAAGCCGCTTGCCAAGCCCGAGCAATTCGCCGGCTACCGTGGCGAGGCTGCCTCGCCGGAAGCGGTGCTGCTGGTCAACAACGCGCTGCACGTCGAGCTGGTCATCGACCGCACGCATTTTATCGGCAAGGACGACGCCTCGGGCCTCGCCGACGTGCTGATGGAGTCCGCGGTCTCGGCGATCATGGATTGCGAGGACTCGGTCGCCTGCGTCGACGGCGAGGACAAGGCGCTGGCCTACACCAACTGGCTGGGCCTGATGAAGGGCGATCTGGCGGACACCTTCGAGAAGGGCGGCAAGCAGGTCACTCGCACGCTCAACGCCGACCGGAGCTACACCGCGCCGGACGGCTCGGAACTGGTGCTGAAGGGCCGGGCGCTCATGCTGGTGCGCAACGTCGGCCACCTGATGACCAACCCGGCGATCCTGCTGAAGGACGGCTCGGAGATCTTCGAGGGGCTGATGGATGCGATGATCACCACGCTCATCGCCAAGCATGACCTCGCCAAGGACACCGGCCCGCGCAACTCGGTGAAGGGCTCGGTCTACGTGGTCAAGCCGAAGATGCACGGGCCGGAAGAAGTGGGTTTTGCCGACGAGATCTTCAGCTTCGTCGAGAAATCGCTCGGCCTGCCGCAATACACCGTGAAGCTTGGCATCATGGACGAGGAGCGCCGTACCTCGGCCAACCTCAAGGAGTGCATCCGCGCCGCCAAGAACCGCGTCGCCTTCATCAACACCGGCTTCCTCGACCGCACCGGCGACGAGATGCACACGGCGATGGAAGCGGGCCCGATGCTGCGCAAGGGTGATATCAAGGGCACCAAGTGGATCGCCGCCTACGAGGATCGCAACGTCGACATCGGCCTCGCCTGCGGGCTGCGCGGCAAGGCGCAGATCGGCAAGGGCATGTGGGCGATGCCCGACCTGATGGAAGCGATGCTCGAGGCGAAGATCGGCCACCCCAAGGCGGGCGCCAACTGCGCCTGGGTGCCGTCGCCCACCGCCGCCACGCTGCACGCGCTGCACTACCACATGGTCGACGTGCTGGCGCGCCAGGCGGAGATCGCCGCAGGCGGGCCGCGCGGCACGCTCGAGGATCTTCTGACCATCCCGGTCGCCGCCGGGGCCAACTGGTCCGACGAGGAAATCCGCGAGGAGATCGAGAACAACGCGCAGGGCATTCTCGGCTACGTGGTGCGCTGGGTCGACCAGGGCGTCGGCTGCTCGAAGGTGCCGGACATCCACGACGTCGGGCTGATGGAGGACCGCGCGACCTGCCGGATCTCCTCGCAGCATCTGGCCAACTGGCTGCATCATGGCGTGGTCTCTGCCGAGGAAGTGCGCGGCGTGATGGAGAAGATGGCCGCAGTGGTGGACCGCCAGAACGCCGGGGATGCCGCCTATACCCCGATGGCGCCGGGCTTCGACAGCGTGGCCTACAAGGCCGCCTGCGACCTGGTGTTCGAAGGCCGGGTGCAGCCCTCGGGCTACACCGAGCCGGTGCTGCACAAGCGGCGGCTGGAGCTGAAGGCGGGCTGAGCGCCGCCTGATCGGGGCCCGGCGCCAGTGAGATGCGCCGGAGCGAGGGGGCTGTCTGCCCCCTCGCGCTCCCCCGAGGATATTTGAACCTAGAAGAAAGGGCGGGCGCCGCGCGTCTGCCGAAGGTGAGGGAGAGAGACGATGGCTGGAATTTCGCTGAGCCGGGCGCGGACGATCATCCGCAAGGCGCTCGAGGCCGGGAAAGAGGCGGGCATGGCGCCGCTGTCGGTGGTGGTGCTGGACGAGGGCGGCCACGTACAGGCTTTCGAGCGGCAGGACGGCGCCGCGCCGGGCCGCTTCGAGATCGCCTTCGGCAAGGCCTATGGCGCGGTCATGCTGGGCATGCCGGGCTCGGCGCAGATGGCGCGGGCCGAGAGCCAGGCCTATTTCATCGCCGCCGCCAACGGCGCCTTCGGCGGCAAGCTGATCCCGGTGCCGGGCGGCGTGCTGGTCAAGGATGCCAAGGGCCGCACGCTGGGCGCCGTGGGGGTCACGGGTGACAGCTCGGACAATGATGCCGCTGCCGCAAAAGCGGGCATCGAGGCGGTGGGGCTGACCGCGCTCATCTGAGCCACCTTTCTAAGTGCCTCTCCGTGCCTTATGTTTGACCTAAACAGGCCCAAACAGGCAAGGAGAGGCATGCAAATGACCCGTCCCGTCGTCGGCATCATCGGCAATCAGCACCTGATCAACGAGACCTATCCTGCCCATGCGGGTGGGGTGATGAACACCGAGGCCGTGTCCTGCGTCTCGGGCTGCCTGCCGATGCTGATCGCGGCGGACCCTCGGTTTGTCTCGGTCGAGGAGCTGATGGAGACCTGCGACGGCTTCCTGCTCACCGGCGGGCGGCCCAACGTGCACCCCGAGGAATACGGCGAGGAGCCGACCGAGGCGCATGGCGCCTTCGATCGCGCCCGCGACGCCATCGTGCTGCCGCTTGTGCGGGCCTGCGTCGAGCGCGGCCAGCCGTTCCTCGGTATCTGCCGGGGTTTCCAGGAGGTCAACGTGGCCATGGGCGGCACGCTTTATCCCGAGATCCGTGATCTGCCGGGGCGGATGAACCACCGGATGCCGCCCGATGGCACGCTCGAGGAAAAATTTGCCCTGCGCCACAAGGTGACGCTGACGTCGGGCGGGCGGTTCCATCGCCTCTTCGGGGCGACCGAGGTGATGACCAACACGCTGCACGGGCAGGGAATCAATCGCCCCGGCGCGCGCATCGTGATCGAGGGCCATGCCCCCGACGGCACGCCCGAGGCGCTCTACGTCAAGGGCGCTCCGGGCTTCACCATGGCGGTTCAGTGGCACCCCGAGTGGGATGCCGCCAACGATCCGGTCTCGCGGCCGCTGTTCACCGCCTTCGGCGACGCGGTGCGGGCCTGGGCGGGCGGGGCCGAGGGGCACCAGGCCCCCCCGGGTCGCCTCGGCCTGATCAGGTGACCCGCTTGCGCTGCTGGTACTTGGGCTGATCCCAGAGCGCGCCGCGCAGGATGCGGGCGAGGATCTCGACCGCCTCGCGCACCTCGTCCTCGCCGATGTAGAGCGGGGTGATGCCGAAGCGCATGATGTCCGGCGCGCGGAAATCGCCGATCACGCCCTGGTCGATCAGCGCCTGCATCGCCGCGTAGCCATGCTCGAAGCGGAAGCTGACCTGGCTGCCGCGCAGGTCGGTGTCGCGCGGGGTGGCCAGCTTCAGGCCCGGGCAGTGGGTCTCGACCTCTTCGATCATCAGCCCGGTCAGCGCCAGCGAGCGCTTGCGGACCTCCGCCATATCCAGCCTGTCCCAGACGTCGAGCGCCGCATCGAGCGCTGCCATCTGGATCACCGGCGGCGTGCCGACGCGCATCCGCTCGATGCCGGGGGCGGGGCGGTAGCTGCGCTCGAAGGCGAAGGGCGTGTCATGGCCCAGCCAGCCCGAGAGCGCGGGTTCGGCATGTTCGGCATGGCGCGGGGCCACGTAGATGAAGGCGGGCGCGCCGGGGCCGGCGTTGAGGTACTTGTAGGTGCAGCCGACGGCGAAGTCGGCCTTGCCGCCGGCCACGTCGACCGGCACCGCGCCCGCCGAATGCGCGAGATCCCAGATCGCCAGCGCACCCATCTCATGCGCTTTGGCGGTGAGCGCGGCGACGTCGTGGCGGCGGCCGGTGCGGTAGTCGACCTCGGTCACCAGCAGCACGGCGACCTCTTCGGTGATCTCCTCCTCGAGGCGGTGCGGCTCGGCGAGGCGCAGCTCGTAGTCCTCGCCCAGCAGTTCGATCAGCCCCTCGGCCATGTAGAGGTCGGAGGGGAAGTTGCCGGTGTCCGACAGGATCACCTTGCGGCCGGGGTTCAGCGCCACGGCGGCGGCCAGCGCCTGGAAGACCTTGATCGACAGCGTGTCGCCAACCACCGTGTGCCCGGTCTCGGCGCCGATCAGCCGGCCGATGCGGTCGCCGAGGCGGGTCGGCATTTCCATCCAGCTGCAGGCGTTCCAGCCGGTGATCAGGTGCTCGCCCCATTCCTCGGTGAGCATCTTCTGGATGCGGGCCGGTGTCGCCTTGGGCAGCGGGCCCAGCGAATTGCCGTCGAGGTAGATCATCCCGAGGGGAAGGTGGAACTGCTCCTTGGTCCAGTCGAAGATGGAGCCTGTAGGGGTGGTCAAGATGCGCCTCCTGCAATGCGGGGCCGGTCTCCGCCGCGGGCCGGGAGACCGGATGTCCGCGCGGTGCCTCCTTTGGCCCCTTGAGTGTCGGCGGGGAAAGTGGCCGGGATTTGCGGGGGAGGCAAGATCGGGCTGCGGCATATCGCCCGCGCGACGTGGCGGCAACGCCGCGCTAGACATCGAAAAGCCCTATCGGACCCGCGAGTTGGACAAGCCGAAGCACAGGAGGCGAGACAGGATGTTCAGGAAATTCGATCTGCCGCCGCTCTGGCTTCTGGCCTGCCTGTGCCTTGCCTGGATGCAGAAGAGCGCGCTGCCGCTGGGGCTGGGCTTCGGTCCGGTCTGGGCGGACCTTCTGGGCGGGCTTCTGGTGGGCGGCGGCGTGCTGATGGCGGTGCTGGCGCTGGTGGAAATGCGGCGCGCGCGCACCACCTTCATGCCGCACGAGGAGCCGGACAGCCTCGTCACCTCGGGTGTGTTCCGCCTGTCGCGCAATCCCATCTACCTGGGAGACGTGATGATTCTGGCCGGGTTCATCCTCTTCTGGGATGCGGTGCCGTCGCTTGTCTTGCTGCCGATCTACGTCTGGCTGCTCGAAAAGCGCTTCATCGAACCCGAGGAGGCGCGCTTGCGGCGAAAGTTTGTTGCGTCATTCCGCAAGTATGAGACACAAACTAGAAGGTGGCTTTGAATTTTCTTCGCCATGTGTTTAACCGGGTCGTTCCGGTTGTGAGCATGGCGCCTCGCAGGTAGACCATACGTCAACCGAACACCAAACAAGAGACCATGAAGGGTCGGATACTCGGCCTAAAAGGGGGACGAATTACGTGAAGATCGGAACGCCGACAGAGATTTTCGAGGGAGAGGCGCGCGTCGCCATGACCCCGGACTCGGCGCTGCAACTGCAGAAGCTGGGATATGATTGCCTGATCCAGTCAGGCGCCGGCGCGAAGGCAGGCTTTGCCGACGCGGCCTATGAGGCCGCAGGCGTGACCGTGGTGGCGGATGCTGCGGCCCTTTGGGCGCAGGCGGACATCATTGCGAAGGTGCGCCCGCCGAGCGAAGAGGAAGTGGCGCATCTGACGCCCGAGAAACTGCTGATCTCCTTCTTCTACCCCGCCTCGAACGAGGCGCTGATGAAGCAGGCCGCCGATCTCGGCGCCAGCGTGATCGCGATGGACATGGTGCCGCGGATCTCGCGCGCGCAGAAGATGGACGCGCTGTCGTCCATGGCCAATATCGCCGGCTACCGCGCGGTGATCGAGGCCGGCAACAACTTCGGCCGCTTCTTCACCGGCCAGGTGACCGCCGCAGGCAAGGTGCCGCCCGCCAAGGTGCTGATCGTCGGCGCCGGCGTGGCCGGTCTTGCGGCCATCGGCACCTCGACCTCGCTCGGCGCGATCACCTATGCCTTCGACGTGCGCCCGGAAGTGGCAGAGCAGGTCGAATCCATGGGTGCCCAGTTCGTCTACCTCGACTTCGAGGAGGAGCAGGCCGACGGTGCCTCGTCCGGCGGCTACGCCTCGGTTTCCAGTCCCGAGTTCCGCGAAGCCCAGCTCGCCAAGTTCCGTGAACTTGCCCCCGAGATGGACATCGTCATCACCACCGCCCTCATTCCGAACCGGGAAGCCCCCGAGCTCTGGACCGAGGACATGGTGAAGGCGATGAAGCCCGGCTCGGTGATCGTCGACCTCGCGGCAGAGCGCGGCGGCAACTGCAAGCTGACGGTGATGGACCAGAAGATCGTCACCGACAACGGCGTGACAATTATCGGCTACACCGACTTCCCCAGCCGCATGGCGACGCAGAGCTCGGCGCTCTACGCCACCAACATCCGGCACATGATGTCCGACCTGACCCCCGGCAAGACCGATGGCACGGTCGTGCACAACATGGACGACGACGTGATCCGCGGCGCGACCATCGCGCATGCCAAGGATGTCACCTTCCCGCCGCCGCCGCCGAAGACCAAGGCGATCGCGGCGCAGAAGCCGAAGGAAAAGACCCCCGAGCTGACGCCGGAGCAGAAGCGCGCGCAGGAAGTCGCCGCCTTCAAGGCGCAGACGAAACAGCAGGTGACCCTGCTGGGTGTCGGCGCGGTGCTGCTGCTTGCCGTGGGCCTTGTCGCCCCCGCCAGCTTCATGCAGCACTTCATCGTCTTCGTGCTCTCGGTCTTCGTCGGCTTCCAGGTGATCTGGAACGTCTCGCATTCGCTGCATACCCCGCTGATGGCCGTCACCAACGCCATCTCCTCGATCATCATCCTTGGCGCGCTGATGCAGATCGGCTCGGGCAACTGGCTGGTGATCATCCTTGCCGCGCTCTCGGTTTTCATGGCCGGGATCAACATCTTCGGCGGCTTCCTCGTGACACGGCGCATGCTCGCCATGTTCCAGAAATCGTAAGGAGAGGTGGGGACTATGGAATTCGGATTCACGACGGCGGCCTATGTGGTCGCGGCCGTTCTGTTCATCCTGTCGCTCGGCGGCCTCTCGGGGCAGGAAAGCGCCAAGCGCGCCGTGTGGTACGGCATCGTCGGCATGGGCCTCGCGGTCTTCGCCACGCTGATCGGCCCGGGCTCGGGGCTCTGGCTGCTGTCGGTCATCCTGATCGCGGCGGGGGGCATCATCGGCACCTATGTGGCCAAGAAGGTCGAGATGACCGAGATGCCGCAGCTGGTCGCCGCCATGCACTCGCTGGTGGGCCTCGCGGCGGTCTTCGTCGGCTTCAACGCGCATCTCACCATGCGCAGCGTCGAGAAGGCGCGCGCTGCCGGTGAGGCGGTGCATGGCACCTTCGCCGAGCTGGTCGCCCACAAGGCGCCGGTCGAGCTCAGCATCCTGCAGGTCGAGCTTTTCCTGGGCATCTTCATCGGCGCGGTGACCTTCACCGGCTCGGTGATCGCCTACGGCAAGCTGGCGGGCAAGGTGTCCTCGAAGGCCGAGAAACTGCCCGGCGGGCACATCCTGAACGCGGGCGCCGCGGCGCTCTCGGTGATCTGCCTGATCTGGTACATGAACACCGGCGGGCTCTTCCCGGTGCTGATCATGACGCTCTGCGCGCTCTTCATCGGCTACCACCTGATCATGGGCATCGGCGGCGCCGACATGCCGGTGGTGGTCTCGATGCTGAACAGCTACTCGGGCTGGGCCGCGGCGGCCATCGGCTTCTCGCTGTCGAACGACCTGCTGATCGTCGTCGGTGCGCTGGTGGGCTCCTCGGGTGCGATCCTGAGCTACATCATGTGCAAGGCGATGAACCGCAGCTTCGTGTCGGTGATCCTCGGCGGCTTCGGCGGCACCTCGGGTCCGGCCATGGAGGTCGAGGGCGAGCAGGTTGCGATCGATGTCGACGGCGTGGCCTCGGCGCTCGAGGAAGCCGACAGCGTCATCATCGTGCCGGGCTACGGCATGGCGGTGGCACAGGCGCAGCAGAACGTCGCGGAACTGACGCGCAAGCTGCGCGCCAAGGGCAAGGAGGTGCGTTTCGCCATCCACCCCGTGGCGGGCCGCCTGCCGGGCCACATGAACGTGCTGCTGGCCGAGGCGAAGGTGCCTTACGACATCGTTCTGGAAATGGACGAGATCAACGAGGACTTCCCCGAGACCGATGTGGTCATCGTCATCGGCTCGAACGACATCGTGAACCCCGCGGCGCAGGAAGACCCCAACTCGCCCATCGCCGGCATGCCGGTTCTGGAAGTGTGGAAGGCCAAGCAGGTCTTCGTCTCCAAGCGCGGCCAGGGCACCGGCTATTCGGGCATCGAGAACCCGCTGTTCTACAAGGACAACACGCGGATGTACTACGGTGACGCGAAACAGTCGATCGGCGAACTGCTGAACAAGATCAGCTGAGCCGCTTGATCGACCGACAGACACGGGGCCCCGCCAGAGATGGCGGGGCCTTTGTCTTTGCCGCCTCGCGCAGGTCCCAGCGCGCGGCAAATGGCGGGTTCCGAGTGCGTATTTGGAAAGAGAAGAAGGGGCAGAGAGAGCGCCCGGGGCTTCTTCTCTTTCCAAATACGCATGGCGGCGCGGTGCCGCAGCGCGGCATCGGGGCAGGGCGCGGCACCGGTCCCGGGCCGCTTCCGGAGGAAATCGGCGGTTTGTGCGCTTCGGGGCGCCATGGCCCGCCATACAAGAGCGTTTCCGCCTTGCAAGGGCCCTCCGGGACGCATAGAAGACCGCAAATTCGAATTTCGCGGTGGGCCGGATTCCGTGCCCTCGCATCACGACCACAAGGGAATTGGCATGCAGGTCAACGAGACGCTGAACGAAGGTCTGAAGCGCGCCTACGAACTCATCCTCACCGCGGAAGAGCTCGATGCGAAGGTGAACGAAAAGCTCGTCGAGGCGCAGCCGGAAATCGAGATGAAGGGCTTCCGCAAGGGCAAGGTCCCCATGCCGCTGCTGAAGAAGCAGTTCGGCCAGCGCGTGCTGGGCGAAAGCATGCAGGAAGCCATCGATGCTGCGATGAACGAGCACTTCGAGAAGACCGGCGACCGCCCGGCGCTCCAGCCGCAGGTCAAGATGACCAACGACGACTGGAAAGAGGGCGACGACGTCGCCGTCGAGATGAGCTACGAGAAGCTGCCGGAAGTTCCGGAAATCGACGCGTCGAAACTGTCGCTCGAGAAGCTCGTGGTGAAGGCCGATGACGCCGCCGTCGACGAGGCGCTGTCGCAGCTCGCCGAGAACGCGCAGGACTTCAAGGACCGCCGCAAGGGCTCCAAGGCGAAAGACGGCGACCAGATCGTCATCGACTTCGTCGGCAAGGTCGACGGTGAAGCCTTCGAGGGCGGCTCGGCGGAAGACTACCCGCTGCTGCTCGGCTCCGGCTCCTTCATCCCCGGCTTCGAAGAGCAGCTGGTCGGCCTGAAAGTCGAGGAAGAAAAGGCCGTGGAGGTCACCTTCCCGGAAGAATACGGTGCAGAGCACCTCGCCGGCAAAGCCGCCGTCTTCGACGTGACCGTCAAGGCCGTCAAGGAGCCGGTTGCTGCCGAGATCGACGACGAGCTGGCCAAGAAGTTCGGCGCAGAGGACCTCGAGTCGCTGAAGGGCCAGATCCGTGAGCGTCTCGAAGCAGAATACGCCGGTGCATCGCGCCAGGTGCTGAAGCGCGCCATGCTCGACGCCCTCGACAAGGAAGTCAGCTTCGAGCTGCCGCCGAGCCTCGTTGAAGCCGAAGCCAAGCAGATCGCGCACCAGCTCTACCACGAAGAGCACCCGGACGATCACGGCCACAACCACGGCGAGATCGAGCCCACCGACGAGCACAACAAGCTTGCCGAGCGCCGCGTGCGCCTTGGCCTGCTGCTCGCCGAGATCGGCCAGAAAGCCGAGGTCGAGGTGACCGACCAGGAGATGACCCAGGCGATCATGATGCAGGCGCGTCAGTACCCGGGCCAGGAACGTGCCTTCTTCGACTTCGTGCGCCAGAACGCCCAGATGCAGCAGCAGCTGCGCGCGCCGATCTTCGAAGACAAGGTCATCGACCACATCGCCGCAGGCGCGACCGTGACCGAGAAAGAGGTCTCCAAGGACGACCTCATGAAGGCCGTCGAAGCGCTCGACGAAGAGTAATTCCGCGCCTCATCGCCGGAACGAAGGGCCGCCCTCCGGGCGGCCCTTTTGCATGTGCGGCATGGTGGGGCGCTGGCGAGGCTGCAGCTGCGGCGGGGATTTTCCTTGCCGCCGCGCGCGCTTGCGTGTGATCCTGAGTGCAGGGAGGGCGCCCGATGGAGTCAACGCACGCAGGCGACGCGCGCCGCAAGGTGCTGGATGCATCCGAGATCGGGGCGCTGGCACATCTCTACCGCGGCGAGGTCTACCGCTCGACGATCTGGCGTACCCGGCTCGACACCACGACGAACTGGGCGGTGGTCACCCTCGGCATCGCGCTCTCGATCTCCTACAGCTCGCCCGCCGCCTCGCCGCTGCCGCTGATCCTCGTCGGGATCCTCATCCTCTTCTTCCTGATGCTCGAGGCGCGGCGCTACCGCTACTTCAACGTCTGGCGCGCGCGCTGCCGCTGGATGGAGACGCATTTCTTCGCCCCCATGCTGCATGACGGCGACCTGCACATGGAGGAGGGCTGGCAGGAGGTGCTGGCGCAGGACTACTGGAAGCCGCGCTACCATGTCTCGGTCTGGGTGGCGATCGGCCGGAGGATCCGCCGCAATTACGTGTGGATCCTGCTGATCCAGAGCATCGCCTACATCGGCAAGCTGCTGGTCCACCCCGAGCCGCTGACCTCGGCCGCGGACTTCGTGGCGCGCGCGGGCGTGGGGCCGATCCATGGCGGCTTGGTTCTGGCCGCCGGACTGCTCTACTGCCTGATCTGGGGCGCTGCGGCGCTCTGGAGCTGGCGCGACGACCAGCGCCGCGCCGGGATGCGCCACGACAAGACCAGCATGGGCTGAGCCCGCTGCGATCTGGGAAAAGGAAAAGCCGCGCCGGAAGGACCGGCGCGGCTTTCTGTTCTCAAAGCGGTGATCCGAAAGTGGATCAGGCCTCTTCGTCGTCCGATGCCGGAGCGGCTTCGTCTTCGTCGGAGGCGGCGCTGCCGAGATCGTCGAAGAGTTCCGAGATCTCGAATTCGGCCTGGGCCTCTTCCTCGGCGGCGAGTTCCTGGATCGACTTGCCCGATGCCTGGAGCTCTGCCTCTTCGGGCGAACGTGCGACGTTGAGGTTGATGGTGACCATCACCTCGGGGTGCAGGTGCACCTCGACTTCGTGCACGCCGAGTTCCTTGATCGGCAGGCGGATGACCACCTGCTTGCGGTCCAGCGAGAAGCCTTCGGCGGTGGCGACATCTGCGGCGTCACGGGTGGTGACCGAGCCGTAGAGGTTGCCGCCGTCCGACGCCTGGCGAATCACGACGAACTGCTGGCCGTCGAGCTTCGCGCCGAGCGCTTCTGCTTCTTGCTTCGACTCGAGGTTGCGGGCCTCGAGCTGGGCTTTCTGTGCTTCGAAGGAGGCGATGTTCTCTTTCGAGGCGGTCAGCGCCTTGCCCTGCAGCAGCAGGTAGTTGCGGGCATAGCCGGGTTTGACGTCGACGACATCGCCCATCTGGCCGAGCTTGGCCACGCGCTCCAGAAGAATGACTTGCATGGGTCTCTCTCCTTATTTCACGACGTAGGGCAGCAGGGCGAGGAAGCGGGCGCGCTTGATGGCACGGGCCAGTTCACGCTGCTTCTTTGCCGACACTGCGGTGATGCGGGACGGGACGATCTTGCCGCGCTCGGAGATGTAGCGCTGCAGCAGACGGGTGTCCTTGTAGTCGATCTTGGGTGCATTGTCGCCCGAGAAGGGGCAGACCTTGCGGCGGCGGAAAAACGGTTTTGCAGCCATGGTTTTAGCTCCTCTCGTTCAGATCAGTTGCGGGGACGGCGTTCGCCGCGGCCCTCGCGCTCGTCGCGCTTCTGCATCTGCACCGAGGGGCCCTCGGCATGCTCTTCGACCTTGATCGTCAGAACGCGCATGACGTCGTCATGCAGGCGCATCAGACGCTCCATTTCCTGCACGGCCGATGCGGGTGCATCGGTCTTGAGGAAGGCGTAGTGGCCCTTGCGGTTCTTGTTGATCTTGTAGGCCATGGTCTTCACGCCCCAGTACTCGGATTCGACGACCTTGCCGCCGTTGTCCGACAGGACGGTGCCGAAATGTTCGACGAGACCTTCAGCCTGCGCGTTGGAAAGGTCCTGACGCGCAATGAAAACATGCTCATAAAGCGGCATGTGTGCTCCATTTCTATCCGGGCGCATTTCATAGGGCAGGCGATCCACTCCGCTCCTGCCCACGAGAGTCTGCGCGGTTCACATCATCTTGCAGAGGGATGGTGCTCTATACACTCTCAGCCCGCGGATACAAGCCTCGATCGGGGGCTGGCGGCCTGATTAATGGTTTCTCAAGACTTTGGCCGGATAACCTTGCGGCAGAGCTGAAAATGGCCGGAACCGCTTCGCGGAATTGCCCCAATCCTGTCGCGATTGGGCGTCAGTTCTGGGGGCGGAACGGCGTGACGAGTGAAGGAGTTTGGCGCAATGTCCTTGGGCAGTTTTCATACACCCGAAGGGGAGGCTACGGCCCATCTGCTCCGGCTCGGTGGCCAGTTCGTCGGATTTGCACTGGCGCTCTCGGCGTTCGCCCTCTGGCTGGTACCAGAGGCCGAGCACGGGCTGTCGCTTGGGCGGTTGATGCTCTCGCTGCTCCTGCTGCTCAGCGGGGTGAGCGCAGTGCTGGTCTGTGCCGAGCGGCGCTAGGGGGCGTTCAGGCGGGCGAGGTGCAGGGCGGGTAGCCCGGACGATGATACGGACGCCCAGGCGAACACGAAAGGCTCGGGGCTTCCCGGGCCTTTTGGTTTTCGTGCAGGTGCCTCGGGGGGCGGAGAGGGCGGTTTTCGGGGGTCGTCTTCCGACCTGTGCGCGGGCTGCGAGTGCAACTGTTCGATTTTCCACAGACCCTGTGGAGGCAGGCCGGATTGCCGCGGCGCGGCGAATGACGACATGGTCGGGCATCGCAACGCATCCTCCCGGAGATATCCGACATGAAAACCCTCCTCCTTGCCAGCGCCGTCGCGCTCGCCCCGATCGCCGCCGTCGCCGCGCCCGAGACCTATGTCTTCGACGCCAGCCACACGCAGATCGTCTTCTCCTACAACCACCTCGGCTTCTCGACCGGCTACGGCATGTTCGGCGGCTTCGAAGGTGAAATCCAGTACGACGCGGAAGACCCGGCGGCGTCCAGCGTCACGACCTCCTGGGATGTGACCACCATGCTCACCGGCTGGGAAGGTCGCTACGAGCACTTCATGAGCGACGACTTCTTCGGCGCGTCGGATGACAAGACCGTCTCCTTCACCTCGAAATCCATCGAAGTGACCGGAGACGACACCGGCCTGATCACCGGCGACCTGACGCTGAACGGCGTGACCAAGGAAGTCGTGCTCGACGCGGTCCTGACCCAGGCCGGCGATCATCCGATGGAAGGCAAGCCCTGGCTGGGCTTCCACGCCACCACCACGCTGATCCGCTCGGACTACAACCTCGGCATGTTCGCCCCCTACGTCAGCGACGAGGTCGAGGTGGAGATCTCGATCGAGGCGATGAAGGCCGAGTGACCCGTTTCAGCCCTGTCCCCGCGGGGACAGGGCGTCCTTGGTAACGAGTGACCCATCAATATCGGTACAAGTGCACCCCCGCTGCTGATGGCAGCGGGGTTTGTCGTTCCGGGGCCGGACCTTCTGGACAGTTAGCTTGGAGGCTAAGTTTTCGTTGGGGGCGACGCGCAGGCATGTATAGTTAGCTACATGGCTAAGTTTGATTCCCTGCTCGACCTGCATTTCGCGGCCCTGGCCGATCCGACGCGGCGCGCGATCCTCGCGCGGCTGGCGCGGGGCAGGGCGAGCGTGAGCGAACTGGCCGCGCCGCACGACATGGCCTTGCCGTCGTTCATGGCGCACCTGAGGAAGTTGGAAGACGCCGGCCTCGTCATTTCGACAAAGGAAGGCCGGGTGCGCCATTGCGAGTTGTCGCCGGAGGCCTTCGCGCCGGTGCAGGACTGGCTCGGTGCGCAGCGCGCGATCTGGGAGGGCCGGCTCAACCGGCTCGACGACTACGTCACAAGGCTCATGAAGGAGCGCAAGACATGATCCTCGACCCCGAAACCGACCTGTCCTTCACCCGCACCATCGCGGCCCCGCCCGAATTGCTCTGGGAGTGCTGGACGACGCCTGAACACATCAAGCAGTTCTTCGTTCCGAAACCGCACAGCGTGACCTCCTGCGACATCGATCTGCGGGTCGGCGGGCGGTTCAACACCACCTTCAACGTCGAGGGCAACGAGATGCAGAACAACGGTGTCTGGCTCGAGGTGGTGCCGCAGCGGCGGCTGGTGTTTTCAGATGCCTATTCAGAGGGTTGGAAGCCCGCGCCCGATCCCTTCATGACTGCCATCGTCGAATTCGAGAGCGACGGCAACGGCGGCACGCGCTACACTGCCACCGCCCGGCACCGGAGCGCGGAAGCGCGCCAAACGCATGAGCAGATGGGCTTCTACGACGGCTGGGGCACCGTGGCGACCCAGCTTGAGGAATACGCCAGGACGCTGCTCTGAGCCCCCTCAGCCGCGCCCGGCGCGGAAATCGGCGAGGCTCTTGCCGGGCTCATCGACGAAGAGCCCGGACAGGGGTGTCACTCCGGTCACCTGGTCGATGCGGACAGTCTCGAAGCCGCGCAGGGTCTCGTTCCAGGTGATGCAGGTCCAGATGCGGCCCCAGTAGTCCATGTGCAGTGGGCGCAGGTCCTGCGGCGCGGCGCGGTCCTTCAGCGTCACCCGCAGCTTCTGCCGCGCGCGGATCGCGGCGCGGAAGTCGGGCATGAAGCGGAAGCCCTCGGCGGCGTCGCGGAACGGGTAGGTGGCAAAGCCGAAGGCGCCGCCCGTGGTGCCATCCTCGGGCAGCAGAGCGTCGATCCGGGCCGAGAGCGCCTCGGCCGCTTCGGCAAGATCGGCCATGCCGCCCTGTCCGACGGCGGCGAGCCCGAGGTGCAGCGCCTCCAGTTCCAACTCAGTCAGGTTCAGCGGCGGCAGGGTGAAGGCGGCGCGCGCGGTGTAGCCCCGGCCGCGCTCGCCCTCAACCGGCACGCCGGAGGCGGCCAGCGTGTCCATGTCGCGGTAGATGGTGCGCACCGAGACGCCCAGCTCTTCGGAAAGCGCCTCGGCGGTGTGCAGCGATCCGTCCTTGAGCCTCTGCATGAGGGTGGCGAGTCGGTCCGTCTTCTTCATTCGTGGCGCTCCGGGCATGGGCGATTCGCGAGATCGGCGGGGAGAGGTCAGCACTCCAACTGACAGATTTATGTCACCTGACAGGATAGTGTCAAAAAGCCGAAAGAAAACCCCCTCTGGCGCCCGCCCGCCCCGGCTTTGCGACTTCCGCGCCGCGGGGAAGGATCCTACAACCCGGGAACAGATTTCGACGTGCCGCTTCGGGGACGCCCGCACTGGGTTGGAGCGGCCAAAGGGAGACTAAGGACATGCTCAACAACATCGGCCTTCCGGGCCTTCTTCTGATCGCCGTCGTGGTGCTGGTTCTGTTCGGCCGCGGCAAGATTTCCAACCTCATGGGCGAGGTCGGCAAGGGCATCACCGCCTTCAAGAAGGGCGTGAACGACGGCGCCAAGGAACTCGAGGACGAAAAAGCTGCCGAGGCCAAGGACGTGACCCCGGAGAGCGAGAAGGACAAGGTCTGATCCCATGTTCGATCTTGGCTGGTCGGAACTCATGGTCATCGGGATCGTGGCGCTCATTGTCGTGGGCCCCAAGGATCTGCCGGTGCTGTTCCGCAATGTAGGTCGCTTCATGGGCAAGGCGCGCGGCATGGCGCGCGAGTTCAGCCGCGCGATGAACGACGCGGCGGACGAGGCGGGCGTGCGCGACGTGGCCAAGACGCTCAAGACGGCGACCAACCCGGTGAGCTCGGCCATGGACGGGGTGCGCGATGCCGCCAAGTCGATGACCGACCCGACGCCCCCCCAAAAAAAACGGAGGGGCTGAAAGAGGATCCCGGCGCGCTCGAGGCCGAGCGGGCGGGGAACAAGCAGAAGATCGAGGCCGGTGCCGCCCGCGCCGCAGCCGAGCGCCAGAAGCGCGAGGCAGAAGCGGCGATGAAGCGCGCAGAAGAGTCCGCGAAGAAGGCCGAGGAGCTGGAAGCGCAACTTAAGAAAGACGGTGACGCATGAGCCAGCTGGACCATGACGATATCGACGACAGCTCGGCGCCGCTGATCGAGCACTTGGCGGAGCTGCGCACGCGGCTCATCCGGGCCGTTCTGGCGTTCATCGTGGGCATCGTGCTGGCCTTCACCGTGGCCGAGCCGCTGCTGCAGTTCCTGCTGGGCCCGATCGAGGAGACGCTGCGCGCGCTCGGCGATCCGTCGCCCACCATGCAGTACACCTCGCCGCAGGAATACCTGTTCACCCTGTTCCGCATTTCGATGGTCTTCGGTTTCGGGCTGGCCTTCCCGGTGATCTCGTTCCAGCTCTGGCGCTTCGTCGCGCCGGGGCTCTACAAGTCCGAGAAGAACGCCTTCCTGCCGTTCATGATCGCCTCGCCGATCATGTTCCTGCTGGGCGCGAGCTTTGCCCATTTCGTCGTGACGCCGCTGGCGATGCAGTTCTTCCTCGGCTTTGCCGACGTGAGTTCGATCTTCGCCGACCTTCTGCAGCGTGCGACCGATGGCATGCCCGCCGATCTTCCGGCGGATACCGCCGTGGTCCCCGAGACCGCCGAGGGGATGAAGATCACCTTCTTCGGCAAGGTCAACGAGAGCCTCGACATCACGCTCAAGTTCATCGTCGCATTTGGCCTCTGCTTCCAGCTGCCGGTGCTGCTGACGCTGATGGGCAAGGCTGGGCTGGTCTCGGCCGAGGGCCTGTCATCGGTGCGCAAATACGCCGTGGTGGCGATCCTCGTGCTGGCCGCGCTGGTCACCCCGCCCGATGTCACCACGCAGGTGATCCTCTTCGTGGTGGTCTACGGCCTCTACGAGATCTCGATTTTCCTCGTCCGCCTGGTCGAGAAGAAGCGCGAGAAGGAGCTGCGTGCCCAGGGCCTCTGGTTCGAAGATGACGAGGAAGAGGTCGAGGAGGACCGCACCACGTGACGAAGAAAGCGTTGAAACGCATCGCGGAGGCGCTGGAGCGAATGGCTCCGGCGCCTCTTGCCGCCCCGGAGTTCGGTGCGGCGGATGCCTTTGTCTGGCACACCGAACCGGACCGGCTGGAGCCGGTGCCGCAGGTGAACCGGATCGACCTGAAACTGCTGGTGGGCATCGACCGCTCGCGCGATACGCTGCTGTCGAACACCCTGCAGTTCGCCCGCGGGCTGCCCGCCAACAATGCCCTTCTGTGGGGCGCGCGCGGCATGGGGAAATCCAGCATTGTCAAGGCAGTGCACGCCGAGGTTCGCGCGCGGGGACAGGCGCTGAAACTGGTCGAGCTGCAGCGCGAGGACCTGCCCTCGGTGGGCCGGCTGCTGAATCTGCTGCGCGGCGCGCCCGAGCGTTTCGTGCTGTTCTGCGACGACCTGTCGTTCAGCCATGACGACCAGCATTACAAAAGCCTCAAGGCGGTGCTGGACGGCGGCATCGAGGGGCGGCCCGAGAATGTGCTCTTCTACGCCACCTCGAACCGCCGGCACCTGATGCCGCGCGACATGATCGAGAACGAGCGCAGCACCTCGATCAGCCCCTCCGAGGCGGTGGAGGAGAAGGTCTCGCTCTCGGACCGCTTCGGGCTCTGGCTCGGGTTTCATCCGTGCTCGCAGGACGAGTACCTGGCGATGATCCACGGCTATTGTGCCGAGCACGGCGTCGAGATCGACGACGAGACGCTGCGCGCCGAGGCGATCGAATGGCAGGCCACGCGCGGCGCCCGCTCGGGCCGGGTGGCCTGGCAGTATTTCCTCGATCTCGCGGGCCGCAAGGGCGTGAAGATCGGCTGAGGCCGGGGTCGGCTATTCGAAGAATGAGGATGGGGCCGGGGATATTCCCTGGCCCTTTTCCTGTGGCCCGCGCCGTCATCTCTCCGGAAAAACGCGACTCCAAGGTTGCAGCCGGATGTCCCTTCGGGCGAGATGCGCAAAACTCTGGGGGAGCAGGCATGTCGCAGCCGATAGAGCTGGTGCTGTTCGATTTCGACGGCGTTGTCGTGGACAGCGAGATCATCTCGCTGCGCATGCTGGTGGCAGAGCTGGCGCAGCAGGGCGTCGCGGTGGACATCCCCTATGTCGCGCGGCATTTCCTCGGTCGCAGCTACCCCACGGTGATCGCGCAGATCCGCGAAGAATTCGGCATCACGCTGCCCGAGGGCTTCGAGGCCGACTACCGCGCCCGGCTCATTGCCGCCTTCGAGGCGGAAGGGCTGAAAGTCATGCCGCATCTGCGCGAGGTGCTGGCCCGGCTTGCGGTGCCCTATGGTCTCGCCACCAGTTCCAGCCCGGCGCGGGTGGCCTCGAGCCTTGCGATGACTGGGTTGACCGAGGCCTTCGAAGGGCGGATCACCACCGCCTCGGAAGTCACGCGCGGCAAGCCCGCGCCCGACCTGCCGCTGCGCGCCGCCGAAAAGGCCGGGGTGCCGCCCGAGCGCTGCCTGCTGATCGAGGATTCGCTGGCCGGGATCGGCGCGGGGCTGGCGGCGGGCATGGCGGTCTGGCAGTTCACCGGCGGCAGCCATCTTGCGGACGGGGATCTGCCGCAGGATCCCGAGACGGTGCCGCACCGTCAATTTGCAAGTTTCGCGGAACTCCCGCATCTTGCCCCTGACCTCTTTCTCACAGGCACGTGACCATGGCCCTGCGCACCCTCGACAGCGATGACGCCTCTCCCGACGATCTGGCGGCACGCGCGGCCTGGCTCTACTACGTCGGCGGGCTGCGGCAGGACCAGATCGCCGACGAGCTCGGCATCTCGCGCCAGCGCGCGCAGCGCCTCGTGGCCCGGGCCGTGGCCGAGGGGCTGGTGAAGGTCCGCATCGACCATCCCATCGCCGAGTGTCTCGAGCTGGAACGCGGGCTGCGCCAGCGCTTCGGGCTGGTGCGGGCGCGGGTCGCGCCGCGGGCGGATTCGGGGCAGGACGCGCTGCGCGCCATCGCTCCCTTTGCCGCCGCCGAGATGGAGCGCATCTTCGCGCAGGAGACGCCGCAGCTCATCGCGCTCGGCACCGGGCGTACCCTGCGGGCAATGATCGACCAGATGCAGACCATCTCGGCCGGACAGCACCGCATGGTCTCGCTGATCGGCAATGTCGCGCCGGACGGCTCGGCGTCGTTCTACGAGGTCATCATGCGCATCGCCGACAAAACCGGCGCGCCGCACTACCCGATGTCGGTGCCGGTCATGGCGCGCGACGCCGAGGAGTTTGCCACCTACCGCAACCTGCCGCATGTGGTCAGCTCGCGCGCGCTCGCCAAGGAGGCCGATGTGACCGTGGTCGGAATCGGCCAGATGGCGGATGACGCGCCACTCCTCGTCGACGGGTTCATCACCGCAGAGGAGCTCGCCAGCCTGCGCGCGGCGGGCGCAGCCGGGGAACTGGGTGGCCACGTCTTCGATGCCGAGGGGCGCTACCTCGATCATCCCGTGAATGAGTTCATGGTCGGCGTGCGCGTGCCGCAGAACCAGAATCCGGTGATCTGCGTTGCCGGAGGTGTCAGCAAGATCAAGGCGTTGCGGGCCGCTCTTAAGGGGCGTCTGATCCAGGGTCTGATCACCGACGAACTCACCGCCGCCGAAATCCTCAGCACTTCCTAAAGGCTTTGCGCCGAAATTGGGCTTGACTCGACTCATGGCTTTGAGTGAGCATTTGCCCATCACGCGGGCAGTTGCTCATCCAGAGGAGAGCGAGCGCAAAGCCCAGTGTCGGAATTCAGGGAGGATTTCTCATGTCAGTTACCATCCGCGCGCTCATGGGCGCGTGCGCTCTCGGTGCCCTCGGCACCGCGGCGCTTGCAGAGACCACGATCACCGTCGCGACGGTGAACAACGGCGATATGATCCGCATGCAGGGTCTGATGGACGCCTTCTACGAGGCGCACCCCGACATCAAGGTCGAATGGGTGACGCTTGAAGAGAACGTGCTGCGCCAGCGCGTGACCCAGGACGTGGCCACCAAGGGCGGCCAGTTCGACGTGATGACCATCGGCACCTACGAGGTTCCGATCTGGGGCGAGCGCGGCTGGCTGGTCAGCCTCGACGACCTGCCCGAAAGCTACGATGCGGACGACATCCTGCCGGCGATCCGCGGCGGCCTGACCGTGGACGATCATCTCTATGCCGCGCCCTTCTACGGCGAGAGCTCGATGGTCATGTACCGCAAGGACCTGATCGAGGCCGCCGGGCTCGAGATGCCCGAGGCGCCGACCTGGGACTTCATCAAGGAAGCCGCGGCGGCGATGACCGACAAGGACAACGAGGTTTACGGCATCTGTCTGCGCGGCAAGGCCGGCTGGGGCGAGAACATGGCCTTCCTCACCGCCATGTCCAACTCCTACGGCGCGCGCTGGTTCGACATGGACTGGAAGCCCCAGTTCGACAGCGAGGCCTGGAAGGCGACGCTGACCGACTACCTCGACCTGATGAACAACTACGGCCCGCCGGGTGCCTCGTCGAACGGCTTCAACGAGAACCTCGCGCTGTTCCAGTCGGGCAAATGCGGCATGTGGATCGACGCCACCGTGGCGGCCTCCTTCGTGACCAACGCCACCGACAGCACCGTCGCCGACAAGGTCGGCTTCGCGCTGGCGCCCGACAAGGGTCTCGGCAAGCGCGGCAACTGGCTCTGGGCCTGGAACCTCGGCATTCCCGCCGGCACCCAGAAGGAAGACGCGGCCAAGGCGTTTGTCGAATGGGCCACCTCCAAGGAGTACCTCGAACTGGTCGCCTCGAAAGAGGGCTGGGCAAACGTGCCGCCGGGCACCCGCACCTCGCTCTACGAGAACCCCGAGTACCTCGAGGCCGCGCCCTTCGCCAAGATGACGCTGGACTCGATCAATGCCGCGGATCCGCAGAACCCGACGGTCGACGAGGTGCCCTACGTGGGGGTCCAGTTCGTCGCCATCCCCGAGTTCCAGGGTCTCGGCACGGCGGTCGGCCAGCAGTTCTCTGCCGCGCTCGCGGGGCAGGTGACGGCCGAACAGGCGCTGCAGTCGGCGCAGATGCTCACCGAGCGTGAGATGATGAAGGCCGGCTACATCAAGTAAGCCTGCCTCGGGAACAGCCACGGACCGGCGGGCCCTCCGGGGATCGATGGGGCCCGTCCTCCTCCAGGTCCGATGGCGCACCCGGCCCGGCCGACCCCGGAAACGCGGCGCAAGATCGCGCCCCGGGGCAGCGCGCCTTCCGTCCTCACCCGGGGGCGGCGGCCGATCCGGGTCCTCTGCTTCCGGGGCAACGCCCGCAGGCCCCCCCTCCGCGCGGGCGCCCCGGAAGCGCTCATTCCCAAGCCTCAAGACCCAAACCCCCAGACCCACGCCCCAAGTCCCAGGGAGACCGGCCATGGCCACCAAAGCTTCCCGCGCCGCTGCCCGGCTCATGATCTCGCCCGCGGTCCTGCTGCTGCTCGGCTGGATGATCGTGCCGCTGTCGCTGACGCTCTACTTCTCGTTCCTGCGCTACAACCTGCTGATGCCGGGGATGGAGGAGTTCACCGGCTGGACCAACTACAAGTTCTTCCTGACCGATCCCGCCTTCACCGCCGCGCTGTGGAACACGCTTCTGCTGGTCGGGGGGGGTGCTGCTGATCACCACCGTCGGCGGCACGCTGCTGGCGCTGCTGATGGACCAGCCGTTCTGGGGGCAGGGCATCGTGCGCATCCTGGTGATCGCGCCCTTCTTCGTCATGCCCACCGTCTCGGCGCTGGTCTGGAAGAACATGTTCATGAACCCGGTGAACGGGCTTTTCGCGCATCTCGCCAAGTTCTTCGGCCTGCAGCCCTATGACTTCCTCGCGCAGGCGCCGCTCGGCTCGATCATCTTTATTGTCAGCTGGCAATGGCTGCCATTCGCCACGCTGATCCTGCTCACCGCGCTGCAGTCGCTGGACCAGGAACAACTCGAGGCCGCCGAGATGGACGGGGCAGGGCCGCTGTCGCGCTTCTTCTACATCATGCTGCCGCACCTCGCGCGCGCCATCACCGTGGTCATCCTGATCCAGACCATTTTCCTGCTGTCGGTCTTCGCCGAGATCCTCGTGACCACCAACGGCGGGCCGGGCGTGGCCTCCACCAACCTGACCTACCTCATCTACATGCAGTCGCTGCTGCAGTTTGATGTGGGCGGCGGCTCGGCCGGGGGCGTGGTGGCGATCATCCTGGCCAATATCGTGGCGATCTTCCTGATGCGGATGATCGGCAAGAACCTGGAGGCCTGAGCGATGCCGGCACCTGCAAATTTCCGCGCGGGCGTTGCCGCCAAGGCCCCGCAAATTTTCGAAAAACTGAGTGGGAGGGGCTGAGATGGCACGCAAAGTGACGAACCGTCGCAAGGCCGTGGTGACCGTGCTGGCCTGGCTCGTGGGGCTCGCGATCTTCTTCCCGATCTTGTGGATCTTCATCCTCTCGTTCAAATCCGAGGGCGATGCGATCAAGACCCCCTTCGAGGTGCTGGGCTCGGCCTGGACCTTCGAGAGCTACGCCACGGTGCAGGAGCGGTCGAACTACTTCCGGCACTTCTGGAACTCGGTGGTGATCTCGCTCGGCTCGACGCTGATCGGCCTCCTGATCGCCATCCCGGCGGCCTGGGCCATGGCCTTCGTGCCCGGCAAGCGCACCAAGGATGTGCTGATGTGGATGCTCAGCACGAAGATGCTGCCCCCGGTCGGCGTGCTGGTGCCGATCTACCTGATCTTCCGCAACCTTGGGTTGCTCGACACGCGCATCGGTCTCGTCATCGTGCTGACGCTGATCAACCTGCCGATCATCATCTGGATGCTCTACACCTACTTCAAGGAGATCCCCGGCGAGATCCTCGAGGCGGCGCGCATGGACGGGGCCTCTCTGAAGAACGAGCTGATCCACGTGCTGACGCCGATGGCGGTGCCGGGGATCGCCTCGACCCTGCTGCTCAACATCATCCTGGCGTGGAACGAGGCCTTCTGGACACTCAACCTGACGGCGGCCAAGGCGGCACCGCTCACCGCCTTCATCGCCAGCTACTCGTCCCCCGAGGGCCTGTTCTACGCCAAGCTCTCGGCGGCTTCGACCATGGCCATCGCGCCGATCCTCATCATGGGCTGGTTCAGCCAGAAGCAACTTGTCCGCGGCCTGACCTTCGGCGCGGTGAAATAAGGAAGGAACCAGACATGGGACGCATTACCCTCGACAAGGTGACCAAGAGCTTCGGCGAAGTGAACGTCATCCCGCCGCTGGATCTGACCATCAACGACGGCGAGTTCGTGGTCTTCGTCGGCCCCTCGGGCTGCGGCAAGTCCACGCTGCTGCGGCTGATCGCAGGGCTCGAGGACGTGACCTCGGGCCAGATCCGCATCGATGGCGAGGACGCCACGGACATGCCCCCCGCCAAGCGCGGGCTGGCGATGGTGTTCCAGAGCTATGCCCTTTACCCGCACATGTCGGTGCGCAAGAACATCGCCTTCCCGATGAAGATGGCGGGGGTGCCGCAGGACGAGCAGAACCGCCGTATCGAGGCAGCGGCGAAATCGCTCAACCTGAGCGACTACCTCGACCGGCGGCCGGGTCAGCTCTCGGGCGGGCAGCGCCAGCGGGTCGCCATCGGCCGTGCCATCGTGCGCGAGCCTTCGGCCTTCCTCTTCGACGAGCCGCTGTCGAACCTCGACGCGGCGCTGCGGGTGAACATGCGGCTCGAGATCTCGGAACTGCACAACGCGCTGAAGACGACGATGATCTACGTGACGCACGACCAGGTCGAGGCGATGACCATGGCCGACAAGATCGTCGTGCTGCGCGCCGGCAACATCGAACAGGTGGGCTCGCCGCTGGACCTGTACCACAGGCCGCAGAACGAGTTCGTCGCGGGTTTCATCGGCTCGCCGAAGATGAACCTGATCCGCGGCGCGGAGGCGGCCAAGCATGGTGTCGCGACCATCGGGATCCGTCCCGAGCACCTCGCCGCCTCGACCGAGGGCGGGCTGTGGCAGGGGACCGTGGGCGTGGCCGAGCACCTCGGCTCCGACACCTTCCTGCACGTGCATGACCACGGGCTTGGGGACGAGCCGATGACCGTACGGGTCGACGGCGAGATGCCGGTGCGCCACGGCGATCGCATCTTCCTGACCCCGGATGAGAGCAAGCTGCACCGCTTCGACAAGCAGGGGCTGCGGGTATGAGCCTTCGTCTGCAGGGCAAATGCGCCCTGATCACCGGGGCGGCGCGTGGCATCGGCGCAGCCTTTGCCGAGGCTTACCTGCGCGAGGGGGCGAAGGTGGCGATTGCCGATATCGACCTCGCGCGGGCCGAGGCCACGGCCGAGGCGCTCGGCGAGGGGGCGATCGCGGTGCACATGGACGTCACCGACCAGGCCAGCATCGACAGCGCGGTGGCCGAGACCGTCGCCCGCCTTGGCCGCATCGACATCCTGATCAACAACGCCGCGCTCTTTACCGCCGCGCCGCTGGTCGAGATCACCCGCGCCGACTACGCCCGGGTCTTCGACATCAACGTCGCAGGGGTGCTCTTCACCATGCAGGCCGTTGCCGGGCACATGATAGAACGCGGTGGAGGCGGGAAAATCATCAATATGGCCAGCCAGGCGGGCCGCCGCGGCGAGCCGCTGGTGGCGGTCTACTGCGCCTCCAAGGCGGCGGTGATCAGCCTGACGCAATCGGCGGCGCTGAACCTCGTCGAGCATGGCATCAACGTCAACGCCATCGCCCCCGGCGTGGTCGACGGCGAGCATTGGGACGGCGTCGATGCCTTCTTCGCCAAGTATGAAAACAAGCCGCTCGGCCAGAAGAAGCGCGAGGTCGGCGAGGCCGTCCCCTATGGCCGCATGGGCCGTGCCGAAGACCTCACCGGCATGGCCGTCTTTCTCGCCTCGGATGAGGCCGACTACATCGTCGCCCAGACCTACAACGTCGACGGCGGCCAATGGATGAGCTGACGGAGACTCCCATGAAACTCCACACCGGCGCGCTTGACGCGCTTGATCCCCGCATCTCCCGCCCCGCCTACGACCGGTCCTCCCTGACGCCGGGCATCGTGCACGTCGGCCTCGGCAACTTCCACCGCGCGCATCAGGCGGTCTATCTCGACGATCTCTTCGCCAAGGGGCTGGACCACGACTGGGCGATCTGCGGCGCGGGCGTGCGCGCGCCCGACGGCAATATGCGGGATGCGCTGGCGGCGCAGGACTACCTGTCGACGGTGATCGAGCTCGATCCCTCGGGCCCGCGCCCGCGGATCATCGGCGCCATGGTGGATTTCTGCCCGGTTGACCCCGAGAATGGCCCGCTCATCGGCCGCATGGCCGACCCGGCGACCCGGATCGTCTCGCTGACGGTGACCGAGGGCGGCTATTACGTCGATGCCGCCACCGGCACCTTCGATCCCGCGCATCCCGATATCCTTGCCGACGGTGCCGCGCCCGAGCGTCCGAAGACGGTCTTCGGTGCCATTGTCGCCGCGCTCAAGCTGCGCAAGGACGCCGGGCTGCCGCCCTTCACCGTGATGAGCTGCGACAACATCCCCGGCAACGGCGAGGTGACCCGCGATGCGGTCGCGGGCACGGCGCGGCTGTCGGATCCCGACTTCGCCGGGTGGATCGAGGCCAACGTCGCCTTCCCCAATTCCATGGTCGATCGCATCACCCCCGCCACGGGCGAGGGCGAGCGCGCGCTGGCTCGCGAATTCGGACTCGACGACCCGGTGCCGGTGACCTGCGAGCCGTTCCGGCAATGGGTGCTCGAGGACAACTTCCCGCAGGGCCGCCCGCGGCTCGAAGAGGTCGGCGTCACCTTCACCGATCACGTGCACGACTACGAGCGCATGAAGATCCGCATCCTCAACGGCGGCCATGCGATCATCGCCTATGCCGGCGCGCTGCTCGGCTGCGAGTTCGCCGACGATGCGATGGCCCACCCGCTGGTCAGCGCCTACCTGCGCAAGGTCGAGACCGCGGAAATCCTGCCCCACGTCGACCCGGTGCCCGAGTTCACCCCGCCGGCCTACCTCGAGCTGATCGAGGGGCGCTTTGCCAACCCGGCGGTGAAAGACACCATCCGCCGGCTCTGCCTCGACGGCTCGAACCGGCAGCCGAAGTTCATCGTGCCCTCGATCGCCGACGGGCTGCGCGAGGGCACGCCGATCGAGGGGCTGGCGCTGGAGAGCGCGCTCTGGTGCCGCTACTGCGCCGGCACCTTCGAGGACGGCACCGAAATCGCGCCAAACGATCCCAACTGGGAGGCGCTCACCGAGTTGGCGGCAAGGGCCCGCGAGACCCCTGCTGCCTGGCTGACCCAGCGGGCGGTCTACGGGGAGATTCAAGGCAATAGCCGCTTCGAAGAGAGTTTCGCGCGCTGGCTCGATAGGCTCTGGTCCGAGGGCGCGCAGCGCAGCATCGAAACCTATCTGAACGGCTGATCCCATGACCACTCACGGCGCCTCCTACCTCGGCATCGATCTCGGAACCTCCGGCCTCAGGGCGCTGCTCTGCGACGAGGCCGGGGTGCCCGTCGCCAGCGCCGAGCGCCACTACGAGGCGCGCCACCCGCACTCCGGCTGGTCCGAGCAGGACCCCTCCGACTGGATCGACGCGCTGGAGGGCGCGGTGGGCGAACTGCGCGGCCACCCGGCCTGGGCCGGGCTGCGCGGCATCGGCGTCGCGGGGCACATGCACGGCGCGGTGCTGCTTGGGGCGGATGACACGGTGCTGCGGCCCTGCATCCTCTGGAACGACACGCGCGCCTTCGCCGAGGCCGCGCAGCTCGACGCCCTTCCGGCGTTCCGGGCGCTTTCAGGCAATATCGTCTTTCCCGGCTTCACCGCGCCCAAGCTCGAATGGGTCCGCGCGCAGGAGCCCGAGATCTTTGCGCAGGTGACGAAGGTGCTGCTTCCGGCGGCCTATCTCAACCTCTACCTGACCGGCGATCACGTGGCCGACATGTCCGACAGCGCCGGCACCTCCTGGCTCGACACCGGGGCGCGGCGCTGGTCGGAGGCGCTGCTCGAGGCCGGACACATGACGCGCGGGCAGATGCCCCGGCTGGTCGAGGGCTGCGCCTCGGCAGGTTCGCTGCGACCCGCACTGGCGCGGGCCTGGGGGCTCGCGCAGCAGGTCACCGTGGCGGGGGGGCGCGGGCGACAATGCCGCCGCGGCCTGCGGCACCGGGGGCGCTCGACGGAGGGGCAGGGCTTCGTCTCGCTCGGCACCTCGGGCGTGCTGCTGGCGGCGCGCAGCGGCTATCATCCACTGCCGGAGAGCGCGCTGCACACCTTCTGCCACGCGGTGCCTGGGCGCTGGTACCAGATGGGGGTGATGCTCTCCTGCACCGACAGCCTCAACTGGCTTGCCCGGATCGCCGGGATGCGCCCGGCCGAGCTGACCGCGCCGCTCGGCGAGGCGCTGATGCCGCCGGGTCGGGTCCGCTTCCTGCCGTATCTCTCTGGCGAGCGCACGCCGCACAATGATGCCGCGATCCGCGGCGCCTTCACCGGGCTCGGGGCGGAAACCGGGCGCGACGACATGACCCGCGCGGTGCTCGAAGGGGTCGCCTTCGGGCTGCGCGACAGCGCCGAGGCGCTGCGCGGCGCCAAGGCAGAGCTCGGCCATCTGCTGGGCGATCGGCGGCGGCAGCCGCTCGCGCTATTGGCTGCGCCTGATCGCGACGGTGCTGGACACGCCGCTGCACCTGCCGGCCTCGGGCGAATTCGGCGCGGCGCTCGGCGCCGCCCGGCTCGGCCAGATCGCCGCCACCGGTGCCGCCCCCGACGAAGTGATCACCCCTCCCGTCACCGCCGAGGTGATCGAGCCCGTCGCCGAGCTGGTGGAGTCATATGACGCCGCCTACCGCCGCTTCGGCCCGGCCTACCGCGCGATCCGCGAGATCCAGTGACCTCGCGATCCCCCTCTTTCTTCTAGGCAAAAATATCCCCGCCGGAGGCGCAAGGGGCCAGACGGCGGGGACAGGCTATCCGTGTCCAGAGGCGCGGCCTCAGATCACCCGCACCTGCGTGCCGACCGGGCAGAGCTGGAACAGCTCGGCGATCTTCTCGTTGTAGAGCCCGATGCAACCGTCCGACGAGGGCCGGCCGATCTTCCGCGTGTCATGGGTGCCGTGGATGATGTAGGCGGGCCAGCTGAGGTACATGGCGTGGGTGCCGAGCGGGTTTTCGGGGCCGGGGCCGATCGGCTTCCAGTCCGGGTAGCGCTCCATCTGCGAGGCGGTCGGGGTCCAGGACGGGCCGACCTTCTTGCGCACGATCGAGGTATAGCCGCGCTTGGTCAGCTCGTCGGTCAGCGGCACAGAGGTCGGGTAAGCGCGGTAGTCGGTGTCGTCGGCGTTCCAGTAGTGCAGCGTGCGCGAGGCGGTGTCGGCCACCAGCGTGGCCTTGCCGAGGGTGTCGAAATGGTCGCGCCAGTCCTGCCTCACCCAGCTCGAGGCGTTGCGGCGGGGGACGCCCTGCGCGTGCAGCAGCGCGGGGGTGGCCAGAAGCGAGGCGGCGGCGAGAGAGCCGCGCAGGGCGGCGCGGCGGGTCAGCGAGGGGCTCATCTTGGTCTCCTGTCTTGCGGCGGGGGTACGCCCCGTCCTTGCCGCGAGAGACCGGCTCCGGCTTAACCGGAGCTTAAGCTTTGACCACGACCCGCCGCGCCTCACGCAAATGCGATCACCCGTGGCGGGTCGCCCTGGATCAGGCGCCGCTGTCCGCGAGGTCGCCGGTCATCGACAGCATGTCGGAGGGCGGCACGGTGCCTTCGCCAGAGCGCTCCTTGGGCAGGACCACGACCTTGGTGCCCTTGGGCGTATTGTCGTAGAGGTAGAGCGAATCCTGGTTGAACATGCGGATGCAGCCCGAGGAGGTGGCGTGGCCGACCGTCCAGGGCGAGGGGGTGCCGTGGATGCGGTAGAGCGTGTCGCGGCCGCCCTTGTAGAGGTAGAGCGCGCGCGCGCCGAGCGGGTTCTCGAGCCCGCCGGGAAGCCCGTTCGCCAGCGGCTTGTAGGTCTCGGGGTCGCGGCGGATCATGTTCGCGGTCGGGGTCCAGTTGGGCCAGTGGCGCTTTACCGCGATATTGGCGTTGCCGGAGAAGGCCAGCCCCTCGGCGCCGACGGCGACCGAGTAGCGCATGGCCGTGTTGCCATCCTGCACCTGGTAGAGCCAGCGCGCGCCGGGATCGACGATGATCGTGCCGGGCTTCTCGTCGGACCAGTAGTCGACCACCTGGCGCTTCTTCTCCTCGGTCAGGTACTTGTCCTCGATCGCCGGGATGGTGATGTCGCCGTCCTGCACCTCCGCATACATCATCCGGGTCTCGTCGGTGATCGCGCCGGGCGTGTTGGGCGGCAGGGCGGAGGTGGTGGCGCAGGCCGACAGCAGGCCGAAGAGGCTCAGCGAAAGGGCGGCGAGGGGGAGGCGTCGTGTAAGGCGACCGGAGAGGGTGTCTGTCATCTGGCGGGTCCGTTGCTCTTGGAATTGGGGCGCAGGGCGGCTGCGCGCCGAAGTGCGTGTGGCGCAGCTAGGGGTGCGCCGTCACGTCGATGGGACGTAGGTAGGGTGAATTCGGCGGTTGTCCGCTGGCTGGTGCCGGCCTGTGGCGGGCGGGCAACAGAAATGGGGGCAGGGCGCACGGCGCGGCGCTGGGAAAAGGCTCTGGGACACATCGGAGGCAACTAGGAATTGGTGCTTAAGTAAGTCTTAAGGTTGACCAGAGAGCCCGCCCGCGCAAGGAGGTTTCATGCGCATCTTGATCGTCGAGGATGACCCTGTGCTTTCCGAGGGACTCTCGGTGGGCCTCGGCCTGTCCGGCTTCACCGCCGATGCCGTGGCCACGCTGGGCGACGCGCGCGCGGCGCTGGCGGGCTCGGAGTTCGCCGGCCTGGTGCTCGACGTGATGCTGCCCGATGGCTCGGGGCTGGAGCTGCTTTCCGAGATCCGCCGCGGCGGTTCGGAGCTGCCGGTGCTGCTGCTCACCGCCCGCGACCAGGTGCGCGACCGGATCGAGGGACTGGACGCCGGGGCCGACGACTACCTCGGCAAGCCCTTCGACCTGCACGAGTTGGCGGCGCGGCTGCGCGCCATCCTGCGTCGCTCCGAGGGCCGGGCGGCCGCGGTGCTGCGCTGGAACGGGCTCGAGCTGGACCCGTCGCGGATGCGCGGCGTGCTGCAGGGTGCGCCGCTCAGCTTCTCTCGCCGAGAGTTCGCCGTGCTGCATGCGCTGATGGAGCGCCCGGGGCAGATCCTGTCGAAGCCGGTGCTGGAGGAGCGCCTCTACGGCTGGCAGGAGGAGATCGAGAGCAACACCGTCGAGGTCCACGTCCACCACCTGCGCGCCAAGCTCGGCCGCGGCTTCATCGAGACGGTGCGGGGCCTTGGCTACCGCGTCGCCGCCGAGGGTTGAGCCCATGTCCCTGCGCCTGCGCCTCTTCCTGATCCTCGCGCTGGCCACCGGCGCGATCTGGTTCTCGGCGGTGATCTGGATCGAGCATTCCACCCGCGCGCAGGTCACCCGTGTGCTCGACGCGCGGCTGGCCGAGGCGGCGCGGATGGTCTCATCGCTGCTTGAGGACCGGCGGATCGCCATGGCCGGCGAGGGCGCGCCGGTGGCGATCCCGCTCGACCCCCATGGCGATTACGCGCATCAGCTCTCGTGCCAGATCTGGTCGTTGCAGGGCACGCTGGTGGGCCAGTCCGAGGGCGCGCCACAGGCGCAGCTCACCGGGGCGCAGGGGACGGGCTATTCGGAAAGCACCGTCGGTGGCGAGACATGGCGGGTCTACACCGTCGAGAACGCCGCGCTCGGGGTGCGGGTCATGGTGGGCGACAGCCTCGGGGTGCGCGACCGGCTGGTCTCGGGGGTGATCGAGGGGCTCCTGCTGCCCATGGCGCTGATCCTGCCGCTGCTGGCGGCGGCGCTCTGGGTCAGCCTCGGGCGCGGACTGGCGCCGATGCACCGGCTGGCCGAGGCGCTGCGCCTGCGCAGCCCCTCCGATCTGGCGCCGCTGCCCGCCGGTCCGGTGCCCGCCGAGATGCGCCCCATGCGCCGCGCGCTCGACGACCTCTTTGCCCGGCTTGCCAAGGCGCGCGAGACCGAGCGCGATTTCACCGCCTTTGCCGCGCATGAGCTGAAGACGCCGCTTGCGGGGCTGCGCGCCCAGGCGCAGATCGCCCGCATCGCCCCCGACGAGGCCACGCGGACCCGCGCGCTGCAGAATATCGAACGCTCGGTGGACCGCACCGATCGGCTGGTGCGGCAACTCCTCGAGCTTTCGGCGGTCGAGCGCGAGGGCGCGGCGGCGGAGTGTGTGGACCTCGGGCAGCTCGGCGGCGAGATCTGTGCCGACCTCGCCCCCCCTGGCCGAGGCGCGGGGCGTCACGTTGCGGTGCGAAATCCCCGAGGGCCGCAAGCAGCCGCTGCCCGCCAGCGCCTTCCTGCTGCACATTGCCCTGCGCAACCTGGTGGAAAATGCCGTGCAGGCCTCGCCCGAGGGCGGCACGGTGCGTATCCAATGCGATGGCGCGGTCGTTGCGGTCGAGGACGACGGCCCGGGTATCCCCGAGGCCCTGCGCGCGCGGGCCTGCGAGCGTTTCGTGCGCGGCACGCAGGGCGGCGATGGCAGCGGGCTTGGCCTCGCCATCGCCCGCGCCGCGATGGAACGGCTCGGCGGAGGTCTCGAGCTGCCGCCGAGCGCCGGGAAGGGCCAGCGCGCCGAGTTGCACCTGCCGGGCGCCTGATCTTCCCTGCCGCACATCGCATGTGCGCGGCAGGGGGCTGTCGCGGTGCCGCCGGGGCCCCTAGATTGCGCTCCAAGACAAGGAGAGTGCAATGGAACTCGGACTTTACACATTCGGCGACGTGGGGACCAACCCGGTCACCGGCGAGAAGGTCGATGCGCAGAAGCGCCTGCGGAACCTGATGGAAGAGATCGAGCTGGCCGACCAGGTCGGGCTCGATGTCTTCGGCCTCGGCGAGCACCACCGCCCGAATTACGCGATCTCGTCGCCCGCCACGGTGCTGGCCGGCGCGGCGCGCACGACGAAGACTATCAAGCTCAGCTCGGCGGTGACGGTGCTCAGCTCGGACGATCCGATCCGCGTCTACCAGCAGTTCGCGACGCTCGACAATCTGACCGGCGGGCGTGCCGAGATCATGGTGGGCCGCGGCAGTTTCATCGAGAGCTTCCCGCTCTTCGGCTACGATCTCGACGACTACAACGCGCTGTTCGAGGAAAAGCTGCAGATGCTGCTCGCGATCAACGAGCAGGAACGGCTGACCTGGCCCGGCTCGGCGCATACGCCCAAGGTCGAGGGCCTCGGGGTCTACCCGCGTCCTGCGCAGGACAAGCTGCCGATCTGGATCGCCGCGGGCGGCACGCCGCAGAGCATGGTGCGCGCCGGCGCGCTGGGGGCGCCGCTGGCGCTGGCGATCATCGGTGGCCAGCCGCGCCGCTTCAAGGCGCTGGCCGATCTCTACCGCAAGGCCGCCGCGCAGACAGGCCACGCCGAGCAGGCGCGGGTTTCGCTCAATGTGCACGGGTTCGTCGGCGAGGATGGCAAGACGGCCGCCGATCTCTTCTTCCCAGCGCAGAAGCAGGTGATGGACCAGCTCGGCCGCGAGCGGGGCTGGCCGCCGCAGAGCCGCGCGCAATACGACGAGAGCATGGGCCCCGAGGGCGCGATGTTCGTCGGCAGCCCGCCGCAGCTGGTGGACAAGATCCTCGGGCTGCGCGAGGATCTCGGCTTTGACCGGGTGACCATCCAGATGGCCATCGGCGTCATCGAACACGCCGAGATGCTCAAGGCCATCGAGGTGCTCGGCACCAAGGTCGCTCCCGAGCTGCGCAAGGCGGGCTGAGCGGCGCCGCTGGCCTGACTTGCCCCCGGCGCAACGCCGCACTGCCTCCGGCGCGCTTGATTTGCCGCGCCGGAGCCTCTAGGTAACTTGGCCGAGAGAGGACGACCTCCCCCATACCGGGACAGCAGACGGGACGGCCCGACGCCATGGAGAGTGTCATGCGCAGCCGGTCCGATCGTATTCGTCACGCCCTCAGCTTCGAGCTGCTCGGCCTTGCCCTCGTCACCCCGCTCGGCGCCTGGGCCTTTGACCGGGACATGCACGAGATCGGCCTCGTCGCGCTGGTCTGCGCCACGGTGGCGACGGGCTGGAATTATCTCTACAACCTGATTTTCGACCTGTGGATGACCCGCCGCTACGGCCACACGCAAAAGAGCGTCGGCCTGCGGGTGATCCACGCGGGTCTCTTCGAGCTCGGCCTGCTGCTGGCGCTGGCGCCATATATCGCCTGGGAGTTGGGCGTGAGCCTCGGCCATGCTCTGGTCATGGACATGGGCTTCGCGGGTTTCTACCTTGTCTATGCCTTCGTCTTCAACTGGCTCTACGACCTGGTCTTCCCGATCCCGCGGTCCCGCGCCGAGGCGCGCGGCTGACGCCGCGGTCCTCGTTCCGCAAGGCGCTTTCTTCTAGGCACAAATATCCCGGGGGGCCGCGCATCGCGCGGCGGGGGCAGCGCCCCCGGATCTGCCGGAACAGATGCCGCAAAGCCTCAGAGCGCGCAGCCGCCGTCCGCCTCCGCGCAGAAGGGCGCGGGCACGGTGTGCTGCGCACGGGCGCCCTGGTAGGCGCCAAAGACGACAAGAGCCACCAAGGCCCCCAGCTGGATAAGGGTTGTTCGTTTCATCTTCTGCCTCGCCCGGGAATGTCGGGGTCGTTGCCCCTGTCCCTTCAGTGCTCCCTCACATGGAGAGCTTTTTCCCAGAATACAGCAGGTTGCGGGCGGGCTGGTGTCGCGAATGCGACGCGAATGCAGAGTTTTGCTCAAACACCGCACATCTGCGCGGAAATCCGGCATTTTGTGGCTTTCAGGTCACGATTTTGCGGCTGACGTTGCGCCAGAACACCACAAAACCGCCCGGAGCAGGCGCTCCGGGCGGTCAAATCGCGACAAGTCGTACGATGGGGTCGCCCGGGACGGGCCGACGTGACGGGGATCAGGACGCCGCGAGGTCGCGCAGCACGTAGTGCAGCACGCCGCCGTGCTCGACGTATTCCTTCTCGATCGCCGTATCGATGCGGCACTTGAGCTGGATGGTCTTCGACGTGCCATCCTTGAAGGTGATCGTGCAGGGCACCTCGGCCAGCGGGGTCACCGTGTCGAGCCCCTCGATGCTCACCGTTTCCTCGCCGGTCAGCCCCAGCGTCTTGCGGGTGTCGCCGCCGGTGAACTCGAAGGGGATGACCCCCATGCCGACGAGGTTGGAGCGGTGGATGCGCTCGAAGCTCTCGGCGATCACTGCCTTGACGCCCAGCAGTGCCGTGCCTTTGGCCGCCCAGTCCCGCGAGGAGCCGGCGCCGTAGAGTTCACCGCCGAAGATCACCAGCGGGGTGCCCTGATCCTGGTAGGCCATGGCGGCCTCGTAGATCGAGGTCTGCGCGCCGTCGGGGCCCTTGGTGTAGCCGCCTTCGACCCCGTCCAGCATCTCGTTCTTGATGCGGATGTTGGCGAAGGTGCCGCGCATCATCACCTCGTGGTTGCCGCGCCGGCTGCCGTACGAGTTGAACTCGCGCACGGGCACCTGGTGCTCGACGAGGTACTGGCCGGCCGGGGTGCTTTCCTTGAACGAGCCGGCGGGCGAGATGTGGTCGGTGGTGATCATGTCGCCCAGCACCGCGAGCACGCGTGCGCCCTCGATGTTGGTGATCACGCCCGGATCCTTGGACATGCCCTGGAAGTAGGGCGGGTTCTGCACGTAGGTCGAGGTCGGCGGCCAGCTGTAGGTCTCGCCGCCTTTGACTTCCACGCCCTGCCACTTCTCGTCGCCCTTGAAGACGTCGGCGTATTTCTCCTGGAAGGCCTTGCGGGTCACGGTCTTCTCGACCAGCTCGGCGATCTCGGCGTTCGAGGGCCAGATGTCCTTCAGGTAGACGTCGTTGCCGTCCTTGTCCTGACCGATGACGTCCTCGGCGATGTTGACGTTCATGTCCCCGACCAGCGCGTAGGCCACCACCAGCGGCGGCGAGGCGAGGTAGTTGGCGCGCACGTCGGGCGAGATGCGGCCCTCGAAGTTGCGGTTGCCCGAAAGCACCGAGGTGGCGATCAGGTCGTAGTCGTTGATCGCCTTGGAGATCGGCCCATCCAGCGGGCCGGAGTTGCCGATGCAGGTGGTGCAGCCGTAGCCAACGAGGTTGAAACCCACCGCATCCAGATCCTCCTGCAGGCCCGCGGCCTCGAGGTATTCCGACACGACCTGCGAGCCGGGGGCCAGCGAGGTTTTCACCCAGGGCTTGCGATTGAGGCCAAGCTCGCGCGCCTTGCGGGCGACGAGACCGGCGCCGATCATCACGTAGGGGTTAGAGGTGTTGGTGCAGGAGGTGATCGAGGCGATCACGATCGAGCCGTCGTGCAGCTGGTAGGCGCCGTCGTCGGTCTTGTACCAGCCCTTGGCGTGATGGCCGACGTCGCCGGGGATGTCGCTCGGCTCGGGGGCGCCGCCCTCGGCCTCCCAGCGGGCCTCGGCGCGGTCGGTCGCCTTGCCGTTGCGCTGGCCCTCGACGAACTTGGCGAAGGCGGGGGCGGCGGCGTCTAGCGCGATGTAGTCCTGCGGACGCTTCGGACCCGAGATGGCGGGCACGATGGTGCCCATGTCGAGCTCGAGCGTGTCGGTGTAGATCGGATCATAGCCGGAGCCGCGCCAGAAACCGTTCTCCTTGGCGTAGGCCTCGACCAGCGCGATGCGGTCCTTGTCGCGGCCGGTCTGCTCGAGGTAGCGCAGGGTCTCGGCGTCGATCGGGAAGAAGCCGCAGGTGGCGCCGTATTCGGGGGCCATGTTGGCAATGGTGGCGCGCTGCGCCAGCGGCAGCTTGTCGAGCCCGTCGCCGTAGAATTCGACGAACTTGTTCACCACGCCCTTGGCGCGCAGCATCTCGACGACCTTGAGCACGAGGTCGGTGCCGGTGGTGCCCTCGACCATCTCGCCGGTCAGCTTGAAGCCGACGACCTCGGGGATCAGCATGGAAATCGGCTGACCGAGCATCGCGGCCTCGGCCTCGATGCCGCCCACGCCCCAACCCAGAACCGCGGCGCCGTTGACCATCGTGGTGTGGCTGTCGGTGCCGACCAGCGTGTCGGGGTAGGCGACTTCGGCGCCGCTCTGGTCAACGTCGGTCCAGACGGTCTGCGCGAGATATTCGAGGTTCACCTGGTGGCAGATGCCGGTGCCCGGCGGCACCACGCGGAAATTGTTGAAGGCCGACTGACCCCACTTGAGAAACTCGTAGCGCTCGATGTTGCGCTCGTACTCGCGGTCGACGTTCATCTGGAAGGCGCGCGGGTTGCCGAATTCATCGATCATCACCGAGTGGTCGATGACCAGATCGACCGGGTTCAGCGGGTTGATTTTCTGCGGATCGCCTCCGAGCGCCTTGATGCCGTCGCGCATCGCGGCAAGGTCGACCACCGCCGGAACGCCGGTGAAATCCTGCATCAGCACGCGGGCGGGACGATAGGCGATCTCGCGCGGGTTCTTGCCGCCCATCTTGCCCCAGTCCGAGAAGGCCTTGATGTCCTCCACCGAGACGGTCTTGCCGTCTTCGAAGCGGAGCATGTTCTCGAGCACGACCTTGAGTGCTGCGGGAAGATTTGCGAACTCGCCGAGACCGGCAGCCTCTGCCGCGGGGATCGAATAATAGGCGATGGTCTTGCCATTCACCTCGAGCGTCTTGCGCGTCTTGGACGTGTCCTGACCAACCGTGATGGGCATGTGTGGCTCCCTCTTCTTGGGTGGAGAAAATCTGGGTCGCTACTGGGTAGATGGCGCAGGGACCATGTTGGATCAAGTCTGGAGGTATATAAATTGTATTCGATGGTATACAGTTGTTGAAAAACCTGCATCACCCGCTCTCGCAAAACCTTGATTGGTTATTTCAATGAGGGTTTTGTACCTCAATTGGGGCAGAGCTACGGGGAAAACTGGCCAAATGATCCGACTCACGACTTGGATGGCACCCATTGCCATGTTGCTGGCAGGCAGTATGGCGCAGGCGCAGCAGGACACGCCGGTCCTCGTCGAGCTCTTCACCTCGCAGGGATGCGCCGCCTGTCCGCCCGCCGACGCGGTGCTCTCGGAGCTCAGCGGGCGCGAGGATGTCATCCCGCTGGCGCTGCATGTGGACTACTGGGACTACATCGGCTGGAAGGATGATTTCGCGGATCCAGCCTTCACCAAACGCCAGAAGGGCTATGCCCGCGCGGCCGGGCGCCGCTCGCTCTACACGCCGCAGATGATCGTGGCGGGGCGTTTCGACGTTGTCGGCTCGCGCCCGATGAAGGTGGTGGATGCGATCCGTGCCGCCGCCAAGACCCCGTCGCCGGTGAAACTGCTGCTGGCGCGCGACGGCGACGAGCTGGTGATCCGCGCCGAGCCGCTGTCCACGCTGCCGCCCGAGACGGTGGTGCACCTCGTGCGCTACTCGCCGGAAAAGACGGTGGACATCGAGGATGGCGAGAATGCCGGGCTCGAGATGACCTACACCAATATCGCCCACGGCTGGCGGGTGATCGGCAGCTGGGACGGGCAGGGCGCCTACGAGACCTCGGTGCCGCTCGAGGGCGACGATCCGGCGGTGGTGCTGGTCCAGGAGCCGCCCTTCGGCCCGGTGCTCGCTGCCGCGCGCTGGCGGAACTGACCGTCCGGCGCGGCGCTCAGGCCGCGCCTTCTGACCCCATGAACATCAGATCCGGCCCGCTTCCGTCGGGCGCCACGAGGCAGCGCCAGGGCGCGCCATTCGCGCCGACGCGCATGTAGATCGCCGTGGCCGCCTCGGAGGTTTCGCTGCCGACCACGCTCACGCCGCCTTCGGTCTGTGTCTCGAGCGCGCTCTGGCAGGAGGCGACCGCGGCGTTGGTCACCTCGGGGGCCATGGTCTCGATGAAGGGCGGGCCTGCGGGCGAGGCGGGCATCGTTGCGCCGGTCGGAGTGGTCGCGGTGTCGGCGCAGGCCGAGGCAATGACGATCGCGGCGAAGCCGGTGGCTGTCCTGAGCAAGGGCATGTGGGATTTCCCGAAAATTGATGAACCAAGGCAGTGCGCAAAGCCTAGGGCAGTGCCTTCTCCGGGAACAAGCGCCTTGCGGCCGGCTCAGGCCTCGCCTTGCTGCCGTGCGCGCTTTTCCGCCCGCTTGCGCTGACGCTTCGGCTTCCAGCGGCGGTGGATCCAGAACCACTGCCCGGGGTCGGCCTCGATCCGCGCCTCGAGCCTTCGGGTCACCTCGCGCATCATCTCGACCGGATCGCCATGCGGGATCGGCGCCTCGAAGACTGCCTCGAAGTTCACCCCGTCGGGCTTGCGGATGCCGAAGAACGGCACGAAGAGCGCCCCGGTCTTTACCGCGATCTCGGCGGCGGAGGTCAGCGTGGGCGCAGGCTGGCCGAGGAAGTCGATGGGCACGCCGGCGCTGTCGTAGACATCGAAGAGCAGCACCCCCATGCCGCCGCCGCGGATGTGCTTGAGCAGCCCCATCGTGCCGCGGCGTCCCTGTTCGAAGACCGGATCGCTGAGCGCGTGCATGTTGGCGGCGTAATGTTCGTTGAAGAAGGGGTTGGCCATGGGCCGGTAGAGCCCGCCGATGCGCCAGCCGCGCGCGACCAGCGCGGCGCGCGGCGCCTCGAAGTTGCCGTAGTGGCCGGTGACGAAGAGGATCGGCTTGCCCTCGGCCCGCGCCGCCTCGATGGCGGCAACGCCCTCGCCGGTGACCGGCGTGTCCTTCATCCGCTCGAGCAGCCCCGGCACGTCGTAATTCTCGATCATCGTGCGGCCGGCATTCTGCGCCACCTCGCGGGCGATGCGGCGGCGCTCACGCTCTGGCATCTCGGGCCAGACGTGGGCGAGATTGGCCATGGCGCGGTCGCGGTAGCCGGTCAGCGGGGCGACTATCCGCGAGACCAGGGCCGCCATCATCCGGCCGCGCAGCGCGGGCGGCAACAGCAGGGCGAGCCGGATCATCCCGCGCAGCGCCTTGTCCGACAGGAGGTCGGCCATGCCGCCGCGTTGCTCCTCGGTCTCCTGGGCCGGAACCGCGCGCGTCGCCGCAGCGCGGCTGGTCGCGTCTTCGTCTGTCGTGGCCTTATGTGTCTTGCCCTTGGTCACATCCCGCTCCGCTGGTCTGAGCGGCAGACTTAAGCCGAGGAACGGCGCGGCACAAGTTCCGGGGCTAGTCCTCGTCGTCGTCACCTGACTTCAGCTCGATCTCGCCGACGCTGACGAGCTCGCGGATGGCACTGACCACGGCGTTCATCGCCGCCTCGCCCTTCTTGCCCTTGACGCTCATCCCCGCCGCATCCTCGCGCAGCGCCGCGGCCATGCGTTTCGACATGTTTTCAAGCAGGTACTCTGCGGCGGGCAGGTCCCCCTCGGAGCTCGCGGCGGCGATGGCCACGGTGAGCTGCTCGGGCGGCACGTCACGGGTGATCTTGGGCACGTCCTGCTTGCGCAGCCGCGCGGGGATGTCGGCGAAAGTGAAGATGGCGCGGCGCACCGCCTCGGCGAAGTCCTTGTCGGTCTCCTCCAGTCCCTCGAGCACTTCGTCGCGTTTGGCCGAGGCGGCATAGTTGAGGATGGCGCCGACCCGTTCGTCGGCGCGCTTGGCAAAGGCCCGGGGTGGCTCGGCATCGAGCTGGGCGGCGAGGCTGAGGCCGATGCGGTCCACTGCTTCGGGCGAGATGCCCGCCGTCATCGAGACGGCATAGGTGATGCGGCGGGCGCGGTCGCCGGGCATCTGCGCCAGCACGGCGGCGGCCTTGGCGGTGTTGATCTTCGAGAGCATGACCGCGGCCACCTCGATCGCCTCGGCGCCGGCGATGGCGGCGATGCGCTCCTCCGGCAGGGCGCCGATACGCTCCCAAGGGTCTCCGCTCTGGCGCACGCCCGCTTCCTTGCGCAGCCGGGCGGCGGTGCGGGCGCTGATCTTGCCCTCGAGCGCGGAAAGCGCGCCGGCCATGTCGCCGGGAAAGGAGAGTCCGACGCCGTCGAGCTCCTCGGAGAACTCCTCGACCACGGTGTTGAGCGTGGCGCGGTCGATGTAGCGCATCCGTCCGAGCTGCAGCGTCAGCTCGGCCTGCAGGTCCTCAGGCAGGGCGGAGAGCGGCACGTCGGTTCCCTCGTTGAGCAGGAACTGCACGATGATCGCCGCCTTGGCGCGCCGCGACAACGGCGGCCGCCCACCGGCGGGCGCGAGATCGGACGGGGAAGGCAGCTGCGACATGGGGGCATCCAGGCTCTTGCTGCTGCCAGAGCTAGCGCAGCGAGGTTAACGATCCCTCATTCCCGGTATGGAAAAGGGCAACCTCGGCGGGCTGCCCTTCGACCTCGGATCAGATGTGCCGCCGCTTTGGTCAGCCCGAGACGACCTTGCAGGTGCCGGTGGCGGAATCATATTCCGATCCGGCGGCGCAGGTCATCTTGGCCTCGTCGTGATAGCTGCAATCCGCCCAGGCGGCGAGCGGGGCGGCGAAGAGGGCCGCGGCAGTCAGCAGGGTCTTGATCGTCATGCGTCGTCCTCCGTGGTGACTGGAGGCGAGGGTAGCATGGCTTGCCGCACCGACCAAAACGAAACGGGCCGGCACCTTGTCTCACGTTCCCGCGAGCGCCGCGCCGGCCCTTTCTTCTAGGTCCAAATATCCCGGGGGACCCCGCGCATCGCGCGGGTGGGGGCAGCGCCCCCGAACCCCTTGGCCGGATCAGCTCTCGCCGAAGACCCGGCGGAAGATCGTGTCCACGTGCTTGGTGTGGTAGCCCATGTCGAACTTCTCGTTGATCTGCTCGACGCCGAGCGCCTTGACCACGTCCTCATCCGCCAGCAGCTGCTCGCGGAAGTCGACGCGCTCTTCCCAGACCTTCAGCGCGTTGCGCTGCACCATGGCATAGGCATCCTCGCGCGACACGCCGGCCTGGGTCAGCGCCAGCAGCACGCGCTGGCTCATCACGAGGCCCGGGAACTTGTTCATGTTGTCGAGCATGTTCTGCGGGTAGATGATCATCTTGTCGACGACCCCCGCGAGGCGGTTCAGCGCGAAGTCGAGGGTGATGGTGGCGTCCGGGCCGATGCCGCGCTCGACCGAGCTGTGCGAGATGTCACGCTCATGCCAGAGGGCGACGTTCTCCATCGCAGGGATCACCGTCATCCGCACGAGCCGGGCGAGGCCGGTGAGGTTCTCGGTCAGCACCGGGTTCTTCTTGTGCGGCATCGCCGAGGAGCCCTTCTGGCCCATCGAGAAGAACTCGGCGCCTTCCAGCACCTCGGTGCGCTGCATGTGGCGGATCTCGATGGCGACGTTCTCGATCGAGGAGGCGATGACACCGAGCGTTGCGAAGAACATCGCGTGGCGGTCGCGCGGGATCACCTGGGTGCTGATCGGCTCGGGGCGCAGCCCCAGCTTCTCGCAGACGTGTTCTTCAACCGCCGGGTCGATGTTGGCGAAGGTGCCGACGGCGCCCGAGATCGCACCGGTGGCAATCTCGTATTTGGCCTTCTCGAGGCGGTTCTTGTTGCGGTCCATCTCGGCGTAGAAGCGCGCGAAGGTCAGACCCATGGTCGTCGGCTCGGCGTGGATGCCGTGGCTGCGGCCGACGCGGACGGTCATCTTGTGCTCGAAGGCGCGCTTCTTCAGTGCGGCCAGCACCTTGTCCATGCCCTCGAGCAAGATGTCGGCGGCGCGCACAAGCTGCACGTTGAGGCAGGTGTCGAGCACGTCCGAGGAGGTCATGCCCTGATGCACGAAGCGCGCTTCCTCGCTGCCGACATGCTCGGCGAGGTGGGTCAGGAAGGCGATGACGTCATGCTTGGTGACGGCCTCGATCTCGTCGATGCGGGCGACGTCGAATTCCACGTCCTTGGCCTTCCAGACGGCCTCGGCGTTCTCCTTGGGGATCACCCCCAGCTCGGCCATGGCATCGCAGGCATGCGCCTCGATCTCGTACCAGATGCGGAACTTGGTGGCAGGTTCCCAGATGGCGGTCATCTCGGGGCGGGCGTAGCGGGGGATCATCGGCTAACCTTCCGTCTCATGCGTGGCAGACGCGGGCGTCATAGGGCGGAAGTGGCGCGGCGGCAAGACCGGTGAGGGCGTGGGGGGCCGGGGCGCGGCCCCGGCGCCGCGCAGCATGGACTGGCGATGGCGTGGCCGGGGGCTCTGCCCCCGTCCGCTGCGCGGACTCCCCCGGGATATTTTTGCCTAGAAGAAACGCGGGCGAGGCGGCTTCGGCGCGCCGGGTCAGCTCAGCTTGTCGAGGCGGGCGCGCAGGTTTTCGAGGACGTGGACGCGGATCGCCGAGGCGAGGCCCGCCTCGACACCGCGGCCGGCGTCGATCTCGGTGGCCAATGCGTTCAGGGTCTTGCCCTCGGCCTCGGCAAGGCGGCGGAACTCGTCCCAGAACGGTGTCTCCAGCGACACCGAGGTGCGGTGGCCGCGAATGGTGAGCGAGTGCTTGACCGGGCGGCCCGTCATGTCTCGGGCTTCTGCTCGTCCGGCGCGTCCAGCTTGTGGCTCTCGAGCGCGCGGGCGGATTTCGCGGCCTCGGCGGCCTCGCGCTGCTTATCGGCCTTGCTGCGGCCATGGCGCGCGGCATTCTCGTCGGCCTGCGCGCGTTTTTCCGCGCGGGCGCGGTCCTTGCGGACGCGGTTGAGGTTGATCACGTTGCTCATGGCTGGAGAGAATAGCGTGGTGCTGCGGGGCGGCAATGGCCAGAGCTGGAAAAGCGGGGCGGGGGGAGCGGTTCCGCGCAGGGCGCAGCAAAACGGGGCCGCGCGGGCCCCGTTTCTGGTCTTGGTCGGGGAAGGCTCAGCCCTTGGGACCGATCATGTCCTCGGGACGCACGATGCGGTCGAAGGTTTCCTCATCGACGAAGCCGAGGGCGATCGCCTCTTCCTTCAGCGTGGTGCCGTTCTTATGCGCGGTCTTGGCGACCTTGGTGGCATTGTCGTAGCCGATGGTCGGCGCCAGCGCCGTCACCAGCATCAGCGATTCCTTCATCAGCTTGTCGATGCGCGCCACGTTGGCCTGCGTGCCGACCACCATGTTGTCGGTGAAGGCCGAGGCCGAGTCGCCCAGCAGCTGCATCGACTGGAGCAAGTTGTAGCTCATCATCGGGTTGTAGACGTTGAGCTCGAAGTGACCCTGCGAGCCGGCAAAGCCGACGGCGGCGTCATTGCCCATGACGTGGGCGCAGACCATGGTCAGCGCCTCGGCCTGGGTCGGGTTGACCTTGCCAGGCATGATCGACGAGCCGGGCTCGTTTTCCGGCAGGATCAGCTCGCCAAGACCCGAGCGCGGGCCGGAGCCCAGCAGGCGCATGTCGTTGGCGATCTTGAACAGCGAAGCCGCCACGGTCTTCAGCGCGCCGGAGAACATCACCATGGCGTCATGCGCGGCGAGCGCTTCGAACTTGTTGGGCGCGGTGACGAAGGGCAGGTCGGTGATCTGCGCCATGTTCTTCGCAACCATCTCCGCCCAGCCTTTCTGGGTGTTGAGACCGGTGCCGACGGCGGTGCCGCCCTGCGCCAGCTCGTAGATGTCGCCGAGGCAGGCCTCGACGCGCTCGATGCCCTTCTTCACCTGGTGGGTGTAGCCGCCGAATTCCTGGCCCAGCGTCAGCGGGGTGGCATCCTGCGTGTGGGTGCGGCCGATCTTGATGATGTCCTTGAACTCTTCGGACTTCGCCTCGAGCGCGGCGTGCAGCTTGCGCAGGCCCGGCAGCAGCACGTCGCGCGCCTGCATGGCGATGGCCACGTGCATGGCAGTCGGGAAGGTGTCGTTGGACGACTGGCCCATGTTGCAGTGATCGTTCGGGTGCACGGGCTTCTTCGAGCCCATCTCGCCGCCGAGCATCTCGATGGCGCGGTTCGAGATCACCTCGTTCGCGTTCATGTTCGACTGGGTGCCCGAGCCGGTCTGCCAGACCACCAGCGGGAAGTTGTCGTCGAACTTGCCCTCGATGACCTCACCGGCGGCAGCGATGATCGCGTCGGCGACCGTGGCCTCCATCGTGCCCAGCTCCTTGTTGGCCATGGCACAGGCCTGTTTCACCACGCCGAGCGCGCGGATGATCGGAACCGGCTGCTTCTCCCAGCCAATGGGGAAGTTCATGATCGAGCGCTGGGTCTGTGCGCCCCAGTACTTGTCGGCGGGAACCTCGAGCGGGCCGAAGCTGTCGGTCTCGGTGCGGGTGTTGGCCATCTGTGCCTCCTGCAAAGCATACCATTGTGTGCCGTTTAGCCGCCTCCCGGTCCGGGGGCAACGGGCAAGCGGCGGGCAAATCGGCTGTTAGCGCCGCAAGACCGCGGGTTTGAAGCGGGGCGACACCCGCCCCGGGTCGACTGGCGGGCGGAAACGCAAACGCGCCGGGGCCCTAGGGCCCCGGCGCGCTGAAGCTGGGCAGAGGGGCGCGGTGCCCCGCCGGCTCACTTGCGGAAAGAATCGAGGCGCACGACCTCGGCGTCCTGCTTGACCGTCTCGCGCGGGCCGTCGTCCGGGCCACCCTCGGGCGGGGTCGGCTCGTCGTCGTCGTCATCCTCTTCCTCGTGGGTCTCGAAGCGCAGGCCGAACTCCACCGACGGGTCGACGAAGGTCTTGATCGCGTCATAGGGGATGTAGAGCCGCTCGGGCGCATCGCCGAAGTTAAGCGTGACGGTGAAGCCGTCCTCGGTGACCTCGAGGTCTTCGTACCAATGCTGCATCACCACGGTCATCTCGCCCGGGTAGCGGTCCGAGAGCCAGTCGGCCAGTTCCACGTCGGGGTGCTGGGTATCGAAGGTGATGAAGAAGTGGTGGTCACCCGGAAGGCCGGTCTCCTGGACCCCCGCGAGCACGTCGTTGATGAGCCCGCGCATGGCGCGGTGCATGAGATTGCCATAGTCGATGCCGCCGGGCATTGGCTGCTCCTCGTCGCTTTCTTTTCACCATATTAGATTTGGCGGCGAGGAAAAGGGGACATGATGGAAAAATACCAATGGCGCGATATTTCCTGAAAATCGCATTTTTAATAATTGGTTAGCATATATCCGGCGGTTGCCGTGAGGGCAAGCGTCAGTGGCACGGAACGGCGCAGCGGGCCCAGCAGGAGCGCGGCCAGAAGCGTCAGGCCGAGCGCGGCGGGCTGCAGGCTGGGCAGCACGGGCAGCTCCGGGGCAAGCGGGCCGAGGCGCGGGATCCGGGTCTCGGCGAAAAGCACGTGCAGCGCGAACCACAGCGCGAGATTGGCGACCACGCCGAGCACGGCGGCGGTGATCGCCTCGAGCGCCGCCTGCAGGCGGGGCCGCGCGAGCAGCCGCTCGAGGTGCGGGGCAAAGGCGAAGATCCACAAGAAACAGGGGATGAAGGTGACCCAGAGCACCATGGCGCCTGCCGCCAGCGCCATCGGCCAGCCGCCTGCGGCGAAGCCGGTGATCATGCCGACGAACTGCGTCACGAGGATCAGCGGGCCGGGGGTGGTTTCGGCCAGACCCAGCGCATCGGCCATCTGCGCCGCCTCGAGCCAGCCGCGGGCGGTCACCGCCTCCTGTGCCAGCCAGGCGAGCACCGCGTAGGCGCCGCCGAAAGAGAAGACCGCCAGCTTGGAGAAGAGCATGCCGATGTCATAGAGGAGCATCTGCCCGGCGAGCGCCGCGGCGATCATCGGTGCGAACCAAAGCGTCACCCAGAGCGGCCAGACCCAGAGCCGGTCCGTCACCGGTGCGGGCACGGGCTGGACCTCGGACGAGGGGCTGGCAGGCTGGCCGATCCAGCCGATCAGCGCGGCGCAGGCGATCACCAGAGGGAAGGGCAGGTGCAGCATGTAGAGTGCGGCAAAAGCGGCGAGCGAGATCAGCAGCGCGCCGCGGCGGGTCAGCACCTTGCGGCCGAGCTTCAGCAGCGCCTGCGCGACCAGCGCGATCACCGTGGCCTTGACCCCGAGCATCAGCCCCGCGACCTCGGGGCGGGCGCCGTAGCTGGAATAGGCCAGCGCCAGCACCGCGATCAGCACCGCGCCGGGCAGCACGAAGAGCCCGCCCGCGATCAGCCCGCCCATGGTGCCGCGCAGGCGCCAGCCGATCCAGGTCGCGAGCTGCATGGCCTCGGGGCCGGGCAGCAGCATGCAGAAGGAGAGCGCCTGCAGGTATTGCCGCTCGGTCAGCCACTGCCGCGCCTCGACAATTTCGCGATGCAGCAGGGCGATCTGCGCGGCGGGGCCGCCGAAGCTGAGCAGGCCGATCCGCAGGAAGGTCGTGAAGAGCTGGGAAAATGGCGTCATGGCAGGCTTTTGCGCCGGCACCCGTGACGCTTTCATGACGCGCTCAGCCGACGACCTGCGCGATCTCGCGCAGGATTTTTCGGCGCAGGGTCTCGGCATAGGCCTGATGGCTGCGCGCGGTCATCACGAAGCCGTCGCGGGTGATCAGCACCTGCCGGTAGTAGTTGCTGACCGGCAGGCCGCTGCCCGGGCCCTCGATGGCGAGCCCGTTGATCGTCACCCCCATGCGCTCGGCCCGGACCCGAGCTGCCGAGGCCGACGGGCCCGAGTTCGGCGTGCCGTCGCCCGACACGTCGATCACCCGCCGCTTGCATGGCGGGGCGAGATCCATGACGTCGAGCGCGGCGCCGAGGGCCGCGCCGGGGGCGGTGTCCGACAGGACGAAGGCACGCTCCATGCCGCCGGCGGCGGCGGCGAAACTGGCAAGATCGGCGGGCTCGGCAATCTCGGTCCAGTCCAGCGTGAGCGCCTGGTGGGCGGGGCCGGACCATTGCAGCACGGCAAGGGCGATGCGGTCCTCGACCATGATCGCCGCGATTTGGGGATCGGTCAGGGCAAGGGCCAGGCCCTCGGCCTGGATGGCGTATTCGGCGGGGTCGATGGAATTCGACACGTCCATGGCCAGCAGCAGCGCGGTCTCGCAGGCGTGGAGCTTCGGCGCACTAAGCGCTGCGAGCAGGGCGATACTGGCAACGGTTACTGGGGCCATGCCGGTCATGCTGACAGGCGGCCTACCTTCGGTCAATCGCGCCGAAATGCGCTGGCCGAATGTCGCGGATGGAGGGGGGGGAGAAGTGCAGGTTTCTGTTGCCAGGTACCTGCGAACCCCGCCTTAAGCTGCTAGGCCCAAGGGCTTAATTTTCGGTTTTTCGGACTGCTTACGCAGCCAGAGCAACCGGAGCACGATTGTTGTTGGCAACTATGCTTTATGAACCGATAACGGTGGTATCTCACCGGGACAAAGCTACATCTTTACGCGTTCGTCGATCCTATTTCGGCCCCATGAACCCCCAACAAGGGTTTATTGGTGGAGCCGCCGGGTACCGCCCCCGGGTCCGATCCGTTTATTACATGCGCGTTTATGCCCATAGTCCCTTGCGGAACAGGGTTGATATAGGACGCGGCGGCGCGGCTTTCAATGGGGATCTGCGCAGGAATGCAGGGTGGGGCGCCGGTGGGCGCCTCCGCGCGGCGTCAGGCGGTGGCGGAATAGAGCTCGGCGAGCGCGGTTTCTTGCTGTCCGAGCTTAGCTAGCGCTGGCGCGACGTCGCGATAGACGTGGATCCGGAAGGGAAACCGCGAGGTGAGCACTTGCTGGGTCATGCGGGCAATGCCGAAAGCGAGATCGGACGGAGCATAATAGACGATCTCCATGTTTGCGCTTTCAAAGGCGTCGGTGTCCATGAGCTGACCGCAAAAGCGCTGCAGATTCTCGAAATCGCCTTGGTAGGAAGTGACCCCGGAGTTATCGATGAACACCGCGTAATCGGAGCACCACTCGGGCGAGGAAATGAGCTCTGATACCGTTTCGAAGCAATCCTCGATTTGGGCAGCACCGGAAAACTTCAAGCAGGCCAAGCGGCGCTCGGCAAATATCTTGAAATTTCCTGGCATATTGTCTCTCCCGAAGATGAGGAAAAGGGGGTTAGCCTTTCACTCGTTTCCTATGTCCGGAAGCTTGTGTCAAATGGTATGTCGCCTATGCGACATATCTTTGGGGGTGACGCTGCGGAAGAGAAATCATCCCGTATTTTCGAGCAATTGAGCGAAACTGCGCTCCGCGAGGCCCAGCAATGTCAGGCAGCCAAGCTCGCTTTGTTGGACCCGGGCGACCACGCTGTCGAGCCCGTCCCAGGAATTGAGCGCCAGCTTGGCGAGTCGGAAACTCAGGGCGCTGGGGGCGAAATAAAGCAGCAATGTGGCGTTTTCACCGCCGAAAAAGGCCTCGGCTTTCAGGGCCTGGACTTTCATGAGTTCGAGATAGTCACCGTCCCAGCCGGTCAGCGCTGACAGGTCTACGAGCTGTTTCTGTCCGCGGCGGTAATCCGTGTGACCCACGTAGTCTGCAAGAACCCGGGTCGTATCGGCGAGGCAAGCATGCCCCTCGTATCGCACATAGACAAGACCGTGATTCTTAAGAATGCGGAAGCTGACGGACATTTCCCACCGGCAAATTAGAGGCTTAGTCGATGGTGACGATGACGTTTAGTTAACGTCAATGATATCTGTGAGATACATGTTTGTGCGGGCGGCAAGCTGCGCGTGCAGCAAGCAAGACGGGCCGCCCGGAAGGATCCGGGCGGCCCGCGTGTCAGTGAAGGGTCCGGGTCGGCAAGGCCCGTGGGATCAATCCATGGCCTTGAAGTTGAACTCGCCGCCTTCCTTGATGCCCGAGAACCAGCGCGCCGTGACGGTCTTGGTCTTGGTGTAGAAGCGGAAGGCGTCGGGGCCATACTGGTTGAGATCGCCGAAGGCCGACTTCTTCCAGCCGCCGAAGGTGTGGTAGCTCAGCGGCACCGGGATCGGGAAGTTGATGCCGACCATACCGACGTTGACCCGGTGGGCGAAGTCCCGCGCGGTGTCGCCATCGGCGGTGTAGATCGCGGTACCGTTGCCGTAGGGGTTGTCGATCACCAGCTCCAGCGCTTCCTCATAGGAGTTCGCGCGGACGGTGCTCAGCACCGGGCCGAAGATCTCTTCGCGGTAGATGTCCATGTCCGGCGTGACGTTGTCGAAGAGCGACGGGCCGACGAAGAATCCGTCCTCATAGCCCTGCAGCGAGAAGTCGCGGCCGTCGATGACCAGCGTCGCACCCTGCTCGACACCCGAGGTGACAAGGCCGTTGATGCGCTCCTTGGCGGCGGCGGTGATGACCGGGCCGTAGTCCACGTCTTCGCCGGCGGTGTAGGGTCCGACCTTCAGCTTCTCGACGCGCGGCACCAGCTTCTCGATCAGCGCATCGGCGGTTTCCGCGCCGACCGGGACGGCCACCGAGATCGCCATGCAGCGCTCGCCCGCGGCGCCGTAGCCGGCACCCACCAGCGCGTCGGCGGCCTTGTCGAGGTCGGCGTCGGGCATGATGATCATGTGGTTCTTGGCGCCGCCGAAGCACTGCGCGCGCTTGCCGTTGGTCGCGGCGCGGCCGTAGATGTACTGCGCAATCGGGGTCGAGCCGACAAAGCCCACGGCCTGCACAGTCTCGTTGTCCAAGATCGCGTCGACCACTTCCTTGTCACCGTTTATCACCTGCAGCACGCCCTCGGGCAGGCCGGCCTCGGTGATCAGCTCGGCAAGCCGCAGCGAGGTCGAGGGGCAGCGCTCGGACGGCTTGAGGATCATCGCGTTGCCGGCGACCAGCGCCGGGGCCATCTTCCACAGCGGGATCATCGCCGGAAAGTTGAACGGGGTGATCCCCGCGACCACGCCGAGCGGCTGGCGCATCGAGTAGAGGTCGATCCCCGGGCCGCCGTCATCGGTGAACTCGCCCTTGAGCATGTGCGGCGCGCCCATGCAGACCTCGACCACCTCGAGACCGCGCTGCACGTCACCGCGCCCGTCGGGCAGGGTCTTGCCGTGCTCGCGCGAGACCAGCTCGGCAAGCTCGTCCATATGCTCGTTGATCAGCTGGCCGAACTTCATCATGACGCGGGCGCGGCGCTGCGGGTTGGTCGCGCCCCAGGCCTTCTGCGCCTCGGCGGCCTTGGCCACCGCGTCGTTCAGCTCTTCGACGGTCGCCAGCGGCACCTTGGCCTGAACCTCGCCGGTGGCCGGGTTGAAGATGTCGGTGAAGCGGCCCGAGGTGCCCTTTACATGGGCGCCGTTGATGAAATGGGTCAGTTCCTGCATTGCAGCCTCCTTCTGTTGGCGGGCACAGTAGCCTTGCGGAAATGCAGCGAACAGGGGTAATTCGGCAAATAGGTTTTGCAAAAATACAGGTACTCCATGCGCGAGAACTGGGACGACCTGCGGATCTTCCTTGCCGTGGCGCGGGGCGAGAGCCTCTCGGCGGCGGGCAGGGTGCTGCGCATGGACCCGGCCACCGTGGGGCGGCGCGTCGCGCGGCTCGAACAGGCGCTCGGGCATCCGCTCTTTGCCAAGTCGCCGCAGGGCTACACGCTGTCCGAGGCCGGTGCCCGGCTGCTGGTCCATGCCGAGACCGCCGAGCAGGCGCTGGGGCAGGGCGCGCAGGCGCTGATGGGCTCGTCCGAGGGCTTCGCCGGGCAGATTCGCATCGGCGCGCCCGACGGCTGCGCCAACTTCCTTCTGCCACAGGTCTGCGCCAAGATCGCCGAGGCCAACCCCGGCCTCGACCTGCAGATCGTCTCGCTGCCGCGCGTGGTGAACCTGTCGCGGCGCGAGGCGGACATGGCCATCGCCGTCTCGGCGCCCACGGCGGGGCGGCTGGTCGTGCAGAAGATCTCGGACTATCGGCTGCATCTCGCGGCCTCGGATCAGTATCTCGCGCAGCACCCGCCAATCCGCAGCCGCGCCGACCTGCAGGGGCACCGGATCGTCGGCTACATCCCCGACATGATCTTCGACCGGGAACTCGACTACCTCAGCGATCTCGGGCTGGAGCGGGTGCGTCTGGCGTCGAACTCGGTGGCGGTGCAGTTCCACTGGCTGCGGCTCGGGGCGGGGCTGGGAATCGTGCACGACTTCGCGCTGCCCACGGCGCCGGGGCTGCGCCGGGTCCTGCCCGAAGAAGTCTCGCTCACCCGCAGCTTCTACCTCGTGCGCCATGCCGACGACCGGCGTCACGCGCGGCTTAACGGATTCGCAGCGCTTCTGGCCGACTCTGTGCGGCGCGAACTCGCGGCACTTGAAGCGGCGGCCTGATGCCGGGCGGCCCGCTTTTCAGCGCCATTCGGCGGGGCGCGGGATCGACCGGAGGTCGGTGTTGACAGAACCTTACGTCGGGCGGACGCTAGGGAATGTGAGCAGCGCTTAGGAGGAAAGCCGCATGCAGGTACAACAGATTCTCAAGGACAAGTCCGACGACGGCGTGGTCACCGTCACCCCGGGCAGCAGCGTCGGCGACGCCGCGCAGGTGCTGGCCGAACGCCGGATCGGCGGGGTGGTGATCTCGGAAGACGGGCAAAGACCGCTGGGGATCCTTTCGGAGCGCGACATCGTGCGCGCGCTGGCCGCGCAGGGCGCGGGCGTTCTGTCGCTGACTTGCGATGACCTGATGACCCGCAAGCTGCAGGTCTGCACCCGCGACGAGGACACCAACGTGGTGCTGGCCCGGATGACCGAGGGACGGTTCCGGCACATGCCCGTGGTCGAGGACGGCATGCTCGTCGGCATCATCTCGATCGGCGACGTGGTCAAGGCGCAGATCGCCGAACTTGCGATGGAGAAGGATGCCCTGCAGGGCATGATCATGGGCTTCTGAGCGGAGGATCCGCTCGGGGAATGCTGGTTTCGGGGTTGCATTCCGGCGCGCAATATCGTTGCGTGCGCCGGACTGCCCCGGCTGGCACTCCTGGAGGACCCTCATGCGCATCGGCCTTTATCCCGGCACCTTTGATCCGATCACGCTGGGCCATATGGACATCATCCGCCGCGCTTCGGCGCTGGTGGACAGGCTGGTGATCGGGGTCGCGATCAATCGCGACAAGGGGCCGCTCTTCACACTCGAAGAGCGCGTGGCGATGATCGAGACCGAATGCGCCGGGCTGTCGGAACAGACCGGCACGGAAATCGTCGCCCACCCGTTCGAGAACCTGCTGATCAACTGCGCCCGCGATGTCGGGGCGCAGATCATCATTCGCGGGCTGCGCGCCGTTGCGGATTTCGAGTATGAATTCCAGATGGTGGGGATGAACCGTGCGCTCGACACGAGCATCGAGACGGTCTTCCTGATGGCCGAGGCCAAGCACCAGGCGATCGCCTCGAAGCTGGTGAAGGAAATTGCGCGGCTGGACGGCGACGTGAGCAAATTCGTCACGCCCACCGTAAACGAAGCGCTGAAGGCGCGCTTCGCCAAGCGCTGATCCGGCGCTGCTCAGCCTCCGTAGACGGCGGCGCGGGCGGTTTCTTCTTCACGGCCGAGCAGGTCGCAGTCGATGCGGGTGCGCATCGGCAGCGACATCAGCGCCTGATGGGTGCGGCGATAGGCGAAGCGGCGGGCGAAGCTGTCACGAACGGCATTGATGGCTTTGGTCATGGCATTGTTCCATTTCATCGGCGGCGCCTCCATCGGGAAGGCGCTGCATTGGCGGATGGGTGTTTGTGAAAACTGGGGATTGTAAACGCGGCTAAGGTTGCGTTGTCGTTGGCGCTAACTTAGGCCTTGCTGCGCCGCAGAACAATTGACAGTTCCCCAAATCCGCCTTGCAATTGCTGCATGGCCCGATGGGCCGCTGCCCCTGTCGCCGTCAAGGCAATCTCAATGTTTGGCCATTAACCCTAATGGCGGATCAACGCGGCGTGGCTGCCCGATCCGACCGCCGCAGAAACGCGGTGTCCAGCCTGCCAGAAGGGAGATGTGTGATGGAAATTCCCCGCGATACGGCCGGTTACGCCCGGCAGAGCCGCCCACGGCAGAGTCCGGCCCGCAGCCCTCTTGGGGCCGATCCGCCAGGCGAGTCGCTGCAAAGGCCACTGCCGCCCCCGGTCCCAGTCACCACGCAAAGCCTGCCGCTTTCGGTCCTGTCGCAGGTCACGCCACGCGCCCGCCCGCCCGGGCTCGTCGCCGAAGAGGGGTACGGTGCGGCGCTGGGAATCGTGCGCGAGTGAGTTGATCAGATCGCCACGCCGAAAAGTGTCGGCGGGATGCAAAAAGGCGAGGCACCCTGGCCCCGCCTTCCGGTTTTCATGGATCCAGCTTGGATCAGAGGGGGCTCAGATCAGCTTGCCCATCGCCACGGCGGTGTCGGACATGCGGTTCGAGAAGCCCCACTCGTTGTCGTACCACGACAGGATGCGCACCATGGTGCCCTCCATGACCTTGGTCTGGTCGGTGTGGAAGATCGAGCTGTGCGGGTCATGGTTGAAGTCGATCGAGACGTTCTTCTTGTCGGTATAGTCGAGGATGCCGCTGAGCTTGCCGTTGGCCGCCACACGGATCGCGTCGTTGATTTCTTCGACGGTGGTCTCGCGCTCGGCCTCGAACACCAGGTCGACGACCGACACGTTCGGAGTCGGCACGCGGATCGCCACGCCGTCGAGCCTGCCGTTGAGCTCGGGCAGCACGAGGCCCACGGCCTTGGCCGCGCCGGTCGAGGTCGGGATCATCGACATGGCCGCGGCGCGGGCGCGATAGAGATCCTTGTGCATCGTGTCCAGCGTCGGCTGGTCGCCCGTGTAGCTGTGGATCGTCGTCATGAAACCCTTCTTGATGCCGACGGTGTCGTTCAGCACCTTGGCGACGGGAGACAGGCAGTTGGTGGTGCAGGAAGCATTGGAGACCACGAGGTCATCCTTAGTCAGCGTGTCGTCGTTCACCCCGTAGACGATGGTCTTGTCGGCCCCGGCAGAGGGGGCAGAAACCAGCACGCGGCTGGCGCCATTGGCAAGGTGCGCGGCGGCCTTCTCGCGGTCGGTGAAGATGCCGGTGCATTCCATCACCACGTCGACATGCGCCCAGGGCAGATCGGCGGGGTTGCGCTCGGCGCTCACCTTGATCGCGCCGCGGCCGACGTCGATTGTGTCGCCGGAAACGCTGACCGGATGCGGGAAGCGGCCGTGCACGCTGTCGAACTGCAGCAGATGCGCATTCGTCTCGACCGGGCCGAGATCGTTGATCGCCACGACCTCGATGTCGGTGCGGCCGGATTCGATGATTGCGCGCAGCACGTTGCGCCCGATGCGGCCGAAGCCGTTGATCGCTACCTTGACGGTCATGATGTCTCCTCGCTGTCCGAGAGTCTGGGGTTGCCCAGAGGTCAACAGGATACGTCAGGCAAGTCAATACTTGGACTGTTAGCGCTCACCGCCAAAACGCCATCCAATCGAGCAGAATGAAAATTTTCCGACCCAGGAACAGCAGGTGACGACTGTCGAAGAGCGTCACATCCAGCGTTATTGCGAGGATCAGCAGGGCTCCGAGCCAGAGGGCGATGCGATTGGTCATTTTGTCGTGATGCCAGAGACTTGACGCGATGTCATCTGCATTCTTGTGGGGCCGGGACGGGGGGGATCCTGCGGGTCCGCGCCGCTCATGAGCTCCTCGATGAAGTGGCTGAGCAGCGCGCCGCGCCCCGACAGACCCGCCTTGCGGTAGATGGCATTGAGGTGGGATTTCACCGTGCCCTCTGCCGATCCGCGCAGCTCGGCGATCTCGGGGATGGTCATCCCCTTGAGGGTGAACATGGCCACGTCGCGCTCCGAGCCGGTCAGCCCCCAGGCCGAGAATTGCGCTTCGACAATCTCGTGGAAGGCACCGGTGGCCAGCGAGATCTGCTGTTCGAGATGGGCGTTGTGCCGCAGCAGCCGCAGCAGGAAGCGCAGTTCGACCCAGATCGCGGCGGCAAGGCAGAGCACCATGCTGCCCTCTAGAAAGGCCTCGGGATCGGTCACCGGGTTCCACCCGGCTTCGGTCGCATCGAAGATCACGTCGACCACGAAGAAGGCCGTGCAGATCAGCTGCACGGCAATCAGCAGGGTCAGGATGATCGGGCGTTCGGAGCTTTGTGGCGTCATGCCTCGATCTTTGCGTCATCCGGAACGCATTTGACACCCGTAACCATGGCCTTGGGCAGATTTACCCCGGTTCGGCGGCTTTCCCAGAGCACCGCACCCACGTGCAGCACCACCGAGACCTCGGCCCAGCTCACCAATGCCTCGTGCAGGCTTTCGACCCAGGCGATCCCCCAATAGGCGTCGGTGGTCATCATCACCCCGGTGGCGATGATGCCGCAGAGGGTGAGCAGCAGGTTGAAGATCATGAGCGCCCCGAGCGGCGTATGCATTAGGTGCACGCGGCGCCGTCCGGTGGCCATGTCGGTGATCTGTTGGATGAGACCGGCGCGGGTGGGGAAGAAGCTCGAGAACCGGGCCGAATGGGGGCCGGCGAAGCCCCAGATCAGGCGCAGCAGGATCAGCCCGCCGATGGCGTAGCCGACCCAGCGGTGCAGATGCGACTCGGGGTCGTCGAAGAGCGCGTTGACCGCGAAGAGGGTCACCAGGCTCCAGTGAAAGATCCGCAGCAGCGGGTCCCAGATGAAATGACGGGTCATGCGCTCAGGCATCGGGGCGGTCCTTGCAGGGAGGGCGGGAAGAAGCGACGGCGCGGCCCCGCGCAATGGCGGGGCCGGGCGGGGGTCAGTCGGTCTTGCTGCGCACGATCTGCAGGCTCTCGTCGAGGTAGAGCTCGACCTTCTTGCCGTCCTTCATGGCATAGACTTCGATCATCCCGTCCTCGCTGTCGATGCGGCGGACCTCGTAGCCCTCGGCGGTGAGCTTCTCGCGCACCTGCGCCTGGGTCTGTTCGGGGACCTCGGGAGACGCAAAGGCGCTGCCGGCGGTGAGCAGGGCGGCGACGAGGCCGGAGGTCAGAAGGCGGTAGGTCATCGATGGGTCTCCTGTATGAAAGGCACGGGACATCCGCGCCTCGAAGACCGATCTGACGTGGGGCCGGCGGCTCTGCCATGCCACTCAGGGGGCAGAGACCGCCCCCTGCAACTTTGGTTCAGGTGGAGTTTTGCCTGGTCAGGCTCAGGCGGTCCGCCGCCAGACGGCGATCCAGGTCAGCGTAAGGCCAAGGGAAATCAAGGCGTTCCAGCTCGCCATCGACAGGCCGAAGAGTTGCCAGGCGACCTCGTCACAGCGCACCAGCGGCGCGTTCATGATCTGATTGAGCAGGTCGTCGGTGGACATGCCGCCGATCGGGCCGGAGGTGCAGGTGGTCGGGCCTTCCCACCAGCCGCGCTCGACGCCGGTGTGATAGACGCCGATGCCCGAGGTGGTCAGCGCGGCCGCCGCGCCGAGCAGCGGCAGGATGCGGGCGCGGAAGGCCAGCGCCAGCGCGCCGATCAACACCGCGGCGGCATGCGGCCAGCGCTGCAGGATGCACAGGTGGCAGGGCGCCAGCCCGCCGATGTATTGCGAGCCGATGGCGCCGAGCAGCACGGCCGCCGATCCGCCGGCGGCGATCAGGATGAGGAACTTGCGCAGGTCAGTCATGGTCTCAGAGGTACTTTACCAAGAAGAAGCCGCCGGCGAGCAGCAGCACGAAGACAGTAAACACCAGACCGAGCCGCTTTTCGATGAAATCCCGGATCGGCGCGCCGAAGGCCCGCAGCAGCGCCGCCACGATGAAGAAGCGGAAGGCGCGGGCGATGATTGCGGTGGTGACGAAGACGCCGAGCGGCATCGCGGTCCAGCCCGACATGATGGTGATCACCTTGAAGGGGAAGGGGGTGATTCCGGCGATGAGCACCGCCCAGAAACCGACGCCATTGAAACGGGCGTTGAACGCCTCCATCGCGTCGGCCTTGCCGAGGGTTTCGAGGATCGGCCGGCCGATGCTGTCGAAGAAGAAATGCCCGATGGCGTAGCCGAAGAGACCGCCGACCACCGAGGCGACCGTGGCCACCAGCGCGATCAGCCAGGCCCGACGCGGCGCGGCGAGGATCATCGGGATCATCAGCACGTCGGGCGGGATCGGGAAGACCGAGGCTTCGATGAAGGAGACCGCTGCCAGCGCCCAGAGTGCCTTGGGGTGATCAGCAAGCGACATGGTCCAGTCGTAAAGGCGGCGCAGCATCGAAGGGCAGGTCTCCGGCGATTGTTTGCAACGCAGGAAGCACGCGGGGCGGCGGGGTGCAACCCATTGATGCGGCGTCGGCTGTGACAGTTCCGTCAGAGCAGCGTGCAGGGTGACGATTGCCGCTTTACGCGGCGCGGCGGGGCGGATAAATCGGGGTCAGTGCCCAAGTGGCGGAATGGTAGACGCAGGGGATTCAAAATCCCCCGGCCGTGAGGTCATGTCGGTTCGAGTCCGACCTTGGGTACCACATCCCGCATCCCGTTTTGACGCATGTCGGCTGTCCAGCCGCTAGGATCGGCGGGTAAGCGGCTGTTTTGTCGCCAAAACTCCCTCGTCGCGCCGCGGAGACACCGCGCGACCGCCGCAATTGTTCCTCATTTGCCCATCAGACCGGCCCGGTACTGACTAGAAAGGTCTATCTGAATGTTAGGTTTGATTTCGGGCTCCGGTTCGGGGAGCTACTCGGGTCTGTTCGGCGGGATCGCCAATGCGATCAACTCGGCGCGGCAGACCGGCAGCGAGTCCCAGGACGAAGAGGCGCAGGCCGTAGACGCGCCGAGCGGAGTGGAGCCGTCGGAAAGTGCCGCCGCGACCGAGGCCAGCCCGGCCGAGGATGGCACCTCCAAGCCGTCGGCGGCCGAGCGCGTGCAGGCCGCTGAGGCCAGCGCCGAGAGTTCCGAGGTCGCCGCATCGGTGGACACCGACGCGGTCGAGGACGAGCCCAAGGCGAAGGATTCGCTGGCTGAGGCGCGCGCGCAGGCGCTCGCCACGCAGGAAAGCTTCGTGAAGTCCCTTGTGATCGCCCAGATGGGCGCGGGCGCCGACGAGGATGGCCTTGCCCAGCGGTTGCGCCGCGGTGCCGAGAGCTACGCCGCGACGCGCGCTTCGACCGGCGAGGAAAGCGCGCCGCAGCGCGCCAGCATCGAGGCCTGACCCGGCTCACCGCAGAACGAGCCCCATGATACGCGGCGTGCGGAAGAAACCGCGCGCCGCGTTGTCATTTCCGGCGCCTGGCCCGGGGTCCACAACCCTGCCGAGCCTTCAGGCGTTGATCAGCGTCAAGGCTCGCCCGAATGAGCAGGCTTTGGGCGGCTGGCAGCACGGGTTTGCCGATGCGGCAAGCGCGCGGATGACGGAAGCCGAGGGGGGCCTGCGAGCGGCACTTGTCGGAAGGTATCGGGGGGGAGGCATCAGAGTGCCATGGTGGCCCGCAGCGTCGTTGAGACGCGGCTGGACAACCATGGCACTATCCGAAGTAAGTAGCTACTTTCCCGAAGGAAAGTGGCGGAGAGACAGGGATTCGAACCCTGGGACCCCGTGAAGGGTCAACGGTTTTCGAGACCGCCCCGTTCGACCACTCCGGCACCTCTCCGCGGGGGTCGTGGGGGGCCGTTTAACGACAACCTCGGGGGGGGTGCAACAGGGAATTTTGAAGTTTTTTCATCCGGACGAAATTCTTTTCCGGCGAAGCTCCGCCAGTGGGGATTTTGCTCACCTTGGAAATGCCGCTGCCGGGCCCTAGGCTTGTTGCCTGTCATATTCCGGAGTTGTCCTGTCTCATGTTCTCGCGTCTCGCCGCCTGCGGTCTTGCCGTCACTCTAGCCCTGCCCGTCCACGCGGATCCCGCAGAAGATCTGCTGGATGCGCTGAAGATCGGCGAGATCGTCGAGCTCATGCGAGTGGAGGGGCAGGGCTACGCCGAGGGCATGGCGAAGGACCTGCTCCCGGCGGGCGGGACCCCGGCCTGGCAGCAGGCGGTCGACCGGCTCTATACGCCCGAGGCCATGGAAGAGGTGGTGCGCGCGGGGTTCCTCAAGAGCTTTGGCGATACCGATGCGGCACCGCTGCTCGCGTATTTCGGCAGCGATGCCGGGCAAGAGGTCGTGACACTGGAGATCGAGGCCCGGCGCGCCATGGTTGATCCCGACGTCGAGGCGGCGGCGCGCGAGGCCTGGCGCGAACGGGCAGGGAGCGGCGATGCGCGGCTCGACCAGCTCGACCACTTCGTCGAGGCCAATGATCTTCTGGAGACCAACGTGGTTGGCGCGCTCAATGCCAGTTTCCAGTTCTATCTCGGCCTCGTCGACGGCGGCGGGCTCGAGATGACCGAGACCGAGATCGTCGAGGAAGTCTGGATGCAGGAAGAGGCGACTCGCGCCGACACGCTCGAATGGCTCTATGGCTACCTCCTGCTGGCTTACCGGCCGCTGAGCGATGCTGACCTTGATGCCTATATCGACATTTCCGCGACCCCCGAGGGCAAGACGATGAACCGGGCATTGTTCGCCGGGTTCAATGCCATGTACAATGAGATCTCCTATGGCCTCGGCCTTGCCGCCGCACATGAGATGCTGGCGCAGGAGCTCTGAGTCGGAGCGGGGCAGGTGACTCAGCGGGGCGGACGCCTTGCCGGACGGCCCGCAAAATAAGGCGCCAAAACCGCTCTGCGCGGGTTGACACATGGGCAATTTGCCCCGATAAGCCGGGCCTCGTGACGGGGCCATTGTGCGCCCCGCTTTCGATTCTTACATCCATACAGCCCGAAAGGGCGCGCTGTTCGACGGCGGAGCGGGCCGACCCGCACCACGAAGTCTCCAACAAACCGGGGCGCCACAGGACGCGGTAGACAAAGGAAGACGCAGATGTTCGCGGTGATGAAAACCGGCGGCAAGCAATATAAGGTCCAGGCGGGCGACGTGCTCCGCGTGGAGAAGCTGGCTGCAGACGCGGGTGAAACCGTTCAGTTCAACGAAGTCCTGATCCTCGGCGGCGACAGCGTCACCGTGGGTGCTCCGCTCGTGTCCGGTGCTGCCGTCCAGGCGACCGTGATCGACCAGATCAAGGGCGAGAAGGTCATCAAGTTCGTCAAGCGTCGCCGTAAGCACGGCTCGCAGCGTACCCGCGGCCACCGTCAGCAGCTCACCCTGCTGCGCGTGACCGAGATCCTCGCATCCGGCGCCGAAGGCACCGGCGTGAAGGCCGCCGCTGGCGCCGCCTCCGCACCGAAAGCCGCTGCTCCGAAGGCAGCTGCTGCCGCCGCAGGCGACGACCTGACCAAGATCACCGGTGTCGGCCCCGCCGCCGCCAAGAAGCTGAACGAAGCCGGCATCGCCACCTTCGCACAGCTCGCAGCCGTTGACCCCGAGAGCTTCGACGCCGTCAAGGTGAAGCCCGAGTGGGTTGAACAGGCCAAGACCCTGGCCTGATAGACAGTTAAGGAGACCAACCCATGGCACATAAAAAAGCAGGCGGTAGCTCCCGTAACGGCCGCGACTCCGCTGGCCGCCGTCTCGGCGTGAAACTCTACGGTGGCCAGGCGGCCAACCCGGGCAACATCATCATCCGTCAGCGCGGCACCAAGTTCTGGCCGGGCGAAGGCGTGGATATGGGCAAGGATCACACGATCTTCGCCGTGGCCGAAGGCTCGGTCAAATTCCACAAGGGCCTGAAGGGCCGCACCTTCGTTTCCGTCCTGCCGCTGGCGGAGGCTGCTGAGTAAGCCGATCCCGGATCGAAAAATTGGAGGGGATCGGCACGGGCCGGTCCCCTTCTCCGTTTCGGGGGGGAGACGAAGCGGCCCGCGGGAACTCTCGCGACATGAGGAGCAACACCATGAGTCTGGCCGAAGACGACCAGCTGACCGCGCAACCGGTCATCGAGACACCCCGCTTCCTGCTGCGGCCGCTGCGCCGCTCGGATGCCGGGCTGATTGCGCATTACACGTCCGAGCTGCGCCTCGCGCGCATGACCACCTCGATTCCGCACCCGCTGCCGCCGGGCGCCACCGAGGCCTTCATCACTCGCGCCACGGACCCCAAGCGGGTCGAGGACGTCTGGGCGATGGATGCCTCCGAGCAGGGTGGTGCCGAGGTGATGGGCCTGATCTCGCTCGAGCGCCTGACCGACGGCAACCAGGCCGAGATCGGCTACTGGGTCGCGCCGCCGTTCTGGAACACCGGCCACGCCTCCGAGGCGGTCCGTGCCATGGTGCAGGCCAACCCCTTCGGCAGCGCCACGATGTTCGCCTCGGTCTTTCAGGACAACGCGGCCTCGGCCCGGGTGCTGACCAACTGCGGCTTCGAGTACATCGGCGATGCCGAGGCCTTCTCGGTGGCGCGCAATTCCGCCGTACCCACCTGGACCTACCTGCGCCGGATGGACTGATCGCAGGCCCCGGCCCGCGCACCCCCGCGACAAAGTGATCCCGCCCGGCCGACGAATTCCGTTGGCCGGGCGTTGCCTTGGTGCCTATAAGCAAGGCATGATCACCGAATTCGGACATTTCGCGCTCATCCTCGCCTTCCTCGTCGCCTGCGTGCAGGCGGTGGTGCCGATGATCGGGGCGCAGAAGCGATGGCCCGGCTGGATGGCCGTCGCCGAGCCCGCCGCCACGGCCCAGTTCCTGCTTGTCGCGCTGTCCTTCGGCGCGCTGATGCACGCCTTCATCGTTTCCGACTTCTCGCTGCGTCTGGTGGTGCTGAACTCGCATTCCGCCAAGCCGCTGCTCTACAAGATCAGCGGCGTCTGGGGGAACCACGAGGGCTCGATGCTGCTCTGGGTCCTGATCCTGGCGCTCTTCGGCGCGATGGCGGCCTGGTTCGGGGGCAACCTGCCGCCGACGCTGCGGGCGCGGGTCCTCGCGGTGCAGGCCTCGGTCGCTGTGGCCTTCTTCGCCTTCATCCTCTTCACCTCGAACCCCTTCCTGCGCCTCGCGGTGCCGCCCTTCGACGGGCAGGACCTCAACCCGCTGCTGCAGGACCCGGGGCTCGCCTTCCATCCGCCGTTCCTCTACCTCGGCTATGTCGGCCTTTCGATCTGCTTCAGCTTCGCGGTCGCGGCGCTGATCGAGGGACGTGTCGATGCGGCGTGGGGCCGCTGGGTGCGCCCCTGGACTCTGCTGAGCTGGGTGTTCCTGACCATCGGCATCGCGCTCGGCTCCTGGTGGGCCTATTACGAACTGGGCTGGGGCGGCTTCTGGTTCTGGGACCCGGTCGAGAACGCCTCCTTCATGCCCTGGCTGCTGGCGGCGGCGCTGCTGCACTCGGCCATCGTGGTCGAAAAGCGCGAGGCGCTGAAGAGCTGGACCATCCTGCTGGCGATCCTCGCCTTCGGCTTCTCGCTCATTGGCACCTTCATCGTGCGCTCGGGCGTTCTGACCTCGGTCCACGCCTTCGCCAGCGATCCGCAGCGCGGGGTCTTCATCCTCGGCATCCTCGTCTTCTTCACTGGCGGCGCGTTGACGCTCTACGCCGCCCGCGCGGGCGTCATGCAGGCCAAGGGCGTCTTCGGCCTCGTCAGCCGCGAGTCGGCGCTGGTGGTGAACAACATCCTGCTGGCGGTGGCTTGTTTCGTCGTCTTCACCGGCACGCTTTGGCCGCTGGTCGCCGAGATGCTTTTCGGCCGCAAGCTCTCGGTCGGGGCGCCGTTCTTCAACATGGCCTTTACGCCCTTCATGGTCCTGCTGGGGCTCATCCTGCCAATCGGCGGGATGATCAGCTGGAAACGCGGCAAGCTCGGCCGGGTGGTTCAGCAGCTGGTGCCGGCACTGGTGCTGGCCCTGGCGCTGGCGGGTCTGGTCTGGGCGATGCAGACCGGACGCAGCCTGATGGGGCCGATCGGGGTCTTCCTCGGCACCTGGCTCGTCGCTGGCTCGGCCACCGATCTGCTCGGCCGCATCGGCCAGAGCCGCGATTGGCGCCGCCTCGCGCGGCTGCCGCGCGCCGACTGGGGCAAGGCGGTGGCTCATGCGGGTCTTGGCGTCACCATGCTGGGCGTTGCCGGGCTGATGGCCTGGGAAGAAGAGGACATCCGCGTCGCGCAGATGAACGCCCCCTTCACCGTCGGGGCCTACGAGCTTGAATTGCTCGGCGTCGAGCGCGTGCAGGGTCCCAATTACTTCTCGGACATGGGAGAGGTCTCGCTGCGCCGGGACGGGGCCGAGATTGCCCATCTCTACCCCGAGAAGCGCAGCTATCCGGTGGCCGGGATGCCGACCACCGAAGCGGCCATCGACGGCGGCTTCCTGCGGGACGTCTATGTGGTGCTGGGCGATGCGCAGGCGGGCGGTGGCTGGACCATGCGGGTCTACGTGAAACCGCTGGCCAACTGGATCTGGGGCGGGGCGATCCTCATGGCGCTCGGCGGTGCCCTCAGCCTGTCGGACCGCCGCTTCCGCGTCGCCGCGGGCGCGCGCAAGACGGCACCGGCGCGCGGAGTGCCGGCGGAATGACTTTCGCAAAGCCCTTCCGTGCGCTGCTCTTGCTGGCGCTGCTTGCCCTTCCGCTGATGGAGGCGGCCGTGGTGCATGCGGTGCAGCCCGACGAGATGCTCGCGGACCCGGCGCTCGAGGCGCGGGCGCGCGAGCTGTCGAAACACCTGCGCTGCCTCGTCTGCCAGAACGAGAACATCGACGATTCCAATGCCGCGCTTGCCCGCGACCTGCGCCTGCTGGTGCGCGAGCGGCTGGTGGCGGGCGACACTGACGACGAGGCGGTTGCCTATCTCGTGGACCGCTACGGCGAATTCGTCCTGCTGCAGCCCACCACCCGCGGCTGGAACTGGCTGCTCTGGGCCGCCGGGCCGATCCTCTTCGTGTTGGCGCTGATCCTCGCGGCGGTCTACCTGCGCGGTCGCTCGCGCGCCGAGGCGAGCACCGAGGCCCGGCTCAGCCCCGAGGAAGAGGCCCGGCTGAAGCGCATTCTGGACCAAAACCCCTCCTCCTGATAGGACTACCTGCAGGGTCGGCAGTTCACCCAGTCTCCGCCGTCCGGCTGATCCGGGCACGCTGAACCTGCTTTTTGGATCGCAGACCTCTCCGGACATGCCGGCGATGCCTGACGGACAAGGGCGGAACTCCAGCCCCGCAAGGGGTCGGGCAAAAGGCGCCGGAGGATCTGGAGGATCCGATGACCCATCCGATGAAGATCAATGCCCCGTCGCGGGAGGCAATCCCGCTTGCCATCGACGATCTCTCGCAATTCGCCCGTGCGCTGCGGGCCGGCCTCGAGACACCGCCGTCGCACCAGCAGATGCTCGGGCTGATCGCAAAGGCTGCGGGCTACCGCAACTACCAGCACCTGCGCGCGCAGACCGAACCCGCTCCGCGGCCCGACGTAAGACAGGTCTCACGCGCCCTGCGCCATTTCGACGGGCAGGCGCGCTTGCTGCGGTTTCCCGGGAGGACGGCGATGCAGGCGCTCTGCCTCTGGCCGCTCTGGGCCCGCATTCCACCTCGGCAGAGCTTCACCGAGCGCGAGATCAGTGCCCGGATCGACACGCTCTGCGCCTTCAGGGACGCCGCGCAAATCCGCCGCACAATGGTCGAGAACCGCATGCTGGAGCGCACCATCGACGGTGCCGTCTACACCCGTATCGAGACTCGCCCGAGTGCGGACGCGCTGGCGCTGATCGCAGCGCTCGGCCGGGTCTGAGGCAGGTTGACCAAGGGGTCTTGCACCCCGGGCGCGCGCGGGGGAGAGTTCCCCCGCGCAGCCGCGCCAACCTGGAGGACCCCATGCATTACGACACCATCCGCTACGAGATCGTCGACGACGTGGCGTTGATCACCCTGGCGCGGCCCGACGTGATGAACGCGCTCTCGGCGCCGATGAGGGCCGAGCTGACCCATGCCATCCAGGCGGGCGGCAAGGAGGCGCGGGTGGTGGTCCTGACCGGCGAAGGCCGGGCCTTCTGCTCGGGGCAGGACCTTGGCGACCGCGAGAGCGCGGCGAACATCGACCTCGAGCGGGTGCTGCGCGATGAATACATGCCCATGCTGAGCGCGCTGGTCGATTGCCCGCGTCCGACCATCGCCGCGGTGAACGGCGCGGCGGCAGGGGCCGGGGCCAACCTCGCGCTGGCCGCCGACGTGGTGATCGCCGCCGAGAGCGCCTTCTTCATGCAGGCTTTTACCCGCATCGGCCTGATGCCCGACGCCGGCGGCACTTGGATGTTGCCGCGGCAGATGGGCATCGCCAAGGCCATGGGTGCGGCGCTTTTCGCCGACCGGATCAGCGCCGCGCAGGCCGAACGCTGGGGGATGATCTGGGAGGCGGTGCCCGACGCCGAGTTCGAGGCGATCTGGAAGTCCCGCGCCGCGCATCTGGCGCAGGGCCCGTCCGAAGCCTATGCCCGCATCAAGCGCGCCATCCGCGGCGCCTTCGAAAAGGACTTCGACGGTCAGCTCCTGCTCGAGGCGCAATTGCAGGGTGAATGCGGCATGACGCGGGACTTCAAGGAGGGCGTGGTGGCCTTCCACGAGAAGCGACCCGCGAAGTTCGAGGGGCGCTGAGCGCCTAGCCCGCGGTCTGGGCCGCCCGCCAGCACGGTGCATCCACCCGCAGCGGCCCGGCCGGGATAGTCCAGCGCGGGGGCTGGCCGTCCAGGATTACCGGGAAGCGCAGCCGACGCGCCGGTCCCCAGCCGGTTGCCTCGATCTGCGGGGCGAGATCCGCCGCGCTCTCTACGATGGGGGCACCGGTGAGATCACGGGCGCCGCCCGAGACCAGCAACGCGCCCGTGCGGGCCAGCGACAGCCGGGCCGAGACCACCCGACCGCTCGCCTGCCGGAGGCGCAGGGCGCGCAGAACGGCGGCGGCCATGAGGTAGCCCGTGGCATGGTCGAGCGCCTGCACCGGCAGCGGCACCGGGCACGCGGCGCTTCGACGCCGCATGCCCTCGTAGGCGATGCCGCAGCTCATCTGCACGAGGCTGTCGAAGCCTCGACGTCCCGCCCAAGGCCCGGTCCAGCCGTAGGCGCAGAGGCTCACGTCGATCTGTCCGGGCGCGAGCCTGCGCCGCACCTCGGGCCCATAGCCCAATCCCTCAAGAGCGCCGGGGCGGTAGCCGTGCACCAGCACGTCGGCCCGCTTCAGCAGGTCTTCGAAGGTGGCGCGATCTTCTGTGCGGGTGAGGTCGAGTCCGGCACGGCGCTTGCCCAATGTGACCTCCGGCTCCACCCCCGGCTCGCCCCACCATGGCGGGTCGATGCGCAATACCTCGGCGCCATAGGCGGCGAGGAAGCGTGTCGCCACAGGTCCGGCGAGCACGCGGGTCAGATCGAGCACCCGCAGGCCTTCCATGGCGAAAGGGGCCGCAGAAGCTCCGGTCTCGCGCCAGTCGATCAAAGGCTCTGCGGCCACGGCCTTGCCTTGAGGGTGGGTGGCCCATTCCGTCATGCTGTGCATCGCCGCCACGGCACCGCCTGCCGCCACCACGGCGGCTTCGAGCGCAGCCTTGTCCCATGTCGCGACGGCTTTGGTGACCTCGCCTCGCTCGGCGGCGCAGCCGAGCACCGAGAGCGCCGCGTCGCGGTGGTGCGGGGCATTGGTATGGAGCCGGATCCAGCCGTCCTTCGCCGCGTAGTCCCCGGCGATCGGATCCCAGGCCGAGGGCAGCTCCCAGCCGATGGGCCGCAACGTCCTGTCGAACCACATAGAGGCTAGGCGGCGGTCGACCGCCGCCTCCCGAACGCCAAGCAACGGAGCAATCTCCCGTGATGCCGCCTTCAGCGAGGCGGTGGCCAGTTCCGAGACGTGGAAGCAGGACGGCAGTTCGGCCTGCCCGATCTCATGAATCTCCGGGGCGGGTGCGAGATTGTCGCCGAGGGCTTCGGCAATCTGCGGATCAAACGGGGATGTCATGATGGCCTCCAGGTCGTGTGTGTTGCCATCAAGCGCGCGGATTGACCGGCTGTAAATCTTGATCAATATAATCAATATGAATTCCATGGATTGGATCGATGCCGGTGCAGCCTGCGCGTTGCTTGGGGTGAAGCCCCAGACGCTTTATGCCTACGTCAGCCGCGGCCAGCTTCGGGCCGAGGCGGATGCGCAGGACGCGCGGCGCAGCCTCTATTTCCGCCCCGACGTCGAGACGCTGCTGCGCCAGAACCGCCGCCCGCGCGCCCGCGCCGAGGTGGCCGAGCGGGCGATCCGATGGGGCGATCCGGTGCTGGTGACCGGTATCTCCGAGGTGCGGGACGGCATGCTCTGGCTGCGCGGTCGCTCGGTCGAGGAGTGCGCCGAGAGCATGACCCCCGAGCAGATGGCGACGCATCTCTGCGGCCTTGACCGGCTGGAGTTGCCGGACGCGCCGGGGCGCGGCGCCGGGGATACGCCCGCGGCGCGGGCCGTGCAGGCGCTCTCCGCTGAGGTCGACGGGGCGGTGCCGCTCGGTGATCTCAGCGACACCGACTTCGGAGCGGAGGCGGCGCGTCTGATCTCTCTGGTCGCCAACGCGCTGCTGGGGCGGCCCGGGGGCGGCGTATTGACGGCGCGCTTCGGGGCGGCCTGGGGCCTTGACGGGCGTGGCGAGGATGACATTCGCCGGGCGCTGGTGCTGCTGAGCGATCATGAGCTGAACCCATCCACTTTCGCCGTGCGGATCGCTGCTTCGACCGGGGCGAGCCTGCCTGCCGCGCTGCTCTGCGGGCTCGCAACCCTGAGTGGGCCGCGGCATGGCGGGGCCTCGGCACTTGCGCGCGCGGCGCTGGAGGCGGCGATGCGGGGCGAGACGGAGACCTTCCTCGCTACACAGGAGGGGCAATCGCCCTACGGCTTCGGCTATGGTCATCCGCTCTATCTCGACGGTGATCCCCGGTCACGGCTGCTGCTGGAGCGACTGCCGCATGACCACCCGGTGCGTCACGCGCAGCGCGGGCTCTCTGCGCGGCTCGGGCAAGCGGCGAACGTCGACACCGGGCTGGCGGCGCTGGAACTGGCGCATGGCCTGCCTCGGGACGCGGGGTTCACCCTGTTTGCCACGGCGCGGCTGGCGGGCTGGATCGCCCATGCCCGCGAGCAGGCAAGGAGCGGCGCTCTGATCCGTCCGCGGGCACGCTACGTGGCTGGATAAAGCCCTGCCACACAAGCAAAAGGCCCCGCCAAAGCGGGGCCATTCGTACGTCTGAAACCCGGATCAGCGGCTTTCGATGTCGGTGTAGTCGCGCAGCGCCGAGCCGAGGTACAGCTGGCGCGGACGGCCGATCTTGTGCTGCGGATCCGCGAGCTGCTCTTTCCACTGCGAAACCCAGCCCACGGTGCGCGACAGCGCGAAGATCGGGGTGAACATGGAGGTCGGGAAGCCCATCGCCTCGAGGATGATGCCCGAGTAGAAGTCGACGTTCGGGAAGAGCTTCTTGTCGATGAAGTACGGATCCTCCAGAGCCTGCTTCTCGAGCTCTTTCGCCACCTGCAGGATCGGGTTGTTCTCGACGCCGAGCAGGTCGAGCACCTCGTCCGCGGATTGCTTCATCACCGTCGCGCGCGGGTCGCGGTTCTTGTAGACGCGGTGACCGAAGCCCATCAGGCGGAAGGGGTCGTTCTTGTCCTTGGCGCGGGCGATGAACTCGGGGATGCGGTCGACCGAGCCGATCTCTTTCAGCATCTCGAGGCAGGCCTGGTTGGCGCCGCCGTGGGCCGGACCCCAGAGGCAGGCGATGCCGGCCGCGATGCAGGCAAACGGGTTCGCGCCCGAGGAGGAGGCGAGGCGCACGGTCGAGGTCGAGGCGTTCTGCTCGTGGTCGGCGTGCAGGGTGAAGATCCGGTCCATGGCGCGGGCGAGGATCGGGTTCACCTCGTATTTCTCGGCGGGAACCGAGAAGCACATGTGCAGGAAGTTCGCCGCGTAATCGAGATCGTTGCGCGGGTACACGAAGGGCTGGCCGATCGAGTACTTGTAGGCCATGGCCGCGATGGTCGGCATCTTGGCGATCAGGCGGTGCGAGGCGATCTCGCGCTGGCGCGGGTCCGAGATATCGGTGCTGTCGTGGTAGAAGGCCGACATGGCACCGACCACGCCCACCATGGTTGCCATGGGATGCGCATCGCGGCGGAAGCCGCGGAAGAAGTTGTGCATCTGCTCATGGATCATCGTGTGACGGGTGATCGTGTTCTCGAATTCCTCGAGCTCCGCCGCGGTCGGCAGCTCGCCGTACATCAGCAGGTAGCAGACTTCGAGGTAGTGCGACTTCGACGCGAGTTGGTCGATCGGGTAACCGCGGTGCAGCAGGATGCCTTCGTCGCCGTCGATGAAGGTGATGGTGCTGTCGCAGCTGGCGGTGGAGGTGAAACCCGGGTCGTAGGTGAACACCCCGGCCTGGCCGTAGAGCTTGCGGATGTCGAGCACGTCCGGGCCCACGGTGGGCGAATAGATCGGCAGGTCGTAGCTTTGCTCGCCGATGGTCAGTTTCGCGCTTTTCGCTGTGTCAGCCATGCTTGCTTGTCCCTTCATCTGGATAAGGCCAGGCGCGTCGGGCGCGCCCGGTCGGTATTGTCACACATGGCCCGTGGCGGGGTCGGAGAGGCCGGTTTGCCGGACCGTCACGCCGCCTCGGAAGCCGCTGCCTGCTCGAGCCGGAGGAGCGTTTCCTCGCGGCCGAGCACCAGCATCATGTCGAACACGCTCGGGGTCACGGAGCGGCCTGCGAGCGCCGCGCGAAGCGGCCCGGCCAGCTTTCCGAATTTTGTGTTCTGTTCTTCGGCGAAACGCGCCGTTACCCCCTCGAGCTCTTCTCGCGACCAGCTAGCACTTTGCAACTGCGGCGTCAACGAGACCAGTATACCACGGGATACTGCATCGAGGTTCTTGGCCGCTTTCTCATCCGGAACGATCGGGGTGTCAGTCAGAATGAAATGTGCTTTTTCAAGAAGTTCCGGGAAAGTCTTGGAGCGGTCCTTGAGGCAGTACATACCCCGCGTCATCCCGGATTTTTGTGCCTCGGTGAAGGCTGGAAGGTCCGCTGCCTCGAGATATGCCTCGATTTCATGCAGCAGTGCGGCATCGTCCCCGACCGCGATGTGCTGGCCGCAGATATTTTCCAGTTTCTTGAAATCGAGCCGCGCCGGCGACTTCCCGATTCCCGTCAGGTCGAACCATTCTTTTGCCTGAGCATCGGTGAAGAATTCGTCATCGCCGTGACTCCAGCCAAGCCGCGCAAGATAGTTGCGCATGCCGGCGGCAGGGTAGCCGAGCTTCTGGTACTCGTCCACGCCGAGCGCGCCGTGGCGCTTCGAAAGCTTCTTGCCGTCCGGCCCATGGATCAGCGGGATGTGCGCGTAGACCGGCAGCGGCCAGCCCATGGCGGTGTAGATGCCCATCTGCCGCGCCGCGTTGTTGAGGTGATCGTCGCCGCGGATCACATGGGTGACGCCCATGTCGTGGTCATCGACCACCACGGCCAGCATGTAGACCGGGGTGCCGTCGGAGCGCAGCAGGATCATGTCGTCAAGCTGGTCGTTGCGGATCCGCACGGTGCCCTGCACCTGGTCCTCGATCACTGTCTCGCCCTCTTCGGGGGTGCGCAGGCGGATCACGTAGGGCGCATCGGGGTGGCTCGCCGGATCGGCGTCGCGCCAGGGGCTGCGGAACAGCGTCGAGCTGCCGGCCTCGCGGGCCGCCTCGCGGAAAGCCTCGATTTCTTCCTGTGTCGAGAAGCACTTGTAGGCCGCGCCCTTGGCAAGCAGCTCATGTGCAACCTCGGCATGGCGGGGCGCGCGCTCGAACTGGCTGATCACCTCGCCGTCATGGTCGAGCCCGAGCCAGTCGAGGCCCTTGAGGATCGCCGCCGTCGCCTCCGGGGTCGAGCGGGCGCGGTCGGTATCCTCGATGCGCAGGAGGAACTTGCCGCCGCGGCCGCGGGCGTAGAGCCAGTTGAAGAGCGCAGTGCGGGCGCCGCCGATGTGGAGGTAGCCGGTGGGAGAAGGGGCGAAACGGGTAACGATTGCCTGGGGGCTCGGAGAGGGGCTCGTCATGGGTATTAACCTCGCGGTAACCGTGGTGGGCCTAGGGTTTTGCAGGTTCCTTAAACAGCGCGGGGGACGGGGGCAAGCATGGGCCGGCTGCTGACCTTGCTGGCGGTCTTTCTGGCTCTCGGCGTGCCGCGCCGCGCCGGGGCGGCCTTGGCGGCGCAGCGGGGACATCTCTTTGCCTGGGTACCGGTCTGCCTCGGCGCCGGCATCGGGATCTACTTTGCCCTGCCGGTGGAACCTGCCGTGTCATGGCTCGCGGCGAGCGCCGGTCTCGGGGCCGCGCTCCTGCTGTGTTCGCGCCGGCTCCCGGCCGAGGGCGGGCCGTTGGCTATCGGAACGGGGCTGCTGCTTCTGGGGCTGGCGCTTGCCGGAACGCGGGCGCATCAAGTTGCCGCGCCGCAGCTTGGGTTCCAGTACTATGGCCCGATCGAGGGAAGGGTGATCGCGCTCGACCGCTCCGCTTCGGACGTTCCGCGGCTGACACTCGATCAGGTGGCTCTGTCGCGGGTCGCCCCAGACAAGACCCCCGTCCGCCTCCGGGTCTCGCTGCATGGGCCGCCAGATCTGCAGGGGCGCGCGCTCGATGTGCGGCCGGGTCAGAGGGTGGCCCTGACCGGCCACCTCGTGCCGCCCGGCGGCCCGGTGGAGCCTGGCGGCTTTGATTTCCGCCGTCACGCTTGGTTCGAGCGGATCGGCGCGGTGGGATACAGCCGCACGCCGGTGGTTCTGAACACGCGGGCCGCGGGCAGCCAGCGGCTCTTGCGCCTGCGACTGGCCCTATCGCGACGCCTGCAGGCGCAGCTGCCCGGCGAGATCGGCGGCTTCGCCGCTGCACTGATGACCGGTGATCGCAGCGGCATGGGGCAAGAGACGCTCGAGGTACTCCGCCGCTCAAACCTTGCCCACCTCCTGGCGATTTCGGGCCTTCACATGGGGCTGCTGACCGGTTTTGTCTTTGCCGCCCTGCGCATGGCGCTGCTGCTTGCCCCGCGCAGCCGTCATCACTGGCCCGGCAAGAAGATCGCGGCGCTGGGGGCGTTGGTGGCGGCGACGGGCTACCTCGCGCTCTCAGGTGGAAATGTTGCGACCCAGCGCGCCTTCATCATGGTGGCGGTGATGCTGGGCGCGGTGCTCGCGGACCTGCGGGCGTTGTCGCTTCGGGCGGTGGCGCTGGCGGCGCTGCTGGTACTGCTGCTGCGCCCCGAAGCGCTGCTCGGGCCCGGTTTCCAGATGTCCTTCGCCGCGACCACCGCGCTGGTCTGCGTCTTCGGCAGGCTGGAGGCACAGCTTCCCGGGCCGCGATGGATCCGGCCAGCGCTGGCACTGCTGCTTTCGTCGACGGTCGCCTCCGCCGCGACCGCGCCGTTTTCGATGGCGCATTTCAACCTCATCTCGCGCTATGGGCTGCTGGCCAACCTGTTGGCGGTGCCGGCCATGGGTCTCGTCGCCGTGCCGATGGCGGTGCTCGCGGCTTTGCTGATGCCACTCGGCCTCGACGGCGTGGCGCTGCAGGGCATGGCGCTGGCGCTGCGCTGGATCCTGAGGGTGGCGCAGGTCGCCTCCGGCTGGGGCGGGGGCGTCGGGCAGGTGGTGGCGCCGGCTCCGGCCGTGCTGCCGCTGATGATCGCCGGCGGGGTCTTGCTTTTGCTTTGGCAAGGGCGCGGGCGTTGGGGCGGCCTTCTGCCGCTGGCGCTGGGGGTGGGCCTCTGGCTGCAGACCGAGCGCCCGGCGCTGCTGATTTCGGAAAGCGGCGGGCTGGTCGGCGTGATGACTTCAGAGGGTCGCGCGCTCTCGCGCGACGTTGGAGAGGACTTTGTCGCCAAGATCTGGCTCGAAAACGATGGGCAGCCCGCGGATCAGGCTGCCTCGGCGGAGCTCTGGCCCGGCGCGCCAGGGCGGCTCCGATTTGCGCGCGTCGAGGGTGTCGAGGTGCTGCATGTCTCCGGGCGCCGGGCCGCTGGGACGGTCTCGGGCTGTGGAGGGGCTGGGATCCTCGTGGCGAATGTGCCCGTCGCGGCGGTGCAGGGCTGCGAGATATTTGATCCCGAGAGGCTCAGGGCCACCGGGGCCGTCGCCTTTCGACGCGGCCCCGGCGGTCTGGAGATGGAAATCTCGCGCCGTCATCCGCCGCGTCTATGGCAGAGCGGCGGCGCAGACCCTCAATAGGAACGGATCAGCCCGACGAGGCGGCCCTGCACCGAGACCGAGCCCGAGGGCAGCACGCGCGCTTCATAGGCCGGGTTGGCGGCTTCGAGCACGATGCTGCTGCCCTTGCGGCGGAAGCGCTTGAGGGTGGATTCGTAGCCTTCGACCTGGGCGACGACGATCTGCCCGTTCTCGGCCGAACTGGTCTCACGGATGATCACCACGTCGCCGTCGTTGATTCCGGCCTCGATCATCGAGTCGCCCTTCACCTCGAGCGCGTAGTGGCGGCCGCTGCTGGAGAGCATCGCGGAGGGCACGGCGACATTCGGCGGGATGTCGGAGATCGACTCGATCGGCACACCGGCGGCGATCCGACCCATCAACGGAAGCTCCATCGCGCCCACGGCTTCCAGCGCGTCATTGGCCGAGGCCTTCGGCGCGGCGCCGCGGTCGCCCTGGATCACCTGCGGCACAAAGCCGGTGGGGCGCCCCGCGAGACTGTCGGGCAGCTTCACGATCTCGATCGCGCGGGCGCGGTGGGCGAGGCGGCGGATGAACCCACGCTCTTCCAGCGCGGTAATCAACCGGTGGATGCCGGACTTGGAGCGCAGGTCCAGCGCATCCTTCATCTCGTCGAAGCTGGGCGGAACGCCGTCGCGCGCCATGCGTCGGTTGATGAAATCCAGCAGATCGAGCTGTTTCTTGGTCAGCATGCGCCTTGTCCCGGGTCTTTGCCTGAAGAGATGTTCGACTTTGTTCTAGCCATGTTCCCGTTTTGTGTCAATCCCTGCAATCATTAAAGCAAGGTTAAAGCGGGATTAATTCTTGAGGCTGTCCAGGTGCTTCGACCGAAAAACCTTGCGCTTCGGATGAACCCGAAACGCAGGTCAGAGGCGGATCACCTCGATCTCCTCTCCGGCGGCGCGGGCGGGATCCCGCGGAGGGCGCACCGCCAACGCATCCGCAGCGCCAAGTACACTCAGCAAGGCGCTATCCTGGCGGTCGAAAATCGAGACGCCTTCGGGCGTGACCCGGGCGCGCATGTAGTGCTCGCGCGGGCCGTTTTCGCCGACGGGCGCCGCGAGGCGCAGCGTCTCGCGCGGTGCTGCGGCAGCGTCGAGGCCGAGCATGGCGCGGATCACCGGGGCGAGGAAGACATGGCCGCAGACCATGGCCGAGACCGGGTTGCCGGGCAGGCCGACCATCATCGCCTCGCCAAAACGACCAGACATCAAGGGTTTGCCCGGGCGCATGGCGACCTTGTGGAAGGCGCGTTCGAGCCCCATGCCCTCGGCCACGCGGGCCACGAGGTCATGATCGCCCACCGAGGCGCCGCCGATGGTCACCACGAGGTCGGCATCACCGACCATGCCGAAGATCGCGCGCAGCGACGCCTCGTTGTCGCGGGCGATGGGCAGCAGGCGCGGCTCGGCGCCGAGTTGCTGGAGCAGCACGTAGAGGCCGAAGGTGTTCGAGGCGATGATCTGGTCAGGTCCCGGGTCTTCGCCGGGCATCACCAGCTCGTCGCCGGTCGAGATCAGAGCGACCTTGGGGCGGCGGGTCACCGGCACGCGGGCGATGTTCATCGCGGCCAGAAGGGCGATGTCTTGCGCGCCGAGGAGACGGGGGGCATCCAGGGTGAGACCAGCGCGGAAGTCATTGCCGTAGGGACGGATATTGTCGCCTTCACCGAGCCGGTCGGTGATCGTGATGACCTCACCGTCGCGGGTGACATCCTCTTGGATGACAACGGTTTTCACGCCCTCCGGCACCGGAGCGCCGGTGAAGATGCGGACCGCTTCGCCGCGGCCGACCTGACCGTGGAAAGCACGCCCCGCAGCAGCTTCGCCGATCACGGTGAACTTCAGCCCCGGTGCCGCTTCGGCCACGCCGTAGCCATCCATCGCAGAAGCGGCAAAGGGGGGCTGGTCGCGGCGCGCCGCGACGGGGCGGGCGAGCACGCGGCCCCCGGCCTCGCGCAGCGGCACCTCTTCCACGTCCAGTGGGCGGGCGAGGGCAAAGAGATGGTCGAGCGCTTCCGAGACGGAGATCATTTGGCCTCGTAGCGCCCTGATTTGCCGCCGTCCTTCAGCAGCACGCGCAACCCGCCGATCTCCATTCCGCGGTCCACCGCCTTGACCATGTCGTAGACGGTGAGCGCGGCGGTCGAGGCCGCAGTCAGCGCCTCCATCTCGACGCCGGTCTGGCCGGTGGTCTTGACGGTCGCCTCGATCTGCAGTCCGGGCAGCGCGGCGTCGGGGGTGATTTCGACCGTTACCTTGGTGATCGGCAGCGGGTGGCAGAGCGGGATCAGTTCGGAGGTCTTCTTCGCGCCCATGATGCCCGCGAGACGCGCCACGCCGATGACGTCGCCTTTCTTCGCCTGACCTTCAGAGATCAGCGCGAAAGTCGCCTGCTCCATTCGGATCCAGGCGGCGGCGGTAGCGATGCGGGACGTTACGGCTTTATCCGAAACGTCGACCATATGGGCATCGCCCTTGGCGTCGAAATGGGTTAGGCCGCTCATGCCGGCACCGGGTCGGCGAGCAGGGTGCGGGTGGCCTGCTCGACGTCCTGCTGCCGCATCAGGCTCTCGCCGATGAGGAAGGCGCGGGCACCGTATTGCGCCATGTCCGCCAGGTCGGCCGGCGTGTTGAGCCCGGACTCGGAGATCAGGAAACGGCCCTCGGGCACACCCTTGGACAGCACGCGGGTGGTGTCGAGCGAGGTCTCGAAGGTCTTGAGGTTGCGGTTGTTCACCCCGATCAGCGGCGATTTCAGTTTGAGTGCGCGCTCCAGTTCCTCGGCGTCATGCACCTCGATCAGCGCGTCCATGCCCCAGCGCAAGGCGGCGTCCTCGAGCTCGGCGGCCAGCGCGTCCGAGACCGAGGCCATGATGATCAGGATGCAGTCACCGCCAAGCGCGCGGGCCTCGGCGACCTGGTAGGGGTCGTACATGAAATCCTTGCGCAGCGCGGGCATGTTGGTGGCCGAGCGCGCCTCGGTCAGGAAGGCCTTGGCACCCTGGAAAGAGGGCGTGTCGGTGAGCACCGACAGGCAGGTCGCACCGCCGCGCTCATAGGCCTGCGCCAGCGTCGCGGGGTGGAAGTCTTCGCGGATAAGCCCCTTGGAGGGCGAGGCCTTTTTTTACCTCCGAGATGAGGCCATAGCCGGTCTTGGCAGCCTCGAAGAGCGCCTGCGCGAAGGGGCGCACGGGGTCTGCGGCGCGGGCCTCGGCCTCGACCTCGCTCAGCGGTTTCGCGGCCTTGTCGGCGGCGACCTCTTCGAGCTTGTAGGCCTTGATCTTGTCGAGGATCGTCTGGGTCATGGCGGGCTCCGTATCGTACTCGCGCCGGTCCGTCAGGCCGCGCCGGGCGTGGTCCAGTTGATCGGCGTCTCCCCTCTGGCTTTAAGCCAGTCGTTGACGCGGGAAAAGGGGCGCGAGCCGAAAAAGCCGCGCCGCGCCGAGAGCGGTGAGGGGTGGGCCGAGGTCAGAATGAGATGGTCTTCGCCATGGATGCACGGCGCGAATTTCTGCGCGTGTCCGCCCCAAAGGATAAAGGCGCGGGGCTGGTCGGAAAGCGCACCTAGCACCTGCGCGGTCAGCGTCGACCAGCCGAGCTTGGCGTGGGCGCCGGCGTTGCCCGCGGGAACGGACAGCGCGGTGTTGAGCAGCAGCACGCCTTGACGGGCCCAGAACCGCAGGTCGCCATTCGGCGGAGCAGCGCCGAATTCCTCCTGCAATTCCTTGTAGATATTCGTCAGCGAGCGCGGCAGCGGGCGCACTTCGGGTTCTACCGAAAAGGATAATCCGTGGGCGTGGCCCGGCGTCGGATAGGGATCCTGCCCGAGGATCACCACGCGTACCTTTTCAGGCGCGCATGCGTCGAGCGCCGCGAAGCGCTGCGGCTCGGGCGGCAGGATCTCGCGTGTCTCCTCCGCCAGCGCGGCGGCGATACGAGGGAACTCCTCGGCGAAAAAGGGCAGGTGGCCCCAGTGTGCAGGCAGGCTCATGCGGCGGCTTGCGTGGCCTTGGCGAGCGCCGCGACCTTGCCCTTGGCTGCGCCGCTGTCGATGCTCTCGCGGGCCATGGCGACGCCTTCCTGCAGGTCGGCCGCCTTGCCCGAGACTACCAGCGCGGCGGCGGAGTTCAGCAGCACCGCGTCACGGTAAGCGTTCTTGGTCCCGTCCAGCAGCGCGCGCATCGCGGCGGCATTCTCGGCGGGATCGCCGCCGATGATGTCTTCGAACGGGTGTTCGGGAAGGCCCGCATCCTCGGGGTGCAGCTCGACCTCGCGGATGGAGCCATCCTCTTCCAGCGCCGCCACCCAGCTCACACCGCAGATCGCCAGCTCGTCGGTGCCGTCCGAGCCATGCACCAGCCAGGCGCGCTCCGAGCCGAGCTGCCCCAGCGTCTCGGCCATCGGCCGGATGAGATCGCGCGAGAAGGCGCCGGTGAGCTGGCGCTTGACGCCGGCAGGGTTGGTCATCGGCCCGAGGATGTTGAAGATCGTGCGGGTGCCAAGCTCCATGCGCGGCGGGCCGACGTGCTTCATCGCCGGGTGGTGCATGGTCGCCATCATGAAGCAGATGCCGACCTCGTTGAGGATCGGCGCGATCGCCGAGGCGGGCAGCATCACGTTGATGCCGAGCTGCCCGAGCGCATCCGCCGAGCCCGACTTCGACGAGAGGTTTCTGTTGCCGTGCTTGGCGACGGTGACCCCCGCACCGGCGACGACAAAGGCCGTGGCGGTGGAGATGTTCAGCGTGCCCTTGCCGTCGCCACCGGTGCCGACGATGTCGATGGCGCCCGCGGGGGCCACGACCTTGTTGCATTTCGCGCGCATTACCGCGGCGGCGGCGGCATATTCCTCGACCGTTTCGCCGCGGGTGCGCAGGCTCATCAGCAGCCCGCCGATCTGCGCCGGGGTGGCCTCGCCGGCAAAGAGGATCTCGAAGGCCGCCTCGGCCTCCTCCCGGCTCAGCGGACGGGTACAGGCGGCGCCGATCAGCGGCTTCAGTCGATCGCTCATGCAGGGACTTTCATGGTCTTCAGGAAATTCTCGATGAGGGCATGGCCGTGCTGCGAGGCGATGCTCTCGGGGTGGAACTGCACGCCGTGAATGGGCAGCTCGCGGTGCCGCAGGCCCATGATCGTGCCGTCCTCGAGCCAGGCGTTGGCCACCAGCTCCTCGGGCAGGTCGTCGCGCGCCACGACGAGGCTGTGGTAGCGCGTCGCCTCGAAGGGCGAGGGCAGCCCGGCGAAGACGCCGGTGTCGTCGTGATGCATCAGGCCGATCTTGCCGTGCACGATCTCGTCATGGCGTTTCACCGTGCCGCCAAAGGCCTGGCCGATGGTCTGATGGCCAAGGCAGACGCCGAAGAGCGGCGTGCGGGTCTCGGCGGCGGCCTCGGTGAGGGCCAGGCAGATGCCCGCCTCGGTCGGGGTGCAGGGCCCCGGCGAGAGCAGGATGCCGGCGGGTTTCAACGCCATCGCTGCCTGAACGTCGATCTGGTCGTTGCGGACGACCTTGGTCTCCACGCCCAGCTCGCCCACGTAATGCACGAGGTTCCAGGTGAAACTGTCGTAATTGTCGATGAGAAGCAGCATGGTAGACTCTTCAGGCTGGCGGGCGGACCCGCGGTGGGGGTATACATGCGCCCGCAGGTGGTGCAGCGTCAAGGCCATGTCCCGAACAACTCCGCGGGACCGGCATGCGCGCCGTAACACGGCGACAAAGGGTCCGGCAACGGGACCCGGGGCAGAGAAGAGGACGGGCAGGGACATGGCACGCGGTTTCTTGGCAGGGGCGATCTGGGGGCTGGTGGTCTCGGGGGTAGGGGCTGGTGTGCTGTCGGTGGCCATGGGGCCGCCCGCCAACCGCCCGACACGCCCCGAGATGCCGATCGCCACCGATCCGGTCGCCGAGGCTGTCGACAGCCTCGGTGAGCGCGCCGCGCCGGTGTCCAGAGCGCCTGAGGCGGAAGCGCCGGAGAGCGCGGTGGAGACGGCTGAAACGCAGGAGCCTGCGGCCGTGCCCGAGCCACCGGACCGAAGCTTCGAAGCGGGAAACTCCGAGCAAAAAGCGGCGGCGCCGGAAACACCTGCCGAACGACCCTCGGTCGAAACCGCGCCTGACGCCATTTCGGAAGACGCCGAAACGCCGCCGCCGGCGCATCGCCCGGCCGGGGAGCAGGGCGTGGCCCCCTCGGCGGCCGGGACCGGCGGCTAC
>NZ_NTHN02000059.1 GCF_002300555.2 Alloyangia mangrovi | reverse complement strand
ACGGTGTGAGTGCGCGCGCTTAGCGCACGGTGTGAGTGCGCGCGCTTAGCGCACGGTGTGAGTGCGCGCGCTTAGCGCACGACGATCTCGTCCGAACGGATCATTCCCAGCACGTCGCGGGCCTGTTGGTCCAGGAGGTCGAGGTCGAGGTAATCGTCCGACAGGCGCAGAGTGACGTTTTCCATGTGCGCGACCTCGGCGTTGATCCCGTCGAGTTCGGCGGCGAGCCGGTCGGCCTCCACCTCGATCTCGGCGCGGCGGAAAAGGCCGTAGTCGCCCTGCACGGCGGCAAAGGTGAAATAGCCCGACAGGCTCAGCGTGATCACCGCGAAGACGAGGCCCCCGAAGGCCGGTTTGCGTCTGCCAGTCATATGCGTGGGTCCTGTTGCCTGTATGCGGTGTGCTCTGCTCTGCGCCGCGATCCCTCTTTGCGTGGGGATCCGTCCGACGTCGGGGAAACCCTGACACAGCCGAGGGCACATGGAAATCCCCCGTGGCGCAGGTCCCTGTAAAATTGGTGCGATTGCGCGACGATTGTGGCCGATCGGCCCGACTGCCGGGCCGATCGGATCGATTATCTCAGCCGAGCGCGGCGACGCCGGGCAGGGTCTTGCCCTCCATCCACTCGAGGAAGGCGCCGCCGGCGGTGGAGATATAGGTGAAATCGTCGGCCGCCCCGGCCTTGTTGAGCGCCGCCACCGTGTCGCCGCCCCCGGCGACCGAGACCAGCTCGCCATGCGCGGTGCGCTTGGCGGCGAACTTGGCCGCCGCGTTGGTGGCGGCATCGAAGGGGGCGATCTCGAAGGCGCCGAGTGGCCCGTTCCAGATCAGCGTCGCGGCGCGGGAGATGGCCTGCTCGACATGGGCGACGCTGTCCGGGCCGGCATCGAGGATCATCGCATCGGCGGGGCAAGCCTCGGCGGGCACCACCTCGGAGGGGGCGTTCTCGCGGAACTCGCGCGCCACCACCACGTCGCGCGGCAGCAGGATCTCGCAGCCCGCCGCGGCGGCCTTTTCGGCGATCGCCTTGGCGGTTCCGGTCATCTCGTGCTCGCAAAGCGACTTGCCCACGTCGACGCCCTGCGCGGCGAGGAAGGTGTTGGCCATGCCGCCGCCGATCACCAGCATATCGACCTTCTCGACCAGGTTGCCGAGCAGGTCGAGCTTGGTCGAGACCTTGGCGCCGCCGACCACCGCCAGCACCGGGCGCTTGGGCGCGCCGAGCGCGGCTTCCAGCGCCTCGAGCTCGGCCTGCATCAGCCGGCCCGCGCAGGAAGGCAGCAGGTGCGCCAGCGCCGCGGTCGAGGCATGGGCGCGGTGCGCCGCCGAGAAGGCATCGTTGCAATAGACATCGCCGAGCGCAGCGTAGCGCTTCGCCAGATCGGCGTCGTTCTTTTCCTCGCCGGGCTCGAAGCGCGTGTTCTCGAGCAGCACCACCTGGCCCTCGGCGCAGGCGGCGATCACTGCCTCGGCCTCGTCCAGCGTGGCGAAGTTGACCTTGGTGCCGAAGGCGGCCTCGAGCGCGGGCACCAGCATCTTCAGCGACATCTCGGGCACGATCTTGCCCTTGGGGCGGCCGAAGTGCGCCAGCAGGATCGGCGTGCCGCCGCGCGACAGGATGTCCTGCACAGTGGGCGCCACGCGTTCGATGCGGGTTGCGTCGGTGACCACGCCGCCGTCCACCGGCACGTTGATGTCGACACGGGTGAGCACGCGCTTGCCGGCGAGTTCCATGTCGTCGAGGGTCTTCCAGGCCATCTCGGTCCTCCTGATCCTTTGTTGCTCAAAGGTCTGCCCCGAGCCGCGCGCGAGGTCAATGCGACAGCGGTCGGTGCGGTGGGCCCGAGGGAGGCGCATCTTGGCATTCGGGCGCGGGCGGACTAAATCTCGCGCAACGAACGCCATAGGGAGTATCGACATGGCCGAGATCAAGGACCCCGAAAACACCATCCTCATCGAACTGAAGGGCGGCACCGTCACCATCGAGCTGCTGCCCGACGTGGCGCCGAAGCATGCCGAGCGGATGAAGGAGCTGGCGCGCGCGGGCGAATATGACAACGTCTGCTTCCACCGCGTGATCGAGGGCTTCATGGCGCAGACCGGCGACGTCGAGCATGGCGACATGGAAGACGGCTTCAACCTGCGCCGCGCCGGCACCGGCGGCTCGCAGCTGCCCGACCTGCCCGCCGAATTCTCGCGCCTGCCGCACGACCGCGGCACCCTCGGCGCGGCCCGCTCGATGAACCCGAACTCGGCCAACTCGCAGTTTTTCATCAACTTCAAGGACAACCATTTCCTCAACGGCCAGTACACCGTCTACGGCCGGGTCGTCGAAGGCATGGAGCATGTCGATGCGATCACCCGCGGCGAGCCGCCTGCCGAGCCCGACCGGATGATCTCGGTGAAGGTGGCGGCAGATGCGTAAGCTCGCGCTTCTGCTCTCCCTCGTGGCCTCGCCCGCGCTGGCGGCGGGGCTCGACGTCGAAGTCGCGGGCGAGGGTGCCAATGGCACCTTCCACATCGAGCTCTTCGACGATGTCGCGCCGCAGCACGCCGCGCGGCTGACCGAGCTGGCCAGCTCCGGCGAGTACGACGGGGTGGTCTTCCACCGCGTGATCGAGGGCTTCATGGCGCAGACCGGCGACGTGCAGTTCGGCCGCGAGGGCAACGACATGCGCATGGCGGGCACCGGCGGATCGGACCTGCCGGATCTGCAGGCAGAGTTCTCCGACAAGGACTTCGCGCGCGGCGTGGTCGGCATGGCGCGCTCGCAGAACCCGGACTCGGCCAACTCGCAGTTCTTCATCATGTTCGCCCCGGCGCCGCATCTGAACGGCGCCTACACGGCGGTGGGCGAGGTGACCTCGGGCATGGAGGTCGTCGACGCGATCAAGCGCGGCACCGGGCCGAACGGTGCGGTGGTCGGCAAGCCCGACATGATGGTCAAGGTCACGCCGACCGAGTGAACGCGGCGCCTCCGGGCGCCGGGTGAGGGGCGCCGCCCCTCGGCGCTGCGCGCCTCACCCCCGGGATATTTGGACCTAGAAGAAGAAGGGGCTGGGCACCGTCAGGTGGCCAGCCCTTTTGGCAGGTGGCGGGCGAGCGGCGCGAGGGCGCGGCTGCGCAGCCATGTGCCCGCGAGGCGGTGGAGCCGTGCCCCAGTGCCGAGCTTGAAGTGGGCGATGCCCGGCGAATCGTCGCTGTTGAGGATGCCGAGATCGAGCTGCTCATGTCCCTCTGCCGCAAGCCAGCGCATCGCCTCCCAGAGCAGCAGGTTCATGGCATTGGCAGCGCGGCCCTGCGGTGTCGAGACGCCGGTGGTCCAGCTCGCCATGCGCCCGTGCCGAAGCACCGCGATGGCGGCGACGGGGGAGCCCTGCTGCCGCGCCTCCCAGACCAGTGCCGCGCCGGGATTGGCCCGGGCGAAGGCGGCAAGGAAGGGAGGCGGCAGGTTGCGGTAACGACGGGCGCTGGCCTGCGCCGCCTCGGCTGCCAGCAGCCAGTGCCCGCCGTGCAAGGGCAGGCGGCGCAGGGACAACCCTGCGCCTTCGGCGCGGGTGAGCCGGTTGCGCCATTTCTGCCGAAGCGCCGCGCGCATCTGGGCCTCGGGGCCCAGCGGCAGGAGGGCAAGCGTGGCCGGCGTGAGCAATGGCCAGAAACCCGCTTTGCGCAGCGCCGCGACCGAGACCCCCTCGGCGTTCAGCAGCAACGGCCCGGGCGGGCGCAGCTCCCCTAGCCAGGCTTCGGCCTGCGCGGGCTCCGCCGTTACCGGCCCGCGCGAGAGCAGCGCGACCTCTCCCAGCAGCGGCAGCCGGCGCGCCTGCACCTGCCAGCGCAGCAGCGCGCCCCCGGGCAGGGTCGCCTCGGCCCAACGGCAGGGCACTCCCAGCGCGGCGCAGGCGCGGGCGTATTCCGGCGATTGCGGCAGGGGCAGCGGCGGCAGCGTCATGCCCGCCATTAACCCGACCGAAAGTGAGCGCGGGGTTAACTGACCGCATGACCGCCCCGCGCCGCCCCCCGCAAGCCCTTGCCCCGCGCCCTAGGCCGACCCGCGCCGCGGCGCTGCTGCTGGCGCTGCTGCTCTCCTTGCCCTTCGCGCTCATCGCGCTGGCCGAAGTGGTTTTCGGCGCGTCCCTAGCCCCTTTCTTCTAGGTGGAAATATCCCGGGGGAGCCCGCAGGGCGGGGGCGGAGCCCCCCTGCTGCGCTGCCCGCGCCGCAGCCCCGCGACGAAGTTCCGTGGGGTCTTTCCCCCGCCGAGCATCCGTGCAATAGGGACGTGCCAACCGATACCCTCCCAAGGAGCCGCCCCCATGGAGATTCGCGAGGCCTTCACCTTCGACGATGTTCTGCTGCTTCCCGCAGCTTCCAGCGTTCTGCCGTCCACGGCCGACACGCGCACCCGGGTCACCAAGAGCATCGCGCTCAACATCCCGCTGCTCTCTTCGGCCATGGACACGGTCACCGAGGCGCGCATGGCGATCACCATGGCGCAGGCCGGCGGCATCGGGGTGATCCACAAGAACCTCGATGTCGAACGCCAGGCGCAGGAAGTGCGCCGGGTCAAGCGTTTTGAAAGCGGCATCGTCTACAACCCGGTCACCCTCACCCCCGACCAGACTCTGGCCGATGCGCAGGCGCTGACCGAGCGCTACGGCTTCACCGGCTTCCCGGTGGTCGACGAGCAGCACCGCGTGGTCGGCATCGTCACCAACCGCGACATGCGCTTCGCGCAGAAGCCGGACACGCCGGTGCGGGTGATGATGACGTCCGAGAACCTCGCCATCCTGCGCGAGCCCGCCGACCGCGACGAGGCGATCAGCCTGATGAAGGCGCGCCGGATCGAGAAGCTGCTGGTCACTGACGCGCAGGGCAAGCTCACCGGCCTGCTGACGCTCAAGGACACCGAGAAGGCCGTGCTCAACCCCACCGCCTGCAAGGACGAGCTGGGCCGTCTGCGCGTTGCCGCCGCGACCGGCGTGGGCGACTCGGGCTTCGAGCGCACCGCGGCGCTGATCGATGCGGGCGTCGACATCGTGGTGATCGACACCGCCCACGGCCACAGCGCCGGGGTGATCGACGCGGTGGCGCGGGCCAAGGCGCTGTCGAACCAGGTGCAGGTCATCGCCGGCAACGTCGCCACCGGCGATGCCACCCGCGCGCTGATCGACGCGGGCGCGGATGCCGTCAAGGTCGGCATCGGCCCGGGCTCGATCTGCACCACCCGCATGGTTGCCGGTGTCGGCGTCCCGCAGCTTACCGCGATCATGGATTGCGCCAAGGCCGCCGGCGACGTGCCGGTGATCGCCGACGGCGGCATCAAGTTCTCGGGCGATTTCGCCAAGGCCATCGCCGCCGGCGCTTCCTGCGCCATGGTGGGCTCGATGATCGCCGGCACCGACGAGAGCCCGGGCGAGGTGATCCTCTACCAGGGCCGCTCGTTCAAGGCCTACCGCGGCATGGGCAGCCTTGGCGCCATGGCGCGCGGCTCGGCGGACCGCTATTTCCAGAAGGATGCGGCGAGCGACAAGCTGGTGCCCGAGGGGATCGAGGGGCAGGTGCCCTACAAGGGCGCGGCGGGCGCGGTGATCCACCAGCTCGTCGGCGGCCTGCGCGCCGCCATGGGCTACACCGGCAACGCCACGGTCGAGGAGATGCGCAAGAACTGCAATTTCGTGCGCATCACCAACGCCGGCCTGTCGGAGAGCCATGTGCACGACGTGCAGATCACCCGCGAGAGCCCGAACTACCGCGTCGGCTGATCGCGTGATCCGCGAGGAAACGGGGGCCGGTCCGGAAGGACCGGCCCTTTGTCTTGCGCCCGCGACGCCGGGAAAGCGCTGGACGGGGCGCGGCGCGCGCGGGTAGAGGGGCGGGCGACAGCGGCAGGAGCACGAGACGACATGCAGCACGATAATCCGATGATCCCCGCCTTGAGGATGCAGCGATGACCCCCGGCGCACGGCTTCAGGCCGCCGCCGAGGTGCTCGATCGCATCGCCGCTGGAACCCCCGCCGAGCAGGCGCTGCTTGGCTGGTCGCGCGGCGCCCGCTACGCCGGCTCGAAGGACCGCGCCGCGGTGCGCGACCATGTCTTCGACGTGCTGCGCCGCTGGCGCTCCACTGCCGCGCAGGGTGGCGGCGAGAGCGGGCGGGCGCGGCTCATTGGTCTGCTGCGCCAGCAACAGATCACCCCCGAGAGCCTCTTTACCGGCGACGGCCATGCGCCCGCGGCGCTGACGGCCGAGGAACAGGCCGCGGGACATCTGCCCGAGGGGGCCGAGGCCCGCGATCTTCCGGACTGGATCGACGCGTTGCTGACCGAGAGCCTCGGCGCGGAAGCGGCCCCAGCCGCCGAGGCGCTGCGGGGGCGCGCGCGGGTCTTCCTGCGGGTGAACCGCCTGCGCGGCGATCTTGCCACGGCGCAGGCCGCGCTGGCGGGGCGAGGGCATCCGAGACCCTGCCGCATCCGCTCGCGACGGGGGCGCTCGAGGTCACCGAGGGCGCCCGCCGCATCGCCCAGAGCCAGGCCTTCGCCGAGGGGCTGGTCGAGCTGCAGGACGTGGCCAGCCAGGCGGTGGTCGAGGCTCTGCCGCTGGCGCCGGGGCTGCGGGTGCTGGACTATTGCGCCGGCGGCGGTGGCAAGGCGCTGGCCATGGCCGCGCGCACCGGGGGCGAGGTCGCGGCGCATGATGCCGATCCGCGCCGCATGTCCGACCTTCCCGCCCGTGCCAAGCGCGCGGGGGCGCGCATCCAGGCCGTCGCCAGTCCCAAGGGCGTCTACGACCTGGTGCTCTGCGATGTTCCCTGTTCCGGCAGCGGCGCCTGGCGGCGCTCGCCCGAGGGCAAGTGGCGGCTGACCCCGGAGCGGCTGGACGAGTTGACCAAGGTCCAGGCCGGAATCCTCGATATCGCGACGCATCTGGTGACGCCCGGCGGGGTGCTCGCCTATGCCACCTGCTCGATGCTCGCGGCGGAGAATGCCGCGCAGATCGAGGCGTTCCTTGCGCGCCATCCCGGCTGGAGCCTGGAGCAGCAGCGCCAGTTCCTGCCCGGCGACGGCGGTGATGGCTTCTTCTCGGCGCAGCTGCGCCGGCCCGACTGACCTGCGCCTCGGACCCGCGTGACGCTTGGGAATGTGTAAGTTAACCTTTGGTTAATCCTGCATATGCGACATGGTGCATGGGGATACGGAAGCAAAAGGATGGCCGCGTGACGCGATCCGCGTTGGACGAGGACGAGCGCGGGCGGAGCGGGTTTCGGCAGGCTCTGCCGGGGCTCGCGCTTGCCGCCGCAGGGCTGGTGTGCCTGGCGCTCGGCGCGATGATCGAGGGCAGGGAGGGGGCGTTGGCGGTCGAGGCCGCCGCGGGGGCCTTCCTTGCGATCAGCGGCCTGCTTGCGCTGCAGCATTTGCTGGGGAGCAGGCGGCTCCAGGGCGAGCTCGCGGGGCTGCGGCAACTGGTCGAGGCCGATCCCGCCCCGGCGCTGCTCGAGGATCACCGCGGCCAGATGGTTCTGGCCAACCGCGCCGCGCAGCAGCGGTTCGTTCTCGCCGCCGGTCAGGATCTCGGCGATGTGCTGACCGAGATGGGCGCGGATGCCGAGGCCCTGAAGCTGCGCCTACGGCGTCGCGCCGAGGGGCGTGGCGGTGCCCACGAGGACATCCTCTCTTCTGCCGGGCGTCACCGGCTCACGCTGGCCGAGGTCCGGGGCTTCAGCTACTGGCGCATTGAGCGCCTGCCGGATTTCGACGTGTCCGGCAGCGGCCCGGCGGGTGCCCCGGCGGACAGCGCGTCCGGGGCCGAGGGCACGGCGCAGGTGCCGGTGCTGACCGTCGGGCGCAGCGGCGCGGTGCTCTACATGAACGCCGCGGCGCGGCGGATGGTCGGGCGGCGCATCAAGCGGCTCGACGAGGTGCTGGAGCTGCCGCTGCGGGTGGGCAAGGTGCAGCAGATCCTCTCTCCCGAGGGGGCGCGGAGCGTGCTCATCCGCTGCTCGGACGCCGGTGTCGGTCGGCAGGAGGTGGTGCTGCATCCGGTGGATGCGGCGGGGGCGCCAATGGTGCGGGACGGGGTCGACAACCTGCCCGTGCCGCTGCTGCGGCTCGCGCCCGACGGCCGCATTCTGCGTGCCAACTGCGAGGCCTGCCGCATGCTCGAGGTGGACAGCGCCGACGGCACCTCGATCGAAGCCCACATGGAGGGGCTCGGCCGGTCTATCACCGACTGGCTGGCCGAGGCGGCGGCGGGCCGCGGCTTGCACCGCTCGGAATTCCTGCGTCTCGTGCGGCCCGAGCGCGAGGTCTTCGTGCAGGTCACGCTGAACCGGGTGCTCGAGGCGGGGCGGGCCGAGCTGATCGCGGTGCTGAATGATGCCACCGAGCTGAAATCGCTCGAGGCGCAATTCGTGCAGAGCCAGAAGATGCAGGCCATCGGCCAGCTCGCCGGTGGCGTCGCGCATGATTTCAACAACCTGCTCACCGCGATCTCGGGACATTGCGACCTGCTGCTGCTGCGCCACGACCAGGGCGATGCGGATTACGCCGACCTGCTGCAGATCAACCAGAACGCCAACCGAGCCGCCGCGCTGGTGGGCCAGCTGCTGGCCTTCTCGCGCAAGCAGACGCTGAGCGTCGAAAAAACTCGACCTGCGCGACACGCTGTCTGACCTGACCCACCTGCTGAACCGTCTGGTGGGCGAGCGGGTGAACCTCAAGCTGAGCCACGATCCGGTGCTGCCGCCGATCCGCGGTGACCGCCGCCAGCTTGAGCAGGTGATGATGAACCTCGTGGTGAACGCGCGCGACGCCATGCCTGACGGCGGCGAGATCGAGATCGAGACGAGCCGCTGCGTGGTGCATGAGGTGCTGGTCCGCGACCGCGCCCGGGTCGAGCCGGGGCTCTATGCCAGCGTCAAGGTGATCGACCGGGGCTCGGGCATCCCGCAGGACAAGCTGCAGAAGGTCTTCGAGCCCTTTTTCACCACCAAACGCACGGGCGAGGGCACCGGGCTCGGTCTTTCGACCGTCTACGGCATCGTCAAGCAGACCGGCGGCTTCATTTTCGTCGACAGCGTGGTCGGCGAAGGGAGCTGCTTCACCTTGCTCTTTCCCGCCCATGAAGAGACCAGCGTGGCGGAACCTGCTGCGCCCGAGCCGGCGCGCGACAGCGCGCCGCGGCAGGGCAGCGTGGTGCTGCTGGTCGAGGACGAGGCCCCAGTGCGCGCCTTCGCCGCCCGCGCCCTGCGCCTGCGCGGCTTCACGGTGATCGAGGCCGAAACCGCCGAGCAGGCGCTCGAGGTGCTGCAGGATCCCGAGCTGAAGGTGGATGTCTTCGTCACCGACGTGGTGATGCCGGGGATGGACGGGCCGAGCTGGGTGCGCCACGCGCTCGAGATGCGGCCCGGCACGCGGGTGGTCTTCGTCTCGGGCTACGCCGAGGAGTCGCTCGACAAGAGCCGCGTGGCGGTGCCCAACTCGGTGTTCCTGCCCAAGCCCTTCTCGCTGACCGAGCTGACCGAGACGGTCCAGCAGCAGCTCGCCTGAGGGTTCAGCGCGCCCGCTCCCAGAGCGCGAAGTCGGCCGCGCACTTGCGCCGCAGCTTGGCCTCGGTCGCGGGCGAAAGCGCGAGATCGGCGCGCGGCGAGACATTTTCGCGCGGCAGGTCGAGCCTGACCCCCAGCCGCTCTTCGAGGAAACCGGTGATCTCCGCCTGGTGTTCGTATCTGAACAGATGGCTGACTTCGGTGCCGTTGGGTCGCGGCTCGACGAATTTCGCCTGGCTGCCGACATTGGCGAAGGGCGGGCGCTCGCCGCTGGTATAGGCGTCGACGAATTGCTCAAAACTGAGGTCGCGGGTCGAGGTGGGTTTGCCGTCAAGGAAGTCGCGCTGGCGGTAGCGGTACCACGAGCCGAGCCAGGAGACGGGCTCGCGCACCACCGCCATGAGCTCCATGTGCTCGACACCCACCTTCTCGAACATCGGGCGGAAGAAGCGGTTGTAGCGGTAGACCGGCGCGTGTTTCAGCTCGGGCGGGTCGAGCACGCTCATCGACGCGTGCGGACCCAATGCCGTCTCATAGGCCGAGGTCCCCGTCTTGGGGACCGCGAGCAGCACCAGCCGCGCCTTCCAGAAAACCAGCATACCCCTGCCTCTCACCGTGGTCTTTTTGTCGATAAACCACTCTTTAACGCTGTTTCGCAACAGTGAGAACAGATGACGCTTGAAATGTTCTCCTTTTGGTCTCATAAGCTCGAATGAGAACAAGAGGCGAACGAAAGCAGCGATTGCCGCCCCGGACGCGGTATGAAATAAGGATCGGAAATCATGGCAACGGCAGATCTTCTGACTATGGACAGCAAGCGAAACGCGGACCGGCAAAAGGCACTCGACTCGGCGCTGGCCCAGATCGAGCGGCAGTTCGGCAAGGGTTCGATCATGAAGCTGGGCGGCGACAACGCCCTGCGCGACATCGAGGCGACCTCGACCGGCTCGCTCGGGCTCGACATCGCCCTCGGCATCGGCGGCCTGCCCAAGGGCCGGATCATCGAGATCTATGGGCCGGAAAGCTCGGGCAAGACCACGCTGACCCTGCATGTCGTCGCCGAGGAACAGAAGAAGGGCGGCGTCTGCGCCTTCGTCGATGCGGAACACGCGCTGGACCCGCAATACGCCAAGAAGCTGGGCGTTGACCTCGACGAGCTGCTGATCTCGCAGCCCGACACCGGCGAGCAGGCGCTGGAGATCACCGACACGCTGGTGCGCTCGGGCGCGGTCAGCCTGGTGGTGGTCGACTCCGTCGCTGCGCTGACGCCTAAGAGCGAGCTCGAAGGCGACATGGGCGACAGCTCGGTCGGCGTGCATGCGCGCCTGATGAGCCAGGCGATGCGCAAGCTCACCGCCTCGATCAGCCGCTCGAACTGCATGGTGATCTTCATCAACCAGATCCGCATGAAGATCGGGGTGATGTTCGGCTCGCCCGAAACCACCACCGGCGGCAACGCGCTGAAGTTCTACAGCTCGGTGCGTCTCGACATCCGTCGCATCGGCGCGATCAAGGACCGCGACGAGGTGGTCGGCAACCAGACACGCGTCAAGGTGGTGAAGAATAAGGTGGCGCCGCCGTTCAAGCAGGTCGAATTCGACATCATGTACGGCGAGGGCATCTCCAAGACCGGCGAACTGCTGGATCTTGGGGTGAAGGCCGGCGTGGTCGACAAGTCCGGCGCCTGGTACTCCTACGGCGACGAGCGGATCGGCCAGGGCCGCGAGAACGCCAAGACTTTCCTCAAGGAAAACAGCCAGATCGCCAATGAGATCGAGGACAAGATCCGCGCGGCGCACGGGCTCGACTTCCATATGTCCGAAGAAGACGGGGACGTGACCGAGGATTGAGGACTCCAGGCCGGAGGGGCGCTGCCCCTCTTGCCGCTGCGCGGCAATTCACCCCGGCGTATTTGGAAAGAGAAGAAGGGCGCGTCCGTGTTGGGCGCGCTTTTTCTTTTGTCCGCAGAGGCTTGCTGGATGCTATTGAGGCTCGAGGCGAGCTTGCGTTTGACCATGCGGGGGAAAGGCCCTTGTGTCGCGGTGTCGCGGTGTCGCGGTGTCGCGGTGTCGCGAGGGACTTCAGGTATGTCGCGAGCGGTCTTGATAGGCCAACGAAAAGGGCCGCGGCGGGTGCCGCGGCCCTTTGGCGCGTTCGACTGCGCCGTCGTGCGGCGCGTTACATCGAGAAGCTGGTGCCGCAGCCGCAGGAACTCGTGGCGTTCGGGTTCTCGATGGTGAAACGCGCGCCGATCAGCTCTTCGGAGAAGTCGATCACCGCATCGGCGAGGAAGGGCAGCGAGACGCTGTCGACCACCACGCGCTCGCCCTTGCGCTCGAGCACGAGGTCGTCGTCGGCAGCATCGTCGAGCTTGATCTCGTACTGGAAGCCCGAGCAGCCGCCGCCCTCGACGGCCACGCGCAGCGCCTTGCCCTGGGCGCCGGCGCCGATCTCGGCGAGTCGCTCGTAGGCGCGGTCAGTCACTTTCGGGGGCAGGTTCATGGGTCGCCTCAAAGGTTTATCTCCCGGTCAAGCCATAATATAGGGATCCGCGAGAGCAGCGGCAACCATTCGGCATGCATCGGGCGGGCCGTGCATCGAGGCACGTGAAAGGCAGAAGACAGATGGCGATCTATTCCTGCGATCCCGAGGGGGCACGGCCCCGCCGCGTGGCGGAAGAGGAGAGCGCGTTCCGTTCGTGCTTCCAGCGCGACCGCGACCGCATCATCCACAGCTCGGCCTTCCGCCGCCTCAAGCACAAGACCCAAGTTTTCGTCGAGCACGAGGGCGATTTCTACCGCACCCGGCTCACCCACAGCATCGAGGTGGCGCAGGTGGCGCGCACCATGGCGAACGCGCTGGGGCTGAACACCGACCTCACCGAGGCGGTGGCGCTTGCGCATGACCTCGGCCACACGCCCTTCGGCCACACCGGCGAGGACGCGATGCACGCGCTTATGGCGCCCTACGGCGGCTTCGACCACAACGCCCAGACCCTGCGCATCGTCACCCGGCTCGAGTGCCACTACGCCGAGTTCGACGGGCTCAACCTGACCTGGGACTCGCTCGAGGGGATCGCCAAGCACAACGGCCCGCTGCTGCCTCTGAAAGACGGCGAGACCCTGCCGCTGGCGCTGGCCGAGTACAACGCCGAGCATGATCTCGAGCTTCACACCCATGCCAGCGGCGAGGCGCAGGTCGCGGCCATCGCCGACGACGTGGCCTACAACAACCACGACCTGCAGGACGGGCTGCGCGCCGGGCTCTTCACCGAGGAAGAGATTGCTGACCTGCCGCTGATCAAGCCCGCCTATGCCGAGGTCGACCGCCTCTATCCGCAGCTCGATGCCTACCGCCGCCGACACGAGGCGCTGCGCCGGGTCTTCGGCTACATGGTCAGCGACGTGATCGACACCAGCCGGGCCCGCCTCGCGGCGGCAGATCCGCAAAGCTGCGACGACATCCGCCGGCTCGGCCATCCGGTCGTCGCCTTCTCGGACGAGATGTACCAGGAGCTGAAGCAGGTCCGGCATTTTCTCTTCACCCGCATGTACCGCGCGCCCTCGGTGGTGGTGATCCGCGAGAAGGTGACCCGTGCGCTGATGGAGCTTTTCCCGATCTACATGGACAACCCGCTGCTGCTGCCGGCACGCTGGCGCGCCACAGACCCGAAGAGCGAAACCGAGCTGGCGCGCATGGTGGCCGATTACGTTGCGGGCATGACCGACCGTTTCGCCCTGCAGCAGCACGCCAAGCTGACCGGTACCGACATCCTGCACGACGCGCGCTGAAGCGCCGATCGCGGGCCAAGCCCTTCATTGCACTGGACAGATCGGGGCCGCAGACCAGATCATGAGCGCGGCACAGGCCGCGCTTGCGTGAAAGGGCCCTGACATGACCGGACCGGAAACTGGCGGCATCGATCCGCTGCTGGGGTTTGCCCTCGTCGGCGCGCTTGGCGTCGGCTCGCAATGGCTGGCCTGGCGGATGAAACTGCCGGCGATCGTGGTCATGCTGGTGGCCGGGCTCGCCATCGGTCCGGGCCTTGGCGTGCTCGACCCGCACCAGGACTTCGGCGCGCTGATGGAGCCGATGCTGGCCATCGCCGTGGCGATCATCCTTTTCGAGGGCGGGCTGACGCTGAACTTCCAGGGGCTGCGCGACGCGCGGCTCGGGGTGCGGCGGCTTATCTTCCTTGGCGCGCCGCTCGGCTGGCTCGCCTCGGCGGCGGCGCTGCATTGGGTGGCGGGGCTGAGCTGGGAAAGCGCGGCGGTCTTCGGCGGCATCATGATCGTCACCGGCCCGACGGTCATCGCGCCGCTCCTGCGGCAGGCGCGTCTCAAGCACCGCCCGGCGGCGCTGCTGCAATGGGAGGCGATCGTCAACGACCCCGTCGGCGCGCTGGCCGCGGTGCTGGCCTTCGAGGTGGTCTCGGTGCTGGTCGACGCGGCCTCGGTCGGCGAGGCGATGGTCGACATGATCGTCGGCATCCTCGCGGCGGCGGCGCTGGGGGTGCTGGGCGGCTGGGGGCTGGCGCAGGCGTTCAAGCGCGGCAAGGTACCGGAATACATGAAGGTGCCGGTGCTTTTCGTATCGATGCTGGTGGTCTTCGCGCTGGCCGACTCGGTGCTGCATGAAAGCGGGCTCCTGGCGGTGACGCTGATGGGCGTGTGGATCGCCAACGCCGGCCTGCCGAGCTACGAGGAGATGCGCCGTTTCAAGGAACATGCGACGATCCTGCTGGTCTCGGGGGTGTTCATCCTGCTGGCGGCCAACATGAGCCGCGAGATGCTGGTCTCGCTTGACTGGCAGGCGCTGGCCTTCGTGCTCTCGGTGATCTTGCTGGCGCGGCCGCTGCCGGTGTTGATCTCGCTGATCGGCACCAACGTGCCGTGGAAGGAACGGCTGATGGTTGCCTTCACCGGCCCACGCGGCGTGGTGCTGGTGGCGGTGGCGGGGCTGTTTGCGCAGCGGCTGGTGGCGCTCGGGCTGGAAGACGCGGCGCGGATCCCGGCGCTCGCTTTCGCGCTTGTGGCGGCGACGGTGGTGCTGCATGGCTTCACGCTCGCCCCCATGGCCCGCGCGCTGGGGCAGACCGCGACCGAGACGCCGGGCGTGCTGATCACCGGCGGCTCGGACTGGTCGGTGGCACTGGGGCTGGCTCTGAAGAAGCTCGAACTGCCGGTGCTGATCGCAGATCCCAACCACGCCCACCTGCGCGAGGCGCGCGAGGCGGGGCTCGACACTTTCTTCGGCGACATCCTCTCGGAGGCGGCCGAGCACCGGCTCGATCTGGTCAGCTACGAGAGCCTCATCGCCGCGACGGACAACGACGCCTACAACACGCTGGTGGCCACCGACCTTGCGCCGGATTTCGGCCGCGAGCATGTCTTCCAGCTCAAGCGGGCGCGCGACACGTCGACACGCCACGCGCTGCCGGCGAGCCTTGGTGGGCGGCGCTTCGGGCCGGACGAGAGCTACGAGGAGGCCAACGCCCGCATTGCCCAGGGCTGGGAGTTCCGCATATCGCGGCTGACCGAGGAATTCACCATGGAGGACTGGCGTGAGAAGAACCCCGAGGCGATGATTGTCGGTGATCTCGGGCCGAACGGCACCTTCCGCCTGCTCGGCCCGGACGAGGCGCCGAAAGAGGCCGACGGCGTGCGATTGGTGGTGCTGGCGCCGAGGCGCGAGGAACGCGCGGACGGGCGGCGGGACGAGAGGGGCAACGACACTTTAAAAGGTGCCACGGCCGAGTAGGGCGCTTTCCGCGTGGTCCGCCGCATCTCGGCATTTGACCCCGCGGGCCAAGATGGTAGAGGAGCACGCGACCGTATGGAGACAGACAGATGAACCTCTTCACCGACATTCGCGCGCTTGTCCTGCAGGCGATCGAAGCGCTGCAGGCCGAAGGCGCGCTGCCCGAGGGCCTCGCCACCGCCGCCGTGACGGTGGAGCCGCCGCGAGACGCCTCGCATGGGGACATGGCGACCAACGCCGCGATGGTGCTCGCCAAGCCCGCCAAGCAGAAGCCGCGCGACATCGCCGAAGCGCTCGCCGCCAAGCTGGCCGAGGACCCGCGCATCGCCCTGGCCGAAGTGGCCGGCCCCGGTTTCCTCAACCTGCGCCTCGACCCGTCGGTCTGGCAGGCGCTGCCGGCGGCCGTGCTGACGTCGGGCACCGACTATGGCCGTTCGGAGATGGGGCAGGGGCTCAAGGTCAACGTCGAATACGTCTCGGCCAACCCCACCGGCCCGATGCATGTCGGCCATACCCGTGGCGCGGTCTTCGGCGACGCGCTGGCCTCGTTGCTGGCCTATGCCGGCTATGAGGTGACCCGCGAGTATTACATCAACGACGGTGGCGCCCAGGTCGACGTGCTGGCGCGGTCGGTCTACCTGCGCTACCTCGAAGCCCACGGCCGCACCGTCGAGTTTGAGGCCGGAACCTATCCGGGTGAGTACCTCATCGAGGTCGGCGAGAAGCTGAAGGCGCAGGTTGGCGATAAATATGTCGACCAGCCCGAGTCCGAATGGCTCGAGGAAGTGCGCAACTTCGCCACCGACGAGATGATGGCGATGATCCGCGAGGATCTGGCGCTGCTCGGCGTGAAGATGGATCACTTCTACTCGGAAAAATCGCTCTACGGCACGGGCAAGATCGAGGCGGCCATCGAGTCGCTGAGCCAGAAGGGGCTGATCTACCGCGGCGTGCTCGAGCCGCCGAAGGGCAAGAAGCCCGAGGACTGGGAGCCGCGCGAGCAGACGCTCTTCAAGTCGACCGAGCATGGCGACGACGTCGACCGCCCGATTATGAAGTCGGACGGCAGTTGGACCTATTTCGCCCCCGACATCGCCTATCACTACGACAAGGTGAGCCGCGGTTTCGACATGCTGATCGACGTCTTCGGCGCCGACCACGGCGGCTACGTCAAGCGGATGAAGGCCGCGGTTTCGGCGCTTTCGGATGGCAAGGTGCCGCTCGACGTCAAGCTGATCCAGCTGGTCAAGCTGTTCAAGAACGGCGAGGAATTCAAGATGTCCAAGCGGGCAGGGACCTTCGTGACCCTGCGCGACGTGGTCGAGGAAGTTGGCCCCGACGTCACCCGCTTCGTCATGCTGACCCGCAAGAACGACGCCACGCTCGACTTCGACTTCGCCAAGGCCGTGGAGCAGAGCCGCGAGAACCCGGTGTTCTACGTGCAATACGCCCACGCCCGCGTCTGCTCGGTGCTGCGCAAGGCGATCGAGGCCGGAATCGACGTGTCGGATGAAGCCCTTGCCGGCGCCGACCTCTCGGGCATGACCCACGAGGCCGAGCTGTCGCTGGCCAAGAAGGTCGCAGAATGGCCGCGCATCGTCGAGATCGCCGCCAAGGGCCACGAGCCGCATAAGGTCGCCATCTGGCTCAACGAGCTGGCCTCCGACCTGCACGGCCTGTGGAACCGCGGCCACGAAGAGCCGGACCTGCGCTTCTTGCAGGACGATCCCGCTGTCAGCCAAGGCAAAATCGCGCTGGCACGGGCCGTCGCGGTTGTCATTTCGGCCGGTCTTGGTATCTTGGGCGTGACCCCGGCAGAAGAGATGCGCTGAACCAAAGGCGCCTCGGGGCGAGTGAGCAGAGCAAGGTGGCCGGCGGGGAGACCCTGTGCCGGCCCGACAGGCAGACCGAGGCAAACATGGCGGATTACCCCTACGACGGGCCGGAAGCACCGGCCCCGACCGGGCGGAGAGCAGCATCCCTGGCAAACTGGGCCGGCGCAGCGGTGTCGCTTGCGCTGGTCGTCGGCGTCGGGATGTGGGGCTACGAGCTTCTCATGCGCGACGTGAACGGCATCCCCGTGGTGCAGGCGATGGACGGTCCGATGCGGATCGCCCCCGAGGATCCGGGTGGGTCGACGGCCGATCACATCGGCCTCGCGGTCAATGCCGTCGCGGGCACCGGCCTCGCCGAGCCCGGCGCCGACCGCCTCCTGCTGGCGCCGCAGGGCATCGGCTTGTCGGACGAGGACATGCCGCAAAAGAAGCTCGCCGCGCTGCGTGAGAAATCGGCGCAGATCGCCACCGCCTCGCTGTCGCAGGACGAGGCGCTGGCCGAGATCGACGCCGAGGGCGAGGAGGTCGACCCGATCCAGGCGCTCGCCGACCAGATCGCGGCAAACGCCCGTCCGCTCGGCGAGCTGTCGTCCGAGGAGGGCGAGGGTGAGCTGGTGGCCAGCGTCACCGGCGCAGCCCCCGCGGGCGCGCTGATCCGCTCGCTGCGCCCCTCGACCCGCCCCGGCGACCTGCTCAACCAGCCCGTGGCCCTGGCGCCCGCCCCCGTCGAACCTGCAGGGCCCGAGGAGATCAACGCCGAGACGCTGCCCGCCGGCACCCGCCTCGCGCAGCTCGGCGCCTATGCCAGCGAGGACGTCGCGCGGCAGGAATGGGAGCGCTTCAGCGCCCGCTTCGGCGAGTTCATGGACGGCAAGGATCGGGTGATCGAAAAGGCCAGCTCGGGTGGCCGTACCTTCTACCGTCTGCGTGCCGCAGGCTTTGCCGATCTCGCCGACGCGCGCCGCTTCTGCGCCGCCTTCGTTTCCGAGAACGCCGACTGCATTCCGGTGACCACGCGATGACCCACTTCGGAGCCACCATCCTTGCCCCGCTCGGCCTGACCCTGAGTGCCGAGGAGAAACGCTTCTTCGCCGAGGCCAACCCCTTCGGCTTCATCCTCTTCGCCCGCAACGTCGAGAGCGCCGAGCAGCTCAGCGCGCTGACTTCGGACCTGCGCGCCGCCGTCGGCTGGAACGCCCCGGTCTTCGTCGACCAGGAGGGCGGCCGGGTACAGCGCTTGCGTCCGCCGCTGGCCACAGAGTTCCTGCCGCCGCTCGACGAGGTGGCGCAGGCCGGCGAGAACGCCGCACGCGCCATGGAACTGCGCTTCCGCATCATCGCCGCCGAACTGCTTGCGGTGGGCATCGACGGCAACTGCGCGCCGATGCTCGACGTTGCCCGCCCGGGCACCCATGCCTTTTTGCGCAACCGCTGCTACGCCGAGGACGTCGCGCGGGTGATCGAGATGGGCAAGGCGGTGGTCAAGGGCCTCAGCGATGGCGGCGTGCTGCCGGTGATGAAGCACCTGCCGGGCCATGGTCTGGCGCAGCTCGACAGCCACAAGGACTTGCCGCGCGTCTCGGCGCCGCGCGAGGAACTCGAGGACATCGATTTCGCCGCCTTCCGCCCCTTTGCCGAGCTGCCGCTCGCGATGACCGCGCATCTGGTCTACGAGGGGCTCAACACCCGCCCCGCCACCGTCGATCCCGAGATGATCGCGCTGATCCGCGAGAACATCGGCTTCAGCGGCCTGCTGATGAGCGACGATTTGTCGATGGAGGCCCTTTCCGGCACCATCGGCGAGCGCAGCGCCGCCACCGTGGCCGCGGGGTGCGACGTGGTGCTGCACTGCAACGGCAAGATGGAAGACATGGTGCCGGTGGTCGAGGCCGCGGGCAGGATGACCGAGGCCGCGCAGGCGCGGGCCGAAGCGGCGCTCGCCGCCCGCACCCTTCCCGCCGAGATTGACATGGCGGCGCTCAAGGCGGAGCATGAGGCCTTGCTGGCCGGGCCTCGCTGATCACCCATGCAGGACGATGCGCAACTGGAGTTCGAGACGCTCAGCGTCGCCGACCGCCTTGCGGCCGAGGCGCTGATCGTCGATGTCGAGGGCTACGAAGGGCCGCTCGATCTCTTGCTGTCGCTGTCGCGCACCCAGAAGGTCGACCTGCGCAAGGTCTCGATCCTCGAGCTGGCGCGGCAGTACCTCGGCTTTGTCGAGAAGGCCAAGGAGCTGCGCATCGAGCTCGCCGCCGATTACCTCGTCATGGCCGCCTGGCTCGCCTTCCTGAAATCGCGCCTGCTGCTGCCGCCCGATCCCACCGAAGAGGGCCCCTCGGGCGAGGAACTGGCTGCGCACCTGGCGTTCCAGCTGCACCGCCTGCAGGCGATGCGCGACGTGGCGGCGCGGCTGATGGCCCGCGACCGGCTCGGCCGCGACTTCTTCGCCCGCGGTATTCCCGAGGACATGCAGCGGCTGCGCAAGGTGAAATACACCGCATCGCTGCTCGACCTCATGCAGGGCTACGCCCGCACGCGCACCCGCGACGACTTCCGCCCCTTCGTGATGGACCGCCACGACGTCTTCACCATGGAGCAGGCGCTCGATCGGATGCGCGGCATGATCGGCTATGCCGGCGAGTGGACCGACATTTCCCGCTGGCTGCCCGACGGATGGTCCGGCGATCCGCAGCGCTGGCGCTCGGCGACCGCCGCGACCTTTGCCGCCTCGCTCGAGCTGGTGAAGGAGGGCAAGGCCGAGATCCGCCAGACCGACACCTTCGCGCCCATCGAGCTGCGCAAAAGAGAGAAACCGCGTGAGTGACGACATCGAGCTGACGCGCGCCGAGCGGCGCGCGGCGCAGGACAATACAGAAAGCCTTTTCGAAGCGCCGCCCATGGGGGACCAGGAGCGCATGGTCGAGGCGATCCTCTTTGCCTCGGCCGAGCCGGTGACCGTGCGTGAGCTGCAAGAGCGCATGCCGCATGGCTGCGATCCCGCCGAGGCGCTGGCCTATCTGCGCAAGCGTTACGAGGGGCGGGGCGTGAACCTCGTCCGCGTCGGCGACGCCTGGGCGATCCGAACCGCGCCGGACCTCGGTTTCCTCATGCAGAAGGAAACAGTGGAAACTCGCAAGCTCTCGCGCGCGGCGATCGAGACGCTGGCGATCATTGCCTATCACCAGCCGGTGACCCGCGCCGAGATTGAAGAAATCCGCGGCGTGAGCGTCTCGCGCGGGACCGTCGACCAGCTGCTCGAGATGGAATGGATCCGCTTCGGTCGCCGCAAGATGACCCCGGGCCGACCGGTGACCTTCGTGGTGACCGAGGCGTTCCTCGACCATTTCGGCCTCGAGAGCGCCCGCGACCTGCCGGGCCTCAAGGAGCTGCGCGCCGCCGGTCTTCTCGACAACCGCCCGCCGCCGGGCATCGTGCCGCTGACCGAAAACGAGCCGGAGGAAGAGGACGAGGCCCCCGGCCAGTCCGAGCTCTTCGAGGACTGACGCCCTCGATCGAATGCAAGCAGGCCCCGCAAGCGCGGGGCCTTTTCGCAATTGTGACAATCGATTAGCGCACGATCTTCACAATTCGGCGGGTCTCGGGGTCAATCACCACCGGCTGCTGGTTCACGTTCAGGTAGGCGTAGTCGCTTTCCGGGACCTGATAGACTTCGACTTCCTGCGGGATGCCCGCACCCACGGCGATTTCACCATCCAGATAGACCGGCTCGACCGGGTTGGACTGGACATAGGTCACGGTCTTTTCCTCGACGTTGTTGGCGGCACCGGCAACGGCGCCGATCACGGCACCGGCGGCCACGGCGGCCGGGCCACCGACGATCAGCGACCCCACGGCAGCGCCCCAGGCCCCACCCACACCGGCGCCGGCAGCGGCGTTGCTGGTGTCGTCATAGGTCACGGTCTCCACCTCGACGCGGTCGCGGTTTTCATAGATCACAACGGGTTCGTCCTCGACCGGCGTGGTCAGATAGGCGGAGTAGGCCCAGCCCGAGGTGCCCTGGTAGCTCACTTCGCACCACTCGGCGTCGGCGAGGCAGCCCTTCACGTCGACTTCCTCGGTCGAGGGGATCACGCTTTCGATTGCATATTGCGGACCAGGACCCGAGCGCAGGTTCAGCTCGGTGGTGGCGGAGGCGGTCATCGCGGCCGAAACCGGGGCTGCTGCGAGGCCGACAAGCGGAAGCGAGAGAAGGAGCGTTTTCTTGGTGTTCATGATCAAGTCCTTTCAGGTCTTGGCGGCCCGCGCTGCGATCCGCCTGATGGACCCACAACACCGGACCCCGCCTGTTGTTCCTTGTTCAGGTGAGAAATTGGCCGGAAGTCCATGATTTATTGATGTTTGCGCGAAATCTTGCGCGGGGTTCGGCTGGTTCGGAACCGATGACCCACGGCAGAAGTTGTCATGCCCTCGCGCCGGCAGCTCGCCTTTGAGGCAAGTACAGAGGCGCGAGCTTGCAAGAAAATACGGACGCAAATTGTTGCCAAATTTTCATGAACTGGTCGGGCTTCGATCCCGAAGCGCCGCGCAATTTAGGATGAGGTTAACCGGCGCCTGCGACGCTCGATCTCCCCGGCGCAGAGTGATGGAGGTGCCAATCGTGGATTACGGTGCGAGTTTCCGCTCCCTCAAGGCGCGCGATGGAATATTCCTCAGCCCCGCTCACCCAAGCCTCCGACCGCTTGCCTGGACACGAAAGGTCTGTCTGGTCCTGGCAGGAGCGGTCCTTCTGATCGCGGCCGAGGGGCACCTTTACGGGATCTCGCGGCTCTACGCGCCGAGCGGCGAAAGCGCGCTCTCGCTGCCGACCCTGCTGGCCGGCACCGGGGCGCTGGCCGCGACGCTGCTGCAGCGCCCGTTGCGGCGCTCGGACCCGCGCGAGACGCTGATCTGGATGCTGGTGATCGTGCTGTGTGTCCTGACGGGCCTGAGCTACCGGAACGGGATCGATTTCGGCGCCGGCCGCATGGGAGGGAACACAGCGGTTTCCTTCGTGCTGCTGGCGGGGGGGGCAACTCTGCTTCCGGCGCCTGCCGGTCTCCTCCTTCGGCCTCTCGCTCATGGCGCTGGGGCTGCCCTTCGCGGCGACGATCGGCTATCTCAACAACGCGCCGCTGCTCTTTGGAGAGATGTCGCTCTCGACCTCGGTGACGCTTCTGGCGCTCGGCGTGGCCAACGTGGCGCGCCATGCGCGACGCGCCATGCTGCGCCCGCTGGTCAGCAGTTCGCGCCCCGGGCGCGTGGTGCGGGCGATCCTGCTGGCCTGGCTTGTCCTGGTGGCGGTTCAGGCGGTCGCCGCGCGCTTCGTGCCCGCGCCTTGGATCGCCACCTCGGGGGTCGCGGTCATGGTCGTGGATGCGCTGGCCATGCTCGCGGTGATCCTCTTTCTCGGTATGAAATACGACGCCAGCGCCACGCGACTGCGGCTGACCGAATGGCGGCTCTACAATTCGGCGCTGCGCGACCCGTCAACCGGCATGCGCAGCCGCGCCTCGGCCGAGCTGTTCAGCGCAACCTTCGGGCCAATCACCAGCCACGGGCTTGTCCTGATCGAGATCGAGGGGATCGTCGCCGTCGCGCGCCGCTCCGGGCCCGAGGCGGCGGAACGGCTGCTGCGGCTGGTCTCGGGCGCGCTGCAGCGGGCGCTGCGCCCCGAGGAGCTGCTCTGCCGAGAAGATGAGCTGAGCCTGCTGCTCATGGTCCGCAACTGCACGCTGGAGCAACTGGGAGACCGCGCCGCGGAGCTTTGCGCGCTGGTCGCCGAACTGCGCGACCCGGACCGCGAGATGTGTCGCATCTCGCTCTCGGCGGCTGCGGTCATGGCTCGACGCGGTGACGGCGATCCGGCGCCGTCCATCCGTCGCGCTCGCCAAGCCCTGCGCAGCGCTAAGCCGGGGGACACGCGCAGGGTCCTGCTTTGCGAGGCGGCCTGAAACCGCTCAGCTCCGGAAGTGCTTGGAAAGCTTCAGCCCCTGGCCCTGGTAGTTCGAAGCAATCCCCGCGCCGTAGAGCTGGGCGGGCGTCTCGTCCATGCGCTCGTAGACCAGCCGCCCGACGATCTGCCCGTGCTCCAGCACGAAAGGCGCCTCGTGGCAGCGCACCTCGAGCACCCCGCGCGAGCCGGTCCCCCCCGGCAGCGGAATGGCCGAAGCCCGGGTCGAAGAAGCCCGCGTAATGCACGCGGAACTCGCCCACCATGGCGAGATAGGGGGCCATCTCGGCGGCAAAGCGCGGCGGGATATGCACCGCCTCGCGGCTGACGAGGATATAGAAGGCATCGGGGTCGAGGATCAGCTGCCCGCGCGAGGCATGCAGCGGGTCCCAGAACTCGGAGGGGTCGTAGTGGCCGATACGGTCGAGATCGATCACCCCGGTGTGCGGCTTGGCGCGCCAGCCAACGAGGTCGGTGCCCTCGGGGCGCAGGTCGACGGAGAAGCCGAGCCCTTCGCTGATCACCGCCGGGCCGCCGGTGACCAGCGTCTCGGCAGCGTGCAGCTCGGTCAGCTCGGTATCGCTCAGGATCGATTGGCCGCGGCGGAAGCGAATCTGGTTGAGCCGCATGCCGGTGCGCGCCAGCACCGAGAAGGAGCGGGGGCAGATCTCGGCGTAGAGCGGACCTGTATAGCCCCCGGCGATGCGGTCGAACTCGGTGCCGCCATCGGTGATCGTCCGGGTCAGCAGGTCGAGTCGGCCGGTGGAGCTCTTGGCGTTGGCGACGGCGGTCAACCCGGCGGGCAGATCGAGGGTCTCGAGCAGGGGCACCACGTAGACGCAGCCCTTCTCGAGCACCGCGCCCTCGGTCAGATCGACCCGGTGCATCTCGAATTCCTCGAGCCGCGAGGCCAGCGTCCGGCCTTCGCCGGCAAGGAAGGAGGCGCGCACCCGGATTGCCTCGGTGCCGAGCCGCAGATCGAGGCTGGCAGGCTGGATCTGCCCGTCGACAAGGGGGGGCCGAGAGGTGGATCGCCCCGCTTTCCACGAGCGCCGAAATCTGCTGGCTGGCGAGCACCCCTGTCATCGTCACATTCCCTCGTATTGCGTTGATCGTGCTTAGCAAGCGGCGGGGATGAAGGGAACGAGGAATGCGGCGCTTGCGATGCGCAGACGGTGGCCTGTGCGCTGGCGGTGACGCCGGACGCATGCGGGGCCAGAGATGCCGCCGGACTTGCGGGATCGTGTCAGCCTGTTGGGGATTTCCGCTTTGACGCCAGCGGGTTGGCGGGGCCGTTTCCTCACCTCCGGGCGGAGGTGAACAAGTCAGAAACGGCGGTGGGGAGTATTTGGTCGGGCTAGCAGGACTCGAACCTGCGACCTTCCGTCCCCCAGACGGACGCGCTACCAGGCTGCGCTATAGCCCGACTTGTGAGGCCGTTTCATATCGGTTTTCACCGCACGCGCAACCCCCAAGATGAAAGTTTTTTCACCGATCCCCCTAGGTCATCCTCGCGCCCCGGCGCGCGGCCATGAGGGCCCGCAGCGCGACGACATGCGGGGCCAGTTCGGCAGCCGTTGCGGCGTTGATCCGGGTCAGCCCTGCGAGCTGCGCAAGCGCGCCCGGCTCGGGACGGGGAAGGGCAGAGAGATCGGGCAGTTCGGGGATCACCGGGGGCGGTGTGTCAGCGGCGCGTGCCTCAAGGGATTCGGTGATGAACCCGGGCAGTTCCGTGGCCCCGGGGGCCGGCTCGGCGGTGGACGCGGCCTTGGGGTCCTCAGCCCAAAGCGCGCCCTGATCCGCGGCATGGGGCTCGGGATCGTCGATCTCGGGGAAGAGAGGCGTGGTGTCGGCGTGGATTGGCGCTTCCTCCGCCTCCTCCGCGGCCTCGACGGACGCAGGCGGTTGCTCCGCAGCCTCTTCCGGGGCGTCTGCAAGCTCGGGTGTCTCGGACTGCAGGAGGGGCCCGCCTTGGGTGAAGGGCAGCACCGTGGCGCTTTCCTGCGGCTCAGGGGCGGGTGCGGGCTCGACCGAGGAGGGCTCCGCTTCGGAGACCTCGTCGAGCAGCTCGGCCGGAGGGGCGATGTTGGCGACGTGCTTCACCCCCTGTTCGCGCAGAACCTTCTGCACGCCCTTGATGGTCAGCCCGTCGTCGTGCAGCAACTGGCGGATGCCGGCGAGCAGGGCGACGTCATTGGGGCGGTAGTAGCGCCGCCCGCCAGCGCGTTTCACCGGCTTCACCTGGCTGAACTTGGTTTCCCAGAAACGCAGCACATGCGCCGGCGTGTCCAGAAGCTCCGCCACCTCGGAGATGGTGCGGAATGCGTCGCGCGACTTGCTCATGCGGTCTTACCCCCTGCTGCGCGGGGCCGCCGTGCGGGCGCGCAGGCTTCAGATATGTCTTGGACCCGTCAGGGGCGCGGCTCCGTGCAGCTCGGGAACCGCGTGGGCGCCGTGTCGGATCAGGATTTGTTGCCGTCCGCAACCCGTTCCTTCATCAGGTGCGAGGGGCGGAAGGTCAGGACGCGGCGGGGCTGGATCGGTACCTCTTCGCCGGTCTTGGGATTGCGGCCGATGCGCGCCGCCTTGTCCCGCACCGAGAAGGTGCCGAAGGACGAGATCTTCACCTGCTCGCCACGGACCAGGGCGTCGGACATGTGCTGCAGCACCGACTCGACGAGTTCGGCGCTTTCGTTGCGCGACAGCCCGACCTCGCGAAATACCGCTTCGCTGAGATCCATGCGCGTCAAAGTCTTGTCACTCATTTGGCAGCCTCCCAAGGTTGCGCCACAGCATAGGGGGGAGGCAGATTCCGAGTCAAGCAGCCCTTGCGGGCGCAAAGCCTGCAAGGGCCGGATTTTGCCGGATTTTTGCGCTCACCAGCGCAGGACGACAGCGCCCCAGGCCAAACCGCCGCCGATGGCCTCGGTGACCACCACGTCGCCTTGCTTGATCTTGCCCTCCGCCTTGCCGACCGACAGTGCCAGAGGAATCGAGGCAGCGGAGGTATTGCCGTGGTCCTGGACGGTGACGACGACGCGCTCCATCGGCAGGCCGAGCTTCTTGGCGGTGCCGTTGATGATCCGGATGTTGGCCTGATGCGGCACGACCCAATCGACCTCGTCCGAGGTGATCCCGGCCTTGTCCATCGCTGTCGTGGCGGTCTGGGCGAGCTTTTCCACCGCATGGCGGAAGACTTCCTTGCCCTCCATGCGAAGGTGGCCGGTGGACTGGGTCGACACCCCGCCATCAACGTAGAGCAGGTCGCGGAACTGACCGTCGGAATGCAGATCGACCGAGAGGATGCCGCGGTCGGCAGAGGTGCCTTCGCCCTCGGCGGACTCGAGGATCAACGCGCCGGCGCCGTCCCCGAAGAGCACGCAGGTGCCCCGGTCGGTCCAGTCCATGATGCGCGAGAAGGTCTCGGCTCCGATCACCATGACGCGCTTGGCTTGTCCCGCGACGATCATCGCATTGGCGGTCGACAGGGCGTAGACGAAGCCGGCACAGACCGCCTGCACGTCGAAGGCAAAGCCCCCGGTCATGCCGATGCGGGCCTGCACCATGGTGGCGGCAGAGGGGAAAGTCAGGTCAGGGGTCGAGGTGGCGACGATCAGCGCGTCGATCTCGGAGGCCTCGAGGCCGGCATCCTTCAGCGCGGCCTCGGCCGCGTTGGCGGCCAGCATCGAGGTGGTTTCCCCCTCGGCGGCGAAGTGGCGGCGTTCGATGCCGGAGCGCGAGCGGATCCATTCGTCGGAGGTGTCGAGGGTCTTCTCGAATTCCGCGTTGGGGACCACACGCTGGGGCAGGTAATGCCCGATGCCCGCGACCTTCGCCCTGATGCTCATTTGCCTGTTCCGTTTTTTCTTTGTATCTGTGGCGTCCGGCGCCTCGGGGGCGGGTTCAGCGGCTGCCGCGGCGCTCGCCACGCGGGCGGCCAGCCGGTCGCCGAAGCCGGACTGCGCGAGGTCATAGGCCAGTTCCACCGCCGCGGCCACCCCGGTGGCATCCGCCGCGCCGTGGGATTTCACCACGGTGCCGTTGAGGCCGAGGAAGACGCCGCCGTTCTTGCGGCGCGGATCCACGCGTGCCTGCAAGCGCTTGAGCGAACTCAGGGCAAGCAGCGCAGCCAGGCGCGACAACGGCGAGTAGGTGAAGGCCTCGCGGAGAAGTGAATTGATCAGCGAGGCGGTGCCTTCGCCTGTCTTCAGCGCGATATTGCCGGTGAAGCCGTCGGTGACGATCACGTCGCAGCGCTTGCCGGGAATGTCTCCGCCCTCGACGAAGCCGACATAGTCGAAACCACCGGCCTCGGCGTTCGCGGTGATGAGCTCATGCGCGGCCTTCAGCTCGGCGCGACCCTTGTGCTCTTCGGTGCCGACGTTCAGCAGGCCGATGCGCGGGCGCTCGAGATTGAGACCGTTGCGGGCGTAGGACGCCCCCATCATCGCGTATTTCAGAAGGTCATCCGCATCGGCGCGGATGTCGGCGCCAACGTCGAGCATGACGTTGTAGCCCTGCGGGTTGCGCGAGGGCCAGAGCACCGCGATGGCGGGGCGGTTGACCCCGGGCAGCTTGCGCAGCCGCACCATCGACAGCAGCATCAGCGCACCGGTGTTGCCGCAGGAGACGGCAACCGTGGCCTCGCCGTTGCGGACGGCGTCGAGCGTGGACCACATCGAGGTGTCCTGCCCGTTGCGCATCACGTGGCTCGGCTTGTCTTCCATCGACACGACGCCGGAGGCATCGCGAATCTCGACCTGGGCAGACAAACCTTTTTGCTTGTCCACCAGGGGGCGCAACTCGGCCTCGGGTCCGTGCAGCAGGAAGTGGACATCGCGATGCTTCCGCGCAAAGGCGGAAAGACCGGCAACGATGGTTGCCGGCCCGCGATCGCCACCCATGGCGTCGATGGAGAGGACCAGAGGCCCGCGCGCCTGACGGTTATCCATTTCGGATGTCATGCGACGATCGGGCCTATCCGCAGCTTATGCCGCGTCTTCGTCCAGGTCGATCTCGTCAGCCATGGCGACGACCTCACGGTCGGCGTAGTGGCCGCAGGACGGGCAGACATGGTGCGGGCGCTTGAGTTCGCCGCAGTTGCTGCACTCGTTGGGGTTGGCCGCGACCAGCGCGTCATGGGCGCGACGGTTGTTGCGGCGCGATTTCGATACTTTGTTCTGTTGGACGGCCATGTCTCAACCTCGATTGTTCGCGTGTGGGGGCTATACGGGTGCCCGATAACGTTCGGGCGTGCCCGGCCTCATAGTCTTAACCCATGGAGGCTTGCAACCCGGAATTCCGATGAAGGCGCGAAAATAGGTATTTCCTGCAAAACCGCAAGAGAGATTTCGCGCCCCACGGGCTCAGTCTTCGTCTTTTTTCGTCCTTCGAGAGCCGATCGCGCAGTTCCGCGAGCCCGGCAAACGGGTTCGGACGAGATTCGGAGAGCTCCTCCTCGGGCTCTTCCGGGGCTGTTTCGGCCATTTCGAGCGCCGCCTCGCTGCGCGGGTAGGGCGGCAGCGCGAGCGACAGGGCCTCGGAGAGAACCCGGCGCAGGTCGATGACGTCGGGCAGGGGCTCTTCCTCGTCCTCGGGCACCTCGACCTCGGAGCCGGGATCAGGGTCGGCGATCTGCTGCGCCGGGCGGAACAGCAGCGAGATGTCCTCGTCGATCCGGGTGGTCACCGGATCGAGGGTGACGACGCAGGGCTGCACCACGGTGGCGCCGAGATCGGCGGTGAGCCGGTAGGCGCCGCCGGCCTCGGGGGTCAGCCTGCCCGCGAGGCGGGCCTTGCGCAGCCCGAGCAGGCCGAGTTCCTCGGCCAGCGCCGCGCGCTCCTCGGCCTCGGGCCGGAAATCGAATTCTGTGGCCACGTCGCGGCGCAGTGTCGAGACGCGCAGCCGCGCGGGGTTTCCGCTTCTGTCCATGGGCTCGCCTTTCCTTTGCTTGAAGCGCTTGGCTGGGTTGTGTAATGCGGGATAGAAGGCCCTCAGGGGCATGGCAAGGGGCAGGACTGCGTCCATGGTATCACGGGTGAGAATAGCGCTTCTGGCTGGAACCGCCGCATTGGGACTGTCCGCCTGCTCGGCTCAGTACCAGACGCATGGCTACGTGCCGCGCGAAGACGATTTGCAGCAGATCGTGCCCGGGATCGACACGCGGGCGACGGTGGAGGACGTGATCGGCGTCCCCTCCGCTTCGGGCGTGCGCGACGCGGGCGGCTATTACTACATTGAATCGCAAGTGCGTAGCTTTGCCTGGCAGGAACCCGAGGTCATCGACCGCGAGGTCCTGGCGATCACTTTCGACGGGCAGGGCGTGGTCAACAATATCTCGCGCTACGGTCTGGAGGACGGCAACGTCGTGCCGATCACCCGCAGGATCACCCGCACCAACGATGGCGAGATGGGCTTCATCCGCAAGCTCTTCGGCAATATCGGCGGCCTGACGCTCGGCGATCTCGACCAGCAGTGAGGCGCTGACCATGTCCTCCCGCGTGCAGGATGATGCTTCGGGGGAGGGAGGTCTTAGCCTGTCCCGGGGCCGGTTCCGGGCGCGTTCCGCCGCGAGTGCCGAAGATGTGAAGGCGGCGCAGGAGTTGCGTGGACTGGCCTTTTTCGGCCCCGGCAGGGGCCCCGACCAAGACCCGCTCGACGCCCGCTGCCGCCATGTTCTGGTCGAGGATGAGACCGGGCTTGTGCTGGCCTGCTTCCGCTATCTCTGGCTCGAGACCAGCGCCGAGATCGGGCGCAGCTATTCCGCGCAATTCTACGACCTGGGTCGGCTCGAGGGGTACGGCGGCCCGCTGATCGAACTCGGCCGCTTCTGCACCCGGCCCGGTCTGGTCGATCCCGATGTGCTGCGGCTGGCCTGGGCGGCGATCGCCACCCTCGTCGACCGCGGCGGCGTACGGCTGCTTTTCGGCTGCGCCAGCTTCACCGGCACCGATGCGGCGCGCTACGATCCGGCCTTCGGCTTCCTGCGCGCCCGCCATGCCGCGCCGGAGCGCTGGCAGATCGGCGTCAAGGCGAGCGAGGTGGTGCGCTTCCCCCCCCGCCACCGGCGAGCCGCGCGGGGTGCTCAAGCTGATCCCGCCGCTGCTGCGCACCTATCTCGGGATGGGCGGCTGGGTGAGCGATCACGCGGTGGTGGACCGGCAGATGAACACGCTGCATGTCTTCACCGGGCTCGAGACCGCGACGATTCCGCCGGCGCGGAGCCGGGCCCTGCGGGCGATTGCGGGGTAGCGGCGGCAGCGGGGGCTCTGCCCCCAAGGCGCTGCGCGCCTTTCCCCCGGGATATTTGGACCTAGAAGAAAGCCCGGGAGACATGTCAGGAGTGGCGGCGGTGGCGACCTTCATCGGCTCGGAGATCTATCGCGGCTCGCGCTACGGGCGGCTGCACCCGTTGTCCATCGAGCGGGTGCCGGCGGTGATCGACCTATGCCGCGCGCTTGGCTGGCTGCCCGAGGCGGAATGGCGGGTCTCTCCCCGGGCCAAGCCGCCGGCGCTCACCGGGTTCCATTCATCGCGCTATGTTGCTGCGTTGCAGGCGGCGGAGGCCTCGGGAGAGGTCAGCGAGGAGGTGCGCCAGCGCCACGGGCTCGGCACGCTATCGAACCCGGTCTTCCCCGAGATGTACCGGCGCCCCGCCACGGCGGTGGGCGGAGGGCTGCTGGCCGCCGAGATCGTCGCGGCGCAGGGCGGCACGGTGTTCAACCCCGGCGGCGGCACGCACCACGCGCTGGCGGACCGGGCCAGCGGCTTCTGCTTTCTCAACGAGCCGGTGCTGACCATCCGCCACCTGCTGAGCCGCGGGATGCGGCGCGTCGCCTATGTCGACATCGACGCGCATCATGGCGACGGGGTGGAGATCGCCTTTGACGGCTCCGAGCAGGTGCGGGTGATCTCGGTGCACGAGGCGCGCCGCTGGCCCTTCACCGGAGCGCTGGCGGATCGGGCCGGGGGCGCGGCCTTCAACCTGCCGGTACCGCGGGAGTTCAACGACACGGAATTCGCGCTGGTGCTCGAAGAGATGATTCTGCCCGCCGTGGCGGCCTTCCGGCCGGATGCGATCTTCCTGCAATGCGGCGCGGATGCGGTGCTCGAGGACCCGCTGGCGCGGCTGGCCCTGTCGAACCGCTCTCATGCGCGGGCTGCGGCGGCGCTGCGCGGGCTGGCCCCGGCGATGATCGTCTCGGGGGGGCGGCGGCTACAACCCGTGGAGCGCGCCGCGTTGCTGGTCGCTGGTCTGGGCCACG
>NZ_NTHN02000058.1 GCF_002300555.2 Alloyangia mangrovi | reverse complement strand
TGCGTTTTCCGAGCACTCGACGCCCGTGGTTCATGCCGCGGGATGTTCGCGTTTGTGTTCCGCGGCTGCTGAGGTGCGGGCGCGCCACGAGCAGGACGGGAGACATCCTCGGCGCGAGACCAGAGCCATAGGTGCTCCGGCCGCGCACCGCGCAGTTTGGTCGGTTTTCCCGTAGTCAGGTCAGCGCCGGCACGGCGCTCAGATCGACGATCGATCCCGAGGGGGTTTCGTCCGCCGTGTCGATGGCCCGCAGCACCGCTTCGGCGAGAGCCACCCCCTCGCCGGCACCCTGCAGGGCAAGGCAGCGGATACCGCTTTCCTGCCATTCCACTGCAAGGTTCCGCCACATCTGCACCAGCGCCGCCTGCGAGGCGCGCAGCCCGTATTGCGCCGGGCCATGAAACCGTCCGGTGCGTCCGGCGGGGTCAACCAGCGCCACGGCGACCGGCTGGTCCGCGGCGGCAAGATTGGGCGCGAGCAGCGCGGCAAGGTGAAGCGGCGCGAAGGTGTTTTCCAGCATGGTCCGCTCAAAGGCGCCCCCGGTGACGCGGTCGATCGGAGCAGCGGTTTCCTCGCGCAGCACCTGGGTGAAGATCGCCAGGTCAATGGCCCGTCCGGTCAGCCGTTGCGCGATGTCGCGGGCGCTGGCATCCGAGGTCGGATCGTAGCGAAACTCTGACACCTCGGGCCCAAGCCTGGCGAAGTCCGCGGCGGCAAAGGGGCGGGGGTTGGCGGCCAGCACGGCCCAGCCCCGGCGTGCATAGGCATGGGCGAGCGCGAGACCGGCTCCGGCTTGAGCGCCGATGATGAGGACGGTGGGCATATCTATCTCCTTGAAATTCGCGATCCTGGGGGCGGTCGTAGGCGGCTACCAGGGCACATCGATCCCGTCGTAGCCGATGATCCGCCCGGTATCGGCGGCGGTGATCTGTTCGACGACGCGTTTCATGCCGGCGACGCTCTCTTCCACGGCGATGCCGCGGCCTTCGGTCATGTCGGTGGCGACCATGCCGGGGCGCAGCAGCATGCATGTTATGCCCTCGGGGCGCCATTCGTCGGCGAGCCCGACCCAGGCCGCGTTCAGCGCCGCCTTGGAGGCGCGGTAGCCGTATTGCGTGCCCCAATCGTTGGCCGAGATCGACGACATCAGGCTCGACATCGCGCAGCAGAGCTTCAGATCGGAGGCTGCGATGTTCGACTTCAGGGCGCGGGCGAGTGCGAGCGGCCCCCAGGTGTTGGTGCGGATGGTCTGGGTGAACTCGGCGCGGGTGACCTCGGCAGGGCCGGCGTCGAGGTTGAGCGCGATGCCGGCATTGGCGATCAGAACGTCGATCGGGGTCTCGCCAAGCTTGTGCTTGAGGGCGGCGATGGAGGTCTCGTCGTCGGCCTCGAGCGGCAGGACTTGCGCTCCGGTGGCGGCAAGCGCCTCGGCGCGGTCCGGCTGGCGGGCGGTGCCGATCACCTCCCAGCCTGCGGCGGCAAACTGGCGGGCGAGTTCCAGCCCGATCCCGCGATTCGCACCTGACACCAGCAATCTGGGCATGTCTGTCTCCTTGGAGTTCCAATGGTCGACAATTGGAATGCCAGATTCGGGTGATTGGGCAAGATGATCCGCTTTGCGCGGGGTATTTCCATAGGCAGGGGGGGATGATGCGGCGGGCAAATCGCGTCGATTTGCACAAGATTTCGGCGCGGAGCGGCATGGGCAAGGGGTCGGGAGCGTTCATCTCTGGTGCTTGGTGTTCCTTTGGTATGCCATCGAGAGGTGCAGGGACCCACGCCGGTTTCGCGCTGACACAGGAGACGACGACATGATCCATGCAACGCCTGCGCGGGCGGCGCACAGCGAGGCCGAGATGCCGAGCGGCGAACCCCGCCGTGAGCCGATCATCGAGCTGGCCCACGCCGGGGTGATCTTCGCCACCTCCAAGGGCGATCCGCTGGTTGCGGTAGAGGACATGAGCCTGACCATCTACCGCGAGGAGATCGTCTCGCTCGTCGGCCCGTCGGGCTGCGGCAAGTCCACGGTGCTACGCATGCTGGCAGGTTTGCAGCAGCCGACCAGCGGCGACATCTGGATCGGTGGCGGAAAGACCCGGCGCGGTTTTTCCGAGGTCGCCATCGTCTTCCAGCGCCCGACGCTGCTGCCGTGGCTGAGTGTCATGGACAATGTGCTCTACCCGGTGAAGGTGCTGCAGCGCCCGACCAAGGCGCATCGAAGCCGCGCCATGGAGCTGCTCGAGCTGGTCGGGCTGCAGGACATGGCGGAGCGGATGCCGCACGAGTTGTCGGGTGGCATGCAGCAGCGCGCCTCGATTGCGCGGAGCCTGATCCTCGATCCGAAGATCCTGCTGATGGACGAGCCTTTCGGCGCGCTGGATGCGCTGACCCGCGAGGACCTGCAGCTCGACCTGCTGGACATCCACGCCGAGACCCGCAAGACCATCCTGCTGGTCACCCATTCCATCAACGAGGCGGTGCTGCTGTCGGACCGGGTTGCGGTCATGTCGGCGCGGCCGGGGCGGATGCAGGACCTCGTGGAGATCGACGTGCCAAAACCGCGCGGGGCCGAGAGCGCCGCGCGCCCGGATTTCCTCGCCCTGTCGCAGCGCATTCGCGACGACATCTTCGGACCCCGCACCGGCCGCAAAGGACGCCGCGCATGAGCCCCGCCCTGAGAAAGATCGTCCTCCCCGTCGGCACCTTCCTGAGCTTCCTGCTGGGCTGGCAGCTGCTGAGCGAGGCGCTGGACGTGCCGGTCTACCTGTTGCCCTCGCCGCTCGACATCTACGAGGGCGGCGGCAAGCTCGGCCCGGCGATCCTGAGCAACACGCTCGAGACGCTGAAGACCATCCTGCTCGGCTTCGTCTGCGCCTGCGCGGTGGGCATTCCGCTGGGGGTAGTGGTCTCGGTCAACCGCACGATTTCCGAGATGATCTACCCGCTGATCGTCTTCCTCAACGCCATCCCGATCATCGCCATCGCGCCGATCCTCGTGGTGATCTTCGGCACCGACATGACGACACGGCTGATCATCGTGACGCTGACCTGCTTTTTCCCTATCATGGTGAACACCGCCGCCGGGATGATGGACACGCCGAAGGAGATGCTCGACCTGGCACGCGTTGCGGGGGCCTCGCGCATGGGCGAGATCCTCAGCGTGCGCCTGCCGAGCGCCATCCCCTTCATCTTCAGCGGGCTGCGGATCGGGGTGACCGTCGCCGTGGTCGGCGCGGTTGTGGCGGAATTCGTCAATGCCAACAAGGGGCTGGGCTTCCTGGTGACCTCCTCGACGGCGCAGTTCGCCATTCCCACGGCGACCGCCTGCGTGGTGATCCTCGCGGTGATCTCGGTGGTGCTCTATGAGGCTGTGAACTGGGCGCATAGGGCGTTCTTCGGCTGGTCGATCAAGACCAAGGCGGGGGAGTGAGCGGCGCCCCGGCGCGGTGCCTCTGCGGATATGGAAAAGGCCGGCGGGGACGCCGGCCTTTGTCGTTCTGGACGCGTGGGGCAGGGCAGGGAGGTCAGGCGGCCGACTGCTGCGCGTCGGCGCCCTGGCCGAGCTCCTGGTTCACCACCGAGACCCAATAGGCCGAGCCGTAGGGGATTGCCGCATCGTTGAAGTCGTAGTCGGGGCGGTGGTTGTTCTTCCATTCCGGCCCGTCGCCATTGCCCATCATCACGTTGCAGCCGGGCCGGGCGATGGCCATGTAGGCGAAATCGTCGGCGGCGTTGATCGGCGGCGAGTTGGGGTCGACGTTCTCCATGCCGCTCACCGCGGCGGCGGCGGCCACGGCCTTGTCGGTCTCGGCCTGGGCGTTGACCAGCGGCGGGTAGCCGCGCTCGTAGACCACCTCGGCGCGGGCGAGGCACATGGCGGCAGAGCTCGCCGCCACCTCGGAGAGGCGCTTTTCCAGCAGGTCGCGGACTTCGGGGTTGTGGCAGCGGGCGGTGCCGGTGACCACGATCTTCGTGGGCATGACGTTGTGCGAGGTCCCGGCCTCGATCATGCCGATGGTCAGCACGGCGGATTCCTGCGCCACCACGTTGCGCGCGACGATGCCCTGGATGCCGAGGATGAAATGCGCCAGCGCGGTCATCAGATCGACGGATTTCTCGGGCGCGCCGGCGTGGCCGCCGGTGCCGTGGAAGGTGACTTCCCACTGGTCGGCGCAGGCAAGCTGGCCGCCGACGCGGGTGATGAACTTGCCGACCGGCACGCCGGGCTTGTTGTGCAGCGAATAGACCGCGTCGCAGGGGAACTGCTCGAAGAGCCCTTCCTCGATCATCCGCAGGCCCCCGGCGCCGCCCTCTTCCGCGGGCTGGAAGATGCAATGCACCGTGCCGCCGAAGTCGGGGTTCTCGGAGAGGTAGCGCGCGGCGTTCAACAGCATGGTGGTGTGGCCGTCATGGCCGCAGCCGTGGAACTTGCCGGGGATGGTCGAGCGGTGGCCGAAGGTATTGGTCTCGTCCATGTTGAGTGCGTCCATATCGGCGCGCAGGCCGACGGCGCGGTTGCCGGGCAGGCGGCCGCGGATCACCGCCACGACACCGGTCCCGGCAAGCCCGGCGTGGTTCTCGATCCCCCACTCGTCGAGTTTCTGCCGGACCAGCGCCGAGGTGCGGACCTCCTCGTAGGAGGTCTCGGGATGCATGTGGATGTCGCGCCGCAGCGCCACCATTTCCGCCTGCCGCGCCTCGAAGGCGGCGAGCACCTTGTCCATCTGCATGATTTTTCCTCTCGCGTTGGGGTCTCGGGGCCGAAGCAGCCCGATCCTGCGTTATTCGCTTTGTCGACTCGTATCGGTATCCTAATGGTATGCCAACGACAAACCAACGACACCAACAGGAGAATCCATGATGCCGACCACGTTTTCGAGCGCGCTGCTTGTTGCGGGAGCAATTGCGGGGCTGACCGCCTCTGCCGGGGCCGTCCGCGCCGCTGACCAGGTCGATTTCCAGCTCGATTGGACGCCGGGGGGGAATCTCGGCGGCCTATTATCTCGGGCTGGATCAGGGCTGCTTCACCGATCAGGACATCGACGTGACGATCTCGCGCGGCTACGGCGCAGCGGATGCGGTGACCAAGGTGGCGGCGGGGGTCGCGGATTTCTCGGTCACCGACCTCGGCACGATCATCGGCACCATCGCCGAGAGCGACGCGCCGGTGAAGGCGATCATGCCGATCGTGTCGCAGAACCCGGCGTCGATCGCTGTGCTCGATGACAGCCCGATCCAGACGCTGGCCGACCTGCAGGGCCGCACCATCGGCACCTCGGTGGGCAATGCGGCGTTTTCCTTCCTGCCGCTCGGGCTGGAGATGGAAGGCGCGAGCATGGACGCGGTGAACGTCGAGACGGCGGATGGCTCGGCGCTGAACGGGCTGCTGCTGCAGGGGCGGATCGACGCGCTGGCCAGCTACGTGACCTCGGTCGTGGGCATCCAGGCGCTGGCCGAGAACGCGGGCAAGAAGGTGCGGGCGGTCTACTACGGCGACGCGCTCGACATCTACAACGCCTCGATCTTCACCTCGGACAAGATGATCGCCGAGAACCCCGACCTGGTGAAGCGCTTCAAGGCGGCGGTGGAGTGCACCTACGACGCCGCGCAGGACGACCCCGAGGCGGCGATCGACGCCATCGTCGCGCATGTGGACGGCACGCTGCGCGAGAGCCAGGCGCGGATGGTGCCGAACTCGCTATCCTTCGCCTTCGACAACGGTGTCTTCGAGGCGAACGGCTACGACTTCGACATGGCCCGCGTCGCGCATAACATCGAGGTGGTCGACAAGGTCACCCCGCTGTCGAAGATGCTGAGCGCCGAGGACGTGGTCTACCAGGTCGCCGACTGATCCTATCACACAGAGCTTTTGCCCGCCCGGTGCCCGCGCCGGGCGGGCCGGTTTTCAGGAGAGCCAGGATATGAGCCTCATCACGACCCGCACGGCGGGTGTTTTCGTCATTGCCGTCACCCCCTTTGACGAGACCGGCGCGCTCGACCGCGCGAGCCTCGAGCGGGTGACCGATTTCTACTTCGAGAAGGGCGCCGACGGCCTGACCATCCTCGGCATGATGGGCGAGGCGCCGAAACTGACCCAGGCCGAGAGCCGCGAGGTCGCCGCCGCCGCCATCCGCCGGGCCGGGGGCAAGCCGGTGGTGGTGGGCGTCTCGGCGCCGGGTCTGGCGGCGATCGGCGAGCTGTCGAAGGCGGTGATGGATCTCGGCGCGGCGGGGGTCATGGTGGCGCCGCCGATGGGGCTGACGACCAACGAGCAGGTCGAAAGCTATTTCGCGCAGGTGGTCGAGGTGCTGGGGCCGGATGTACCTCTGGTGCTGCAGGACTTCCCGCTGTCAACCAAGGTGCCGATCTCCACGGGCTCGCTGGGGCGCATCCTCGAGGCGCATGACAGCATCGTCATGGTCAAGCACGAGGACTGGCCGGGGCTGGCGAAGATCTCCGCCCTGCGCGCCGCCGAGGCGGCGGGACGGCGGCGGGTGTCGATCCTCTGCGGCAACGGCGGGGTCTTCCTGCCCGAAGAGGTGGCGCGCGGCGCCGATGGCGCAATGACCGGCTTCGGTTTTCCCGAGATGCTGGCAGAGGTTGTGCAGCGCGCTGCCGCAGGAGATATGGATCGGGCGCAGGACATCTTCGACGCCTACCTGCCGCTGGTGCGCTACGAGCAACAGCCGGGCGCGGGGCTGGCGGTACGCAAATACGTGCTGGCAAAGCGCGGCGCCATCGCCTCAGCGGCGCAGCGGCGCCCCGGCGCGGCGCTGCCGCCCGCCGCCGTGGCCGAGGTCGAGCGCATGCTGGCCCGGCAGGAGGCGAAGCTGGCGGCGCTGGCTGAGCCCGCCTGAAAAGGCTGGCTGAAGCCATGGGGGCTCCGCGTCAGCGGAACCCCTTCAGCCTGCGGGCGGGTATCATCAGGTTCGCCGCCAGCCCCACCGCCATCAGCGCGCAGGCGGCGGCGGGCAGCGACCAGAGCGGCAGGGTCGCGGGGTCTCCGGCCAGCCCCGCGTTCAGCGCCGCGAGCCCCATCAGCGAAACCCCGAGCGTGCCGCCGATCGAGCGCATGAAGGCCAGAACGCCGATCGCCGCGCCCATCTGCCCGGGCTCGGCGGCGTTCTGCACCGCCAGGGTGAACACCGGGTAGAGCATGCCGATCGACAGCCCGAGCCCGAAGGTGCTGGCGATCACCGGCCCCGGAGCCGGGTTCAGCGCCACCAGCGCGGTGAACCCCGCCGCCAGCGCCGTTCCCGCCAGCGCCGCGCGGATCAGCAGCGGCTTGTAGGCGGGGTTGCGGCGCAGCAGCACGGGCGGCGCGTAGGCGCCGATCATGATGCCTCCGACCAGCGCCAGCAGCGCCGCTCCGGCCAGCGCCGGGGAAAAGCCGAAGGCGGCGTGGTAGTAGAGCGGCAGGTAGACCGCGAGGCCGATGTTCACCGCCTGGCAGGTCGAGAGCGACAGCGCCGCGAGCAGGATGGTGCGGTTGCGGAACACGGTGAGCGGGATCAGCGGATCGCCCGCCCGCGCCATGCGTAGGCCAAAGGCGATCCAGCCGACCAGCCCGAGCGCGACGAGCATCGGCCCCCAACCCGGCATCAGCTCCGCCCCGGCGATGCCGTCGATCAGCACCAGCGTCGGCACGGTGGCGAGCAGCAGGAAGGCCGCGCCCGGCCAGTCGATGCGGCGGCCGCGGGTGGCGGCGCGCGGGGCGAGGGCGGTCATCACCCCCCCAGCACACGGCGGCGCAGGCGGGCAGGTTGAGCCAGAACACCACGGTGTAGCTCAGCCGCTCGGCGACCAGCCCGCCGAGCAGCGGGCCGATCAGCCCGGCGACGGCGTAGATGGTCGAGATATAGGCGCTGTAGCCGGCGCGTTTCGACATCGGCACGCGGTCGGCGATGATGATGAAGGGCAGGGCGACCATGCCGCCCGCCCCGGCGCCCTGCACCAGCCGGGCGAGCACCAGCAGCGGGAGGCTGGGGGCGAGTGCGCAAAGCACCGATCCGGCAAGGAAGAGCCCGTTGGCAATGAGCAGCGCCTGCCGCCGTCCGCGCAGGTCGGCGATGGCGCCGTAGAGCGGCGCGGCCACGGTGGCGGCGACGAGGTAGCCGGTGGCGATCCAGCCGAGCAGCGCGCCGCCGCCGAGGCGATCCAAGATATCCGGCAGCACCGGGCCGACGATGGTCTGCTCGAGCGCCGCGACGAAGAGCGCCAGAAGCGCCGCCGACAGCAGCCGCGGCGTGCCGCGAGCGAGGAAGCCGAGGCGGCCCGGACCGGAGGTCGGCTCGATTGGTTCGGAAATGGTGTCTGTCATGGGGTCAGTGCCGGATCCCGAGGATGAAATCGACGATGGCGTTGCGCACGTGGTCAAGGTGTGTGCCCATCAGGCGCCGGGTCAGCTCGGGATCGCTCCCGGCGGCGGCGCGGATGAGCGCGAGGTGCTCTTCGGTTCCCGGGCGGCGGCGGTGCGAGATGCGGTTGGTGTTGAAGATGTGGGTGCGGCGGCGCAGGTCGAGGATGGTGCGGGTCAGCATCGGGTTGCCCGCGGCCTCGGCGATGGTGTGGTGCACCAGGTCGTCCACCGCCCAGTGCTGCGCCGCGCTCACGCTCTCGAGCTGCAGCATCTCCTCGAGCCCGGCCTCGACCTCGGCCAGCTTTCCGGCGGTGATGCGGCCCGTGGCGCGGGCGGCGGCCTCCATTTCGAGGATGCGGCGCAGGTCGAGCAGCCGCACGTAGCTCTCGATGCTGATGTCGTTGACCACCAGCTTGCGGCCCGGCCCGCGCAGGATCAGCGCCTCGGCCTCGAGCCGGAACAGCGCCTCGCGCACCGGGGTGCGCGAGATCTCCATCATCTGCGCCAGCCGCCGTTCCTGCAGCGCCTCTCCGGGAACGAGCTGCCCCGCCAGCAGCATTTCCAGGATGCGGGTATAGGCCTGGTCCGACAGGCTCTGCTCGCCCGGTGCGAGCAGCGGCGGAATCGCCGGGATGCTGATGTCGTCGGTTCCGTCCATGCGAGGATCCCCGGTTTCGATGCGTGAAGAGGGCGCAGGCGGCGGCATTGCATCCCAATGGTCGACCAATGTGATACCTTATTGGGCAGAGCCTGTGAAGCGGAGAGAAACATGCGCGGGGCGGTGTGCAGCACGATTGACCAAATTTGTGTCCCGTTGGTATGCCAAGTGCGTACCAGTCACGCCAGACCTGAAAGGGAGACCCCATATGGCCATCGCACCTTGGCGCGCGACCTGCATCCAGATGGAGAGCCGCATCGCCAGCAATGCACCTTCGAAAGAGGCGGCATGGGAGATCATCAACGGCAATATCGCCAACGCGCTGAGCAAGATCCGCGCCGCCTGCGAGGGGCCGACGCCGCCGAAGCTGGTGGTGCTGCCCGAGTTCGTCTTCACCGGGCCGCAGCGTGCCACCGCCGTGGCGGACTGGATCGAACGCGCCTGCACCACCATCCCCGGGGCGATCACCGAGACGCTGGCGGACCTCTGCCGCGAGTTCGGCATCTACATCGCGGGCAACCATTTCGAAGTCGATCCGAAATGGCCCGACCGCTACTTCAACTCCTCATTCCTGCTCGATCCGAAGGGCGAGGTGATCCTGCGCTACCGCCGCATCAATACCGGAAGCTGGACCTCGCCGCATGACATCCTCGACGAGTACCGCGCGGCCTATGGCGAGGAGGGCATCTTCCCGGTGGCCGACACCGAGCTCGGGCGTCTTGCGATCTACCCCTGCGGCGAGGTGAACGTGCCCGAGATCACCCGCGTCTTCATGCTGCGCGGCGCCGAGGTGATCCTGCACCCGAACAACGAGCCGCTGACCCCGATCGCCGACATGGCCAAGCAATGCCGCGCCTTCGAGAACATGACCTATCTCATCTCGAGCAATATCGCAGGGGTGGCGGGCTTCTCGGACACGGCGACCGGCGGGCATTCGATGATCGTCGACTTCCGCGGCGACCGCATCGCCTATGAGGACAGCGCCGAGGAAAGCATCGACTGCTCGGCGATGATCGACATCGAGGCTCTGCAGGCGGCGCGGCACGACCGGGGCATGGGCAACAGCCTGCTGCGGAGCCGCTTCGACATGTACCGCAGCTATTACTCCACCGCCGATTTCTACCCGGCCAACGCGCTGGCACAGACGCCGGTGGTGCAGAACGAGGATTTCGCGCCGGTCCAGGAAAAGGCCATCGCCCAGCTCGCGCGCTCGGGCGTTTTGCGCAGCGAATAAGCGGCGCGAGACGCGCTCCGAACCAGCCAAGTGAGGCAAACCGCCCTTCGGGGCGGTTTTTGTTTTTTTGGCGCCCACCGCGGCAAGCGCCATCTTTTCAGGCAGCCTGCCCGCGAAATCCCGGAATTTCCTGCTGCGGATGCAAAAACTCTGGATCTGAATCATTTTTCGGAATTCCGTTGGTATACCATGAATGTGCCAGAAGAAATCGGCACGCAAAACAGCAGGGACCCCCCTATGACAAAGCAACTTCGCATAGACTTCAGGGCGCTCGCTTTCGGTGCCTTTGCCAGCCTCGCGCTGCCCGGCCTTGCCGTGGCCGAGGACCTGCAGGACGTTCGCCTGCGCCTTGCCTGGATCGCCGGCGGCGTGGACGCGCCGGTCTTCATGGCCGCCGAGAAGGGCTATTTCGCCGACGCCGGGCTCGACGTCGAGATCGTCGACGGCAATGGCTCCACCGGCACGATCCAGGCGATCGGCAGCGGCGACTTCGACATCGGCATCGCCGGCATGGGCGCGCTGGCACAGGCGCAGCAGGCGGCCGGAGCAAGCGACATCATCTCGGTCGCGGGGCTCCTGCAGAAAGACCCGACCTCGATTATCTCGCTCGAGGGCTCGGGCATCGCCGAGCCCAAGGACCTCGAGGGCAAGCGCCTCGGCACCGACGCGGGCAACCTCGAGGACGGCATGATCCGCGCCTTCGCCGAGGCCAATGGCGTCGATTTCGACAAGATCGAGGTGATCATCATCAACGGCGGTGCCGACCGCGTGGCGCTGCTCAAGGGCGATGTGGATTTCATCAACGGCTGGGCCAACCCCGACGGCGACAAGGTCGCCGCGCAGCGCCCGATCGAGGAGCCGATGCTGTTTGCCGACTACGGCGTCAACCTGATCGGCTCGTCGGTGATCGTGAAGAAGGACTGGCTGGCCGAGAACGGTGACGCGGTGAAGGGCTTCCTCGTCGCGCTGCAGAAGGCCAAGGCCGATGTCGCCGCCGACCCCGAGGCCGCCCGGGACATCTTCATGGAGCACCGCCCTGACGCCGATCCCGAGGGCATCCTGCAGGAGATCAAGGTGATGCAGAAATACGAGCACACCGCCGCCTCCGAGGGCAAACCCTATGGCTGGGTCGCGCCATCGGACGTCGAGCTGACCATCTCGTTGCTCGAGAAGTATTCGGGCATGAAGCCGGGTCTCACCCCGGATGACATCTACTCGGATGCCTACCTGCCGGTGCTGACGCAGTAAGCCGTGCCCCCGGATCGCCACCCGCGATCCGCCGCAGAGATCACGCCGGCCCCCGCGCGGGGCCGCGTTCCAAGCCAGCAACAGGGGGGCCGGTCCGCCGGCCGCACAGAATGAACGTCATGCCAAGCAACGGGGGCCTCGCCGCCCCTCACGTCAGGATCGCGGGAGTGACCAAGGTCTTCTCGGGCCGCAAGGGCGAGGTCGAGGCGCTGCGCACAGTGGATCTCGACATCCGCCGTGGTGAATTCGTCTCGGTCGTCGGCCCCTCGGGCTGCGGGAAGTCGACGCTGCTGATGCTGCTCTCGGGGCTTCTGGGTCGCAGCGCCGGCGAGATCACCATCGACGGCACCAGCATCACCGGGCCGAACTCGGACCTCGGGATCGTCTTCCAGCAGGACGTGCTGCTGGAGTGGCGCTCGGCGCTCGACAACGTGCTGCTGCAGGCCGAGATCCGCAAGAGTGACATGGGCGAGGCGCGCACCCGCGCCCGCGAGCTGCTGCGCATGGTTTCGCTGCAGGACTTCGAGGATGCCTATCCGCGCGAGCTCTCGGGCGGCATGCGCCAGCGGGTATCGATCTGCCGCTCGCTGCTGCACCAGCCGCCGCTGCTGCTGATGGACGAGCCCTTCGGCGCGCTTGACGCAATGACCCGCGACCAGTTGCAGATCGACCTGCTGAAGCTTTGCGCCGCGCGCGACATGACCGTCTTCTTCATCACCCACTCGATCTCGGAAGCGATCTTCCTGTCGGACCGGGTGGTGGTGATGACCCCGCGCCCCGGGCGCATCGAGCGGGTCATGGACATCGACTTGCCGCGCCCCCGCCGCCTCGCCCTGCGTGAGGACCCCAAGTTCATCGGCTACGTCCGCGAGCTGACCGAGATCTTCAAATCCCTCGGCGTCTTCAAGGAGGAATGATCCCATGGCCTCGGTTCCCGACACGACCTACATCGCCCGCCGCCCCTCGCTGAAACAGCTCGCCGAGCGCATTCCGCCGGCGGTCTGGACGCTGATCGCGCTGCTGCTCTTCTGGGAGCTGATGGTGCGCTGGCGCGAGATCCCGCAGTACATCCTGCCCGCGCCCTCGGTGATCCTTGCCGAGATCATCAGCTACTGGCACCGGCTCTGGCCGAACGCGCTGGTGACCATGGGCGAGATCCTCTTCGGCTTTGCCTGCGCGGTCTGCATCGCCGTTCCGCTGGCGGTCTCGGTGGTCTACTCGCAGTTCATGGCGCGGGCGGTCTTCCCGATCATCGTGATGAGCCAGACCATCCCCAAGGTTGCCATCGCGCCGCTGCTGCTGAGCTGGTTCGGCTACGGCATCACGCCCAAGATCGTCATCGTCATCATGCTCAGCTTCTTCCCAATCGTGATCAACACGGTCATGGGGCTGCGCGCCACCACCCCCGAAATGCTGCATCTCGCGCGCTCGATGGGGGCCAACGGCTGGCAGATCTTCTGGAAGTTCCGTCTGCCGAAGGCGCTGCCCTTCGTCTTCGGCGGGCTCAAGCTGGCCACGGCGCTCTCGGTGATCGGCGCGATCGTCGCCGAGTTCATCGGGGCCGACAAGGGTCTGGGCTATCTGATCCTCATCGCCGGGGCCAATTTCGACATCGCCCGGCAGTTCGCCTCGATCATCCTGATCTCGCTCATGGGCATGAGTTTCTTCGGGCTGCTGACCTGGCTCGAGCGGGTGGCGATCCCCTGGCGCGAGAGCGTGGAGCTTTCCGGCAAGGGCTGACCCGCGGCGGGCCGTCCGCGGCCCTGCAGAAGACCCGATATCGCTCTCGCCTCGCCGGCGGGGGCGATATGCGTCCGACCCTGCGGAAAAAAGCGTGGAACTCAGAGCAACCCCAGCCGGAAGGCGGTCGCGATGGCCTCGGGCAGGGTCCGGGCACCGAGCTTGCGGCGCAGGGCGGCGCCGTGGAAGTCGATGGTCGGCAGCGTGACGCCCAGACTGTGCGCGAGTTGGTCGCGCCGGTAGCCGTGAGCCAGCCCCTCCAGCAGCTCGCGCTCGCGCGGCGTCAACAGGATGCTCTCCTCTGGAGTGGCAAAGCTGTCGCGCAGCCCCGCGGGGTCGTCGGTGGTGGCAATGATCAGAACCCGCCGGCCTCCCTCGTGGCGCGGAAGCAGGTGCAGCTTCACCGCCGGCAGCAGGCGTCCGTCCACCGCGCGCATGCTGGGAAGCTCGACCGCGGCGGCCTTGCTCGCGTCCCGTCCGGTGGCACCGGCGATCTTGCCCTGAAAATCGCGCCCTCCCGGACCGACCAGGGCGAGCGTCTTGTCGTATTTCACGATCAGACGCGGGTGCAACGACAAGAGGCGCTCCGCCAATCCGTTCATCCGCAGCAGCCTGCCCTCGTGGTCCAGCTCGTAGAGCGGCACCTCGTCGCGCAAGCTGCGATCCGCGGCCAAGGCGTCGCGGATGCCATTTCGCAGCAATTCCCGCCGGATCGTGTGAAGCCGTCCGAGATCGGAGGCGTGGCGATTGACGTATTTCTGTTCGTCGTCGCTGAAGTCCCCGCCGCGCCGCCCCTTGTGAAAGGCGGTGGCGACCAGCCCGTCGCGGGTGGTCTGAAGCATCCCGAGGCACCAGAAACGGTCCAGCCGGTTTTTCAGGACGTAATCGTTGTACATCTCGGATTTTCCGAATTCATCGGCGCTCACGTAATTCGTCAGGCGAAAGGCGCCGATGCCGACCTTGTCCGCGGTGACCTGCGCCATCCACGGGTCATTCATCAGGAACTCGTCGTATTCCGCGTGCGCCTCTGGTTGCGTGCCCGCGGTTATTTCCTGCATATCGCCGGGGTGAAGCCAGAAGAATATCGCTGAGGGAACATCCATTTCCCTCGCCATTCTTTCGGGAAGCGCTTGAAATAGGGAATCGTCAAGCGCCGCCTCGTAGATATCGTGATGAGAAAGAAAGTCATTCATAGTTAAAACCATAGACCGCTTAGATATTTATTAGGGAATACTGAGTCATTGTCCCCCTAGGACACAACCATTTTCGTCAATTCTATTGTGGGCGCGCCACGCGCCTTTGTCGGGCGAACGGTCGGGCGAACGCCTCTTGGGTTCGCGGCGATGGCGCAGTTGCGGCGCGTCAGACCTATGGTTTCTCATAGCTAGACTGTTCAGCGTCTTGCTCCATTGTCTTTGCGAGCTTTTTTGCTCGCTTGCAGGGAACAGGGGCAAGAAGGGGGTTCAGATGCCACGAGTTGAGATACTGGAAGCCAAGTTCGAACGGCAGGAGCTCACAAGCCTTCTGCACGCGCTCAGGCTCTACGAGACACACTGGTCGGCCCTGGTGATGAGCGCGGATCATGCCCATGGCAGGGAGGCGAGTCAGGAAATGCTCCATACCTGGCGCGAAGCGCGGAAATTGCGGCGCCGCATAGAGAAAGAGATCGACTTGCTGCCGCTCAGCGATGCGAGCGAAGGTCCAGCGTCGATGGATGTCTACTAACCTGGCGGCGGGAAAAACCCGCGGATTGCTCCGCGGGGGGGCTTGCGCCAGTCGGGGAAGGGACATGGTTCGCTCGCGGATCGCACGCTCAGAGATCGAGCACGAGGCGATCGCTTTTGGCCAGTGAACAGCAGATCATCATCACCTTGCCGCTCTCGCGCTCGCGCTCGGACAGCAAGTTGTCGCGGTGGTCCGGCGTGCCCTCGATAACCCGCGTCTCGCAGGTGCCGCAGACGCCCGAGCGGCAGGAATAGGAGACCCGGACGCCAGCCTCCTGCAGCGTGTCGATGATCGTCGAGCCCGGAGCCACGGTGAGCTCACGGCCGGAGCGTTTCAGGACGACGGTGAAGCCGGTCTCGGCCCCGGTCACCTCGCCGCCGTGGAAGCGCTCGAGGTGGACCTGCGCGGGCGGGCGCCCGGCGGTGGCGGCCTCGAAAGCGTCGAGCATGGGGGCAGGGCCGCAGCAGTAGAGATGCGCATCTTCGGGTGCTTCGGCGACGCGGGCGGCGAGGTCGAGCACGGCTCCCTCGGCATCGTCGAAATGCAGGTGGGTGCGCGTGCCCTCGGGATCGAGCGCGGCGAGCGCCGGCAGAAAGGCGGCTTCGGTGCGGCTGCGCGCGGCATAGACGATCTGCCAGTCGATGCCCTCTGCCGCGAGATGGCGGATCATCGAGAGGATCGGGGTGACGCCGATCCCACCCGCGAAGAAGATCGCCGGGGCCGGGGTGAGCGGAAAGGTATTGCGGGGCAGGGTGACCTCGAGCAGGTCGCCGACCCTCAGCTCCTCGCAGAGATAGGCCGAGCCGCCGGTGCTGTTCGGGTCGCGGTTGACGCCGATCACCCAGGCGTCGGTCATCCCGGGGCCGTTGGTCAGTGAGTAGCTGCGCAGGAGATCCCCGGGCAGCGCGAGGTCAAGGTGCATGCCCGGCTCGACCGGCGGCAAGGGTCGGCCCGAGGGATCGCAGAGCTCGATCGAGCGGATGCTGCTGGCCTCGAACCGCATCGCCTCGACCCGCAGCGAGAGCGGGGTGGTGGAGGCCACGCCTTGCGGCGCGGCCTCGTCCTTGGCGCTGAAATGCGCCGTCATTCCGCCGCGTCCTTGGGCGGGACGTAGCCTTTCATCTTGGCCATGTGCTCCTCGTAGCCTTCGAGCCAGTCGGTGCCCTTGGGCACCACGATGTCGCCGCCATGCGCCTGGCGGGCATACTCGGGGTGATCGACGAAGTCCGGAAGCTCCTTGCTGTCGCGCCAGGCAAGCGCGGCGTCGAGCATCACCCGGCGGGTGAGGATCACCATGCGGTCCGAGGCGGCGAGGTGCTCCATGGTGCGGTCGACCACGTGGCCCATGCTCTCCTGGATCGCCTGGTCCTGCAGCGGCACGCCGACGATGCCGGTGTAGCTGTCACCCGAGCGCTGCCATTCGCGATCGATGCCGTAGTCGTTGCTGGCATCCTTCACGGGGCGCCAGCGGCCCTTCCAATCGGTGGTGGTGGGCAGGTACTCGAGCGGGCGCGCGAGGCCGACGACCGGGGTGCCGTCCTTGTACTTCAGCTTCTTGTGCCCGCCGCCCGACGCGCGGGAGAGGTCGATGTTGAAGATCATGCAGCTGTCGTCGTCGATCGGCACCCAGGCGTTCGCGGTCTTGGCGTTGCCGAGCTCGCCGCCGCCCGGGTAGGTCACCCAGAACGGGAAGAGGTAGGAGGCGTAGCGCTGGTGCTCGTGGCCGTCCATCGCGTCGCGCTGCGCCGAGTACATGGTGCCGAAGGGCATGACCGAGACGTTGATCTTCGGCGCCTTCTCGGTGACCGTGTAGGTCTCGGGGTCGGACATGTCGAGGTTGTCGCCGTCGATGCCGCCCATGTGCAGGAAGCCCAGGTGCGAGGTGTCGATGTCGCCCTCGAGCGCCTGCATGTAGTTGCAGTCGCGGTGGGTGAGCGCGATGTTGCGGTCGTCGCCTTCGCCCATGATCGCCTCGATCTCGGGCAGGGGCGGGGGGTTCTCCTGGCGCTCGCCGAAGTAGGCGAAGACGAGGCCGCCGCTTTCATGGGTCTTGTAGGCATAGGCCGGGGTGCCGGCGGGGTACTTCGACTTGTCCTCGAGGTTGGGCTGGTCCAGGCACTTGCCGTTCACGTCGAACTTCCAGCCATGGTAGGCGCAGCGGATGCCGCCGTGCTCGTTGCGCCCGAAGAACAGCGAGGCGCAGCGGTGCGGGCAGCGGTGGTCCATGACGCCGACCCGGCCCTCGGTGTCACGGAAGCCGATCAGCTTCTCGCCGAGGATCATCAGGCGGACGGGGTCGCCATCGGCGACGAGTTCAGATGAGAGGCAGACCGGGATCCAGAACTGGCGGAAAAATTCCCCCATCAGGGTTCCCCGTCCGACGGCGCACAGGTCGATGTTCTCTTCGGCGGTAATCATGGTCGTCTCCTAGTGTTCGACGGTTGAGGCCGGTTCCTGGGCACCGGCGGCAAGAGGGGTGAGCACGTCCGCGCGCTCGAGGTTCCGGCGCGCGAGGGCGATGGCGGCGGCGGTCTCGGAGACCTCGGCCATCGGCGCATCGAGGAAGAAATCGGCGGGGTAGAAGCGCGCCTTCTGGTAGTAGGGCACGTACATCTCGTAGCGGGCGCGCAGGTGCGGGTTCGCGAGGCCGGTGTCGGCGCGGCGGTCACTGCGCAGCTTTTCGAGGTCGATCACGGCGCTGACCGCGGTGCTCTCGTCGTCGCTTTCGCGCCAGGCCAGCGTGTTGCCGAGGTGATCGAGGATATGCGAGCGCCCGCCGGTGAAGGTGCCGTCCGGCGAGAAGCCGATGGGCCCCGCGACATTGGCCGAGACCAGCGCCACCATGTTCTCGGACACGCGGCAGAGCTTGGCGGCCTCCTGTGCGGCCGAGGCGCGGGAATTGGTCGGATGCAGGAGGATCTCGGCGCCCTGCATCATCATCACCCGGGCGACCTCGGGCACGTTGATCTCGCCGCAGGCGATGACGCAGAGGCGGCCGAGCGGCGTGTCGACCACCGGGAAGACCTGATCCTCGGGCGTGACCTTCAGGTAGTCGCTGCGGAAGTCGTGCACCGAGGGGAAGGCCGCGGTGTTCACCCGGCGGTAGCGCAGGATGAACGCGCCGTCGGGGCCGATGATGTAGGAGGTGTTGAAGTAGCGGCCCGGGAACTCGGGCGGCGCCTCGAAGGCATTGCCGCAGATGTAGATGCCCTCGCGCTTGGCCAGTGCCTGCAGCGGCGCGGTCTCGGCACCGGGCAGGGTGATGCAGCCGCGGGCGATCCAGTCGCGCACCGGCATGCCGAGCGGCGGGCCCATCATCGCGAACTCGGGCGAGACCACGAGGTCGGGTTTCTGCTCAGAGGCGCAGGCCTCCTCGATCAGCCGCACGAGCCGGTCGCGGTTCCGCGCGATCACCGCGCGGGCCGAAGCGAGGTCGGGCGCTTCGCAGGCCCTTTCGCTTGGCATCTGGATGCAGGTCGCTCTCCAGCGGGTCATGATGGTCCTTTCCGGTCTTGCATCTGGTGGCGTTGTTGTACGCCAGTGGTATACCATTAGTTTCCCGCAAACCCTTCCCGTTTCAACCTTTGACTTTCGACGGAGCACATTTTTTTTGTGCCTGCGCGGGAAGTGCGCGTGGAAAAGCGGCAGAATTGTCGGCAACGGGAACACAGCTGGTCTACAATGCGTGCACGACGCTCTTTCGCGTCTGCGGAACAGCCGGTAAAAGGGGGCAGGCCAAGGAGACCCGCATGACGATTGCCACGACACAGCGCCCGGATCCGGTATCGGCGGACGGCAAGCCGAATCTCACGGAGCAGATCTACGAGCAGCTCATCCAGATCCTGATCAGCGGCGAGCTGCGTCCCGGCGACATCATCGTCGAGCGGCGCCTGGCGGAGCGGCTCAATGCCTCGCGCACCCCGATCCGCGAGGCGCTCGGCCGTCTCGAGGCGGAACGGCTGGTCTACAAGCAGGCCAACCGCGGGGTCACCGTCAGCCCCTTCTCGACCGAGGCCCTGATGGAAATCCTCAACGTTCGACAGGTGCTCGAGGCCGAGGCCGCGCGTCTTGCCGCGGGCCGTCTCGCGCCCGAGCGGGTGGCCGAGATCCGCAGCGAAATGGCCGCGCTGGCGGAGCAGCCGACCCCCACGCTCGCCGAGATCTGGCGGGTCGACGACATGCTGCACGGAAGTATCGCGGACGCCGCCGGCAACGAGCTTCTGGCGGGGATGATCCGCGACCTGCGCCGCCGCACCCACGTTCTCAACGCCTATCGCAGCCCGCATGATTCCCGCTACGACCACAAGGAGAACAGCCTGCTGCTCGATGCCGTGGTCGACGGCCCGCCCGAGGCCGCTCAGAAGGCCATGGCCGATCACATTGCCACGGTGAAGATTGCCATCGTCAACCGGCTGACCGGCGTCACGCGCTGATCACTCCGCGTGGGCCGGAACAGGCCCCGACCCCATCCTGCGCAAATGCCCGGTGCTGATTCACCGGGCATTTTTCGTGCCCGTATGCCGTAGGGGCCGCATTCCTCGCGCTGGGGCTTGCATCACTGGCGTTCGAGTGGTCTTCAAATGGCATACCAACTGCACACAATAATGACGCCAGAAAGAATGCCCATGATCTACGACCTCACGACGCTGGCCCTGCTGCCGAACCGGCTGGGCGCGGTGATGCCCGCGCTTGGCGATGTCTACGGGAATTTCAGCAAGACCGGCACGATGCTCGGCTGCTTCTCCATCGAGTTCGGCCAGCTCAACCGCTTCCATTTCCTCGCCGCCTACGAGTCGCTCGAGGCGCTGCAGGCCGAGCGCGCCCGGGTGATGGAAGCCGCCGACCCCTATGGCATCGGTGAGCACCTCGGCGGTGTCTCGCGCGTGGCCTGCAAGCCGCTGTCCTTCGCACGGCCGATCGTGCCCGGCAGCTACGGCCCGTTCTACGAGTTCCGCACCTACACCGTCGCGCCCGGCGGCCTGCCCGAGACCGAGGAAGCCTGGGCCAAGGTGATTCCGCGTCGAGAGGAAATGTCGCCGCTGCTGACGATCATGGGCAGCATCGAGGGCGCGCCGACCAAGATGATTCACATCTGGCCCTACCGCAGCCTCGAGGACCGGGTGAAGGCGCGCAAGCAGGCGAGCAGCGAAGGCATCTGGCCGCCGCCCGGCGGATCCGCGCAGCTCACATCGCTGCAGTCCGAGCTCGCTGTCGCCACTGCCGTGTCGGACCTGCAATGAGCGCCGGGGTCACGACGCGCCGCGCACCGGTTCCCGCCGAGCTTCTTGCCGCGCTGCCGGTGGCGCCCGCCCCGGTGGGGCTGTTCCGCGGCGCCCGTCGCATGGGGAGCGCGGTCTACCTGTCGGGGCTCGCGCCGCTCGACGATGCGGGGGTCCCGATGACCGGGCAGGTCGGCAGCGATATCGACCTGCCCGAGGCCCGCGCCCGCGCCCGCCGCATCGGGCTGGCGCTGCTGTCCAACCTGCAGGCCGAGATCGGCGATCTGAACCGTGTCTCGCATGTGGTCAAGCTCAACGGCTACGTGCTGGCCGCGCCGGGCTTCGCGCAGATCCCGCAGGTGATCGACGGTTGCTCGGACGTGTTCATCGAGGCCTTCGGCGACGACGGCGTGCACGCGCGCACCTCGATCGGCGCCGCGGCGCTGCCCGGCGGCATCTCGGTGGAAGTCGAGGCGATCGTCCAGCTCTACGACGAGGCCTGAGTTTTCAAGCCTGTCACCCGCGGCCACTCTCGCGTGGCCGCGGAAGCTCGGTTCCCCGGTCGTTCGCCAAAGGGTCGCCGAGCCGCTCGAGCAGCGACGCCTTCGCATCCAGAACATGCGCGCGGACCAGCGCCGCCGCCGCATTGGCATCCCCGGCCCGGCAGGCCTCGAGAATGCGGCGGTGCTCGTCGACCGCGATCCGGTGCCCGCCCGAAAGCAGCAGCTGGGTGCGCAGGTAGCGGTCGCTGAGGTTGAGCATGGTGTCGATCACGCCCATGTAGTGTCTCTGCCGCGCGATCCCGTAGAGGGCACGATGAAAGCGCCGGTTCTGTTCGATCCATCGGGCGGGGTCGCCGCTGGCGGCAAAGGCGTCATGCGCGGCCTCCGCCTCGGCCAGTTCGGCACCGGTCAGCCCGGGCAGGGCGCGGCGGATCGCATCGCTTTCGACCAGTGCGCGCAGATCGAAGATCTCTTCGATGTCCTCGGCCCGCAGCGGGGCGACGACCGCGCCGCGATAGCGCCGGGTCTCGACGAGGCCGAGATGCTCGAGCCGCGCGATCGCCTCGCGCACGGGCACCCGGCTGACGTTGAAGGCGCGGGCGATCTCCTCCTGCCGAAGCGGCGTGCCATGAGCCATCTCGCCGAGCACGATGGCACGGCGGAGGGCCTCGAAGACGATGTCCGAGGCCGAGCGGGTCATGGAAATATCTGTGCTCTCGAACTGCATCGCGGCTCCTTTGCTGTGACGTGCCATGGCTCGCGCGCCCCGGCAACCGGTGGGGGAAAGGGGGCTTTCCTGCCGAAAGGGTCTTTTCCCCTCATATTGGATCCAATATCCAAAATAAAAGGCCGGATGTCACGAGTCGCCGAGAGGCGTGCGGTCCGGTTCGATGCAGCGGAGGGAAAGATGCGCAGCAACAAGGTCATTCACGTCGTCTCTTGCCATGCCGAGGGCGAGGTCGGCGACGTCATCGTCGGCGGCGTTGCGCCGCCGCCGGGCGAGACGCTCTGGGAGCAGCGCCGCTGGATCGCCGAGGATCAGACCCTGCGCAACTTCGTGCTCAACGAGCCGCGCGGCGGGGTCTTTCGCCACGTGAACCTGCTGGTGCCGCCCAAGCACCCCGAGGCGCAGGCCGCCTGGATCATCATGGAGCCCGAGGACACGCCGCCGATGTCGGGGTCTAACTCGATCTGCGTCGCCACGGTGCTGCTCGACAGCGGTCTGATCCCGATGCAGGAGCCGCTGACCGAGATGGTGCTCGAGGCCCCCGGCGGGCTGGTGCGGGTCCGCGCCGATTGCGCGCATGGCAAGGCCGAGCGCATCCATGTCGAGAACCTGCCCTCCTTCGCCAGCCGACTCGACGTGCCGCTCGAGGTGCCGGGGCTGGGCGAGATCCGCATCGACACCGCCTTTGGCGGCGACAGCTTCGTGGTGGTCGATCCAGAGGCGCTGGGGATCGAACTGGTGGCCGGGCGTGCGAGAGAGATCGCCGAGCTGGGGATCCGCATCACCAATGCCGCCAACGCGCAATACCGTTTCGAGCACCCGGAAAAGCCCGACTGGACGCATCACTCCTTCTGCCTCTTCGCCGGGAAGGTCCGGCGCGACGGCGCCGAGCTGCGGGCGCAGTCGGTGGTGGCGATCCAGCCTGGAAAGCTCGACCGCTCGCCCACCGGCACCGCGGTCTCGGCGCGCATGGCGCTGCTGCAGGCGCGCGGCGAGATGAGGATGGGCGACCGGCTCACCGGCCAGTCGATCATCGGTTCGGAGTTCACCGGGCGGATCCTCGGTCACACGAAGGTCGGCGGGCTCGATGCGATCCGCCCCGAGATCAGCGGGCGTGCCTGGATCACCGGCACCCATCAGCACATGCTCGACCCGAGCGATCCCTGGCCGGGCGGTTATCGGATCTCGGACACCTGGCCGATGGGGATCGGCCGGACCGCCTGATCGGAGCGGTCCGCGGGCGAGGGGATTAGCCTCGCGTTCCGTTGCGCAGGCCGAGGAAGGTGCCCGCCACGATCAGTGCCGCCCCGGCCAGCGCCGCCGGGGTGGCGGGCTCGGACAGCAGCGCCCAGGCCAGCGCGAAGCCAAAGAGCGGCTCGGTACCCATCAGGAAGCCGACCCGCGTCGGGCTGCTCCGCCGGACCGCCGCGTTCTGCACATGGAAGGCCCCGATCGTGCAGAAAAGCGACAAGAAGGCCACCGCCGCCCAGCCCCCGGCATCCGCCCGGACCAGAAGCCCCGATGGTCCGGACCCGCCCAGGATCAGCGCCAGTGTCAGACCCGCGACGGTTGCGGCCTGCACTGCGGTCAGCGCCGCCGAGGAGAGCCGGCTGCCCGTCATCAGGCGCTTGGTGCAGACCACCATCACCGCGCGCAGGCCCGCAGCGCTGAGCACGAGCAGGTCTCCGGCGCCGAGTGCGCCCATGCCGCCCGACAGCACCGCGACGCCGGTCACCGCGACGCCCGCACCGACCAGCACAGGGGCGGGCGGCAGCCTGCGCTGCAACCCGAACTCGAGAAACGGCGTGAAGATGGTGCAGAGCGAGATGATGAGCGCGGTATTGGTCGCGGTGGTCAGCGACACGCCCCAGGTCTCGGCAAGGAAGATCGCGCAGAGGATGCCTCCGAGCAGTGCGCCTGACAGCAGCTCGCCCCGCTGCGCCGCGCGCAGATCGCGGAAGGCCACGGCGCCCATCACCAGCGCGGTCAGCGCGAAGCGGTAGAAGATCAGCACGAGCACAGGCATATGCGCCAAAGCGCCCTTGGCGACGGGGTAGCTCGCCCCCCAGACCAGCGCCACGCCGAGCACCGCCAGCTCTGCCCAGAGCGTCGTCCGCCGTGTCATGAATGTGTCTGTCGCCGCCATCCTGGCCCCCGCGTTCCGTGTCCTGATCCCGGCGGGTTAGGCCATACGGCGCCACGCGATATAGAACGAAAACGCGGTGTCAGCCCCTGGCGAAGGCGGCGGGGGTGATGCCGACGATGGCGCGGAAGTGGCGGCCCATGTGGCTCTGGTCCGCGAATCCCACCTGCGCCGCCGCCTCTGCCGGAGACAGGCCCGCGCGCAGCAGCCGTTTCACCAGCAGCACTTTCTGTTGCAGGTGCCAGGCATGGGGCGGCAGGCCGGTGGCGCGGCGGAAGGCCTCGATCGTCTGCCGCCGACGCAGGCCGGTGATTTGGCAGAGCGCGTCCAGCGAGACATCCTCTTCGACCTGGCTGCCGAGGAAGTCGATCGCCTCGGCGATCCGCCCGGCGTCCTGCCGCTCCGGCACGGCGAGCTGCGGCGCCAGTTCGCGCCAGCAGCGCCCCGAGCAGCGTGTCGAGCGCGACGTCGAGCGAGAGCCGTGTCTCGGCGGTGTGCAGGGCCTCGTGCAGCGCGGCAAACCTGCCCGCGAGATCGGGCCGCGCGTGAAAGGCGGCGCCGAAGTCGAGCGTTCCCGTCGGGGCGCGCCCGGTGCGCTCCGCGAGGAGTGCGCGCATCCCGGCCTCGGGAATGTAGAGCATCCGCTGGCGCCAGCCGGCCTCGCCACCCGCCCCGCCGTGATGGATGTCGCCCGGGCGCATGGTGACCACGGAGCCGACCGGCACAAGGTTCATCTCGCCCCGGCACCAGACGGCATGCACGCCGCCGTCGATCACGCCGAAGAGGTATTCCTCGTGGGCATGCGGCTTGAAGGTCTGGGTCAGGTAGCGCGCGGACAGGGTCTCGATGCCGTGAAACTCCGGCCGGGATCGCAGGCTCACCTCTTCCTTGCGCATGCGCCCACCCGTTCGTTGCACTGGCGAAGTTCCCGGTCGTTCCCCACCCGACGCTTAGCGTCGGTCAGCCGCCCGGTCAAACGGGGCGGCCCCGAGATCAGAAGCGGTCGGCGCGGAAGGGCGCAAGATCGATCCCCGGCGCCCGCCCCGCGCAGAGCGCGGCGACAAGCTGCGCGGTGCCCGCTGATTGGGTCAGCCCGAGGTGGCCATGCCCGAAGGCGTAGATCACGTCGCGTGACTTCGGCGAGGCCGAGATCACCGGCAGGCTGTCCGGCATCGAGGGGCGGAAGCCCATCCACTGCTTGCCGCCCGTGGGCTCAAATCCCGAGAGGAACTTCGCGGTTTTCTGCACGAGGATCTCGGCGCGCTTGAAATTCGGCGGCAGGTCGAGCCCGCCCAACTCCACCGCGCCGCCAACCCGAAGGCCCTCGCCTATGCGGGTCACGACGAAGCCGTGGTCGCTGAAGGTGAGATGGGTGCGCAGATCGAAGCTGGCGGTGGAGAAGGTGGTGTTGTAGCCGCGCTCGGTGTCGAGCGGGATCCGGTCGCCGAGCGAGCGGGCAAGGCTGCGGGACCAGGCTCCGGCGGCGAGCACCACCTTGGCGGCGCGCAGGGTGCTGCTGGCGGTTTCGACCTCGACGCCCTGCTCGAGCGGGCGCAGAGCGCGGATCTCGGTGATCTCGATACTGCCGCCGCGTGCGACGAATGCGTCGGCGACATGGCGCGTCCAGAGCGCCGGATCGACGGTGTTCATCCATTCGGGCGTGTAGCCCGCATGGGTAAAGCGCCGTGCGACGCCGGGCTGGATCTCCGCGATGGCCTCGGGGCTTTCCAGCAGCTCGAACTTGACACCATGGCGGCGGCGCAGCTCCCAGGACGTCAGGCTGGCCTTATAGGAGGCCGCGCCCTCGTAGAGCTGCATCTGCCCCTCGCGGCGCATCAGCGGCTCGCCCGAGACGGCGGTGATCAGCCGCTCCTGCGCTTCCTGCGCGAGGTGCATCAGCTCGGACTGCGCCTTGACGGCGGCGGCATAGCGATCCTTGCGGCTGGCGCGCCAGAACTTCAGCAGCCATGGCGTGAGCTGCAGCGCGTAGCCGGGGCGCAGCGACAGCGGCCCCAGCGGGTCGAGCAGCCATTTCGGCGCCTTGCGCATGATCCCCGGGGTCGCCAGAGGCTCGACGTCGGCATAGGCGAAGGCCCCGGCGTTGCCCACCGAGGTGCCGGCGGCGACACCGGCACGGTCGAGCAGGCGGACCTTGTGCCCCTCGGACTGCAGCGCCAGCGCGGCGGTGACCCCGATGATGCCCGCCCCGATGACGAGAATTTCACTGTGCTCGGCCTCAGCCATGGCGGACCTCGATCTGCGCGAAGAATGGGAAAAGCCGCCGCGCGCAGGGAGCAAGGCGCGCGCGGCGGGGAACGATCAGAGCGTGATGCCGTTCTTGAACGGATCCGCCGGATCGAAGAGCAGCTTGCTTTCGGCCATCACGTAGGCCCGGCCGGTGATCGAGGGGATCACCCCGCCCGCTCGGCCTTCGGCGTATGAGAGCCGGTAGGAGCTGCCGATGACGCTTTCCTGCACGATCTCCTCGCCCGCGCCGAGACGGCCCGAGGCGGCAAGGCACGAGAGCCGGGCCGAGCTGCCGGTGCCGCAGGGCGAGCGGTCATAGGCATCGTCGGGGCAGAGCACGAAGTTGCGGCTGTGCACGCCCTCCTTGTCCGATGGCCCGTAGAAGATCACGTGGTCGATCTCGCCGCCGTTCTCGCCGGCAATGCCCTGCGCCTTCAGCGCGGCACGGGTGGCGACGGTCATGTCGGTGAGCTGGCGGATGTTCGACGAGACGACCGGGATGGGGCTCGGGTCGACGAGGAAGAACCAGTTGCCGCCATAGGCGACGTCGCCGGTCACCGTGCCGAGCCCCTCGACCTCTACCGAGACACCCGCCTGCGTGCGGCGGCTCTCGACGTTGGTGACGGTGACGGTGTTGGCGTCGAGGACCTCGACGGTCACGACACCCACCGGGGTCTCGATCTTGTGCTTGCCCGGGCCGATCTTGCCCATGTGCGCCAGCGTGACCGCAAGCCCGATGGTGCCGTGGCCGCACATGCCCAGCACCGCCTCGGCGTCGAAGTAGATGACGCCGGTGACACACTCGGGATCCACAGGCTCCACCAGCAGCGCGCAGACCATGGCAACCTGCCCGCGCGGCTCGAGGCTGACCGAGCGGTAGAAGTCGCGGTGCTCGGTCGCCAGCTTGGCGGCGCGCTCGGCCAGCGGCCCGGACCCGAGGTCCGGACCCCCGTCAAGGATCACCCGCGTGGGCTCGCCCCCGGTGTGGCTGTCGATCACATGCATTCGGCAATCACTCCACCCTGTTTGGACCAATTGGCGAACCAGCGGTTGAACTGGTGGAACTGCGCTTCGCAGAACTTCGCCTGCGACGGCGACAGCGCGTCGGTCTCGTAGATGTTGAGACGGTATTCCTCTTCGCCCTTCAGCACCATCAGGTGCTTGAAATAGAGCACCAGATCGACGCCCTCGTCGAATTTCGCCAGCACCGAGAAGGCCTCGGCCAGTTCGCGGGCGCGCAGGTCGGCCTCGGGGCAGCCGGCCGCGGCGCGGCGCGACAGCTCGACCTGCAGCAGCGCCTCTGTCGGGAAGATCGTGCCGATGCCGGTGATCGCGCCGACCGCGCCGCATTTGACGAAGCCGTGGTAGACCTCGGTGTCGACGCCGACCATCAGGATCACGTCGTCATCCTGCGAGGTGATGTGCTCGGCCGCATAGCTCAGATCGGCCTTGCCGCCGAACTCCTTGAAGCCGATCAGGTTGGGGTGCTCGGCACGCAGGGCAAAGAACAGGTCCGCCTTGGTGGCATAGCCGTAGTAGGGGCTGTTGTAGATGATCGCGGGCACGTCCGGCGCGGCGTCGAGGATCGCCTTGAAGTGGTTGCGCTGCGCGGCGACCGAGAGGCCGCGCGACAGCACGCGCGGGATCACCATGAGCCCCGCGGCGCCGATCTTCTGGGCGTGGGCGGCATGGGCAACGGCGGACTTGGTGTTGATCGCACCGGTGCCGACGATGACGGGCACACCCGCCTCGGTCAACCGCGCGACGCCTTCCATGCGCTGCTCGTCGGTAAGCAGGGGCCAGTCGCCGCAGGAGCCGCAGTAGACCACCGCCGACATGCCCGCCGCGATCATCTCCTTGCCCTTCTTCACCAGCGCGTCGAAGTCGGGCTGGCGGTCGGGGGTGCAGGGGGTGAGCAGCGCGGGGATGGTGCCGAAGAAGACGTCTTTGTTCATGGGGATGTCCGTAGGGTAGGAGAGGGTGGAAAGGCTTGCCGGCGCAGGGGTCACGCGCGGCGCGAGGGGGCGGGAGTGGCCGCGTCGGCTAGGATCCAGCGCGGCGGAAGTTCGGGGGCCAGCCCGGTGCAGGCGGTTTCGGCGCAGAGCGCGAGCGCGCCGAAGCGCACCTCGCGGTTGCTCAGCCCCGGGGCATAATGGGCATATTTCCCGGAGTTGGTCATCAGGACCCTGGCTGAGGGCGGGAAGACCGGCTCGGAGATCGAGCACCAGCAGAGATCGGGCACCAGCTTGAGCCCCGCCGCCTCGAGCCGCGCTTTCACGCCGCTCGCGGTGATGGCGGCCAGCGTGGCGCGGCCGAGGGTGACGATCGCCGCCACCTCGGGGTGCACCTGCCGGCCGTCCATGAGGTCGGCGAGCGCGGCGCATTCGCCTTCGGAAAAATGCGGACTGCCGAAGGCAACGAGATCGACCTTGCCCGCACCCTTGTTGAACTCCTGCCAGAGGTGCGCGAAGTCGGCGGGCGTGATGGCGGCGCGGTCGGCGTCGGGCGTGGGGGCGAGCTCCGCCTCGGGCGTGATCCCGGCGATATGCAGCATGGGCGAGGCGGAGGTGGTGCCATAGGCGGCGCAGAGCGCCTTGAGGTCGTCCTCGGAGGGTGCGCTGTCTTCCAGCCCGCGGATCAGCGGGATGCGGTCGGGTGCGGCCTGTCCCACCAGCCAGCCGAGCATGGGCCAGAAGGCATCGTCGGCACCCTCTGGCAGGGTCACGTCGAGGATCCGGCGCGGCGCGCGGTTCTGCGGCAGGTAGACCCCGGCGCGGGCGGCGCGACCGGTGAGCGCGATGCAGAGATCCATGAAGTCGGCGTGCTTCACGGTGCGCGCGCCAAGCACGCTGTTGGCGTAGATCACCGCGTTGCTCTCGGCCCAGGCGATGTCCTCGCCCTCGGTGGGGCGGTCGTCGAGCAGGTAGGGCGCGCAGGTGAAGCTGGGGCGGGCGCCCATCTCGACATAGGCGTCGGCGAGCTGGCTGGCGGGCAGGCCGAAGTCCTCGGACACGCCTTGCGCGCGCCAGTTTGCGTGATCCACCGAGATGGCGTTCATCGTCGTCGGCACGCGCACCCGGCCGCCCTTGTCGGCCATGGCGCGTGCGAAGGTCAGGAAGGCGGGGCTGGCGTAGATGCAGCCGTCGATATGGACCCGGCTGACATCGACCAGCTCGGTCGCCCCCTGCGCCGCGGCCATGGTGGTGATGATCTCCATCGCCAGCTGCGCCGCCTCGCCATGCGCACCGTCGAGGAAGGCGCGGTCCTGCGCGGTCAGCTCCACTGCGCTGGATTCGGGCGAGAGCTTCCAGTCGAGCGCCCCGGCGCGCAGGCGACTCGGGGTGATCTCGGCGGCGGTCTCGCGCGCCAGCGCATCGTATTCCGAAGCCGAAAGGCGCAGCACGGCGATCTCGTGGCCGAAGAGCCGCGCGGCGACTAGCGCGCCGAGGGTGAGGATGTCTTCGCCCTCGCGGAAGACCAGCGCCTTGGGGGCCGCCCCGGCGAAGGCGAGGCCCAGCAGCACGCCGCTGCCGGTGCAGGAGCCGCGGCTCGTGGGCATCATCACCACATGGCCGGCAAGGCTCTGCCCGTGCTGCGGGTGCAGCGCGTCGATGATCCGCCCGGTGGCAGGATCGACCCCGCCCCAGACGCTGAGCCCCTCGTCACACAGAAGGATCGGCCCCTGCACAGTCGCGGCCAAGATCGATTTCGGCATGTCGGCTCCCTTCTGGTGGTCGGATTTCTGGCTGCGGCACCGGAAAGCTTGGCAAAAGTGGCACAAAACCGTTCCTTTTCGCCGCTCCAGATTGCTACTGTTGCGCTCGACGCAAATATTTGCATAAACGATCACACATGGTAAGAAAAGAAAAATTATGACCGATACGGAAAAAGGCGGCGATCCCCTTATCGGGGAAGACTGGGAAGCGGAGCGCCAGCAGCTGCGAAGCGAGCTCGGCACCCGCATGAAATCCGTGCGGCAGGCCTGCGGCTTCACGCTGGAGGTGGCGGCGCAACGCACCGGGCTGGCGCTCTCGACGATCCACAAGATCGAGAACGGCCGGGTCTCGCCGAGCTACGAGAACCTCGTCCGCATCGCCCGCGCCTATGACATCGGCATGGAGCGGCTGTTCTCTGCCGACCATGACGCGCATCAGACCACCCGGCTCACGGTCACCCGCGCCGGGCAGGGCCGCAAGGTCCGCTCGAAGAACTTCGAATACGAGGTGCTGTGCAACGCGCTCGCCGAGAAGAAGATCATCCCGCTGGTCACCAAGGTCGAGCAGCGCCCGCCGCTGAAGCGCGAGGAGCTGGAATCGCACGATGGCGAGGAAACGCTCTACGTGCTCTCGGGCCGGGTCGAGCTGACCGTCGAACACTACGAGACGGTGATCCTCGAGCCGGGCGACTGCGCCTATTTCGACAGCACCATCAAGCACGGCCTGCGCGCCGTGGACGACACCGAAACCAAGGTCTTCTGGGCCTGTACCTATATCGACGTGGACAAGTGACCCGGCCCTGGCCGGGGCGCCTGTCCGCCTGAACCCCCTGAAGGAGAGCGCCAGACAATGGCCGAGCAGCAGATCATTTCCGTCGACGGGCTGATGACCCGAGTCCAGGCGATCTTTGAAAAGAGCGGGCTGAGCCGCGACAATGCCCATGCCGTGGCCCATGTGATCGTGGCCGGCGAGCGCGACCACTGCAAATCCCACGGCATCTACCGGATCGAGGGCTGCCTGCGCGTTCTGGCGGCCGGCAAGGTCTCGCCCGATGCGGTGCCGCAGGTGCATGACAGCGGCAAGGCGGTTATCGAAGTGGACGCCGGCGGCGGGTTTTCCAACCCGGCCTTCTACGCCGCCAAGGACACGCTCGTCGCGCGGGCGCGCGAGACCGGGCTGGCGGCGCTGGTGATCCGCGACTGCCTGCATTTCTCGGCGCTCTGGCATGATGTCGAGGCGCTGGCCGAGGCGGGGCTTGCCTCGCTTTCGATGTGCCCGAGCTATTCCTTCGTGGCCCCGGCGGGCGGCAAGGAGCCGCTGCTCGGCACCAACCCCATCGCCTTCGGCTGGCCGCGTCCGGGACCGCATCCCTATGTCTTCGACTTCGCCACCAGCGTCGCCGCGCGCGGCGAGATCGAGCTGCACCGCCGCGCCGGCACGCCGATTCCCGAGGGCTGGGCCGTCGACAAGGACGGCAACCCGACGACCGACCCCGACGCGGCGCTGGACGGTGCGATGCTGACCTTCGGCGCGCACAAGGGCTCGGCGATCTCGACCATGGTCGAGCTGCTGGCCGGGGCGATGCTGGGCGAGTTCATGAGCAAGGAAGCGCTCGATTTCATGGGCGGCGGTGGGCTGCTGCCGCGCCACGGCGCGCTTGTGCTGGCGCTTGATCCGCAGACCTTTGCCAAGCGTTCGGGCCGCGATCCCATCGCCGAGGGCGAGAAGCTGCTGACCGCGATCAGCGGGCAGGGCGCGCGCCTGCCGTCGGAGCGCCGCTTCAGCGCGCGATCGAAGGCGCTGTCCGAGGGCATCGTGCTGACCGCAGCCGAGATGGCGCAGCTCGACAGGTTCGAGGCCGAGGGGCTGGCCGCGCTCGAGGGCTGATCACTAAACGCCGGAAAGACGAAAGGCGCGGGACTGATCCCGCGCCTATTTCATGTCAGGCGGGCCGTGGCCCGGAAAGTGGGGACCAGTCGCGCCGGTCCCCGGATGTCTCAGCGCACGCTGGCGAGGAACTGCCGCGTGACCTCTTCCTGCGGCGCGCCGAAGATCTGATCGGGGGCACCGATCTCGGCCATCACGCCCTTGTGGAAATAGGCCACCCGGTTCGACACGTCCCGGGCAAAGGCCATCTCGTGGGTGACGCAGATCATCGTCATGCCCTCTTCGGCCAGCATCTTCAGCGTCTCCAGCACCTCGCCCACCAGCTGCGGGTCGAGCGCCGAGGTGACCTCGTCGAAGAGCATGTAGTCGGGCGACATTGCGAGCGCGCGGGCAATCGCCATGCGCTGTTGCTGGCCGCCCGAGAGCCGCGTCGGAAAGGTCTTCAGCTTGTCGCCGAGACCGACGTGGCGCAGCTGCTTCTCGGCGATCGCCTCGGCCTCGCCCTTGGACATGCCGAGCACCTTGCGCGGCGCCAGCGTGACGTTCTCGAGCACGGTGAGATGCGGGAAGGCGTTCCACTGCTGGAACACGATGCCGATCTTCTGGCGCAGCTTGTTGAGGTTGGTGGACTTGGCATGCACCTCGGTGCCGTCGACGAGGATCTTGCCGCTGTCGATCGGCTCGAGCCCGTTGATGCAGGTCAGCAGCGTCGATTTGCCCGAGCCGGAGCCGCCGATCACGGTCAGCACCTCGCCCTTGGCGACGGTCAGGTCGATGCCCTTGAGAACCTCCATCTGGCCAAAGGACTTGCGGACGTTCTGGATCTCAATCATTGGACCACCTTTTCTCGAGATAGCCGCCGAACCGGGCCAGCGGAAGGCTGATGATGAAGTAGAAGGCGCCGCAGAGCAGCAGCAGGAACATCGGCTCCTGCAGGCGGGTGATGAGGATCTGCGTCGACTTCAAAAGCTCGGTGACCTGCACCACGTAGACCAGCGCCGAGTCCTTCATGACCCCGAGCGCAAGGCCGATCCACGACGGCAGGGCGACGCGGGTGGCGAGCGGCATGACGATGTAGCGCATGTCCTGGCCCCAACTCATGCCGAGCGAGCGCGCCGCCCGGCGGGTGGTGGCGGGCACCGCGTCGATGCCGCCGCGCACGATCTCGGCGCAATAGGCGGCGGTGTAGAGCGAGAGCACCATGCAGGCCACGGTCAGGCCGGACATCTGCAGCTTCAGAACCATGCCTGCGAAGGCATTGGCCAGCACCAGCTGGATCAGCAGCGGGATCGAGCGGAAGATGTCGAGCACGAAGGTCAGCGGCGCGGCCAGCGCGGCGCCGAGCTGCACCCGGACCACCCCGAAGAGGATGCCGAGCACGGTGCCGATGGCGACCGAGATGATCGTGACCAGGATCGTCATCCCCGCGCCCTTGGCGAGGAAGATCAGGTCGTTGGCGGTGAGGGCGGTGTCGAACATGCGGTCTCCTCCCTCAGTAGCGGAACAGGCGGGCAGCGAGCAGCCGGGCGCCGAGGGTGATGATCTTGGTGATCACGTAGAAGATCACCGCGGCGATGGCGAAAAGCTCGAAGGTGCGGAAGGTCAGCGCGTTCAGATCCTGCGTCACCCCGTAGAGGTCGGTGTTCATCCCCACGGTGACCCCGAGCGAGGTCATCAGGATCGCCCAGACCATCTGGTTGGTCATCGGCAGGAAGGCGATGCGCAGCATCTGCGGCAGGATGATGTAGCGGAAGGCCTGCAGTTGCGACATGCCCAGCGAGCGGCCGGCGCGGGTCTGGGTCTCGGGGATCGCCTTCAGCGCGCCGCGGAAGTTCTCGGCAAGGTAGCCGGCATTGTTGAAGGTGATGCCGATGAGCAGCGACACGAAGGGCGAGAAATGGATGCCGAAGCTCGCCACGCCGAAATGGGCCATGTAGATCTGGAAGAGCGCGGGCGTGTTGCGCGCGATTTCGACCCAGGTGGTGGCGATGGCGGCGAGCGGGCGCGAGCCCGAGAGCCGCAGCAGCGTCAGGACGACGGCAAGCAGGATGCCGATCACCATCGACAGGACTGCGACCTCCATCGTGACGACCGCACCGTCCAGCATCTGCGGAAGCTTGGCCATCGCCTGCTTCCATTGGAAGGTGTAATCGAACATGTGTGTTAGGCGCCTGATTGAGCGAAAGGAAAGGCGGCGCGGAAGGGTCCGCGCCGCCGGTCGGTCCGGTCAGCGATCAGCGGTAGACGCCGCCCACGGTCAGGTCGGGCAGCTCGCCGCCGACCCAGGTCTCATAGAGCTCGGCGTAGCGACCGGTGCGCACCTGCTGGTTCACGAAGAGGTTGAGGTAGTTCAGCAGGCCGTACTCGTCGCGCTTGGCGAAGAGGGCGACGTAATCGGTGTCGAAGGGGGCCTTGCCGACCACCGAGATGCCGTCGAAGTTGCCCGACTGCACGTTGGCCTGCGCCACGGTCGAGGTCGAGACGGTGGCGTCGAGCTGGCCCTGGCTGAGCGCCAGGAAGACGTCGGCCTGGGTCTGGTAGGGGCGGAAGCTGCCCTCGCCCCAGGCTTCGACCTGCGCCTGCAGCGCGATTGCCTCGTAGGTGCCGGCGACGGCGCCGACGGTGTGGCCCTTCATGTCCTCGAAGGAGGTGATGCCGGCCTCGTCGTTCGAGGTCACCGCCATCTCGAAGGCGAAGTAGGGCACGCTGAAGCCGACGGTCTTGGCGCGCTCGAGCGTGTCCGAGGTCGAGGCGACGCCCACATCGACGCGGCCCGACATCAGCGCCGGGATGCGCTCGGGGAAGGGGGTTTCGACGATCTCCGCCTCGACGCCGAGCGCGGCTGCGAGGTCGTTGCAATAATCGACGTCGAAGCCGATCGGCGTGTTGCTGTCATCGCGCATGCCCATCGGCGGGAAGTCGAGCACCACGGCGCAGCGCAGCGTACCGGAGGAGATGATGTCGTCGAGCTTGTCGGCCTGGGCGGTGCCCGCGAGCGTGGTCGCGGTCAGAAGGGCGGCGGTGAGCGTGAAGGTCTTCATTCGGATATCTCTCGCTGTTGAGGTCGCCGGCAGATCGCGGCTGACTTATTTTTTCATGCAAGATTTTTCCTAAATGAAAAATACTGGCCTGTGAAGAAAATATTTGGTACGAGCGCTAAGAAGTTTTCAACCCCCTGAAATCCCCTCAGGATAATGCCAAGACCGGCCCCGGCAGGCCCGGCACTGCGCCGCCTCGCACGAGTCACGGCTGACTTGCGCGGCCGGCGTGTCGGTCGCGGCGGACTGAGCGGTCCCCTGACAGAAAGGACATGTCATGAGTTTCACCCCGCACGGCAAGCACCTGATCGCGGGTTCGTGGGTGGCTGGCGAGACCA
>NZ_NTHN02000057.1 GCF_002300555.2 Alloyangia mangrovi | reverse complement strand
GCGCCGACCTGCTGGTCATCCTCACCGAGTGGAACGAATTCCGCGCGCTCGATCTCAAGCGGCTCGCAGCGGGCATGGCCACCGCGCGCCTCGCCGACCTGCGCAACATCTACGCGGTCGAGGACGCGAAAGAGGCGGGGTTTGCCGCCTACGAGAGCATCGGCCGGGCGGGGTACAATAGCCACCAGGCCTGAAACAAGGCGATCATTGGCGGCGCGGCAAGCAGGAGCATTTCAGCTTTGCTCGGCGGGTGAGCTCGCGCCGCTCAAGAAGTACAGGATGCCGCAGTGGGGCTTCCCTAGAAAATGAGGTAGCGAAATGGGGCAGCAGGGAGCAACCGACGAGGTGCATGTGGGGCGTGACGGGTTCCTGTTCTTGGCTGGAGGCAACCACGGCGTCTTTTCTTACTTCACTGGAAAAAGTGATCCGGAGTTGGGCTCTGCGCAAACGTTTCGAGAAAATCTCGAGTCTCGTGCATCCTATTGCGCTGAACATGATCTCCTGTTTCGTACCGTTATTTTTCCAGAGAAGTGCTTTGCCCTGTCGTCTGAAACGGGAATAGAAGACCGTTTTGAGTCCCTGTACCAGCGTTGCTACGCGAGCGAAGTAGGTAAATCTCCTGCTGCCGGGATGGTGAAATACCCGGTTGAGAAACTTCGTGAGAATTCTGACGCTTTTTCCAGAACGGATACGCATTACGCAGCTTGGGGCAATCTCTATATTGTTCAGCAGTTGCTGATGGATATATTCCCTGACCACGTAAGCGAGGGCATCGATAAGATAGCTGAGCTAATTTCCGACAAGCCAAATTTTTCCGGCGATTTGGGAAGGAAATTTACACCTGAAAAGACCGAGACATGTTCTGTAGTGAAAGGTCGTGCGGTTCCTTTCTCCATGGCTGCAAATGGCCTGAAGGGTGGGAATGACGGGATATGTGTTCTGGTCTCCTCACCGCAAGCGATCTCGGACAAAACGCTGCTGATATATGGCGATTCATTTTTCAGGCAGATGCTGCCCATGTTGGCCGTCTTCTACCGGAAAGTGATTTTTTTGCCGGACGCGGTTCTTTCACTATGAAATGGTGTCCGCCTTTCGGCCGGATCATGTATTCTGTGGCTTGGCGGAACGGTATCTCTCGCGCTGTAGTGCGGACAGCAAGCGCCCGCATTTCCTGAGCTACCCCATCGTCCTCGGCAGGGAAATGACGCCGGATGCCGAGTTTTCGGAGCTTTGGCAAGAGTTTGTCCATCGGCAGAGGCTGCTATGATGATTGATTCCGGAGCTGAAGTTGTCTTGCATATCGGCGGGCAGAAGTGCGGCAGCAGTGCCCTGCAGGGATACCTCTTTTTTGGCCGCCACGGCTTGGCTAAGCATGGTATCCGGTATCTCGATGACGAGTTGGGAGACGATTTGGCAAAAGCAAAATCCCACTCCAACTTGCTTCCTAGGCTGCGTCAAACGGGTGCGGAAAGTTGGGTCCGGGATAGGCTTTCCCTGCTTGATTGGGCCGATCCGTCGAAGCGCTATGTCCTGAGTTCCGAAGGTTTTTGCGAGATCCGGAATGTTGAATCCTATGCCACCGCTCTGGCCCCTCTTGGGGACTTCGGGCGAGTTCACATCGTCTTGTATGTTCGTTCCCAAGTCGAACTCATTTACAGCGGGTGGCAGCAATGGGGGAGCCATCTGAGCTTTTCGGATTGGGTCGAGTCAGCACTCAAGCGAGATTTCGCCAATTGGGATCGTATCCTCAGTGCGTGGCGGCGGGCCCTCCCTGATGCCAGATTTTCAGTGAGAATTTTTTCGCGAGACCATTTCCCTGACGGGGATTTGGTAGCGGACTTTCGACAGCTTCTGGGGTGGCCCTCCGTTCAGCTTCTGGTCAAGAAAGCGGCCAATCCCACATTTGATGATCTAACGGTTCTGGCCGTTCAGAGGCTCGCCGCGAAAAACAAGGTTGAGCCTGGCCCGATCATGATCTCGATGAAGAAGGCAGGGGTCGTCCTGCCGCGAAGCGGGGAAAACTTGGTTCTGGACGCGGTATTGCAGGCGAAGATCTCGGATCACTACGCCGTGTCAAACGCCTGTTTCCTCAAGAATGCCGGGATCGGGTATGCGGAGGCGGAGAGGCTGATAGTCCCGAAAATCCCGCGCTGCTCGCCATACTCGGAGGAGGATGTCGCCAGGCATCAGCAAGTGGTTGTCGAAAATCTCGAGAAGGTCGCTGGGCAGGAAGGCTGCCGCGCCCTAGGTCTCTGCCTCTAAGTGAGGAAGCGGTTAGCATCCGGGGCGAAGGGTCCGTGATATGGACGTTTTTGCGGCTTCCGTGATGGACCATCTAGGCTAGATCAACTAAGCAAGATGTAGGTTTACTGGTGCTGCTCCGAAAGTGATGCCGGGGATACAAGAAGAGGCGAAGAATGTCTTCTAAGGACTTGGAACGTAAGGAGATAATCGAATCTGGCCTGTTCGATCCGAGTTGGTATCTTGAGCAAAATTCCGATGTTGGCATGCTGGGAATGGATCCGTTGGAACATTTCCTCTGGCTTGGCGCTAGGCTGAAGCGCAGTCCGGGGCCCAACTTTGATACCGCGCAGTATCTGCGAACCTACGGAGATGTCGCGCGGCAGAACTATAATCCGCTTCTTCATTACATCCGCTACGGTCGTAACGAGGGCAGGCAGGCATTCGACGTGTCTTGGGAGGGCCTCGCGCCGGCAGCGACTGCGCGCACTCTGGGACGTGTCGCCGGCGACGTCGGCAAGCGTCGGGGGCGCCCCGTGGTCCTGCTCTGCAGCCACGTCGCAGGAGAGAACCTCTTTGGTGGTGAGCGCAGCCTGCTGGATATGATCGATGGCTTGAATGCCCTCGATTTCAACGTGGTGGTCACGGTGCCGGCCGCGGGGAACAGCGCGTACTTCGAAACCCTGCGTGAAAAATCCTTTGCCACCTATGTTCTGCCCTATGGCTGGTGGCGCGAAGGTGTGGCCGTCGATGATGCCGTGGTGGCCAAGTTCGCGAGGATCATCGCGGACGAAGGCGTGCAGGTCGTGCATGTCAACACGATCGTGTTGCGCGAGCCCTTGGTCGCGGCGCAGCGTATGGGTGTGCGCGGTATCGTGCATGTGCGTGAGTTGATCCGCCATGATGATGCTCTGCTGAAAATGATCGGCGAACCCGCCGAGGAAATTATCGGCAAGGTCTGGGCATCCTGCGATCGGTTGATCGCAAACTCGAAGGCCACGCTTGAGAGCTTTTCTGGGCCGGGCCGAGAGGCTGCTTTGGTCTACAACACTGTCGATTTCGAGCAGCTGCAGCACCTAGCAATGCCCCGCGACCTCGGTGCTTTGCGGGTCGGGATGATCAGTTCCAATATTCCCAAGAAGGGAATTGGGGACTTTGCTCGCGTGGCGCAAATTCTGCAGGAAACTCATCCGGACATTACCTTCAACCTGATCGGACCGGAAAACCAGCATACCGCGGAGATATCCCGGAAAGTCGCCGCGGGAGAACTGCCGCGGAGCCTGAAAATCTTGGGATACAGGGAAACGCCCGCCGAGGCGGTGGCGGAAATCGACGTGGTGCTGAGCCTGTCGAGTTTCCGCGAGTCCTTTGGCCGGACGGTCTTGGAAGGGATGGCAGCGGGGCGTCCCGTGATCGTCTACGATCATGGGGCCCCGCCCGAATTCGTCTCGCACCGAGAGACTGGCTTCGTGGTGCCATTGGGCGACACGGAGGGGGTCGCCGCGGCAATCAAGCTCCTTGCAGCCGATCGGGACCGTTTGCGCGAGATCGGGACGCGGGCTCAGAAGGAAGCTGTCGCGAAATTTGATCGGACCGCCTACGTCGAGCAGATGCGGCGTGCCTATGACGGGCTGGCCAAAACCCCGGAAGCGCGGCAGGTCACCCTGCCTGCGCGCGCAGAGCTGACGGCACAGCCTCGATCCGAGATGAAGATCGCCTACTTCAGCTGGCATTTTCCCGTTCCCTCCGAAACCTTCGTGCTCAACGAGCTCCGCCTCCTGAAGGAGCAGGGCTTTGACGTGCGCGTCTTCTGCCGTCAGTCACCCCATCCGGATTTCAAGCCCGACTTCGAGATCGAATGGGAGCGCGTTGCGGGGCCGGACGACCTGGCTCGTCGCCTCGTCGAAACCGGGCGCACCATCGTTCATTCGCATTTCGTGTACCCAACCGTCACCGACATGGTCTGGCCAGCGTGCGAGAAGGCAGAGGTGCCCTTCACGTTCATCGCGCATGCGCAGGATATCTTCCGTTACCGCAACGATGCGGCCAATCGGATCGGCGAGGTCGGGCGTTCGAAATGGTGCAAGAAGGTCTTCGTCCCTTCGCGCTTCCACCGCCGCTACCTTACCTCCCGCGGGGTGCCCGAGCGCAAGATGATGATCAACCCGAACGGGTGCGACCACAGGCTTTATGAAGAGGGTCAGCGGGCCGGGCGCGAGACTCGCCCGTTCCGTCGGATCGTGGCGATACACCGGTTCACCGAGAAAAAGGGGCTGATTCACCTAATTCGGGCCGGAAAATTGCTCGAACAGGACAACGTTCGCATCGAACTCTACGGCTATGGTGAACTGGAGGAGGAATACCGGACTGCGATCGCCGAGGAGGGCATCACCAACGTCGCTCTCTGCGGTCCGGTTAAGGGCCGAGAGGCAATGCTCGCGCTCTATCGGGAAAGCGATCTGTTCGCATGCCCCTCGGTGCGTGCCTCGGATGGGGATATGGACGGCATTCCCACCGTCTTGATGGAAGCGATGGCAGCAGGCCTTCCGGTGTTGACGACCGATCTGTCTGGCATTCCAGATCTGGTCGAGGACGGCATTACCGGGCTCGTGTGCGCGGCGACACCGGAAGCGATTGCTGCCCGGATCCGAAGCTATTACGCTTTGCCCGACCCGGCGGTGGCGGCGATGATCGAGACCGCCTCCGAACGCATCCGGAACAGCTACAACACGGAGCACCTCGTCGAAAACCTGGTGCGCGTTTGGGCCGGTGAGACCATCGATCTCATGATCGTCAGTTGGAACAACCTGCCGCAAACGTCGGAGGTGATCCGGCGGCTCTACAAATACACGGAACTGCCCTTCCATCTGATCATCTGCGACAACGGCAGCGACGCTCCGGCGCTCGCACATCTGATCGAGCTGTATGGAGAGCATGACAACCTCACGGTCGTGCTCAACCGAGAGAACGCGATGGTGGGCCCGGGTACGAACATCTGCCTGTCCCACGGGCAGTCCGACTACGCTATCTATGTCTGCGGCAAGGAAGGCATGACCACCCAGTACGGGTGGGAGAAGTCCTTTGTCACCTATATGAACACCCATCCCGAGGTCGGCCAGGGAGGGACGCTGTGTTATTCGCCGTCCTACCTTTTCGGACGGGATTATCCGAAGGCGCAGGCGCTGTGGGATAAGTTCAGGAACCGCGGTTTCGCGCTGGAAAACCCGGATCGCAGCTTCAGCCATGTTCAAGGCGGCTTCTTCGTGCTGCGGCGCAAGATGATTGATGAGATCGGCGGTTTCTCCGACGACGTGCCGCACAACTCAACTGATGTCGAGTTTTCCTATTATGTCGAGAGCTGCGGGTGGGGTCTGGGCGAAGTACCTGGAATGCTTTCACTTTTCAACAAGACCCGGCCGGGATTGTTCCATCGCATCGACGAGCATATGGGCGCGCTGCATCCTCCGATGATCGAGGATCTGGCTGCCCTCGACGCGATCGCCCGCCACAAGCTGCATCACTGCAACGCCTGCGGCCAGCAGAGCGAGCGGTTCGTCGACCTGGATGGCGCTGCGAGTTGCCCGCATTGCGGGGCCGACAGGCGCGCCAGGGCCGTGCATCGGGTTCTTGCGGAATCGATCTTGCTCTATCGCCGCCTGCCGGCATTGGGCGTGAATGTCCCGCCGGCGATCGAACCGTTCTGGCGTGAGCAGTTCCAAGGGCGCATCTGCAGCTCCGATGAACTGGGACAGGAGCTTGCGGCAAAGGGGCAGAGCGATTTTGCGGACCAGAGGTTGCAGCTTGTGATGCTCAACGATGTTCTGGGCGGAGAGGCGAGTGCCGACGACCGGATCCTGAGAGAAGCATCGCGGATTCTGGCTCCGGGCGGTACGCTCTTGATTGCGGGCAGCCTCGCGGATTCTGACTTTGACGGACGGCTAGGCGCTCTGGGGTTTGGTGAGGCGCGCGCCAAGCGCTACGCAAGTTGTGTCAGCCACTATGACTGGCTTCCCGTGCTGAGCTACACGAAGACCGGTGAAGGGCAATGACGGAGCGCTGCGTAATCGTCGGAGGTGCCGGCTTTCTCGGGACGGCGCTGGCGCAGGGCCTGCGGAAGAGTGGGCGTGAAGTCTGCGTTCTGGATTTGCCGCAACGGCTTGCGGGCACATCGGAGTTTCTGGCCGGGATAGAGACCCGCCCTTTCAGTTTCCCGAAACTGGATGGGCTTGAGGAAGCAATTTCTGGGTCTGAGACGCTCATCCATCTCGCCTGCACGACGACACCTGCATCCTCCATGGCAGATATGGCCAAGGATGCGGCTGAAAACATCGCTCCTTCGGTTGCTCTCTTCGAAGCGGCCAGCCGGGCCGGTGTAAAACGCATCCTCTTCTCGTCGTCTGGTGGGACGGTCTACGGTGAGCCGAAGGCGCTGCCGGTGTCCGAAGAGGCTGCCGGAAATGCCTTGTCGGCATATGGCACCTCCAAGCTTGCCATTGAAGGCTACCTGCATCTGGTGGCCACACAGGCCGGCTTGACCGGTGTGAGCCTTCGGATCGGAAACCCCTATGGGCCTTTCCAGCTGCGGGGGACGGCTGTCGGGGTCATCGCACATTATCTTGCCCAGATACGAAGCGGCATTGCGCCCGAAGTCTGGGGCGATGGCTCGGTGGTGCGGGACTACATTCACATAGACGATGTTGTAGCGGCGGTTCTCGCCGTCATAGAGACGCCGGAACTGGCTTCGGGGCCTTATAACCTGGGCTCCGGAGAGGGACATTCCATCAAGGATATTTACGCTGCCATTCGGCAGGTAACAGGGACGCAGCTTGATCTTCAGCTCAAGCCGGCTCGAGGCTTCGACGTTGCGGCCATCTTTCTGGATACCACCCGCCTGCGCAGGGCGACCGGCTGGCAGCCCCGGGTTGGGCTGAACGAGGGGATCGCCCAACTCTGGGAGCTTTTGCAACGCTCGTGACGTAGCTGTGCCAAAAGGCTGGTCCGCTCGCGGAGATTTGTTTAACCATCGTTCCCTAGACGATGGACGGAAAAGTCCCGCACTGCTGCAGGAGAAGTAAACACATGATGGCTCCCAATCTCTTTATTCTCGGAGCCCAGAAGGCCGGGACAACCTATCTTGCAAAGGTGCTCGCCGATCACCCGAAAGTGTTCTTCTCAGATCCCAAGGAAACGATGTTCTTCTCGCGCAAGCGCGAGCTGACAAAGGCGGACTACGAAGATTACTGCCGCGAGTTCTTTGGGGCGGCAAGCGATCAGCCTTGGCGGGCGGAGGGTTCGACAACCTACCTTCAATGGCAAGGTGCCCGGGACAAGCTGCACAGCTTCGTGGAAGGGACCCCGCGCTTTATCGTCTGTCTGCGCCAACCGGTTGCAAAGGCGGTTTCTTTCTTCATCCACAACTGGCGGCGGGATCGTTACGCTCCGGATGCGCGGTTGAGCGACACTCTGGATTTCGGCGTTGAGCTATCTCCGCTGCATACCAGCCTTTATGCGAACGCCATCTCGCGGTGGCTCGAGATCTACCCACGGGAAAATTTTCTGTTTCTCAAATTCGACGACCTTGAGCGGGACCCGGCCACATTTGTAGGGAAAGCCACAGATTTCCTGGGCATATCCAAGGCCCCGAACATAACCTCTGATCAGGTCAATGCCGGATTCCCCTTGGTCTGGGAGGGGGATGTCCTGACCATTCGTAGCTCGTCGATGATCAATAGACCCAGATTTGAACCCTCGGAGCTGGAACTCTTGCAGGCACGTTTCGAGCCTGATCTGCGCAAGACCGAAGAACTGACGGGCCTTGATCTGTCTAATTGGTACACCCTGCCGCAATTCGCCCCGGAAACAGCATAACTTTGAGCCGTCTCAGGCTTCAGAGATAGGAACCACGTTTATTCCGATGAGCAAGAATATGAACCAATCTCGCGTTGAAACTTTTGAGGCCGAACCAAAGCGCCCTGCCGTTCCTCGCACGGCGGTGGTGGTTCTTGGCATGCACCGATCAGGCACCTCGGCGCTGGCGGGCGTCTTGAGCCTGCTCGGCTGCGATCAGCCTGCAACGCTGATGGTTCCCAACCGGAACAACGAAAAGGGCTATTTCGAGTCCAACAGGATTTACCAGTTGCACACCCAGCTCTTTGCCTCAGCTGCCACCAGTTGGGACGACTGGCTTCCGGTGTCGCAAAGCTGGCTCGACAGCCCGCGTGCTGCGGAGTTCCATGAGCGTGCGCTGGCTGAGATGAGCAATGAGTTCGGCTCTTCGTCTCTTTTTGTCCTCAAGGATCCTCGTGTGTGCCGCCTGGTCCCGTTCTGGGAAAAGGTCTTCACAGAGTTCGGCGCTACGCCGGCCTACATCCTGACCCATCGCAATCCGCTCGAAGTGGCGTCGTCGCTCAATAAGCGGGATGGCATGGTGATCGGTATGGGCCTTTTGATATGGCTAAGACATGTTCTGGAGGCCGAGAGCGGAACGCGTGGTCGCGTGCGTTGCTTCACCAGCTTCGGGCAACTCATGCAAAATTGGGTCGGGGTGGCCGAGAAAATCCAGAAAACGCTGGATCTCAGTTTGCCTAAATTTTCGCTTGGCGCTGCTTCAGAGGTAGACGCGTTCTTGGTCGGTGGACTGCAGCACCACCGGGAGGCCGAGCAGAAAGTTCTCCAGAACCCGATGCTTTCGATCTGGGTGCGAGACACTTATGCAATCCTCGAACGATGGGCAGATGAGGGAGAGGACAGCAGCGACTTCGAGCGCTTGGATGCCATCCGTGCGGAGCTCGATTCTACGGCACCGGCCTTTGCGCAGGTTTTGAAAACGGGGCGCGACGAAGTTTCCGCCATGAGCGCCCGCATCGGTGAGTTGACCGAGGAACTCGCAAGCCGGGACGGCAAGCTTGAGGCGCAGGCCGCCGCCCTGGAAGAGACACATGCCCAAGAGCAGAGCGCTCTGGCTCAGAGAAGCTTAGAGGCAGAGGAGACACGTAGAGCGCTCGACGAACTCCTCGTTGCGAAAGAGCGGAGCGAGGTGGAACTGCAGAGTCTGCGTGATCGTGAGATTCTCTTGGAGGCACAGGTCGCGCAAAAGAGCGAGCAGCTGCGCGCCCTCGAGGACACCGTGAAGACGCAGTACCGCGAACTCGCGGACATGACGCGCATTCTTGCGGAAAAGGAGGCATCTCTTGATCGAGAGAGAGAAATGTCTGCTCAAGCGCTGGAACACGAACGAAAGATCGCCTCGCAAACTCTGGAACGGGAAAGAGCGGCGCGCGTATCCGTCGACGCGCGCAACACACAGCTCGACACGCGGCTGCAGACCCAGTTCCGGGAGCTGGCGGACGTGACCCGCTTCCTGGCCGAGAGCGAGCAGGGGCTGACAGGGGCCAATCAGCGGCGCGTTGATGTGCAGGAGCAACTGAATGCAGAGAAAGCCCGTGCGGGACAGGTTGAGGAGATGCTGCGACGTGAAATAGCCGCCCTCCGTACAAGCACGTCCTGGCGCATGACGCAGCCGCTGCGAGCGGTGGTCAACTGGGTGCGGGGCAGTAGGGGGTAAGCACCCGGGGCTGGCCGAGCTTTGTTCGGCTGTCCAGCGCCGTGGAATGGGAGCTATCCGCCGCAGATGGGATGGGGTCTGGCCTCCCTGGCGGCTTTCCCTGAAATCGGCTCCCAAACAGGCGCGTGGCGCTACGGCGGGCCGCCGCCCCGGCGGGTTTGCGACAGGGCGGCGGTAGGGGAAGTCCGGTTCGTACTCGGGCTTCAGACCAGGATCATGTCGTCGGTGATCTCGGCCAGCAGGGTCTGGCTGAAGGTGATGCTCACCCCCTGGTCCTCGAAGCTCACGTCGCTGCCGGCCTGGGTCATGTGGCTCAGCGCCGCGGCGCCATCGGCATAGCCGAAGCCCTCGAGCGAGATGTAGTCCCAGGGCTCGAGATCGAGCACCCGGTGGCTGCCGCCCTCGGCCTGGGCGAACTCGAAGGCATCGGCGCCGATGCCCCCGGCCAGTAGGTTGTCACCCGAGCCGGGGTGCAGCAGGTCGTGGTAGATCGAGCCGCTGCCGTAATCGACGTCGCGCAGCCACTCCTTGAGAGCGTCGGCGGTGGCCGCCTTGAACTCGGTGCTCTGCGAGAAGCCCTCGACCACCTTGGCGCGGGACATGCCGCCGTCGAGCCGCGCGGTCCAGTTGGTCAGCCCCGTGGCATCGGGGTCGCGGCCCAGCACGTTGTTGTAGAGCAGGGTGACGAAATCGCCGTTGTCGAGTGCGCCGTAGGTGGCCTTGAACTCGGCGCTCTGCACGAAGCCGTCGATCACCTTGCCCAGCTCCATGCCGTCCGCGAGCCGCCCGGACCAGTTGAGAAAGCCGTTGATGTCCGGCGCCCGGTCGAGCGTCGCCTGGTAGAGCCGGTAGACATCGTCGCCCCAGGTGGCGGCGGAGCTGTCCTCGGCGAAGGCATAGGTATAGGCGAAGGCGGCCCCGGCGGTGCCGGCCTTGAACTCGGCGCTCTCCGAGAAGCCCTTGACCACCTCGGCGCGGGACATGCCGCCGTCGAGCCGGGCGGTCCAGTTGGTCAGCCCGGTGGCGTCGGGGGCGCGGTCGAGCACGTTGTTGTAGAGCAGGGTGACGAAGCTCTGGTTGTCCAGATTGCCATAGGTGGCCTTGAACTCCGGGCTGCCGGTGAAGCCGTTGATCACCTCCTGCAGGGACATGGTGCCGGTGAGCAGACGCTCGGTCCAATTGTGGTGCCCGGTGATGTCCGGCGCGCGGTCGAGCGTGGCCTGGTAGAGCCGGTAGACCTGCCCCGAGGCCTCCTCGGCGTAGCTGCCGGCGAAACCGTCGCCGAAGAGCCGGTCATCGCCGCTGCCGGTGGTGATCTCGTCGAGCAGCTTGCTGCCGAGATAGGTGACCGGGGTGGTGACCTGATCGAGCAGGAAGGTGCTGTTGGAACTCGAGCTCGAGGCGTCCACGGTCAGCGGCGCGCTGCTCAGCAGGGCCATGACCGCGGCGTCGTCGTCGCTGTCGAAGAGCTGCTCCAGCGCGGTGTAGAGCGTGGGCAGATCCCAGTTCAGCCCGGTGAAGCTGGCGACCACACCGGTCGGGCTGCTGATCTCGAGGCCGGTGAGCGTGCCGGCGAAATCCGCGGGATCGTCACTGGCCGCCAGCCCGGTGCCGGTGAGCGTGGTGGTATAGCCGGTGTCGGCGTTGCGGACGGTGACCTGGGTGCTGCTCGCGCTCACCAGCGCGATGTCGAAGCCGCCCTCGGCACTGTTGTAGAATGCATCGTCGAAGATATCGCGATCATTACCGAAATAGGTTAAAAGCATTCGTCTGTACCTTCAGCAAAATTATGAAATCATTTTGGGTTTCATGCCCCGGACGGGGCGGGTGGCGGCGTGCCGGAAAATGCCGGATCGGGCCGCGGGGCTCTCGGCTCAGCGCTCCTCCTTCATGCGCGGGCCCCGGGGCGCCCGGCCCTGTGCAGGACAGGCGGCGCCGGTAACGATGACAACAGCGGGAGAGCCGGGGCACGGCCCTGCGGTGGATGTCTGGACAATACGGGATGTTCGAGGGTCAGGCCTCGATGCGGGCCGCCGGGCGCGCTGCCCTTGCATGCCTGTCGTGAGGTGCCTGTCCCGGGAGCGGCCAATGCGTGGCGAAGCAGATGGAAGGCCGGGGAAATACGTGGAAGAAACCTGGGGAACCACCATTTCAAATTCCTTCACCATGAAACGACTTATCAGGGCGCCGTGTCAAAAAAAGGGTCCGGCAAAACGCGCATTGCTTAAAATTGTTCCGAAAACATAACACAGCTACCGTGGCGCGGGGAACGGTTTTGACCCGCATGCGCTGCGCAGATGGGCCAGGTTTCGGCAGGAGGGTGCGCCACGGCGCTCCGCTCGGCAGTCGGCGCAGCCGGTGCCACATGGCCCATTTCGTCGGGCGGCGGAGGGGCCTGTTCTAGTGCAGCGTGCGTGCGACAAGCAGCAGGGCAAGGGGCAGGGCGGCTAGCCCGCAGAGCCAGAAGCCGTAGCGATTGATCCAGGGTGTCGCCTGATAGCAGGCACCGCAGTCGCGCTGGCCAAACCGCAGCCTGTGGCCACAGTGATTGCACCGGAACAGTCGGCGTTTCGGAAATGGGGTCACAGGGAACCTTCTCTCGGTCTTGAGTGTGAAGCTTCGGACACGGCTGGGGCCGGGCCCCTTTCTGTTTCCGCCGCAGATGTGGCGCCGGAGGCCTCTCCCGCAGCATTCATGGCGCGCGCATTTCAAGGTACGCGTCTTGGAATTCTCTGAGAGCACGCGTGGCTTATTTCCAGCGCGTATAGTCATGACTGGATGATTGATTCTCGGTTGCCGTCGTCACGTCGCGCATTTTTCCTGCCACGGAAAACATGGGTTCGGCAAGGGATGGTCTAAAATACAGCTTCAGAAATTTGTGCCCGAGACAGGGTGTCGCACTACTGGAAATCCTCCGGGTGCGTGCTGGAAAAGCAGCGCATAGCGGGACCTGAATTCAACTTTACGAATTTAAAATCTCACGCCTTACATTCGTATATATCAATTCGAATTTGTCTCCTGTACGACAGAAATACAGTCCAAATTTGGGAAACTTTATTTATCACGGAAACGTGATGAGGTCCTCTGAAACTCCATCGCTGTCAAAACTTGGGCAAGGGTTTCGACGGCGGGCACAGGCTTGTCGCGGCGCCCTTTGCAAAGCCAGAGCCTCGGAATGGGCTGGTGGCGAGGGAAACCCTTTAGTTAACGAATGGTTAACGTGACGCAGCGTGAGTTGGGCTCCCGGTGAACACCGGCCATCTCCGTGAGACGTGACAAAATTGAGATCGCTTTAAGACATTTTTGCGCCTCAAATGGGTTGGGACTGCGTCGCGATGACCGAATAACCCTTACGGGTCATTGGGTTGCCTTTGTCTTTTTTTCGCCATAGTAAAAATGTGAACAGCCGAACCCTTCACCCTGGTGGCCGAATTCGGGCGCAAAGTTAAACGGTAACAACATGAGAACGAGTCCTCTGGAAGTGCGCTGTCAGCACTGTGGCGGCTGTGCGCTGTTTCACGAACCCTTCAAATTCTCCAACGCCCGGAGGTTCGAGAGTGCTCCCGAGGGCGCCCATCTTTGGGGCAAGGTCATCGTGGAAGAGCTCTACCCGGAGCATTTTCCCTGGGCGCCACCACAGATTGACCAGAAGGCGGTGAGCAAATTTCGCCAGGGCGCCTTGCCGGGCTACGAGTTCAACCGGCTCGGTATGGTTGAATGCCCCCGGTGCGCTAATATCTCCCCATCGGAAATATCATGGCCAGAGGATGCCTATTGGCAATGGCAGGTCATGGATGAAACAATCGTCGCAAGAAATGCAGAGCACGCTGTATTAATCGCAGAATTTCTTTCTGACGCGAAGCGTCCCATTACCGTAAAGCCGTCCCTGCGTAATATCCCATCCAAGATTCTTGTCGGAAACAGATCTGAAGAGCTTATAGATCAGATTTTCAGTGATTTGAAAAAAGCCTTTGTTTAGGTCATCCGGGGTGAATGATATGTCCTCGGATGGCGCCGGAACGGGATATACCAGGGACACGGCAGAGAGAAATGCGGCGGCGCTGGCCCGAAGCCGGAACCAGTACGCGGCGGCGATGGAAGCTGCCTGCATCCTCAATGTGATCGTGGGAATTGCCCCGGAAACGAGCCGTGAGGAGGCAGGGTTCTGGCGCTCGCGGCAGCGCCGCGCCGCCGACTGAGCGAGGCTGCCCCGGGCCGGGAAGACCTGGGTCGCCCTCTGCGATCCGTCCCGCGCGTGCCTGCATGGACCTGATCTCTCCGCCCCACGGGGGGCGCCAGTGCCGTGGCGCGGTCGCGACGGCGCTCCACTGACGCCGCGAGAGCGTATTTTCTCCTTGCGGTGAAGATCGTAGCGCATTGATATCCCTTGCATCGCGACCGCCGCCGCTTTCGCACTCCCAAAAGGTCAAGAGCCAGCAGACATGGACTATCTTTCCGCCCTCGCCGCCGCCCATCAGACGCTGACCCCCAAAAGCTACGTGGAGATCGGCTGCCGGGAGGGGCGCAGCCTGACGCTGGCCAATTGCCCCGCCATCGCCATCGATCCCGAGTTCGAGATCCGCATGGGGCTGTCGGCGCCGACCCGCATCTTCAAGCTGCCGAGCGACGACTTCTTCGCCGGGCACGACCTGCGCCACCTGCTCGGCGGGGCGGTCGATCTGGCCTTCGTCGACGGCATGCACCGCGCCGAGTTCGTGCTGCGCGACATCCTCAACCTCGAGCAATACGCCGAGCACAACAGCGTCATCATCGTCGATGACGTGCTGCCCGAAGAGATCGAATGGGCCAGCCGCGAGCGCCAGACCCAGGCCTGGACCGGCGATGTCTACAAGGTGATCCCCTTCCTGCGCCAGGCCCGGCCCGATCTCGAGATCCGCGTCTTCGACGTCGCGATGAAGGGCATGGCGATCATCACCGGCTTCAACCCCGGCGATCGCAGCCTGCAGAAGGACCTGGCCGCGCATGAGGAGGCGCTCTCCGGCCCGCAGCTGGCCTATGACACGATCGCCGCGCTGCGCGAGGCGCTGGCCCCCGAGCCGGTGGAGAATCTGCCCGGCTTCCTCGCCGAGCTGAAGCTGCGCCGCGGCGATCTGCGGCCCATGCCCGTCGCCGGGGCCGCACCCTATCTCGACCTGCTCAAGCGCAGCCTGCTCAACGAGATCTACCTCGATGACGAGCTGCGGCTGCTCTACCTCCGGGACTGCCTGACGGGCAGCGAGAGCTTCGACTACGCGGTGCTGCACGATATCCGCGACGCCCGGGCGGGCGCCTATGCCGAGCTGCAGGCCAGCCGGCGCATCGGGCGCTTCCCCGACCGGCGGATCCAGCGCTCGGGCTTCAGCCATTCGATGATGGGGCGGCTGCGCATGGACAGCCTGCACGCCTGCCTCGACGACCTGCACAGCCGGCGGATCCCCGGCGATCTCGTCGAATGCGGCGTCTGGCGCGGCGGCGGCTGCATCTTCATGGCCGGCTGGCTGAAGGCGCAGGGCGTCACCAACCGGCAGCTGATCGTCGCCGACAGTTTCGAGGGGCTGCCGAAGCCGGAGCACGAGAAGGACCGCGGGCTCGACCTCAGCAAGGACAAGTACCCGCAGCTGGCGGTCTCGCGCGACACGGTGCGCAAGAACTTCGAGGTCTACGGGCTGCTCGACGACAGCCGCCAGCATTTCCTCAAGGGCTGGTTCTGCGACACGCTGGCAGAGGCCCCGACCCGGCAGATCGCCCTGCTGCGGATGGACGGGGATCTCTACGACTCGACCATGGACACGCTGAAGGCGCTCTACGACCGCGTCTCCCCGGGCGGCATCGTCGTCGTCGACGACTACGGCGCCCTGGACATGTGCCGCGCCGCGCTCGAGGACTTCTTCGCCGAACGCGGTGAGCCGGTGCCGCCGCTCACCATCATCGACTGGACCGGCGCCTTCTTCGTCAAGCCGCACTGATCCCCCACCGATCCTACAGACCCCGAGGGCAGAGCATGCGATCCTTCACCACCGCCTTCACCAAACCCATGCTCAAGGGCTACCAGGCCGGCGTCATGGGCTACACCTACAAGGGCGTGCGCTGCCTGAAGAGCCCGATCGACATCGCGATCTACCTGCGGCTGCTCTGGGAGCTGAAGCCGCGGCTGATCCTCGAGGTCGGCTCGCACAGCGGCGGCAGCGCCCTGCTCTTCGCCGACCTGGCCGAGATCATGGGGCTGGAGGCGCGCATCATCTCGGTCGATCTCAATATCCCCGAAGGGGTGCGCGACGACCGGATCACCTTCCTGCAGGGCGACGTGATGAACCTCGGGCCGGTGCTCGAGGCCTGCGGTCTCGACGAAATCCCGCACCCGTGGTTCGTCACCGAGGATTCCGCGCACAGCCACGCCGGCTGCCTGGCGGCGCTGGCCGAGTTCTCGGCCCGCATGCAGCCCGGTGACATCCTCGCGATGGAGGATGGGGTGCTCGACGATCTCGGCATCTCGGAGCGCTACGACGGCGGGCCGAACCGGGCGCTCGGCGAGTATCTCGCGGCGCATCCGGGGGTCTTCGAGATCGCCGAGGATCTCTGCGACATGTTCGGCCCCAACGCGACCTACAATCCGAACGGCTACCTGAGAAAGCTCTGAGCATGCGCCTGTCGATCGTCGTCATCTTCCACGACATGCGGCGCGAGGCGGCGCGCACGCTGCACTCGCTGAGCGCGGCCTACCAGCAGGGCGTCTCCGAGACAGACTACGAGGTCATCGCGGTCGACAACGCCTCCGCCGAGCCGCTGCCCGAGAGCCTGGTGACGGGCGCGGGGCGCAACTTCCGGCTGATCCGGCACGAGACCACCTCCGTCTCGCCGGTCGAGGCGGTGAACCTCGGCGTCGCCGCCGCCCAGGGCGCGGCGGTGGCCATCATCGTCGATGGCGCGCGCATGGCGAGCCCCGGGCTGATCGGCACCAGCCTGCAGGCGCTGTCCCTGGCCGCGCAGCCGGTCATCTACGCGCGCTCCTGGCACCTCGGCCCGGACGTGCAGAACCGCTCGATCCTCGAGGGCTACGACCAGGCCCGGGAAGACGCACTGCTCGCCGAGGCGAACTGGCAGGGCGACGGCTACCGGCTCTTCGACATCTCGACGCTGGCGCAATCCTCGGCCGGAGGCTTCTTCGGCCCGGTGCCCTCGGAGTTCAGCTGGGTGGCGCTCCCCAGGGAGCTCTTCGAGGCGGTCGGGGGCTTTGACGCCCGCTTCACCTCGCCCGGCGGCGGGCTGGTGAACCAGCACTTCCGCAACATCCTTCTGGCACGGCCCGACGTCTGCCTGGTGCAAGTCCTCGGCGAGGGCGTCTTCCACCAGATCCACGGCGGGGTCGCCACGAACGTGCCGATGAAGCAGCATCCCATCGGTCTCTACCGGCAGGAGTACATGGGCATCACCGGCGCGGAGTTCGCCGTGCTGCCGGTGGCGGTGAGCGCCCAGACCCATCTCGGCAGCCTCTCCGAGCCGGCCCGGAGATTCCTGCAGGGCTGACCGGTGGGGGGGCATGCAGACAGGCGGCACGCTGGAGCTGGACGGGCGCCAGAACATGGGCTGACCCTTCTTGCGCTGCGGGCGGCAGAGACGGTTAAGGGGCCTCACCCCGGAACCGGGGTGGTTAAGGACGGATGTGTTCGGTCGCGGAAATAGTTAAGAACGGTCAGGGACAAACTGGGTCGGTTTATTGTCTACCGTTCTTAACCATTGTTACGAATAGGCACGTTTCCATGCGGTTGCGGCGGTGAGCGGAGCGGCTTCCGGATCAGAGGATCAGCTCTACCGGATCCGATCGCCGCTTGGTCAGAAGCTGCCCGAAGGCGCGGGTGGCGGTCACGCCGGTCGAGTGATCATAGAAGCGGGCGGTGGTCTGCGCGGACTTGTGATCCAGCAGGTGCCGGGCCCAGCCCGCGCCATGCTCCATCTCCTCGATCGCCTCTGTCGCGACACAGTCGCGGATACGGTGGATCGGCACGCGCACCCCGAGGCGCTCCTCCGTCGTGTCTCCGAAGACCTGCCCCAGGACGTCTGGCACCAAGGCCTCGCTACTCAGCCGGACGCTTGGAAATAGCGCCGTCCCGCCGCCGAACATCGGTCGGAATCGCTGGCTCCAAAGCTGGACGGCGTCCCACAACACCGGGCTGGCGAGATATGCCTGGTACCGTTCATAGCTTTTCCGATCCTGCCGGAGTTTCAGGTAGCGACCGGCGATATCGATCTTGATGCTGGGGCAGTCCTGGAGGCAGAGACTCGTCGCGAGATCGAGGCTCGCCAGGGCACGCCGCCGCAGCGGTACCGCGGCCGCAAGGGTCAACAAAAGGCCGTTCCGGTAAACTGTCGCGGCCCGCAGGTCATGGCATTCACCCGTCCGAACCTCTGCCATCATGCCTAGGCCGGTCCGATAGATCAGACTCGCGGGTACGATTTGAGAGGGGGATTTTCGGCAGGGCCCCGCGGCGGTGGCGCGCCCTTTCAACTCCTTCAGGACCGTCTGGCAGGCGTGGGACCGACCCCCCGGGGCAAGGATGTGCCGATAGCACATGTGGATTTTGGTGGCCGTGGACAGCACGGCTGTCTCCCAGAGGCCTGAGTCCCTGAGATGCGCGGCGTAGCGGCTCAGCTCTGCCCCGGTGAGTGGCTCCGAAAGATCACCCTCGCGGAACCTCGCCCAACCCGCCAGCGCCTCGGCCATGCCCTGGAGCGTGGACGGGCTCAGACTTGCGCCGGGCGGTTCGCGGCCGCTTTCACACCGCCCGACATGGTCGAGGAAAAGAGCGCGCCATGCGGCGGGCAACCGCTCTGCCGCACCCCGGACGGAGGACCACTCCGACGCTAGGTCTTTCTCCGAGCGGGGCTGAATATTCCGGACATGCCGGGTGACCCGCGCTCCGAAGTCATCGCCGCCGAGCGCCCTCAGCGCATCGCGCAGATGCATGGCCACGGCATAGCCCTGCTGCGCGCCCTTGTCTTCGAAGAGGCCGACGAGGTGAGCATGGAGTTCGGCGTCCGAGGCAAGCCGGCTGCCGAAGGTTTCCCGATAGCCGCGGTAAGCAGAGAGGATCGAGGCTCTGCGCGCCTCCGGATAGTCTGGATGCCGTTCTGTCAGCCGCTCCCATAGGCGCGCTGTTTCGCGATCAAACTTTCGTTTTCTTGCCATCGAGATACCCGATCCATTCCTTCAGCGCGACGGACTCGTCAATGTCGGCGTAATAGTCGATCGTTGTCTGGATGCTCTTGTGCCCCAGAAGTTTCTGGACCGCGGGCAGCTTGTCGGGGTCTTCCTTCAGCCAGATCCAGCCGAGCAGGTGGCGCCAGAGGTGCGGGTTGATCCGCACACCGACCCGCTCATGGACCTCGTCTACCAGCCTGTCTGGCAGGGTTGCGTAATAGCCGCCGAGACGCTGCTGCCCCGCATGGGGCGGTGAGGGGAACAGGTAAGGGTTCTGGGCATCCTCTCGATGGAGCACCTTGGGCCGCAGGGCCGTCAGGTATTGATCCAGCAGTCGGCTCGTCCTGTCGTTCAGCGGGATCAGCAGAGGGCCGTCCTGCTCGCGGCGCGCTTTCACGAACTGGGGCGGGATTTCCAAGGTCGCAAGGCCCTCACGCCACCGGATCCATTCGAGGCGCAGGCCCGCCAGATTTGACCGCCTTGGGGCGCGCGCGAGCATGATATGCGCCGCCAAGGCCAGCATGACCTTCTGCACCAAGGGTACATCGAACGTCTCAGCAGGGCGAGGCAACTCTCCTTGCGCACGCCGATGCGCTTCGCGGCGGTGTTGTACCTGTCGGTTCACGTCCCGCAGGATCCGGTCAGGCATGTCGACGAGTGCCTGAATGCGGGGGTCTGTAAACTTGCGCAGAATCTCCTTGTTCTTCGGGGCAATGCCTTTCCGCTTCCGGCCATACCTCTCTTTCATCGCGCGCAATTTATCCAAGTCTGCTTGCGGGCGCGCCACGAAGTCCTTCGCCAATGTCGTGACAAACGTCATGATAATGCTGGCATAGGCGGACTGCGGGTTTGTCTCGGACCTCCGTGCGAGCAGGCGTTTCGCGATGGCCTCGACAATTTCCGGATCGGTAAGCTCCTCGATGGTCTCGATGTGGAACCCACCCGCTTCGTACATGACCTTCGCACAGGTTGCGCAAAGATCCCGGCGGCTCTGGATTGTGGCAGGGACCCACCGCCGACTGCTCGGGAGAAACCCGGTCGCGGCTCCCCGGGAGAGCTGCTCCTCGGTTGCCATCAGGCTCTGATATGCCTGACTGGCTTTCCAGGCCGCCTTCTTGTCCGACGCTGGCGCCGGGACCTCGGCGGCATCGAGGCGCGCGATGTAGTCCCCCCCAGGCTTCTCCCTGGTTCGAAACCTCTCCTCGGGCCCACGGCACCACGCGCGCGTCAAAGTCCTTTAGAAGGGTGTCGGCGATGCCGGGCGGGACATCGTATTTGATCGAGCGGTTGGGAAAAGCGATCGCGACCGGGGAAAATCCGAAGGCCGCAAAAGCGGGATGATCCGCCATGAGCGAGATGTACTTGGCCGCATCCAATGCACGGCGCCTGGCCCGGTCTTCCGAGAGCTGCTCGGCGTCCAAGCTGAACCGGTAGAAGTCCATCAGCGTGTCGGACGTAACCTCTGCCGGCGTGATTTCCTGCTCGTGCAGGTACCAGAGCAGGGGCGAGCTGCGCCACCGGAACGCAGGCGGGAGTCCGACCTGAACGGTCAGATCGTGAACCTCGCGATAAATCCCGGTCATCTGCAGGATGTAGCGCCCCTTGCGCACAGGTTCCGGCTTGAGCACAGAGAGGACTTCCGAGCGATAGACGGCATAGGTGCCTGACGTCAGCTGGAATGTGGCGGGCTGGTTGGCAGCGAAGAACGCTCTTGCCGCCGCAAGCGACGCCCTGGTCGTTTCCGGCGCCCAGCTTGCCTGCCGGCACATCCATTGCACCCGCCGCGCGATCCGGGCAGCTTTCCTGGCCCGGGCGCTTCCCGGGGGATCAGCCGCATTCAGCCGGTCCACAATATCCTGATAGCTTTCGGTCGAGGTCTCAGGCCCTGCGCGCTCACTCATCGAGCTCAAGCTCCTCGATGGTCGGCCGCGGCTTGATCTGGAATTCAAAGAAGTCCAGCCACTCGCGCTTGACCACCCAGGACTTGCCAAGCTTCGCAGCCTGCAGGTGGATCGTGCCCTCGGGGGTCTTGCAGCCGTGGTTGATCCAATCCCGGATCGTCCGGGGACTGCGCTGGAAGCGGTCTGCAACCGCTTCGACAGTGTGGTATTGAGACATGTGACATCCGCATCGTATCATTTCAGGGATGCGACCTCGCAGAGAGTGCCTCGTGCAGCTGCATTTGAAAGCAGGTGGTCGGGCATATCAGCAGAGCTCGCAGGACCGCGATAAGGCTGCAATCCAAAGCCTGGACCATCGGTTTGGAATGGTCGGTTCTCTGTGAATGATATGCAGGTGACCTTTGAGGCGGTCCGATCTAACGCCGGGGCCCGAGATACGACGAGGTATCGTGTCGCGAGTAAGCTAGCTTGCAGCTGTCGATCTGTCCAGAGGTCATGCCGCGTGGGGTGCTCGAGCCGCCAAACCTCCCAGATTTATAAGTGTTTTCAGTGACGTAACGCTGTTACGGCCGCGATACACATCATGAAACACACGTAAGCCACTGATTTCTAATATATATTATAGTATATGTAACGGTGTAACGTTAAATAATATATATATGTATAAGAGAAGAAGAGTTACATGTTTTTACGTGTATAGTTATATGTTTTGCGCGTTACGGGCGTTACGGCGTTACAATTCTTCAAGATATTGAGAAATAAGTATAATTTTGTAACGAGGCCTATAAGGGTTCCGACCAAAAGCGTTACCGGCACGTGCTGCGTGCCTTGAATCCTTCCAGAATGTGCCATCGCGCACTCGCATTGGCGCTGCGATGGGTCACCTCATCCTGGTCGCGCCCAAGGACCCAGCATTGGGTGTTCACCGGGTCACACGGCATCACAGCGGACATGGTGCAGGGTGTGCCGACCAGATGTCGAGAGGGCCTTTATCTGGGCACCGTCAAAACAGAAGGTCGGCGGCATAGCCTTTCAGAATCCATTCCGGCAGCGCCGGGGCAGCCTGAACTAGGCGGCCATTGGCAAAGACGAGCATCTGCCGTGGCGGAGTGTTGAGACGCGAGTTGTCGAGGACCATGCCCCTGTCCGCACGCAGCACCGCCTGGCGGATCAGCGGTTGCCCGCGCTCATATCGCGCATGGATTTTGTCTTCCGGAACGTCATGTCCGCCTTCCTCGGTGCGGCACCTGACACGTCCCACCGATAATTCCGGGCTGTCGATGCCGACATGCATCACGACGACCAGGTACCCCCGCGCCTGTGCCGCTCCGATGACCTCCAGCTTTGATACATGGGAGAATACGGTCTCGGTGGCGAAGCTGCGGCCCGAGTCCAGCAGCTCTTGCCGGCGCGCTTCGGCCATCCTTGCAGCCTCATAGGAGGCCTTCATCGAGGGATCCCGGAGCTCGTCGCGCTGAATGATATCAGCATTGACGAAAGGTCCCGCGAAGGCGGGAGCGACGCGGGTCTCATACACGGTGGTTTTTCCGGCACCATTCGGGCCGGCCAGCAGCACCAGGCTCGGCCTCAAGCGGCATTGCCTTCCTTGGCGTAGACCAGATTGCCGCCTGCATCGAGGCCGACACCCTGGCCCAGGGCCTGGCGCCGGGCGTGGAAGGTCTCTTCGGCCTCCGAGGGCTGTGCCATCTTCTCAACGAAAGCATCGAGCCAGGCAGCCTCCTCTTCCTCCCCCAATTCCGCCGTGTCGAGCTTGCCTTCGAGGGCCGCGGTGATACGGGCGTGATCGAACCGTCCGGAGCATTCGATTGCCCGGCCGATTTTCAGCCAATGCGAGATCTGACCGGCGACCGACCGGCTCTGCAGGTCTGCCTCGTGGCGGACCAGCGCCATTATGTCATCGCCGAGCTTCACGGACTGTGCCATGCCAACCTCCTGTGCTGAGATAAAGGTAGCAAAATGCCACCCAAAATTCAAGGGATCGCACGGTTCTTGGCGGCGTCAAGATGTCCACCTGTCGCAAGATGAGGAAACTGCAGTAAAGGCCGCTACGCGCCATGGTCGTGCAGTGGTGTTGCGGGTTCACACCGTCAGCGGCGTCGAAATCACACCCGTTCCTCGGACACTAACACGCTAGGAAGTCCGGTGTCGCCAACGGTCTCAAGTCTTGGCCCATTTGTCATCCACAGCCTGTCCTGCAAACAGAAACTCTGCAGCAGCAGCCCGGGACCTGAACTGGATTGCCTCGCTGACCACCAGGCCGGCCGGTTGCCTGCGCCGGTCGCCCCTCCAACAGATGGTTCCCTCCCAGTAGGGCTTGCTCAGCACTTTCCGCGCAGCCGGATCCCGCTCCATTGCTTTCTGGTTTGGACAGAGGACCGAGACGCGTGACCCGGGCAGGAGACGACACCAGCCCCCTGGTTGCTGATGGAGGAGGCCGTGCAGCCGCCCTGACGGATCCCCCATCTGATGCGTGGGGGCCAACTCCAATCGGGCAGTTGCCTCATGCCAGTAGCGTGTGCGCGCCCATATGTGACCGAAGATCTTTCTCCCCAGGCGGTCGAGGTCGAAAGGGGGGGCTACAGGTTGGAGACGCCCCGCCCCTCGTCACGCCCTCGACATTGTCCCACATCGCTTTGGGCAGCCACCTCTGCCCCAGGTTCAGAAGGCGGCGCTCCAGACGCTCCAACGTGCTGCGGAGCAAGCCGGGAAGCTCGAAGAAGAGGACGAGGCCGGCCCATCGGCGTTGGTATCTCTGCTTGCGGATCCGCTCGAGCAAATCCTCCCAGGAAATGCCGATATAGATACGCAGGCATGGTCGGCCCAGGCGCAGGAAGGCATAGCTCCCGGCGGTGCCGTGGGGAAGCCCGCGCCAAGTTTGCTGGTGCAGAGAGAGCTCTATCGGCTCGACGATCTCGACAAGATCGCGGGCCTCGCCGAGTTGAGAGGGAGAAACGCTTCCCTTCCCGACCAAGAGAGATTGGTCGGGGCAAAGTAAATTGTAGTGCATGTTCATCGGTTACTTGGAGTCCCGATCTGGCTCAGCCAGGGGCGCAACTCTGCAGCATCCATTTCACGCCGGACGAGCAACTCCTCGGCAAGGCGTTCGAGCAGAGTTTGGTGAGGTTTCAAAAGAGCGCTGGCCATTTGTTCGAATTCCTCGAGCCTGACGCGCACACGACCCCAGTACTTCTCGGAGATCCGCGACATATCAGGTTCTCCGAGCCAGGCAGGGCCGTGAATTCCAAGGCCGGCTTGTCTGTCGAAAAACAGCTGCAAACGCGTGGCGCGCTCGAGATCACTGCCCGGACCACCGCCGCTGCCGGCACTGACACTCCCGAGTACAAGGCGCTCGGCGGCACGGCCCGCCATGTGCATCATCATTTCACGCGTGAAGTCTTCAAGCGTCCCCTCCCCAATTGCAGACCGTCGCATCGTCCGTCCGTCTTCCGGCCCGATCACGATGCGGTCGACGGATGCCGTGCCCAGCAACATCGCCGCGACCAAGGCATGCCCGGCCTCGTGGGTAGCGATCCGCCGCTCGACGACGGGGTTCTCCAGCCGCCCGGCACCCAGTTGCGTCGCGAGATAGTCGGCGGTGAACCTGGCTCCCTCGCGACGGGCTGCGGCCTTCGCCGCGCGCAACGTAGCGTCGATCTGGGCCGGCGTCTGGCCGGCACAGCGGCGCGCCAGCGGCGTCAGATCCCCAGCTTCGGGAAGCTCTCTCTGTAGCATGTGAGCGATCTGCTCCAGGGGCGGCCGTCCCAGCTCGACAACCTGATCAAACCGGCCTGGACGGACGATCGCAGGATCGAGCGTGTTCACAGCGTTGCATGCCCCGATCAGAATGGTGCCGTCGAGGGCAAGGTGCTTGTCGATCTCCCGAAGCAGCGTGTTGATCACTTGGCGGCGGTAATTGCTGTTGCGCTCACTATCTTTGGAATCCCTGGCACCAAATGAGTCAATCTCGTCAATAAAGACGATGCAGGGGCGCAGGGCCGCAGCCTGTGTGAAGGATTTGAGCATGGCCCCGAGCATGTCCCCGAGATGACCTTTCGATTGCCATTCGCCGGCACTCACAATGATGATCGCCACGTCCGCTGACTGTGCGATGGCCTGCGCGAGCACGGTCTTGCCAGTGCCTGGTTCGCCGTAGAACAGTAATGATCGGGGTATCTCCGACCAGCGCGCCGTACCATCCTTACAGGCCTGAATATCAGCAACGAGGGCTGCCGCCACGAGATGCGCGGCAGAGGTCCCACCGATTTCTTCAAGCGCGAGGACTTCCTTGCGCACCGGACGATCGGGCAGCGCCAGCTTCTTCAGCTTGCGTGCAGCGTCGCGTGCTGAAGGAGCGCGCAGGGCCATCATCAAAGATGGATAGTCAAGTTGCGCGCAACTCGTGTCGTCTGGAAGATAGCGCGCGACGGCCATGCGTTCGGCTGCATCGGACAGATTGTAAAGTGCGGAGATGAGCGCCAGCATGATGCCGCGATCAACGGCGGCAAGGCGCTGCGGCGCGGGCAGGGCACGCCGCAGATTTTCGGATAGCTGCAACCCATCCGGCATAAGGATGAGTATCGGCGCGGGAAAGGGCAGGGCCTCGCGAATCCTGTCCTCGAAGCCGGCCCGCGCGGACTCGGAGATGTAGCCGGAGCCTTGGGGCTGCGGCATGCAGAGCTGTAAAACGCGTTCGGTTGGGCGTAATGGGCTCCGGGTATAGATGCGCACGTCAGGTGGCATGAGATTATGCTTCAGGATATGTTCCAGCCCGCGCAATTCGCGCGGCCCCATGCCGCTCAGAAGCGTAACGGCTCCAGGCTGAAGACCCTTGGCCTGAAAGGCATCCGCCGAGCCCCAGGTGGCGGCCCAGCGGATCGACATGAGATGACGACCCGGATGCCCGGCTATGTCGTCATGGGACAAGGCCTCTGACGTCTGTTCGTCAGCATCGACGTCGTAGAACATCTCCGAGGAAGCAGGGGAGGCCCCTCCGTGGAGGGAGCCGCTGATCAAGGCCTGGGCGAAGGGCAGCCAAGCTGGTGAAAGGTCATCTGTGGAAGGGTATTGAGTCACGTTTCGCTCCTTGAGAAGAGCGCGCCATAGCCGGGAGGCCTAAGGGTTTGAAGCCCCCTAAATTAGGCTTATCTATATGAAAAATTTGGTTATTTCCTTTTCGCATACATGTGGAAGCCCACATGCGATCGCGTCTCGCAACCATGGTGCAATACCGGTCCTTGTGCCATTGGCCCAGCGACGCCGCAGGCAGAAACGGGCGTTGCAAGATGAAGGTCAGGCAGAAGGATTTTCGCAGTCCATCGGCATGGCCATGACTTTGCGTCACCTATCTGTGGCTCCTCATGAGGTTGTTCACCGCCGAGAGCGGAGAGAGGTCGTCGAGGGCTGAGTGTGGTCCTGATCGCGCCATAGCCCACGGGCTCACGAATGTTTTTGGCGAGGATGATCATTTGGGGAAGGCTATCGCGGCACATTGCGCTCCTTGACGGTCGCACGCCTTACCCGGGATGCGCCATAGTGAATCCCCTTTGAGAAGTGGCGGAAGGATTTTCGCATTTCGCGCACCGGCGGGCTGCGCGTCGCGGAGTCTGATGCCGAACCGCATCGGTCACAACGCTATCCCTGAGCGCACCCCTGGAGTCAAAAGGTATCAAATTCATCCACCTTATGCCGTTTCGGGTATCATCGGATACCGCCGCGAGCATTGCAGGAGAGGGGCTCTTCAGGCGACTACGCCCCCCCTGAGGACCGTCGGCGCTTGGGCATCCTGCTCTTTTCCCTGCGCGCCGCGATGCCAGGGAGGAAGGACGACCCATGACTGCATCCAATACCGACGCACCCGCCGGGGCGCGCGAGACGATCAACTTCAAGATGATGGCCCTCGGGCCGATCGCCGGGCTGTTGCTCGCGCTGGTCCTGCCCGAGAGCCTCTCGATGCCGGGACGGCTGGCGGCGGGCTCGGCGCTGTGGATGGCGATCTGGTGGATGACCGAGGCGGTGCCGATCCCGGTGACCTCGCTGCTGCCGCTGGTGCTGTTCCCGCTGTTCGGCGTCGGCAGCTTCGCGGCCATGGCCGCCCCCTATGCGAACTCCGTGGTCTTCCTCGTGCTCGGCGGCGTGGTTCTGGGGCTCGCGACGGAGCGCAGCAACCTGCACCGCCGCATCGCCCTGCGCACCATCCAGGCGGTCGGCACCCGGCCCGACCAGATCGTGCTCGGCATGATGATCGCCTCGGCTTTCATCTCGGCGTGGATTTCCAACACCGCGACCGCGGTGATCATGGTGCCGATCGGGGTCTCGATCCTGCATCTCGTGCGCGATCTCGCCAAGGAGCAGGGGCTCGAGACCCGCGACAGGAATTTCTCGGCCGCGGTCATGCTGGGCATCGCCTATGGCGTCACCATGGGCTCGATCGCCACGCTGATCGGCCAGCCGCCGACCGCGCTGATGAAGGCCTATCTGCTCGAGCAGCAGGGCTATGACATGGGCTTCGCGCAATGGATGCTGATCGGCGTGCCCTTCGCAGCGATCATGCTGGTGATCGGCTGGGTGCTGCTGACCAAGGTGATCTACCGCTCGGAGCTGCGCGAGCTGCCCGGCGGGGCGGCGCTGATCCGCAGCGAGATCGCGGCGCTCGGCCCGATGAGCAAGGCGGAATCGCGCGTCGCGCTGATCTTCCTCGGGGCGATCTTCTTCTGGGTCGCGGTGCCGCTGCTGGCCAAGATCTCTGTCATCGACGCCGCGCTGCCCTTCCTGTCGGGGATCTCCTCGAGCCAGGTGGCGATCGCGGCGGCGCTGGCCTGCTTCCTCGTCTCCTCGGGCGAGCGCGAGGCCTCCGGCCGGCCTGTCGCGCTGCTGACCTGGGACGCCTCGCGCGACATTCCCTGGGGGCTGCTGCTGCTCTTCGGCGGCGGGCTGAGCCTCTCGGCGGCCTTCACCGCCACCGGCCTGTCGGTCTGGGTCGGCAACCAGGTTGCCGCCTTCGGGGACATGCCGCCGCTGGTGGTGCTGCTGGTGGCCGCCGTGGTCGGGCTCGGCCTGACCGAGCTGACCAGCAACACCGCGACCGCCGCCGCCTTCTTCCCGATCATGGGCTCGGTGGCGACCGGCGTCGGGATCGACCCGCTGGTCATGACCGCGGTGATGACGCTGGCGGTCTGCTCGGCCTACATGCTGCCGGTCGCGACACCGTCGAACGCCGTGGCCTTCGGCTCGGGCGAGGTCTCGATCAAGCAGATGGTGCGGGCCGGGGTCTGGCTCAACGTGATCTCGCTGCTGGTCATCTTCGGGATCATCGAAACCCTCGTACCGCTCGTGCTGGCCCGCTGATCTGCCCCGGTCCTGGCCCCATCGCCGCTCCGGCGGGCGGGGCCAGGGCTTTCCTCCCCGACTTCCTCCTCCCAGCGGCCCGCGGCCGCAGACGCTCCCAACCATGAGGTCCCCATGACAGTCTCGCCCGCTTCGCCCCAGGAGACCGCGGCAGGCCGCGATCTCTGCCGGGCCACGGCCATCCGGCGGATCAGCGCCCGCATCATCGAGGCGCCGACCACCCGGCAGCACAAGCTGTCCAACACCTCGGTGCGCCACCAGGGCTACATCTTCGTGACCGTCGAGCTGGAAAACGGCGTCACCGGCTTCGGCGAGGGCTCGACCCTCGGCGGGCCGCGATGGGCCGAGGAGAGCGTCGAGGCGATGAAGGCCAATATCGACGCCTATCTCGCCCCGGCGCTGATCGGCCATCCCGCCTGTCTTGCCGAGGCCGCGAGCCTGCAGATGGAGCGCGCCGCCAAGCGCAACTACACCGCGAAATCGGCCATCGACATGGCGCTGCTCGACGCCACGGGCAAGACGCTGGAGGTGCCGGCGCATGTGCTGCTCGGCGGCGCGGTGCGGACCTCCTTCGAGGCGGTCTGGGCGCTGGCCTCCGGCGATGCGGCGCAGGAGGTCGAGGAGGCGCTGGAGATGATCCGGCGCGGCTGGTTCCGGCGCTTCAAGATCAAGCTCGGCTTTGCCGATCCGCAGACCGACCTGGCGCGGCTCGCGGCGCTGCAGGCGGCGCTGCCCGCGGGCACGCCGCTGGTCGCCGACGTCAACCAGGCCTGGAGCGAGGCCGAGTGCATCCGCCACCTCCCGGCGCTGCGCGATCTCGGGGTCAGCCTGATCGAGCAGCCGATCGCCGCGGGACAGACCGCCGCCTCGGCGCGCATCGCCGCCCGTTCCGAGGTGCCGGTGATGATGGACGAGAGCGTCTCGACCCTGGCCGAGGCGGCGCGCGAGAGCGCCGCGGCGACCGGCTCGGTGCTCTCGCTCAAGCTCTGCAAGCACGGCAGCGCGCACACCCTCAAGCGGGTGGCCGGCATCGCCGCCGCGCAGGGCGTGCAGCTCTACGGCGGCTGCCTGCTGGAAAGCTCGATCGGCGCCGCCGGGCACCTGCAGGCCTTCGCGACTCTGCCGCGCCTGGAATGGGGCACCGAGCAGTTCGGCCCGAAGATCCTGGTCGAGGACCTGGTGACAGAGGGGCTGCGCTACGCGGACTTCCAGGTGCATCTGCCGCAGGGGCCCGGGCTCGGCATCACGCCGAACCCCGAAGTCATCGACAAATACGCAAGGAAGGAGTGAGCCGATGGGCGAGACCGATCTTCATCCCCGCCTCGCCGCCATGGCCGAAGCGCTTGCCGGGCGCGCGCATCTCGGCCGGCTCGGGGCGCTGTTCTCGGAGACCGTGCTGCTCGAGGTGGGCGGCGCGGAATACTACCTGGTGTTCCACCGCGGCCGGATCGAGGAGATCCGCCCCGGCCCCTCGCGCAAGATCCCCTGGCGCTTTGCCCTGCGCGTCGACCGCGAGGCGCTGCTGAAATTCTGGGAGCCGGTGCCCGAGGCGGGCTTTCACGACATCTTCGGCTTCGTGAAGACCGGCCGCGGCAGCATCGAGGGCGACATCCTCGCACTGGTCAAGAACCTGCGCTTCTTCAAGGAATTCATGGCCCTCGGCCGGGAGGTCTGCGCATGAGCCGCATCGAGCCCATCATCGGACGCTATGTGACGATCGAGGTCGGGGGGGCGCCCGCACCGGGTCTATTTCGAGGAAGCCGGGCAGGGACGCCCGGTGATCTGCTTCCACACCGCCGGCGCCGACACGCGGCAGTGGCGGCACATCATGAACGATGCCGAGATCACGGCAGGGCACCGGATCATCGCCGTCGACATGCCCTGGCACGGTAAGTCGCTGCCGCCCGAGGGCTGGCAGACCGAGGAATACCTGCTCACCACCGAAGCCTACATCGAGGTCGTGCTGGCCATGGTCGCGGCGCTCGAGCTGGAAAACCCGGTCTATGCCGGCTGCTCCATGGGCGGGCGGATCGCGCTGCAGCTGGCGCTGCGCCATCCCGAGCCGTTCCGCGGCTTCATCGCCATCGAGGCTTCTGACTTCCAGCCCGCCTGGTACGACATCGACTGGTTCCACCGCCCCGACGCGCATGGCGGCGAGATGGGCGCGGCGCTGGTCTCGGCCAATATCGCGCCGCAGGGCCCGGAGGCCGAGCGCTGGAACACCCAGTGGATGTTCATGCAATCGGGCCCCGGCGTGTTCCGCGGCGACCTGAGCTTCTACACCCGCGACGACAGCCTGGTCGGCCGGCTCGGCGAGATCGACACCTCGGCGCGTCCGCTGCACATCATGGTCGGCGAGTACGACATGACCTGCACGCCCGAGGATGCCGAGCGCACCGCCCGGGCCATTCCCGGGGCCACGCTTGCCCTCATGCCCGGCATCGGCCATTTTCCGATGAGCGAGAACCCCGCGGCGTTCCGGCCGCATTTCATCGCGGCGCTGGCGCGCATGGGCTAGCTGGGGCAGGGCGCGGCAGGAGAGGCGATGGAGCTGAAACGGCTGAGATATTTCCTCGCGGTGGCCGAGGAATTGCACTTCGGCCGCGCCGCCGCCCGGCTCGACATGGCGCAGCCGCCGCTCAGCCGCCAGATCGCCGCGCTCGAGACGGATCTCGGCGCCAAGCTCTTCGACCGCTCGCGCAGCCAGATCCGCCTCACCCCGGCGGGCGAGCTGTTCCTCGAGCGGGCGCGCGACCTGGTCGAGCGGCTCGACAGCGCCTTTCGCGAGACCCGGCTCATCGGCGAGGGCGGCGCGGGGCGGCTGCGGGTGGGCTTTGTCGGCTCGGCCACGCACGGGCCGCTGCCGGAGGTGATCAAGGCCTACCGCGCGCAATATCCCGGGGTCGACCTGATGCTGTCGGCGATGAACAACGCCGAGCTCGAGCGCGCGCTGGCGCAGCAGGATCTCGACATCGCCGTGGCGCGCCCGGCGCTGAAGGGCGAGGAACTGCGCACGCTCCGGCTGGTCGAGGAGGCGCTGGTCCTGGCCGTGCCGGAAAGCGCGCCTCTGGCCGCGCGCGGCGCCGCGATCCCGCTGCCCGAGGTCGAGGCAGAGACCTTCGTGCTCTACCCGCACCGGCCGCGGCCGAGCTTTGCCGATGACGTGCTGCGCTGCTGCGAGATGAACGGCTTCATCCCCCGCGACCAGGTCTTCGCGCAGGACTACCAGACCGCCATCTCCCTGGTCTCGGTCGGGGTGGGCCTGTGCATGGTGCCCGAGAGCGTCAGCCGCGTCAGCCGCCCCGGCGTCGTCTTCCGCCGCTTCGACGGGCCCAACCCCGGCACCCGGCTGACGATCTGCGCGCGGCGGGACAACCGGCTGGCGCATGTGACCAATTTCTTCACCGTCACGCAAAGGCTGCTCCGGCAGGGTAGTTGAGCTGCGGGACGTGGCGCATCCCTGGGCTTTGCGCTGACCCCCGAGGCGGGGTCGAACGCCGGGCTGGCCAATGTGGCGTCCCGCAGGGAAGAGAGTTCCTCAAACGGGCGGCTTCAAGAATGCCAGGGCCCGGCCTTCCGGCCGGGCCCTGCTGGTCGTGCTTGCGGGAGCGAACCCGTTCAGACCCAGTAGTTGGGCACGCCGTAATAGTCGTGCGTGCGGGCCTCCCAGTCGCGGTCGCGGTGCCAGTCATCCCGGCGCTCCGGCGCCCCTTCCAGCTGCTCGGACGTGATGTCGGTCACATAGCCGCCACGGCTGGTGTCGTAGCTCAGCTTGGCCCAAGGGATCGGGTGGTGGTCTTCACCGATCCCAAGAAAGCCCCCGAAGCCCATCACCGCATAGGCCACCTTGCCGGTCGCCTTGTCGATGGTGAGGTGGTCGATCGTGCCGACATGCTCGCCGGAGCGGGAATAGACCGCCGTGCCATTGACCTTGTCGGACGAAATCATTGTCGAGTTCTCATGCATCGGACATCTCCTCCTGATGTGCCAATAAAACGGGCAGGCAGGGGGCAATGTTCCGGCGCAAACCGGGGCGGACGGCGGGCGAGAGCGCCTTTCCGCCGAGGCGGCGCGCCGGGCAGGGGCGGGGGGCTCTTGCCCGCCTTCATGAGGCCCGGCTCGTGCGCGGATGACGCTCAGATCAGGCCCACGCGTGGTCCCTCAGCGCGCCCGGGTTGCGAAGCGTGATGCTGCCGTAGCTGGTCTCGATCCAGCCCCGCGCCTCGAAAGTCCGGAGAACCGAGTTCGCGGTGTGCCGCGAGGTGTTCGCCATCTCGCTGAGCTCCGCCTGGGTGACCCTGCAGGAGGTGCCCGCGCGGGCGTCCCCCGGGCTGACCTCGAAGAGGCGCAGCAGGACGGCGGCGACGCGGGCATCGGTCTTGCGGATCAGCAGCTCGGACACGACGCGCGACATGATCACCTGGTTGTACTCGGACAGCGACATGAGCTCGCGCTCGGCGCCGGCGGCAGCCTGGACGATCTGGTTGAGCGCGGAACCGGGCAAGGAGAGCACCGCCGAGGGCTCCATGGCCTGGAAGCTCAGGTAGCGCGGCCGACCGCTGACGACCGGCCCCTGCCCGAACCAGGCACCTTCGCGGAAGATGTGGCCGAGGACGATCCCGGCGGAGTCGCTCATGGCATAGGTGCCGAAGCTGCCCGCCACGACCCCGTAGATGCCGCCCGCGTCGTCACCGCCGTGATGCACGTAATCGCCCTGGGCGTAGTGCCGCAGCCGCGCCCGCTCCCGGACGGCGGCGCGGAAGGCGTCGCTGCGTTCTCCGAGCCACCCGAGGGTGGCAATGTCCCAAGTTCTGTCCTCGAGCGCATCACCCAGCATGAAATTCCCCAATCGTGATCGCGAATGTTGGATTTTGAACAATTGCCGCAGCGGAATGCAATATGGAGCCCGACGCGCAGGGACGTTTGCTGCCGGCAGAACGGCACCAGCCGTGCTGTCCGGGGGCCGCTCGCGCCGCCCGGACCCGTATCGTTAAAGAGTTTAGGACTATCCTGATGAAGAATTTGGAAAGAAAAGCGAAAGACCTCAGGGCCATCATCCTGGTCATCTTCGCGGTCTGGGGCCTGGTTCTCGTCGCCATCGCAGCGGCGCTGGTCTCGATCTTCATGAGATAGCGCGGGATGCAGGCTGGCTATGTCCGGTGCTTGCGCGGGCAGGTGCGGGTGAGTGACGACGACACGACCAGCGTATAGCTCGACGTCAACTGGAGCCAAATCGTTTCACCAAGGGCCCTGCACGACCCCTCTGAAAGACTTGGTCAGGGGACTTCGGTGAGACCGTTTAGCGGCCTTGCTCATGTGCTGGTTCATCTATTCAGGAATGGAGCCTCCGGGACACCGGAGGCGGCTCGGAACCATATCTGCAGAGGTCTTCGATGGCCGATTATCGACCCTCAAGAACCCAGCTTGTGACACATGTTTTCGGCACCTTTTGAATAGTGTTGATAGGGCGACAACATTTAGACAGAATCGTGTTCACCTCTCTCCGAAGGTGATACATATTCTGAGCCGCTCATACGTATTTCTCGTAAGATGCGCACAATTTCACATCCATTCTATTTCATGAATTTGAGGAATTTAAGATGTCTACGGCATCCGTAACTTGGCAGCTGACAGCCGGTGATGTGTCAGTCCTCGTCACTGCAACAGACGACGGCTCTGGAAATATTACCTTTAAATACGAACTCGTTGGCGGCATTGCCGATCTGAATGGGTTCTTTATCGACATCGACAATGATGGAGGTGTCTTCCGCAGTCTCGGCGGTGGCAACAACATGAATGGCAGTGACAGCGATGGCGATAAGCTCGACGGCTTTGATTTTGCTGCCCAAATCGGAACCGTTGGGGGGGAATGATGCAGATACAACCTGCGGAACGATAAGCTACACGCTGGCGCAGCTCGGGGTGGATAACCTGGAGGATCTGGCGGACGCCGAGATCGGCATCCGCGCAACCAGCGTCGGTGAGGATCGCGAGGGCAGCCTCAAGCTTGCGGACACTGGAGAGTACCAGCCTCCGTGCGAAGAACCGTCAGACGATTTCCCTGAATGGTCCCAGAATATCTCGAACCTGACCCTGATCTTCAACCAGACTGCCGGAGACACGAAACCGAAGTCCGAGCTGGACGGTTACTACACGGTCAAAATTGATGTTCCCGAAGAGCTAGGCGATGATCCGGACGCGTATATCGAAGATCTTCTCTCGGCCCTGATTTCTCACGATCCAAACTTGGACAGCGATGCTGACCTCATGGGGATCGTCATCAAGGGCGGACTAGCGACGACACAATACTTTGCCTACGGTGATTACAACTCCAACGGAACGGCACCGGACCCGCTGCCAGAAGGTATCGGATTTTCACTTCCTGGAGACAAAGGGAATGTCGAACCGATCAATAATATCGACACGGGTTATGTCCTGAGCCTGTCTGGAGATGACTTCCTTTTCGCGTGAGCAGGCCGCGCTCAGGCGAACACCGGAAACTACCATGCGAAACTCGACGTTGCGGGTTTCGCATGTTTCCCTTCAGCCGCGCTTAGCGGCCATTTTTGTCAGACGACAAAAATCGATTTGGGACAGATCCAACCTCGGGAGGAGGAAGGGCCGCCGACACTGGTGTGTTGTGTGTGTCTGTGTGTGCCTGTTTGTGAACTCAAGGGGCGTTGCGACAGGGTCCGCTATCTCAGTTTCACCATTTCTTGTCTGATGGCTTCGTTGGCGTGCGCCATCCGAGGCATTTGCGGGGTGTCGCATTCAGTCTCTCGCTGATCTCCTTCATCTGGGGCCTCGAAAGCGATGCGAGAGACGTATCGCGGGGCAGGACGCGGCGGGCCCGTCCGTTCAGGTTTTCCACCGAGCCCTTCTGCCAGGGTGCCTGCGGGTCGCAGAATCAGGCAGTTGTCCCGATGCCGGCCTCGAGCTTTCGCCAGTCGCGAAACTCGAACCCACGGTCGAAGGTGATCGA
>NZ_NTHN02000056.1 GCF_002300555.2 Alloyangia mangrovi | reverse complement strand
GGCACCTGCCGAAGGCGGCGCCTCCGTCGCCGTGACCGCCCCGGCGGTGTTGCTGGCGGGGGGCGGCTCGGGCGGGCTTTACGCGCTGACCACTAACCCCGCGCGCATCCGCGGGCAGGTCGCGGGGCTGGCGGCACGGGTCGGTGCGGTGATGGCCGACATGGAGTTCGTGCAGTTCCACCCCACCGCCATGGACATCGGGCTCGACCCCGCGCCGCTCGCCACCGAGGCGCTGCGCGGAGAGGGGGCGGTGCTGGTCAACCGGCTGGGGCATCGCTTCATGGACGGCCAGCACCCGGACCTCGAGCTCGCGCCGCGCGACGTCGTCGCCCGCGCCGTCTACGCGCAGAGCCAGTCCGGCCTGCGCCCCATGCTCGACACGCGAGCCGCGCTCGGCTCCCGGATCCGGGATGACTTCCCGGGGCTTACCGCCGCCTGCGACCGCGCCGGGATCGACCCCGTCACGCAGCCCATCCCCGTCGCCGCCGCCGCGCATTACCATATGGGCGGGATCGCCACGGATGCCTCCGGGCGCGCCTCGCTCGCAGGGCTCTGGGCCTGCGGCGAGGTCGCTTCGACCGGGCTCCACGGCGCGAACCGGCTGGCGTCGAACGGGCTCCTCGAGGCGCTGGTTTACGCCCGCCGCTGCGCCGCCGACATCGCGCAGGCGCTTGGCGAGGTCGCCGCGACCCCCGAGATCTCGCTGCCGCGCACTGGCCCCGCCGAAGTGCCCGATCCGGCGCTTGTCACCCGCCTGCGCAAGGCCATGACGGCAGGCGCTGGGGTGATCCGCAGCGCCGGGGGGCTCACGGCCTGCCTGCGCGAGATCGCCGCCGTCGAGGCGGCGCAGCCGCATTGCGCGGCGCTCGCCAACATGACCGCCACGGCGACGCTGATCGCCGCCGCGGCGCTGACCCGCTGCGAGAGCCGCGGCGCGCATTTCCGCTCCGACGCCAACGAGGCAACCGCCGAGACCGGCCACCGCAGCCGCATGACCCTGACGGAGGCGCTTGCCCTCCGCGACACGCTCCAGAAGGAACCCGCCTGATGTCCCTGCCGCCTCTGCCCGACATGATCCTCGACCCGCTGGTGCGGGGCGCGCTGATGGAGGACCTCGGCACCTATGGCGACCTGACCACCCGCACGGTGATCCCGGCGGGCACGCGCTACCGCGCGCAGCTGCGGGCGCGGGAAGCCGGCGTCGTCTCGGGAATGCAGATCGCGCGCATGGCCTTCCACTTGGTCGATCCCGCGCTGGCGCTGACCCTTCACAAGCCCGACGGCAGCGCCATCATCCCCGGCGACGTGCTGATGGAGATCGAGGGCGAGGCCGCCTCGATCCTCACCGCCGAGCGCGTGGCGCTGAACTTCACCGGTCGCCTCTCGGGCATCGCGACGATCACTGCCGGTTTCGTCGCCGAGACCAAGGGCACCAAGGCGCGCATCACCTGCACCCGCAAGACCACGCCCGGCCTGCGGCTTGTCGAGAAACAGGCGGTGCTGCACGGCGGCGGCTTCAACCATCGTTTCTCGCTGTCGGACGCCATCCTAGTGAAGGACAACCACATCGCCGCGGCGGGGGGCATCCGCCCGGTGCTGCAGGCGATCAAGGGGCAGGCCTCGCACATGGTGCGTGTCGAGATCGAGGTCGACACGCTCGAGCAACTCGCCGAGGTGCTGGACGAGGGCGGAGCGGACGTGGTGCTGCTCGACAACATGGACAGCGGAGCGCTGCGCGAGGCGGTGGCGATGACCGCGGGGCGGCTGGTGCTCGAGGCCTCGGGCAACATGAAGCTCGAGCGCATCGCCGAGGTGGCGGCCACGGGAGTCGACTACATCTCCGCCGGAGCGCTGACCCATTCGGCCCGCACGCTGGATCTCGGCCTCGATTTCTGAGAACTGCCCACGCCGAGCACGAGCGCTTAAAAGGTGACGTTTCTACTCTGATGATATTCAACTAATTGGCGCTTATGCGAAGCCAGGGCGGGGTAGGGGTCGGTCCCCTCTAGACCGCGCCCTTCGAGGACCACTGCGGCATGCCACTCGGGATGTTGCCGGCATCTGGGGTGTCGGACGTCAGTTCCGGGGCACGTCGAGGCCCGCGGCACGCATAGAGATCGTCTCCCGCGGGTGCCGTGTCCCCGCGGGACCGAGGCCCTTTCGGGCTGAACGCGCCTCGAGCCGGGCCTGCGCGCGCAGCAGGGATTTGCGCACCCTTTGGGTCTTGTTCGCGAAGGGCGTGACCGGGGTGCCGAGCGTGATGGTCAATGGTGGCAACGCAGCGGTCGCGCCCTGCTGCCAGGTCGCTTGAAGGTGGGCGGCCAATTCGGCCTCCATCTGGTCGGTCGCGGGCAAATCGGCGCTGCGAGCGAGGCATATGAACGTGCCGTTGCCGTCATAGCAGGTCAGTGCCGATGATGCTCTCACCAAGGCCTGTAACCCCTCCGCCACCTCCACCAAGAGGTCTCCGAATTCGGGCGTGGTGGTGCTGCGATAAATCTTCTCGAAGTTCTCGAGCCGGGCCCCGAAGATGCGGCTGTGTTCGATATCGCGGCGCGGTAGCTGCGCGAGGTAGTTTCCAAGGGAGAACGGGTCGATCATCTGACCGGTGCCGAGGATGGTGACACTCTGTGATGCGCAAAAGGGATGCGCTCCGCGAGGCTTCCCGAAGGTACTCAGCCGGCGCCGGTCGCACCGGAACATCCCGGACGCATCGCGCAGCCGTTCGGCGACACGCAGGCGTCCCCTGAGCGTGCGCGTATTCAGGGTCTTAGTGATGTAGTCATTGGCGCCGGCGGCAAACGCGGCCTCGATGCTGCCCCCGTCAGTGCGTGCCGTGAGCATGATGACCGGGGTCAGCGTGTAGCGTGGCAGACTGCGCACATGACGGCACAGCTCGATCCCGTCCATGCCCGGCATTTCGATGTCGAGCAGCAGGCAGTCAAAGGGCTGCTCAGAGCCCTGCAAAATGCTCAGGGCCGCTGATCCGGAGGCCGCGCTTCTGACCACCATGTCGTTGTCGACGAGCAGCGGAATCAAATCGCGCATCACCGGGCTGTCGTCGACGGCTAGAAGTCGCATGAAATGGTCCTCTTCGGTCAGTGGAGACAAGACGGTCTCGTGAGGGCTCGTGGCGGCGCAACCGGGCGGGCCGGATCACAGCACGGCTGCGATCAGCGCGACCCAGCCCAAGGTGCCAACGCAGGTTGCCGGAGCGATCCACCAGCCGGAGCAGAAGACGCGGGGGGCGCCGTCGTTGTGGGACAGGTCCACTGCGTGGGAGCGGAAATTGGCATCCTCCGCGGCTTCGTCACCGGCTGCAGGGGCAGCGCAGCGGTTCGCTGCGCTGCGCTGCCCCAAGGGCAATTGCGTCCAGTTCGTTCGGCAGCCGCCGCGAGCGACATAGGCCAGGGTCCGTGAGGGCCGGGATGGCTTTGGGCGCTGGTCCATGGGGCAGGCCTCTCGGTTGGAAACTTGGGGGGATCACTGGGGATTTGGGGGGGCCTGCCCCGCTGAAGGGGGTGGGGAGCGGGGCAGGCCGGTTTCAGCTGTTGTTCCGTGAGTGGGGTCAGCTGAAATCTTCTTCGCCGGGGCCGGAGAGGCCGCCGAGCAGGTCACCGCCAAGCAGCGATCCTTCGCCGCTCAGGCCATCCGTCAGCCCTCCGAGCAGAGACTCGCCGCTACCGAGCAGGCCCTCGTCGCCCAGAAGTCCGCTGTCACCCAGCAGGCCGTTCTCGCCGAGGATACCGTCGAGCGGGGTCTCGCCGCCGAGGAGGCTTTCGGTGGAGCTGCCATCGATGAGCTCGCCGAGGAGCTCATCCACGCCGCCGCCATCGCTGCCGTCGCCGTCACCGAGCAGTCCCGTTCCGGTCAGCTCACCGACAAGCCCGGCGTCGCCGGTGATCTCGCCGAGCGCGCCATCGTTGCCGACCAATTCGCCGAGCAGACCGTCGGAACCAGTGACCTCTCCAAGTGCGCCTGTGTTGCCGGTGAGGTCGCCAAGCAGGCCGTCATCGGCGATCACAGGGTCGAGCAGGCCCTCGCCGCTGTCGAGGACGCCGGAGAGCAACCCGTCTTCGCCAAGTATGCCGTCAAGCAGCTCACCGGTGCCGGGTGTCCCGTCGGATGTGCCATCCCTGTCGCCGAGCAATCCGGTTCCGGTCAGCTCGCCGACAAGCCCGTCGCTGCCGGTGATCTCGGCAAGCGCGCCATCGTTGCCGGCCAGCTCACCCAGCAGGCCCTCCGAGCCTGTGACCTCGCCGAGGGCGCCGCTGTTGCCGGTGGCATCTCCCAGAAGCCCGTCGTCGGAGACAAGTCCGTCGGCAATCCCGGTTTCCGAGCTGATGGTGCCGTCGCCGAGCAGGGGCTGGCCGATCAGGGTTTCGAAGGGCTCACTGAGCTCGGATTGAGGTCCGAGCAGTTCGCCGAGCAGGCCCTCAGACCCTGTCACCTCGCCGAGTACCCCGTCATTTCCGGTGACATCTCCAAGCAGGCCCTCGTCGGCGACCAGCGGGTCGAGGAAGCCCTGCGTGCCCACCCCATCGGTGCCATCCGTTGGGTCCGTACCGTCGGTCGGGTTGGTGCCATCCGTTCCGTCGGTCGGATCGGTGCCGTCTGTCCCGTCGGTCGGGTCGGTGCCGTCGGTTCCATCTGTCGGATCGGTACCGTCGGTTCCATCGGTCGGGTCGGTGCCGTCCGTCCCATCAGTCGGATCGGTGCTGTCGGTTGGGTCCTTCTTGGAGCCTCCGCCTCCGCCGCTCGCCAGAGCGAGGCCAAGGGTGCCGATGCCCGCTGCGGCGAGCGCGGCCTGATCTTCCATGCTCATTCCGAGGCCGGCAGCCCCTTCGCCCTCGACCGCCGCCTCTTCGGAATCGCCAAGGATCAGGCTGTGCAGAGAATTGTTTTCTGCCGGTGTGTAATAATCATTAATGATCACCCGGTCGCCGTTCTTCAAGTCGACGATCAGCGTCTTTCCTTGCCGCGTGTAGCGCGCAATGTCTGCGGAGACAGCATCGATGCGGATGCCGATTTCCTGACCTGCCTGAATAACCGTTTCAGCCATCTTTCAACCCTTGCAATATAACCCGCGCATTCGGTGCGGGGTCGTGAGAATAGAAGTACACTATTTGGTATGTATCAAAACATACGAAAGTATCGTCCGTCAACATACTATTGTCGTTTGGTTGGGTTGAAGAGCTTTCACCGCGTTTCTAGCGTCTATTGCCCTTCCAGGGCGTCATTGCGCGAGGAATTGGAAACAAAAATCATTTAAATTAAGGCGAATGTATGGAAAAATGCCACTTTCGGATCGCCGCGTTCTGGGTGTCGGTGGTCGCTGGAATCATGCGACCCTGGGTGATGCATACTATAGTATGTGATTCATCTGCTTGAACCCGAGACTTTTGTACCGGACGGGGCGCAATCGCATCACAACTGTCTATAATCAAACCCTGGGCGCGACTTGCCCGCCAGGCCGCAGGAGGGACCGCGATGACAGGAGAACGCCGTGCGCCGTCGCCGGAAAGCGGCGCGGGAGAGGATGTCTCGGTCTATCGGCCGGTGGTGCAGGTGATCGCCCGGCTCATCGCCACCGACCGCCGTGCAGCGTTGCTGGCGAGCGAGGAGGGGCAGATCCTGCTGGCCAATGCCCCGGCCAAGGCGCTCGGCATCGACGCGGCGCGGCTTCGTTCGGTGCTTGACTGGCCCGAGATCAGCGCGCGCGCGCGGCGTGCCGGCAGCGCCCGTGTCGCGGTGACACTGATGGGGCAGGAGCTGGAGGGGGAACTTGTCGCGCTGCCGGTCGGCCCCGCGACAGGCCTGTTCCTGCGGCTGTCGGACAGCGAGGACGAGGCGACATGGCTGCGGAATCGCGCGCGGGCGGCGACGCTGCTGCGCGTGGCGCATGACCTGCGAACGCCGATCCAGTCGCTGCTTGCCTCTGCGGAGGCGCTGGTCACCGGAGCGACCGCCGGTTCCGGGGCGCTGGCCGGCCTGCGCCGCGCGGCGGATCTGTCGTTGGCGCATGTCAGCAACGTGCTCTCGGTGCTGCGCGGCGAGCAACGCGGCAGCGGGCTTCAGCCCGACGCTCCCTTTTCTCCGGCGGCCGAGGTGGAAGCGCTTGTGGCGATGCTGCAGCCGCTGGCCGCGCAGCGCGGCGCAGAACTTGGCCTACACGCCGGGTCCGCCGGGCCGGAGCAGGTCCACGGGCCGGTGCGCTTCGTACGGGCCCTGTTCCAGAACATGCTCGACAACGCGGTGAAACACGGCGGCGCCAAGATCGAGGCAGAGCTGCGGCTGACGCCTTTGCCGAAGCTTGGCCCGGACGGGGAGCCGTTGCTGGAGATCAGGTTCGAGGTGCGCGACCTCGGCGGCGGTCTGCCGCCCGCGCAGCGCGCGCGGCTGCAGGAGGCGCTTGGCCACGTGGCGGCTGGGAATGTGCCAGCGCTGGTTCCGGCCGCGCCGGCAGATGCACGCCCGACTCAAAGGCGCTCGGGCGGCCTCGAGGTGCTCGCGCATGCGTTGCGGCAACTGGGCGGCACGCTGGAGATCGAGGACAGGCCCGCTACGGCCGAAAACGGCTTGGAGGTCATCGGCACAATATTGCGGGCGCGCTTCAGTCTGCCGACAGCGATCGAGATTCCCGAGCCGGAACCCGAAGCCGACGCGGAGCAGGCGCTGGTCGGGGCGCGGATTTTGGTGATAGAGGACAGTCCGGCAAGTCGAAGCTGGCTCTGCCAGGTTCTGCGCAATGCCGGTGCAGAGGTGCAGGAGGCAGGGAGCGGCGCAGAGGCGCTGGAGTTGCTTCGCTTGGCCGAAGCCGGCGCGGTCGATATCGTGCTCTCGGATGTCACCTTGCCCGAGATCCATGGCGTCGAGCTGGCGCGGCGCATCATGGCGGGCGTGAGGCAGAACGTCTTCCCGGCGGCGCTGCGGATCGTCGGGCTCACGGCGCATGTGGATGCCCGGATCCGCGCGGCTTGCCTGAAGGTGGGCATGGTCGAGGTGCTGGAAAAGCCGATCCGACCCGGGCAGCTCTGCGCGGCACTGGCGACCCTGCGCGGCACAGTTTCCGATCCCCTCGATACGCCAGTGGCGGGCCGGACGGACAGCGCGGCGGACCCGCAGGAACCGGTGATCGCTTTGGAGGTGGTCTCGGAGCTCGCGAGCGAGCTTGGCCGCGACCGGGCACTGGCCTTCATGGCGCGGGCGCTGGCCGAGGCCGAGCAGGCTTTGGTGTTGCTGCGCGGAGGGCTCAACGCCGCATCGGGATGCGCGCTGCACGCCGCCACCGGCGCCTGCGGCCTGACCGGGCTTGCGCTGGCGGAGCGCCGGCTGCGAGGGCTCGAAGATGCGGTGAAGGCGGGGCAGGGCGCCGCCGCGGCCGAGATGGCCGCCTTGGCCGAAGCGCTGGAGCGCACCGCTGCGGCACTTCGTGACCCGCCATTCTGAGGCGCGAGGAGTGGTGCTGGCGGAGCGCTGCGTTCCTTGCCATATTGAGGCCCGATATGGACTTGCGGTGCGATCCGCGCCATCCGCAGAGTCCGTGCCCGAAGGATAGAGAGACATGACCAGCAAGAGTGCGGAGCCGGTTCGCATCCTCATCGCCGACGACCATGCCATGGTCCTCGAGATGTTTGCACAGTTCATCGAGAATCTCGACGACGTGAGCGCGTCGACGGCGCCGGATCTCGATACGGCGTTGTCGGCGATCGACCGCGACGGGCCCTACGATCTGGTCCTGCTTGATCTCAACATGCCGGGCATGAACGGGCTTGAAGGGCTGGGCCGCGCGATCAGCCGCAATGGCGGCAAGCCCGTGGCGCTGCTGACCAGCAATCCGCCGGCACACTTGGTGCCCGAGGTACTGGCGCTGGGGGGGTGCGGGCTTCGTGCTCAAGACCACCTCGCTCAAGGCCTTTGCCAACGAGATCCGCTTCATGGCGGCCGGCGGGCGCTACATCCCGGTCGAGTTGATCGAGAGGCAGCGCGTTGCCCCGCGCGAGCCGCGTGCGGCGGCGCAGCTGTCGGAGCGCGAGAACGATGTGCTGGCCGAACTGGCCGAGGGCAAGTCCAACCGCGACATCGGGGCAGCGCTGGGGCTGAAGGAGGCGACGGTCAAGATGCATGTGAAATCCATCTGCTCGAAGCTTGAGGCGAGCAACCGCACGCAGGCGGTGATCGTCGCGCGCGATATGAACATCATCTGAGCCCGGCGGCGTGGCGGAACTGCCGCAACCCACGCACGACTCTCCAAAGTATGTATCTCTCGGCTGCGGGGTCTTCTAACCTACGCTCGAGCCTAGGCTTTGTCCGGGCGATGAGGCGAGGTGAAGTACATGCGAAAGCCGGTCATCGTGTTTGCCGGGGCGGTCTATCCGGGGCAGTTCGGCCATCTGTGTGACTACCTGCGGCAAGCCGGGCTGGCGGAGACCTACTTCCTGACCACCCCCGGCCACCGCGCGCGCAACGCCCATCGTGGTGAGCACATCCTGGAGTTCGCGCCCGACGGGCCCGTGGTGGGGCCGCAGAGCTACTATTATACCGCTAAGCTCGAGCGCTCGGCGCGGATCGGGCGAGGGCTGCTGCGCGCGGTGCAGCAATTCGAGGAAAAGAAAAAGATCGATGTGATCATCGCGCATTCGCTTTGGGGCGCGCCGCATTTTCTCTATGGCGAGACCGGTGCCGCGATCGTCAGCTACATCGAGTTCCCGAGCTACCAAGCCCACGGCTGGAGCATCGACTACCCGCCGGACCAGTCGCAGCGCATGGGCGATAAGAACCTCGAGATGTTGAATTTCCACCAGGCGCTGCGCAGCGATCTGGTGATCTGCCCCAGCCAGCACGCCAAGCGGATGTTCCCTAAGGCGCTGCAAGCCAATATCGAGGTGCAGCTCGAGGGCTTCGCCTTCGAGGATGAGACCGCTCCCCCGCGAGAAGGAGCCGGGCCCTTCACGATCGGGTTCTCGGCGCGCGACCTGTCCAGCTCAAAGGGGTTCGAGGTCTTCGTGCGGCTGGCCGACAAGTTGGTGGCGCGCGGCTTGCAGGCCGAGTTCGTGGCGCTCGGTGGCGCGGAAGGCAGCACCTACGGCTATGAGCAGCAATGGGTGGCGCGCAAGTATGGTGGTGCCGTGGCCAGCTTCCGCGATCACCTGCTGCAAGTCTATCCGCGGGCCGCCGAGGTGATCCAATTTCCCGGCAAACTCCCCTACGAGGCGTTCGCGCAGCGGCTCTCGGACATCGACCTCTTTCTTTACCCGCTGCAGTTCGGCGTCGCCAACTGGGGTTTGGTCGAGATCCTCGGTCGCGGCGGCTGCGTGCTGGCGCCCGACCGGGGGTATGCGGCCGAGCTGATCTTCGACGACATCAACGGGCGGCTGCTGCCCGATGACGACGACGCCTGGATCGCAGAGATCGAGGCGCTGGCCCAAGACCCGGCGCGACGCTTCCGCTACGGCCAGAAGGCGCGATATCTCGCGCGGCTGCACTACAGCCTGCCCGCGGTCGCGCCGCGCTACATGGGGCTCTTCCGGCAGGCCGTGGAAAACCGGGACGCGCGGGTCAGGGGCGCGGGGCGCTAGCGCTGTTGAACTGCCTTAGAACCGGGCACTGAACGATAGGCCGAAGGCCTGAGTCTTGTCGCCGGGCTCCTTGCGCAGGGGCTGCGCCAGATACAGTGACACGGGGATCTCGGCGACGTCGAAGGTCAGCGACAGTCCGGCCGAGCTGCGCAGGTGGCGGGCGTCGTCGATCTGCCCGTCCAGCGTGTCGTCCAGTCCCCAGGCCGCGCCGGTCTCGACGAAGACACCGCCGCGCAGCGGTAGCGACAGGACCGTGCCGAAATTGCGCTGGAGCTCGAGCGAGGCGACGAAATAGCTGTTGCCGCCCAGCATGTCGTCGCCGTCGCGCGGGCCGATGCCGCGCGGCGCGAAGCCTCGGAACGTGTCGGCGCCAGGGAAATATCGGTCGGTGGCACGGGTGTTGTTGTCGTTCAGTCCGGTCACGTTTCCGCCGCGCAGCGTGGTCAGCAACGCAAGCTCGGGCGCCAGCGGCGAACGCGCGCGCAACTCTGCGCGGCTGTCGGATATCACATCCTCGGTGCCGAGGTTCCACAGGTACTGCTGCAGCTCGATGGAATAGGCGGGGCGTGCCCAGTCCTCGCCAAGGACTGACTCCGCGCTGGCACCGAAGGTCAGCGCGAGCCGGGCGTAGGGCGCCGAGATGCCATCGGTCTCCTCGCGCAGCAGGAGCAGACTGGCATCGCTCTCGACGTCGTACATGCGGTAGTCGCGCCAACCAAGCCCGGCCTCGAGCCGGAGGTCCTCGGTCGGTGTCCAGGCGAGGTAGGGTTCGATGCGGTAGCCGCCGTCCGAATAGCTGCGGTCGTCGTAATCGGTCTCGCGCCAGATCGCGTCGAGCCCGAGGTCCAGCGTCTCTCCGAACTGGTCCGCACGATAGAGATGCCCCTGGAACTCGCGTACCTGCTTGTTGAATGAGAGCTGCACCGAGCCGAAAGTGCCGGGCAGCAGGTCGTATTGCTCGTAGGAGGCCTCGGCGAGAAATCCGTCCTGCATGATGTAGGAGAGCGCACCCTCGAGCCGTCCCGGGCGGGTGTCGATCTCGGTCACATCGATGACCAGCGTCGAGCCCTCGCCGCGCAGCTGCACCCGCTCGAACACGCCGGTAAGCATCAGGCAATCCTCGATCGCGCGCAGGTCGTAGTCCTGGTAATCGGCGCCGGGCAAGGCTCCGCAGGTGGCGCGGATGTCGTCCTCGGGGATGAAGCGCGCCCCGCGCACCTCGACCTCGCGGTAGACGCGGGCCTGGCTGGGGGCGGCAAGGGTGAGCAGCGCGAGAGCCAGCGCCGAGGCGCAGGAGAGCAGGCGATGGCGGCGCAGCGCGGCAAGGCCGTGCGGAAGGGCAGGGCGCCGGGGCGCGCGCAGCACGCCGTCTTGCAGAGGAGTGGTCATTGATTGCCTTCTGTCAGCGCAGCCGGGCGTTCAGCAGCGGGCGAGTCAGATAGCTGAGCACCGAACGGTCGCCGCTCTCGATATCGACCTGCGCCACCATGCCGGGGCGGATGAAAAATTTCTCGCCGTAGCGCTCGAGGTAGTTTTGATCGGTGCCGACCATGACCCGGTAGAAATCCTGCGGCCCCTGTTTGGTTTCTTCTTCCACCGTATCCTCGGAAATTTGCATCACCGTGCCACGCAGATCCCCGTAGGTGGAAAAGTCGTAGGCGGTGATCTTCACGCTTGCCGCCATGCCGGGCGCCACGAAGGCGACGTCGCGAGGTAGCACCTTTGTCTCGATCACCAGCTGATCATCGATCGGGGTGATCTCCATGATCGGCTCGCCGGGTTGCACCACGCCGCCGAGCGTGGTGATGGCGATGTTGTTGACCCTGCCCTCGACCGGCGAGCGCACGTCGGTCCGCTGCAGCTCGTCGCGTTTCTGCACCACCTCCTCCTGCAGCGTCGCGAGCTTGGCCCGGCGCTGCGCCAGGTCCTTGTAGGCGTCCTGGACATAGGCATTGCGCGCCTCGCCGATGCGGCCGTCGAGCTCGGCTTTCTTCTGCTGCAGCTGCAGCAGATCGATGCGACTGACCGAGCCGCGCTCGGCGAGCGGGGCGGTGATGGCGATCTGCTCCTCGATGGCGTTGCGCTCGCTTTCGAGCGCGGTGAGCGACGCCTCGAGCTTTGTACGGCGCGCGTTGAACAGCCGAAGCTCGGTGCGCTCGGCGTCGTTCGGGGTGTCTCCGAAATTCAGCTCGGGATGTTCCAGCACCTCGGCCTCGAGCCGTGCGACCTCGGCGGTGAGCGCGGTGATCTGCGATTGCGTGGCCATGAAAGCCGATTGCGAACGGGTGGGGTCGAGCCGGGCCAGAACCTGCCCTTGCTGGACGATGTCGCCCTCGCGCACCGTCAGCTCGGAGAGGATGCCCCCCTCGAGGCTCTGGATGGTCTGCATGCGCCGCGCGGGGATCACGCGGCCGTCGCCGCGGGTGACCTCGTTGACCTGGGCCACGGCCGACCAGCCGATCGCCGCCAGCACGCTGAGCACGACGACCTGTATGGTGAGCCGCGACTTCGCGAGGGTCTGGCGACGGAAGCTACCGTCGACATGGCTCGGGTCGAAATACTCGGGAGAATTCATCAGACCGCCTTCACCTTGGCATTCTGTACGGTGCGGGCGCGGGCGGCGTTGAGAATCTGCGCCAGATCACCATCGCGCGCCACCTTGCCGTCCTTCAGCACGAGCGTGCGCTGGGTCAGCGCCAGCAGCTCGCGCTTGTGGGTCGAGATGATCACCGTGCGCCCCTCGAGCCAGGTCTTTAGGTATGCGATCACTCGCGCCTCGGTGATGTGATCGAGCGCCGCGGTGGGTTCGTCGAGAAGCACCACGCGCGGATCCTGCAGCAACACGCGGGCAAGGCCGATCGACTGGCGCTGCCCGCCAGAAACGTTGCCGTTGCCGCTCAGCTGCAGGTCGAGCCCGCGCACGTGGCGTCGCACGAAGCTGCCGAGTCCCACGGCATCCAGCGCGGCAAGAAGCTCGTCATCGCTATGCAAACCGTGGTCGAGCAGAAGGTTGTCGCGCAGCGTGCCCTGGAACAGCGCCACCGACTGCGGCAGGTAGCCGATCTGCCGGCGCCGGTCGAGCGGGTCGATCTGCCCGAGTGCCAGGTCGTCGAGCAGGATGCTGCCCTGCTGGGCGTCGATGTAGCCCGCCATGAGCCGCAGGAAGGTGGATTTGCCCGCGCCATTGCCGCCGAGCAGCGCAATGCGCTCGCCCGCGTCGATGCGCAACTCGGGGATCTGCAGGATCGGTGGCGCGGCGGGGTCATGACGGAAGGCGACATCCTCGACCCGATAGGTGCCCCGCACGTCGCTGGCGCGAACGAAGTGGCGGTCGGCGGGGCGCTCGACCGGCAGCGCCATGATGCGATCGAGCCCTTCGAGCGCGGCGCGGACCTGCTGCCAGCGCGCCAGCAGCCCCGCAACCTGGCTCATCGGGGTCAACGTGCGGCTTGACAGCATGGTGCAGGCGATGAGGCTGCCGACGGTCAGCTCGCCGGCGCTGATCAGGTAGACGCCCGTGATGATCACCCCGGCGTAGGCGAATTTCTGCACTCCGCCGACCATCTGGGTCATCAGCGTCGTCAGGCGGCGGGTGTTGACCGAGGTGTTGGCCATGGTCGCGGAGAGCTGCGCATGGGCGCGCTGCAGCCGGGTCTCGGCGCGGGCGGCCTTGACCGTTTCGAGGTTCGAGATGGTCTCGAGCAGCAGCCCGTTCAGCGCCGCGGCCTCGCGGGTGTTCTCGCGCGACGCGCGGGCGAGCCGGGATTGCATCAGCAGCCCGGGCACCACAGTCATCGCAACTCCGGCGAGGGTGACGAGGGCGATCGGCCCGCCGATGAACCAGATCACCGCGACGAAGATCAGAACGAAGGGGATGTCGCAGAGCGCGGTGACTGTGCCCGAGGTGAAGAATTCTCGGACCGTGGCGAAGTCGCGGACCTGGTTGGCAAACACCCCGGTCGAGGCTGGCTGATGCGCCAGCCGCATGTTCGCGACCTTGTCGAAGAGCTGTGCCGAGAGCCGCAGGTCAAGGTCGCGGCCCGAGACATCGACCAGAGCGGCGCGGGTGATGCGCAGCACCAGTTCGAGCACGATCGCGAGCCCGACGCCCGAGGCGAGGATCCACAGCGTGTCGAAGGCATTGCTCGGCACGACCCGGTCGTAGACCTGCATCGAGAAGAGCGCGGTGGCGATGGCCAGAAGGTTTGCGGCGAAAGAGGCGACTACGACATCGCGATAGACCCACCAGTTGCGCAGCACCGGCCCGAGGATCCAGTGGCTGCGGTCCGCGGCCTTTTCGTCGAGCCGGTCCGAGGTGATGTCGATCGGCTTCGACACCAGCACCCGCCCGTCATGCAGCGCCTCGAGCTCGCGCCGGCCCCAGACCGCGCGGCCGCCGTCGGCCTCTGGCAGCACCACGGTCGCGCTGACCTTGCTCAGCTTCTCTAGCACCACGGTGCGCCCGCAGCGCAGGAAAAGCAGCACCGGCAGGCTGTGTGCGGGGTAGGAGGAGAGTGGCTCGCGGCTGACCCGGCAGCTCATGTTGACGCGCCGCAGCGCCGCCGCCGCGGTATCGACCGACATGGTGCCATCCTCGGGCAGGGGCAGCCCATCGGTGAGCCGCACCGCCGAGGTCGAGACCCCTTGGCTGCGGCACAGCTCGATGAGGCCTGTGACAAGCGGGTCGGTCTGCGGTCGATCGGACATGCGGCTTCTCCAGAACTCGTCAATCAGGTCACGTCATTAGGTCCGGCTGGCTTCGAGGATCAGCGTGCCCAGCACACCGAGGTCATGCGCCGCCTCGTATTCGGTTCGTTTGCGGTCTTCATAGGTCTCCACCTGCTCGATCTGTGCATCGTAGAGATCGCGCCCGGTGGTCAGCACGTCGATCAGATCGCGCTGACCGGCGGTGAATTGTTCCTCGTAGGTGTCGAGCACGCGGCGGGATTCCTCGAGTTGCCCGGCGCGGGCGGCTTCGGTCGCGCGCAGGGCGTTCAGCTGTTGCAGCGAGGTCTGCGCCACATTGATGAGCTGGCGCTCGACCCCCTGAAGATTGTATTTCGCCGCGGCAAAGTCGCGCTGCGAGATCTGCAGGCTGCGTCCGCCGACCGTCGAAGCGTTGAGGTCGACGCCGGCGGCAATGCCGAGCGCGGTGCGGGTGCGTCCGCCGTTGAGATCGGTGCGACCTTCGGCCTGCAGGCTGATCGTCGGCAGCCGGGCGGCCTTGGTGCGCTGCACCTCGGCCTCGGCCTCGGCGGCGCTGGCCTGGCTTGCCACGTAATCTGGGGCGATACGCACGGCTTGCCGGATCTGCTCCATGCTGCCGTAGCGGCGGGCGTAGCCGAGCGACGGCGGCGCGGCAACGCCTCTTGGGTCGCGCCCGGTCAAGAAGCCGATTTGCGACAGGCTGAGCGCGCGGTCCGAGCGCAGCGTGGCGAGCCGATCTTCGGCGCGGGCGATTTCGAGCCGGGCCCGCGCGACCTCGCCGTTGTCCCCCAGCCCGGCGCGGGCGCGATCCTCGGCCTGCCGCGCGAGACGCCCCGCGTAGTCGGCGTATTCGTTGGTCAGCGCGATCTTGCGATCGGCGATCTCGACATCAAGGAAGGCCTCGGCGACATCGAGCGTCAACGCCTCGACCGCCATCTTGAGGTCGGAGATCGAGCGTACCCTGGCTTGGGTCGCGGATTTGATCTGGCTGCGGATCAGCCCCCAGTCGTAGAGCACCTGGGATATCGTCAGGGTGATCCCGGGGCCGTTGGCGTCGGTAGTGTTGCTGTCGGCGGAGACATTGACGCTGGGATAATAGGCGTCGCGCGCTTCCTGTATCCCCAGTGTCCGGCTCGCCACCACCTGGCGCTTCGCGGTCACCGTCGGGTCAAGCTCGGTGGCGAGCCCCAGCGCCCGCGTCAGGCTCATCTGCGCCGCGACCGGGCTGGGCGCGAGGCAAAGGGCCAGTGCTGCGCAGGCGGCGATATGGCTTAGCAGCCCGAGACAGCCGGAAAGTCGGTGAAGTTTCATAGCTCGCTTTCAATGGGATCGTTTTGCAGGAGCTCCGGTACGCTGGCGACAGCCGTGAGGTCCGCTTCCGTGTCGAGATGAATGTCGTCCACGGGAATAAGACCCTCGGTTGCGTCCGGCAGTGCCGTATCGGGGGCGCCTTCAGAAGATGTGGCAGCCGGTTGCAGCAACTCCGCAAGCTCATCGTCGAGCGCCGCATAAGTGGGATTTGGCCCCAGCAGGTTGGCGATCTCTTCGTCGTCGATCATTGAGCTTGCGACCGCGGCGTTCGGGGTTTCGGCGGGCTGGTCGGAGGCGGAGCCGGTGTCTGATCCGGGGGCGTCGGAGAGCAGCGAGAGGCCGCCGAGTCCCGACGCGATTCCAAGCCCGAGAGGCCATGGCGGGCCGGGGTCTATTTCGGACTCACCAGCCATGGACTCGGCAAAGGAAAGCGCGGAGCCACTCTCAAGATCCAGATCAGCTATTGCCGTTGAATCTGCAGTGGTAGCGTCAGGAATATCGGCTTCGGCATCACCCAATCCCAATGACTCGGCATCAGGTTCGGGAACGAGAAGGCCGGATACCAGCGTCGTGCCCTCGTCACCGACGAGAGAACTGAACTCCCCATCGGGCCCTGAGACAAAGAAATTCTCTATATTCAACGCTCGACCGTCCTGAAAATATATCTCCAGGTCGGATCCGGACTTCAGATATCGGGAAATGCCGCCACTCTCTTCCGTGAGGCTGATTTCCATGGATTCTCGCAGGGTTAGGTGCGAAGTCACAACCCGCGACGCCCCAGAATTTCCAGACAGGGCGCGCGCCAACACTTCTATTGCCATACCACGCACTCCTCACCGAATGGACGGCAGCGTCTATCCCCACAATCTCCTCATTTGAACGACACCTTGAAATGGTGTCAGCACGATGATTCCAGGCTTTCTGATTGAGACAGGGTCGTGAAGCACTGCTCAATGTGGAAACATGTACTGGCTATTCATCTTTATTTCTGCAGCAATCAACCGCTGGGTGCAACGCCTTTTTGCACTCTCGGAAGCCGAATGTAAGGAATTCAGATTGCGGAATGCCTCGGCAGTTAGTGGAATTTTGGCATACAAGTTTGACTTAAATTTGGCGCGTTGCGCGCTATTGAGCCGCGGGTGGCCACAGGAATTCGATCAACTGTTCTCGCTGTCGAGCCCGTCGCCGTCGCCACTTAGAAGGCCGGAAAGCAGGCCGTCTCCGCTGCTGCTTTCGAAGAGCCCGGCCAGGGTGCCGTCGATCGCGGTTTCGCCGAGAAGGCTGTCGTCGCCCTCCGCGACCGGCTCCATCGTGTCGCCTTCGCTGTCGCCAAAGTTGAACAGGGCGTCGAAGGCTCCCTGGGAGCTGGAAAAGAGATCACCATCGACCGAGCTTCCAAGGATTTCGGTCAGAAGGGCATCGACCTCGGGGCTGTCCTCCACGTCCATCGCCGCGGCGTCGACGACACCCTCGTCAACGAGGGTGCCGCTGAGACCGTCCTCAATGCCAAGTCCGGCAAGCAGCGCGCTGGTGCCGTCGCCGAGGGTGCTGGCGTCCGCGTCATCGGGCGAGAGCGCGAAAGGGTCATCCTCGCCGAGGAGCCCGTCGAGCACGCTGCCCATCAGCTGATCGTCTCCTTCGGGGAGGAGCAGCGAGGCGAGAAAATCGTCCTCCGATGTCTGATCTTCCGCCGCGCCGGACAGTCCCAGCAGGCCGCCCAGCAGCCCCTCGTCGCCTGCGACCACATCGAGGGTGCTGTCGAGGAGGCCGTCCTCTCCGGCGACGGTGCCGAGGGCGCCGGTGACGATGCCGCTGTCGCCTGTGAGCGTGTCGAGAAGGCCCTCGTCGCCTGCGACCACATCGAGGGTGCTGTCGAGCAGCCCGTCCTCCCCGGCGACGGCGTCGAGGGCACCCGTGACGATGCCGCTGTCGCCGGTGAGCGTGTCGTGAACCGGGCCCGCGCCCCTGTCGGTGCCCGTTGCGTCGTCGTCGGTCCCTGCTGTGGCGAGCTGCGAGCCGACCTCCGCAGAACCGCCGACGGGGGGGAGAACTTTCGGAAGCCTGCTGCGCGCCCGGTACAGTTGCCGGCGCGAGAGGTGGTGCGACGCCGGCGGTTGCCGCGGGGCCGGAATCCGCCGTCGCAGTTCCTTCGGCAGGACCGTCTCCTGCCACGGGCGTCGAAGAGGACGCGGGCTGCGTTGCGAAAGCGTCCGAAGGAATCGCCGCGGCGCTGGCGGTGCCGCTCGTCCGATCAGCGTCTGGCTGAGCGGCGGTGAACACGCTTGCGGAGTCACCTGCATCTGGCGCGTCGGCCAGCGTGTCTGACGCGATTTCAGGGCTGACTTGCCCTTGCGCTGCCTCGAAGAGGTTTCTCGCGGAGCCGTTGTCGGGCTCCTGAAGCGACGTGTTTTCGGATTCGCCCAGGGTGTCATGCTGGGAGCCAGCCTCGGCCTGTGCCGCGAGGCCCATCCCAATAGCCGCCGCATTGGCCGCTGTGGCGATCTGTGCGAAGTCGGTACGGAGGTTCTGGGTCTGGTTGTGCCGCGGCGCAAGAGGTTGCTCGACGGCTGTCTCTGTCGACAGTCGCTGCTCTCCTCTGCGGTCCTTGCCTCTAACTTCAGACACCAAGGTCTCTCCTAAAGTGTGGCTTGCGGCGATGTCTGCTGTGCCGCTTGCCTTCAAAATGCACCAGATATTCTCTGATAAGCGCCTTTGGCGCGGGAGAGCCTCCCTCCCGATTTCCCCACACTACAGGAAAAAACATCACAAAGTCTATAACCCAAAGTATGTAACCTGTCCATGACGGGGAGAAATCGATCGCACATTTCGATCAAACCGAACTCATGCTCGATGCATCCGGGAGCTAAGATGTCTTGGCCCGCAAGCTCGGCGTGGGAAGGGGATCAACCAGAAGGCGCTCCCTCACCGCGATCCATGACTGTTGGGGCGTGCAGTGGAGTATTTCAGCTCGCAGGTCCGACTTTGCAGTTCCCGCGGGCACCGCCAATCACGCACGGCGCAGCATCCTGTACCGTGTGCTCTGAGCGGACTTGCGGCGTGGCAGCAACGGTCGAGGTATCCGAGTGGTGTGTCGCCCAGCACGTGTCTAGGTGCTGATGCGGCGAGCTCGAACAAAGTGGCGCTTATGCGTTTCCGCGGGAACGTGGAGTGGTTGGCGAGAAAGACGACCAGTTGCTGAACAGGCTGCCAAGCGCAGTAACAGGACGTTGCAGAACTTGGCGCACACCCTGAAAGCTGCAGTTAGCGCAGCAAGGTTCCGGTTATCGTGACGAGAGACGCTGAGTGCCTGCGCGCGATGACATTCACCGGGGTTGTCCCTTTCACATCATGGGCCTTCGGCGGCGCGACCCACATCCGGTCGTAGCGCTGCTGACGCCTATCGCCTACTTCGATTATGACATCCCGTCGCTTCTAGCGCTTCCCGGCGCAGGTCGACCGGCGCATTCGAGGAAGATGCGTTTCTCGCAGGTGGCGCAGATGCTCTCGTCGAGCTTCGGCACGATCTCGGCGATGGCGTCCCCTTTCGACAGGTGCAGCCTCTCGCGGGTCAACGTGCGGACCACCTTGAAGCGGGCGAGTTTGGTCAGCGTGCGGGGCGTCTTCACCTGAAGGTGCAATGCACCCCCCCATGGTCTCCCGCCGGCGCGCCTCGTCAAGAATGAGGTCGGCCCCGGCGAGGTCAATGTCGCCACCGCCCTTGACGATGAAGAGCATGGTCTTCTGCAGCGGGCGCTCGCGCTCCAGACGGCGGAACTCGCGGCGCAGGAACTCGACGGACCCGAAGAAGAGCGGCCCGTCGAGGCGGCAGACCATGAGCTGCGGGCATTCCTCCAGCCCATTCGGCGCGGCATGTTTGAACACGCGGCCTGGGGTTCCCGGGTCGGGCGCGCCCTGCCCAAGGAATGGCCGCGCCGCGCCGCGCAGGAAGAAGCCAAGAGACAGCAGCACGCCGACGTAGATCGCCGTTTCCAAGTCCACCAGCAGCACAGTGACGAAGGTGACCGCCGCGATGATCGTCTCGGTCGAGGAGGAGGTTACGAGATGCCGGATCTCGCGGAAGTCGATCAGCCGCCAGGCGACCAGCATGATCACCCCGGCGATGCCCGGGATCGGCACCACCGCAAAGGCCGGGGCAACCATCAGCAGGATCACGAAGAGGAAGGCCGACGAGAACATCGCCGAGAGCGGCGTGCGCGCGCCCGCGTCGTAGTTGATCCCCGAGCGGGTGAAGGAGGCCGAACTGGGGTAGCAGCGGAACAGGCTGCCGATGACGTTGGACAGGCCCTGCGCGAGGAACTCGCGATTGCCGTCGATCATCTGACCCGAGCGCAGCGCCAGCGCGCGCGAGACCGAAAGCGCCTCCAGCAGTCCGACGATGGCGATGGCCATGGCTCCGCCGCCGAACTCGCGCAGGTCGCCGAGCGAGAGTTCGGGCATGGCCATGCTAGGCACGATCTCTCCCAGCGGACCGATGGTGGCGATGCCCGCCTCCGCGCCGCCGAGCGCGAGGCTGAGCCCGGTGGCGACCACCAGCGCGGCGAGGTAGTTAGGCCAGAGTGGCCGCCAGAGCTTGATCGCCAGCCCGACGCCGAAGGCCGCGCCGGAGATGGCCAGCGCGCGCCAGTCCGCCCCGGTGGCAGCCTCGGGGATCGCCGAGAGGAAGCTCACGAGATCGCTGGTCGAGGGCAGTGGCGCGCCCAGAACGTGGCGGACCTGGCTGAGTGCGATCAGGATCGCCGCGCCAGCCACGAAGCCCGTCATCACGGAATGCGAGACGAAATCCACCAACGCTCCAAGCCGCGCGAAGGCGAACGCCAACTGGATGATGCCGACCATCAGGCACAGGGTGATTGCTGCCGTGATGTACTCGGGCGAGCCCGGCAGGTAGCGACCGGATAGGGTGGCGAAGAGCATGATCGACAGGGCCGTTGTCGGCCCCGAGACCGCGTGCCAGCTCGAACCGAGCAGCGCCGCGATCAACGTCGAAACCATTGCGGTGTAGAACCCGTACTCCGCCGGCAGCCCGGCGATGGCGGCAAAGGCCACGCCCTGCGGCAGTACCAGCGTCGCGCCGGTGAGCCCGGCCATCAGGTCTGCGCGCAGCGTGTCGCGCGAGCTCAGCCCGAGCCAGTCGGGAACCAAAGCGGAGACGCGCGCCCGGAGGGCGCGCGGGGAGGTGCCCTTGCCGGTCATCGGATCAGGCGCGCGCGACGGGCGCGGGTGCGGTCTCAGTATGCGCCAGTTCGGCCTGCATCAGCTGCTCGAGCAGCCGGGCCTTGACCGGCGCCGCCTCTGGTGCGTCCCAAAGGTTCCGCAACTCGTGCGGGTCTGCTTCGAGATCGTAGAGCTCGCCCCAGCCGAGCCCCTGGAAGACCGACAAGCGGTAGCGCGTGTCGCGCAGGCTGTGCACGTTGGGGCAGACACCCAGCCCGTCCATCTGCGCCTGGTGGGCGTATTGGATCAGCACGCCCTCCGGCGCGGTCTTCTCGGACAGCAGGTCGCGCCCCTGCATGCCCCAGGCCTGCTCGATCTTCGCCCGCTCGAGGATGGTGGCGCCGATGTCCAGCGTCTGGCCGAGCCGGTCGCTGCGGGTGCCCGTCTCGCCCTGCGGGTCGGCCCAGACGAAGGGCACGCGGGTGATCTGCTCGTATTGCTCGGAGCCTTTGAACAGCAGCCGGTGGTCGCCGAGGTGGTCGCCGTGGTCCGAGGTGAAGATGGTGACGGTCTCGCCGCCGCGTCCACTTTCGGTCAAGGCGCCCTGCACCCGGCCCACCGCGTCGTCGATCATGGTGATCATGCCGCAGGTCAGCGCCTGCGCCTCCTGCGCCTCGCGGGCCGAGCAGCCAATGGCGTTCATCCCCTTGAGATTGGCCGTGCCCGCCTCGCGCGCGCCCAGCACCCCTGCCACATGCGGCGGCGGCGCCCAGTCGTTCGCGGTAAAGGCGGCGGGGACCGGCATGTCGTCGGGGTCGTACATGTCCCAGTACTCGCCCGGCGGGTTGAACGGGTGGTGCGGGTCGGGCCAGCTGACCATCAGGAAGAACGGCCTGTCACTATCTTTGCGCGCCTCCAGCCAGGCGCAGGCGCGCTCGGCGATATAGGAGGTGGAATAAAGCTCGGAGGGCACCGCGGTGCGCACCGCCTGCGGGCAGGTGTAGTCGTGCGGCAACTGGTTCTGCGCCCCCATCTTGCTCCCGATCTCGGGGTCCCGCTCCCGCGCCCAGCGGGCGTAGTCGCCGCCGATGTGGTCGCCGTGGCCGGTCACCAGTTCCACGTGGTCGAACCCGTAAAAGGGCGTTGGCACCGCGGGGCTCTCGCCCGACCAGAAGTCCGGCTCCTCGACGTGGTAGCCCGGCGCGGCGAAATCGTTGCGCACCGCCTCGCTGAGCGGGCCGTTGGCCTTGTAGTAGCCGGGGCGTGCCTCGGGCGGGGTCAGCACCGGGGCGATGCCGGTGAAGGTCTGCAGGTGGCTCTTGCCGATCAGCGCCGTGTCATAGCCCGCATCGCGCAGCAGCTCGACGAAGGTGACATTGCGCTGCGACAGCGGGATGCCGTTGAAGCGCACCCCGTGGCCCGAGGGCATGCGCCCGGTCATCAGGCTGGCGCGGTTGGGCATGCAGACGGGGCTGGCGACATAGAAGCGGTCGAAGGCGGTGCCCTGCGCGGCCATGGCGTCGATGTTCGGGGTGCGCACGATCGGGTGGCCGTAGCAGCCGAGGAAATCGGCGCGGTGCTGATCCGTGATGAACAGGATGAAGCTGGGACGGTCGGACATCAGAGGGCCTCGGCAGGTTGAAGTTTCGCGGTGCGGCGCCAGACGGCGAGCACGATGCCCAGGCCGAGCGCGGCAGCACCGGCAAGCACGTAAGGCGACAGAAGGGTGGCGGCGCAGGCAAGGCGCAGCAGGCGCTCCCAAACCGGCAGGCGCTGCTTGTCAAAGCCGATGAGCGCGCTCGAGGCGAGATAGAGCGAGGCCGCCAGCGTCAGCAGCGAGAAGGCGACGAAGCCGAGCGAGGCACTTGCCGCAGCCTCGGTCCCGAGGAGCAGCGCCGGATTGTAGACGAAGGCGAAGGGCACGAGGAAGATCATCGCCCCGATCCGTGTCGCCTCGACCGCGGTGCCAATGGGCTTGCCCTTCGAGATTGACGCAGCGGCATAGGCGGCAATGGCCACCGGCGGGGTGATCACCGAGGCGACGCCGAAGAAGAAGACGAACATATGCGCTGTCAGCAGCTCGACGCCGAAGCCGGTGAGCGTGGGCCCCATGACGGCGACGATGGCGATATAGGCCGGAAGTGTCGGCATCCCCATGCCAAGCACGATGCAACCGGCGGCAGCGATCAGCAGGGCGGCCATCAGCGAGCTGCTCGCGGCATTGGCCAGCAGCACGGCGAATTTGGTCGGGATGCCGGTGGCGTTCAGCGTCGAGACCACGATACCCACAATGGCAATGGCGATGGCCAGCTGCGCGACGGTCTTGCCACCCTCGGCCAGCGCCTCGAGCAGCTTCCACGGCGCGCGGCGGATCTCGGGGTTGATGAAGCTCATCGGGATCAGCAGGAAGATCGCCGCGATCGAGGCACCGGCGGGCGACAGGCCCGAGACAAGCAGCCAGACGATCAGCGCGATCGGCCCGAAGACCAGCGCGAGGTTGATCCAGTCCTGTCCGGCGGGCGGCTCGACAGCCTCGTCTTCCTCGCGCGCGGTGATGCCGAGCTTCTCGGCCTCGAAGAAGACCGCGAGGAAGAGGCTCACGTAATAGGCGACGGCGGGGATCAGCACGGCAAGGATCACCGCGAGGTAGCTGACACCGACGATGTCGGCCATGACCAGCGCGGCGGCGCCCATGATCGGCGGCAGGATCTGCCCGCCGGTGGAGGCGGCGGCTTCGACCGCGCCGGCAAAGTTGCCCGAGAAACCCCGGCGGCGGATCATCGGAATGGTGACCACGCCGGTGCCGACGACATTGGCGACGGCGCTGCCCGAGACGGTGCCGAACAGCGCCGAGGCGGAGATCGCCGCATAGGCCGGTCCTCCGCGGAAGCGCCGCATCAGGTGGAACGAGATACGGATCATCGAGCCGCCCGCGCCGCAGCCTTCGAGCACCGCGCCGAGAATGATGAAGGGCAGCACCGTCGAGAGCACGATGCCCATGATATTGCCCAAGATGCCTTGGCTGGCATCGTACCAGATGTTCTGGGCGATGAATTCGTTCATGTCGCCGACGATGGTCTGGAACACCCCCGGCCAGTATGGGCCGGTGGCGAGATAGGCAAAGACCACGGCACCGAGGATGGCGATGGGCGCGCCCCAGAGCCGCCAGCAGGCGATGATCGACAGCACGGCGGGGATCGCGGCCATCCATGCTTCGCGGGCCGAGAAGAACATGAAGCTGTCCTTCAGCACCATTGAGACCTGATAATAGTCCCAGGACACCCAGGTCATCAGACCCAAACCGATGGCATAGCCCAACAGGTGGAAGACCGTGAGCTTGTCGTCTCGCGTTAGGCGCAGGGCGTCCCAGATCAGGAAGCTCAGGAAGCAGAGCCAGTAGAACAGCGGCCGGAACCAGTCGAGCTCGAACGGCCCGACGCGGGGCAGCACACCGTAGGTCGGCAGCACGTTGGCCAGCCCGGCGAGGGCGATGACAAGTCCAACGGCAAGACCTGCCCAGTGCAAGGTCTTCACCCTGCGGTCGATCGAAGTTGTCATGGGGTGTCCTCCTGGCCCGGGACGGGCTCTTCGCCGTGGCTCGGCGGTGCCCCGGCCCTCGCGCGGGCCGGGGAAGGTTCAACTGGTGCGGCGGTCTGCCCGGCTCCGGATCACTCTGCCTTCAGTGCGTCCGGGATGGTGATGCCCTGTTCCTCGTAGTAGCGCGCAGCGCCGGGGTGAACCGGCATGTTGGCACCCGCGAAAGGCTCGTCAGTGTTCAGCGCCGCAAGCAGCGCGTTGGCAGCCTGCATCTTGTCGAGGTTGTCGAAGAAGGATTTGGTCAGCGCATAGGCCGCGTCGTCCGAAAGGTCTTTGTTCGCACCCATCATCATGACCGTGACCATGATATTCTGGTCGGCGTTGCCATTGACCTGGCCTTGGTAGGTGCCTGCGGGAACCACATCGGTGCGCACCGCCTGGTCGACAAGGTAGTCGGCCCAACCGTCGCTCGCGACCACATCGTCCGGCACGCCTAGGATGCGGATCTCGCGCTGCAGGCTCAGTTCCTGCACCGATTGCTGACCGACGGCGGCGGACATGATGTACATGTCGAACTGGCCGTCCTGAAAGGCCTGGCTCGAGGCTTCCCAGGGCAGGCGAATGCCTTCGTAATCAGTGCCGTCCTGCATACCCCCCGAGGCCTCGCGCACCATGCCGCGGGCCTGGTTGGCCGCCGCTCCGGCGGGCGGGCCGACGTAGACGCGCTTGCCCTTGATGTCGTCCCAGCTCTCGATGCCGCTGTCGGCCCAGACGATGGGATGGAACGAGCCACCCGGGAAAGTGAACAGCATGCGCATATTGCCCGCAAAGGCCTGGGCCTGCTTGGCCGTTTTCTCGTAGGGTCCGACGCCGCGCGACATGGCGGCATAGGCGGGCGGCGGGACCACGGCCAGATCCAGCTGGCCCGCGCCGACTTTCATCACCGAGCGGGTCAGCACCTGCCCGAGCGAGACCTGCAGGTCATAGCCTGCGTCGGCGGTGAACTGCGCCCAGGTTTGCGGCACGATGCCGGTGAGCGAGGCACTGCCGCCGCCCTCAATACCCAGCGTCTCGGCGCTGACGGGCAGGCTGGCGCCCGCAAGCACCGCTGCCACGGTGATGAATTTCAGGGTCTTGAACATCCGCTCTCCTCCAGTTCGGATTTCTCCTCTGCGGCGGGAGACTATATCATGCATGAGGGAATGACCTATTCCTTCTCGGCCCGATACATACCAAATTCGGTATGAATTGGTGCGCGGGAGAGGCGCTCGCGGACCATGGTCAGCAAGGTCCGCAGCGCCGCGCCCTCCTGCGTGCCGGGCACCGTCGTCAGCCCGACCGGCCCTTTTAGCGTCTCGTCCGAGATCGGCAGGATCACCACCTCGCCCGCTGCGCTGGCGTCCGCAACAAGCGCCTCGACCGTCACCACCACGTGGGTTGCGGCGCGGATGGTCTTGATATTGAACCCCGCGTCGATGGACTCAATGGCGAAGTCGGGGGTGACAAAGCCGCTCTTAACCAAGAAGCGCTCTAGCTCCTGCCGAATGATTGTGCCGGGGATTGGCGCCAGCATGGGCTCTTGAAGCAGCGTGCCCAGATCGACCCTCGCCCCGGGCTGCGCGAGCGGGTGCTCGGTGCCAACCACGAAGACGATCGACTCGTCGTATAGGTGCTGGAAGCTGAGCCCGTGCATGGCGGTAGAATCCGACAGCCGCCCAATCACCACGTCGAGCGCCCCCTGCCGCAGCCGCGCCAGCAGCTCCGAGTTGGAGCCCGAGACGACGCGCACGGTGCTGTGCGGGTAGAGCCGCTGAAAATCCTCGATGATCCCCGGCAGCGTCAGCCCGCAGACGTTGGGCAGGGCACCGATGCGCAAGAGTTCTCGGCTGCCGCCCATGTCCTGTGTCGCTTGCAGCCCCTCGGTCAGCAGCGCCATGGCGGCCTCAGCGGCGTCGAATAGCTTGCGGCCATGCACCGTCAGCACCGCGCCGCGCTGCGAGCGGTCGAAGAGCGTGACATCAAGCGTCGTCTCAAGCTCGCGGATCGAGCGCGAGACGGCGGGCTGGGTCAGCGCCAGCACATCTGCGGCGGCCACGAAACTGCCGCGCTGCGCGACTTCAAGAAAGCAGCGGACTTGGCGGAAGCGGAGCCGGGCCAGAAGGCGTTTGGAGTTTTCGATGGCCATGCTCGCGATACGATTTTGGGGTCAGGATTCATAATCAATAGTTGACGAGAGCCGCGAGCGCGATGGCAGAGAGGATCTCCTTGGGGCAGCGGTCATAACCGGTCGCGACGCGCCTCCGTTCCTTGATCCTGCCGAATGTTATCTCGATGCGCTCAGCACCCGCTTTCCGTCAACCCGGGATTTCCCTTGTGACTTGGGAAAGGACGGGCCAAACGTGCCATCTGCGCGTCGGTTCGCCAGAAGAGATCGCTCATGTCACCCCTCTTTGTCGCAGCCGTGAAGCATGTAGGGCCACAGAAATCAGTGCATCCTGCTAGCTCTCAAGCCGCGCCGTTCGAGGCTTTCAGTCAGCCGACGCTTATCTATAGAATCGGGCTGAGAACTTTTTCGGATTGCTGCACACCTGGTGCAACAGAGTTTTTGAGGCAGGCCCACCATGCGCTTTCGTGGACTCGATCTGAACTTGTTGGTCGCCCTTGAGGCGCTGCTCGACGAAAGCAGCGTCAGCGCGGCGGCGCGGCGGCTTAACCTCAGCCAAGCGGCGACCAGCAACGCGCTGGCCCGCCTGCGCGATCATTTCGAGGACGAGCTGCTGGTCCGGGTCGGGCGGCAGATGGCGCAGACCGACCGCGGCCGGGTGCTGCACCGTGAGGTCGCGGCGGTGCTGCGGCAGATCGAGGCGCGGGTCCTGGTGCCCGGCGCCTTCGACCCCGCGGCGCAGGACCGGCAGGTGACCATCATGGCGGCCGAGGCGGTCTCGCTGGGCTTTCTTGCCTGCGTCGGCCGCGAGGTGCGGACGCGCGCGCCGCGCATCCGGCTGGTGGTGCGCCCGCTCGGCGGCAACCCGCAGGCGCAGCTCGACCGGGGCGAGATCGACCTGCTGGCCATCCCCCTGCAATATGCCGCGGGCGGCCATCCGCAGGCGCCACTCTACGATGAGCCCTACTCGGTGATCTGCTGGCGCGATGCCGAGATCGCCGCGCGTCCGCTGACCGCCGAGGCCTATGTCGGCGCGGATCACGTGCTGCTCGAGCTTGGCCCCGACCGCAAGACGCCGATCGACCGCATTCTCGTCGAACAGCTGCACGGCCAGCTCTCGGGCAGCGTCACCGTCTCGGGTCATGCCGCGGTGCCTTGGCACGTGCTCGGCACCGAGCGGCTCGGCACGCTGCCCGACCGCACCGCGCGGCAGTTCGCGGAGGTGCTGCCGCTGGCGGTGCGTCCGCTGCCCTTTGACATTCCTGCGAACCGACTGGTGCTGCAATGGGGCCGTCATGCCGAGGGTGACACTGGGCTGCGCTGGCTCTGCGATCTGATGATGACCCTCGCGCGCGAGCCGGGAGAGGGCGGGGCGATACATTCACCGGACCGATAGGTCACGGTCCAAACAATCAATTTCCGCTTGGGTCGCTTCTGCCGGATAAGTCGGGGTCACGAGACCACGACGCCACGGCGGGAGGACAGCTCATGCGTTTCAACCATTTGCCCGGAGAGGCCGCGCCCTACGGCATCCGCGCGGGCATGGGGCCGCGTCATCTTGTCGGCGGCATGGTCACCTCGGCCTACGCGGGTGCGGCCGAGACAGGCGGGGCTTTCGCGCTGTCGATGCTGACCGGCGGGCGCGACGCGGGGCTGCCGATGCTGCGCCATGCGCAGAGCCACGTGGCACTGCAGGTGCTCGAGGGCGAAATCGAGCTCTTCATGCAGGGCGCCTGCTGGCGGCTGGTCGGGGGCGATTACGCCTCGATCCCCGCGGGCACGGACTATGGCCTGCGCATGACGCGGCTGCGCAACCGCGCGATGCTCTTCCACACCGGGGCCGAGGCGGGCGGGCTGCTCGCCGGGCTGGGCACGCCATACGCGGGCTACGTGCAACCCGACCGGGACGCGGGGACATGGGCGGACCTGACCGAGGCCAACGCGCCCGGCTGCGACACCGAGATCCTCGGCGCGCTGTCCGAGGGTCTGCCGGTCCGGGCGCCGCTGCGCGCGTTGCCGGACGCGGCCGTGCCCTACGTGCTCGAGGCGGGCTGCGGCGCGCATCTGGTGGTGGCCGACCAGCTCTTCACTTTTGCCGGGGGCAATGCGCAGAGCGACGGGCGCTTCCTCACCCTGCTGACCGAGGGGCCGCAGGGTCCGATGATCCCGCCGCACATGCACCTCAGGCACGACGAGACCTTCTTCTGTGCCGCGGGCCGGATCCGTATGCGCGCGGGGGAGGAGGAGCTCGAGCTGGCGCCGGGCGACTTCCTCTTCGTGCCGCGCGGCACGCCGCATGCCTTCCAGTTCCTCGAGCCCTACACCAAGATCATCGGCTGGCTGGTGCCCGGCGTCTTCGAGGAATTCTTCTACACGCTCGGCGATCCCACCGACCGCACCGTCTATCCGCAGGACCCGCCGCCCTTCCGCTTCGACCGCGTTCTGGCAAAGCTCGACGCGCTCGACATCGTGCCGCTGGGACGGCCCGAGGGGGCAAAACCCGGGGCCGACGCATGAGCCGCGCCGAACTGCCCGCGCTGCGCCCCGGCGTGCGGCTGCTGGCCGACCAGGTCTTCTCGCGCGCGGGTGGCGTCCCGCGACTGGCGGACGTCTACCTGCCCGAGTGCCTCGGGCCGCACCCGGCGGTGATCTTCCTGCATGGCGGCGGCTGGCGCTTCGGCGACCGGCGGCTGGCGCCGGACCTGTCGCGGCACTTCGCCGAGAGCGGCTACGCCATGGTCTCGATCGACTACCGGCTGAGCACCGAGGCGCCGTTCCCGGCAGCGGTGATCGACACGGCCACCGCGGTGCGCTGGCTGCGCAGCCACGCGGACGACTACGGCATCGACCCCGGACGCATCGCCTTGCTCGGCTCGTCGGCGGGTGGCCACCTCGCGAGCCTCGCGGCGCTGGCCCCGGCGGAGTTCATCTCGGACGAGTGGCCGGGCGTCTCGTCGGAGGTGGCGGCGGTGGTCGACGGCTACGGGCCGGTGAGCTTCGCCCTGCTCGACGCGCAGCGCGATCCCGCGGCGCTGCCCGGAACCGATCCCGAGTCCGCGCACCTGCCGCCGCCGCGCCCGATGACCGATCCCGAGGCGCTGGAGTGCCTGTTCCTCGGCGGCACGGTCGCCGCGCTGCCGGAGCGCGCCGCCGCCGCCGATCCCTCGACGCGGGCGCGGCCCGATGCGCCGCCCTTCCTGATCCTGCACGGCAGCTACGACAGCGCGATCCCGTTCGCGCAGAGCCGCGGCCTCTTCGACGGGCTGGACGCGGCGGGGGCGCGGGCCGAATTGCTGAGGATCGAGGGGCTGGGCCACGGCTTTCTCAACCGCACCGACATGGACGCGGCGGGCCCGCGCGAGATGATGCGCTGGCGCAGCGCGGCGGCGGGCGGCGAGGCGGAGGTGCCGGTCCAGGCCCCGGTCTGGCCGACGATCCGCGCATTCCTGGATAGGACGATCGGCGCCTGAGGAGGGCGCAACGAGGGGAGGAGGACCCGAGATGACGACACGACTTTCGCTGCCCGCACTGATGCTGGCCGCGGTGCTGGCGCTGCCCGCGTCGGCGCAGATCACCGACACGCCCGAGGCGCTGGCCACGCTGCAGGGGCTTGGCCGCGAGATGTCGCGCGAGATGGTCGGCGCCACGATGAAGCTCTACGGTCAGATGCTGGCAGGGGCGGACGATGCCGGGCTTACCGTCGCCGCGGACCAACCCTACGGGCCGGACGCGCGCAACCTGCTCGACCTCCGCGCCCCCGCGGGTGCCGAGGCGCTGCCGGTGGTGCTGCTGGTCCATGGCGGCGGCTTCGTGCGCGGCGACAAGGGCGAGATCGTCAACATGGCGCGCTGGTTCGCACGGCAGGGCGTGGTCGCGGTGACGATGAATTACCGGCTCGCGCCCGCGGCGCAGTGGCCCGCCGGGGCCGAGGACGTCGGCGCGGCGCTCGGCTGGCTGTCGGCGCACGTGGCTGAACACGGCGGCGATCCGTCGAAGATCGTGGTCATCGGCGATTCCGCCGGGGCGATGCACGTGGCCGACTACGTCTTCCGCGAGGAGCTGCAGCACGCCGATGACGGCGTGATCGGCGCGGTGCTGATCTCGCCCCCGGTGGCGGACCTGCGGGGGCGAGACCTCGATCCCGAGCGCGACCTGCTCTACTACGGTGCCAAGGGGGACCGCGCGGCGCAATCGGTCGTGGGCGCGGTCGCTGGGCGCGAGATCCCGGTGATGATCGCCTATGCCCAGAACGAGCCCGACGTGATCATCGACCAGACCCGGCGGATGATCGAGGCGCTGGCCGAGCGCGACGGCCGCCTGCCGCTGATCGCCTCGGCGCCGGGGCACAACCATATCTCGATCGTCAGCCATTTCGGCACCGCCGACGACACCTTCGGCCGCGACCTTCTGGGCTTTGTCACCCTGCAGGCGCTGCTGGCCGGGCAGGAGCGCTGACGCGTGACGGGCGCGGGAAGGGGCTCAGCCGTCTTCCCGCGGGTCCGGCGTGCCGAGGTCCTTCAGTACCGCGTCGGCGGTGCGCTTGTAATGGTGGGTCAGCGCCTCGGTCGCCCTCTCGCTGTCGCGGTCGAGCACCAGCTGCAGGATCTCGGCATGCTCGTCCTTGACGTGCCGTGTGGTGAAGACCTTGCGGATCGAAAGCATCCGGTAGCGGTAGAGCCGGTCGGCCAGCTGCTCGCAGAACTCCAGCAGCGGCGTCGAGCCGCAGCGCGAAATCAGCACCTTGTGGAAGTCGCGGTGCAGGCGCTCCCACTCGGGGTTGTCCTCGAAACGCTCGGGGTCGAGCGAGCGCGGCGTGCGGGTCAGCCGGTGGTGGGCGATGATCAGCTCCTCGTCCCAGTCGGGCGTGGCATGGGCGATCGACTCGCGCAGCGCCAGCGCCTCGAGCCAGCAGCGGGTCTTGGTCAGCTCGCGCAGCTCGTCGAGGTGCACCGGCTTCACGTAGAAGCCCCGCTGCACCCGGCTTTCGACCAGCCCCTCGGAGGACAGCCGGTTCAGCGCCTCGCGCAGGGGGGGTCTGCCCGGCGTCGTAGCGCTCGGTCAGCAGCTTCATCTGCAGCTTCAGCCCCGGCTCGAGTCGCCCGGTCAGGATATCCGTGCGCAGCCGGTCGTGGATCGATCCGGCAAGGCTGGTGGTCTTGGTGCTGTCTGGCGTGCTGTGGTCCATCCGGTCCCCGTCTCTCTTCCTTGGTGTCTCCATACATTATGTACCTCGAAAAGAAAAAATATAAATTATGTTGATGAGTCGTAATTTGTATATTACCCAAGGATCAGCGGCGGCCTCCGGGATGCGCCGGAGGAGGGGCCGCGATGCGCGGCGTGACGGGAGACACGGTGTGAAACTTGCGACGGTGAAGATTGCCGGACGGCAGAGCTGGGGGATCGTGACGGAGGAGGCCTTCGTCGATGTCGGCGCGGCGCTGACGGCGCGCTATGCCGATCTTCGGACAGCGATCGCGGGCGGGCTCGCCGGCGTGGCCGAGGCTGAAGCCGGGGCGCAGGCCTATCCGTTGGCCGAGGTCGAGTGGCTGCCGGTGCTGCCGAACCCGCCGAAGATCCTCTGCGTCGGGCTCAACTACGAGACCCACCGCAAGGAGACCGGGCGCAGTGAGGTCGCGCATCCGACGATCTTTGCCCGCTACGCCAACAGCCAGACCGGCCATCTTGCCACGATCCCGGTGCCGAAAGTGTCGGACAACCTCGACTTCGAGGGCGAGCTGGCCATCGTCATCGGCAAGCCCGGCCGCTACATCCCCCGCGCCGAGGCGCTGAGCCACATCGCCGGTTACGCCTGCTACAACGACGGCAGCATCCGCGACTACCAGCGCCACACCCACCAGTTCACCCCGGGCAAGAACTTCCCCGGCACAGGCGCATTCGGTCCCTGGATGATGACCCCGGACGAGATGGGCGAGATCGGACCGCAGGCGATCCGCACCCGGCTCAACGGCGAGATCGTCCAGGAGGCGCGTTTCTCGGACATGATTTTCGATCTCGCGCGGATCGTCGAATACTGCTCGGAGTTCACCGAACTCGAGGTCGGCGACGTCATCGCGACTGGCACGCCCGGCGGGGTCGGGGCCAAGCGCACGCCGCCGCTCTGGATGCGCGCGGGCGACGTGGTCGAGGTCGAGATCGAGGGTCTTGGCACGCTGCGCAACCCGGTCGCCGCCGAGACCTGACCGCAGGCGGGGAGGAGGACCCATGCTCACGCTCTACCACGGCCCGACCAGCGTCTGCTCGCAAAAGGTCCGCGTGTGTCTCGGCGAGCTCGACCTGCCCTATGAGGGTGTGCTGCTCGACCTGCAGAAGGGCGACCAGTTCGCGCCCGCCTACCTGCTGCTCAACCCCGCCGCCGTGGTGCCGACGCTGGTCGATGACGGGCTGGTGGTGGTCGAGTCGAGCCTGATCCTCGACTACCTCGACCGCGAGAAGGGCGGCGGACGGCTCTCGCCGAAGGGCCGCACCGCCGAGGTGGCATCGGCGCACTGGTTGCTGCGGACGCTGGATATCCACGCGGCGATCAACACGCTTTCCTTCTCGACCGCGATGCGCGGCGCGATCCGCGCCAGCCGCACGCCCGAGGAGATCGCGCAGATACTGGCGCGGATGCCCGACCCGGTGGCCCGGATGAAACGCCGGACGCTGCTGGACGAGGGGCTGGATGCCGTCTTCGTCGAGCAGGCGCTGCGCCAGCTGCGCCGCGCCTTCGGGGACATGCAGGCGGCGCTGGGGCAGGGGCCCTGGATGATGGGCGAGTCCTTTTCGAAGGTCGACGTCGCGCTGGTCGCCTATGTCGACCGGATCGCGCGGCTCGGCTTCGCCGGGCTCTGGCTGGAAGAGTTTCCGGCCATCGGGACATGGCTGGCCGCGATGCAGGCGCGGCCCAGCTATGCCGCGGGGATCGCCGCCTTTGCCGACGCGGCGGGCAGCGAGAAGATGCGGCAGGGCGGCTCGGCGCATTGGCCCGGGCTCGCGCGCAAGTGGGAGGACCTGCGCTGACCGGACCGGGAGGGGACCGGCAGGACACGAGATCAAAACAGGGAGTGAGGAACATGAAGATCAAAGGATCGCTGTGCGCCGCGGCGCTGGCATTGGGGCTCGCCCCCGCAGCATTTGCGGAAACGCTGAAGGTCTCGACCTTCTTGCCGCCCAACCACGCGTTCAACCGGATGCTCACGCAATGGGGCGAGGAACTGGCGGCGAAGAGCAACGGCGAACTGACCGTCGAGCTCTTCCCCTCGGGCCAGCTCGGCCCGGCGCCGCGGCAGTTCGACCTCGCACGGACCGGCGCCGCGGACGTGGCGGTGGTGCTGAGCGGCGCGACCCCGGGGCGCTTCCCGATGGCCGAGCTCGCCGGCCTGCCGCTGACCTACCCGGCCGCGGGCAACGACAGCGCGATCACCTCGCGCCGGCTGACCGAGCTGGCGCCGGGATACCTCGCCGATGAGCATGCCGGCACGCATATCCTGTGGATGGCGGTCACCCCGCCGCTGAAACTGCACCTCAAGTCGGCCGATCCGTCGGATCTGTCGGTCTTCAAGGGCCTGCGAATCCGCTACGCCGGGGCGATCTGGCAGCAGCTGATCGAGGCGCTCGGCGCCTCGCCGGTGCCGGTGCAGCCCGCCGAGACCGGTGACGCGCTGGCCAAGGGCGTGGTGGACGGCACCGCCTTCCCCTTCGAGGCGACCAAGTCCTTCGACCTTGCCCCGGTGCTCGGCTACTCGATCGAGCCCGGCTTCGCCTCGGCCGCCTTCGCGGTGGTCATGGGCGACAAGGCCTATGACCGGCTCAGCCCCGAGCTGCGCAAGCTGGTGGACGAGACCACCGGCCCCGATCGCGCCGAGGCCTTCGGCAAGATGTTCGACGAGGGCGAGGCCGAGGGCCGCGCCTACATGGCGGAGGGCGGCGTGCAGATCGTCAAGCTGTCGGACGACCAGCTCGCCACGTTGCGCGCCGATGTCGCCCCGATCGTCACGGCCACGGTCAAGGCGGTCGATGACGCGGGCAAGCCGGGCTCGGAATTCCTGTCGGCCTACACGCAATGATCCGTCGCGCCCGGTCCCTGCGCGGGGCCGGGCGCAGCGACCCCCTCACTTCACTGGAACTGGACCGAGCATGATGCCCCCGGACCGCCTGACGCGCTTTTTCCATGTCATCGCCTCGCTGGCCGTCGTCGTGATGATGCTCACCGTGGTCGCCGACGTGGTGCTGCGCTTCGTCTTCAACATCCCCGTGCGGGGCGCCTATGACGTGGTCGGCTTCGGGCTGCTGGTCATGGTGTTCTTCGGCATGGCGCCGGTGGTGGCGCGGCAGGGGGAGATCCTCATCGACATCGTCGACGACATGCTGCCCGCGGCGATGCTGGGCCTGCTGAAGCTGCTCGCCTCATTGGGCACGCTCGTCTTCCTTGTCTTCCTCGGCTGGTCGATGTTCGGCCCGGCGCATGATGCCTATGTCTACGGCGACCGCTCGCTGGAGCTGGGCGTGCCGCTCTGGACGCTCTGGGCCGTGGCCTTCGCCGGGCTCGCAGGCACTGGCTGGGCGGCGCTGCGCCGGGTGCTCGGGCAAGCGGCGGACGCGGCCCATGCCGCGGAGGTGGAGTCATGAGCGCCTTCGCCCTCGGCCTCACCGGCATCGGCTCGATGTTCCTGCTGCTCTTCCTGCGGCAACCCGTGTGGCTGGCGCTGGCGCTGGTCGGCATCGTCGGGAACCTGCTGCTCAACGATCTTTCCGTTGCCGCGCTGCTCGCCGGGACCGGCACCTTCGACACCGCCTCGAGCTACGGGCTCTCGGTCATCCCGCTCTTCGTGCTGATGGGCGAGGTCGCCTCGGGCTCGCGCATGTCGTCCGAGCTCTTCGGCGCGGCGCGCGTCTTCACCACAGGGGTGCGCGGCGGGCTTTCGATCGCCTCGATTGCCGCCTCGGGCGCCTTCGGGGCGATCTGCGGCTCGTCGGTGGCGACCGCCGCCAGCATGACCCGCATCGCCCTGCCCGAGATGCAGAAGGCGGGCTACGAGGACGGCTATGCCGCCGCCTCGGTCGCCGCCGGCGGCTCGCTCGGCATCCTCATCCCGCCCTCGATCATCCTGGTGATCTACGGCTCGATCGCCGAGGCCTCTGTGGCCCGGCTCTTCGCCGCCTCGCTGATCCCCGGCATCGTGCTGATGCTGCTCTACGTCGTGGTCTCTGTGCTGCTCGCTGGCCGCTCGGGCCCGGCGGCGGGGGCCGAGACGGTGACCACGGCCGAGCGCTTCCGGGCGCTGTTGCGGCCCTGGCAGTTCATGTTGCTGTTCCTCGTCTCGATCGGCGGCATCTATGCGGGGATCTTCAGCCCCAACGAGGCCGCCTCGGTCGGCGCCTTCGGCGCGGTGGTGATCGGCTTCTTGCGCCGCACGCTCAGCCTTGAGGGTTTCACCCGCGCGGTGCAGGCGACGGTCATCATCTCCTGCGCGCTCTTCATGATCATCATCGGCGCCACCATGTTCGCCAACTTCGTGGTCCAGACGCGCCTGCCCGAGAAGCTGCTGGCGCTGGCGCAGGCGGCCGAGCTGTCGCCGGCGCTGGTGATGGCGCTGATCATCCTGCTCTACATCGTCATGGGCTGCTTCCTCGAGGGCATCGGCATGGTGCTGATCACCGTCCCGGTCTTCCTGCCGGTCGTCACCGGCTTCGGCTTCGACCCGATCTGGTTCGGCGTGCTGGTGGCGGTGCTGGTCGAGCTGGGGCTGATCACCCCGCCGGTGGGAATGAACCTCTTCATCATCAAGGCGCAGAGCGCGTCACTGTCGATGGGAACGCTCTACCGGGGCATCCTGCCCTTCCTGATCGCGCCAGTGGTGCTGGTGGTGGTGCTCTTCGCGGTGCCGCAGCTCGCGCTCTGGCTGCCGGGGCTACTCTACTGATGGCGGCCCGCCCTCGCCGCTCGCTGAAAAACCTGCCCAAAAGACTTGGAGGAATAGACATGACGCCCGAGTGGGATGTGACCATCGTCGGCTGCGGTCCCGTCGGCGCCTTTGCCGCGAACCTGCTCGGTCGGGCCGGGCTGCGCGTGCTGGTGCTCGACCGCGACGCCGCGCCCTACGCGCTGCCGCGCGCGGTGCATGTCGACCACGAGATGCTCCGCCTGCTTGCCGACGCGGACCTGCTGGCGCCGCTCGAAGGCCTGCTGCTGCCCGCCGACGGGCACCTGCACATCGGGGCCGACCACGGCGTCATCCGTTACCTGAGCGCGGCGGGCAAGCCGCGGCCCTTCGGCTATGCCAACGACTACTTCTTCTACCAGCCCGAGCTCGAAGCGGTGCTGCGCGCCGGGCTCGCGCGCCATCCGAACGTGACGCTGCGCCTCTGCTGCGAGGTGACCGGGCTCGAGGTGCTGGGCGATCAGGCCCGGCTGGCGCTGACCGGGGGCGAGAGCATCAACACGCGCTGGGTGCTCGGCACCGACGGCGCGCGCAGCACGGTGCGCAAGGCGCTTGGCGTGACGCTCGACGACCTCGATTTCGAGGAGCCCTGGCTGGTGGTCGATGCCGAGGTCGACGGGCCGATCTCCTTCCCCGCGCTGACGGGCGTCGCCGAGGGAGCGAACCTGCAGTGCCTGTCGGTGATGATGTGCGACCCCTCCCGCCCGGCGACCATCGTGCCGGGGCGGGGCAACCACCGCCGCTGGGAATTCATGCTGCTGCCGGGCGAGGACGACGCGCAAATGTCGCGGCCCGAGACCGTCGCAGCGCTGGTCGCACCCTGGGTGCAGGGGGCAAATCACCGGATCATCCGCGCCGCCACCTACCGTTTCCACGGGCTGGTCGCGACCGACTGGCGCGTCGGGCCGGTGCTGCTCGCCGGGGATGCCGCGCACCAGACGCCGCCCTTCTTCGGCCAGGGCATGTGCCACGGGCTGCGCGACGTCGCCAACCTCGCCTGGAAGCTCGAGCTGGTGCTGGCGGGACAGGCTGACGCCACGCTGCTCGACAGCTACCAGGCCGAGCGCGACGCGCAGGTGCGCCACGTGATCGGCAAGGCGATCGAGGCGGGCAAGTACATCTGCGTGCTCGACCCCGAGGAGGCCAGGGCGCGCGACGTGCGGGTCCGGGCGCAACAGGACATCCGGACCGCGGCCGAACTCATCGCGCCGATTGCTTCCGACCTTGTCGGCGCCGGGGCGGGCGAGCGCTTCATCAACCCCGTGGTGCGTGCGGACGGCGGGCTCTTCGACGCGGTGACCGGCGGCGGCTGGGTGCTGCTGTCACGCGGCGAGGCGGCGCTGAGCGCCGAGGCAGGCGCGGTGCTGGCGCGGCTCGGCGCAAGGCAGCTCGTATTGAGCCGCGACGTGGCCGACCCCGAGGGGCATCTCGCTGCGTGGTTGGGCGCGAGGGATGCGGCCCACGTCCTGCTGCGCCCCGATTTCTACACCGCGGCGCTGGCGGCAAGCGCGCCCCAGATGAGCGCCGAGATCACCCGCCTCGGGCGGGCGCTGGGGCTGACGCAGCCCGCGGCGGCGCAGGCCGCCTCGTCGTGACGGCAGGGACAGGGAAGGACATCCATCATGCGTTTCATCAGCTTTGAACACGACGGCCGCGCCTCCTGGGGCCGCGTCGAGGGATCCGAGGTCGCCAATCTCGGCGCGCTGCCCGGCGCGCCCGCCGATCTGCGCGCGGCGATCGCCGCGGGGGCACTGGCG
>NZ_NTHN02000055.1 GCF_002300555.2 Alloyangia mangrovi | reverse complement strand
TGCCGGAGCGGCAGCGGCACCTGCGCCGCCGGGCACGGCGAGCTGGCCGCCGGCCTGAACGGTGGCACCTTCCTCGGCGAGGATCGCGGTCAGCGTGCCTGCGGCGGGCGCGGGCACTTCGACCGAAACCTTGTCGGTCTCGAGCTCGCAGAGCATCTCGTCGGCGGCGACGCTGTCACCGACCTTCTTGAACCAGGTGGCCACCGTGGCTTCGGAGACGGATTCGCCCAGCGTGGGGACCATCACCTTGACCTCTTCGCCGCCCGCGGCGGCGGGCGCTTCGGCAGCCTTGGCCGAGGGGCGTTCCTCGACCGCCTCGGCACCGGCTTCGCCCGCGGGGGCGACATTGGCGAGCAGGGCGTCGACGCCCACGGTGTCGCCTTCCTTGGCCACGATGTCCGCAAGGACGCCGGCGACCGGGGAGGGGACCTCGACGGTCACCTTGTCGGTCTCGAGCTCGCAGAGCATCTCGTCCACGGCGACGGCGTCACCGGGCTTCTTGAACCAGGTGGCCACCGTGGCTTCGGTCACGGATTCACCCAGCGTGGGGACGCGCACTTCGGTCGTCATCGCTTCATTTCCCTTCGATGGTCAGCGCTTCGTTCACAAGCGCCTCTTGCTGTGCCTTGTGCTGGCTGGCCAGGCCCGTTGCGGGCGAGGCCGAGGTGGCGCGACCGACATAGACCGGCCGCTTGTGCGTGGCGTCAATGCGCCCCAGCACCCATTCGATATTGGGCTCGATGAAGGTCCAGGCGCCCTGGTTCTTGGGCTCTTCCTGGCACCAGACCATCTCGGCGCCCTTGAAGCGTTCCAGCTCCTTGACCAGCGAGATTGCCGGGAAGGGATAGAACTGCTCGACCCGCAGCAGGTAGACATCGTCGATGCCGCGGGCGTCGCGCTCCTCGAGCAGGTCGTAATAGACCTTGCCCGAGCACATCACGACGCGCTTGATCTTGTCGTCCGACACCAGCTTGGTTGCGCTTTCGCCGGATTCCGCGCTGTCCCAGAGGACGCGGTGGAACGAGGAGCCGGTGACGAAGTCCTTCGCCTCGGAGACCGCCAGCTTGTGACGCAGAAGCGATTTCGGCGTCATCAGGATCAGCGGCTTGCGGTAGCTGCGGTGCAGCTGGCGGCGCAGGATGTGGAAGTAGTTGGCCGGGGTCGAGACGTTGGCCACGATCCAGTTGTCCTGGCCGCACATCTGCAGGAAGCGCTCGAGGCGCGCCGAGCTGTGCTCGGGGCCCTGGCCTTCGAAGCCGTGCGGCAGCAGGCAGACGAGGCCCGACATGCGCAGCCACTTCGATTCACCCGACGAGATGAACTGGTCGAACATGATCTGCGCGCCGTTGGCGAAGTCGCCGAACTGGGCTTCCCAGAGCGTCAGCGCGTTGGGCTCGGCCAGCGAGTAGCCGTATTCGAAGCCCGAGACCGCGTATTCGGACAGCGCCGAGTCGATCACCTCGTAGCGGGCCTGGCCCTCGCGGATGTTGTTGAGCGGGTAGTAGCGCTCTTCGTTGTCCTGGTTGATCAGGCCCGAGTGGCGCTGCGAGAAGGTGCCGCGAGTCGAGTCCTGGCCGGCGAGGCGGACCGGGTAGCCCTCGGTCAGCAGCGAGCCGAAGGCCAGTGCTTCACCGGTCGCCCAGTCGAAGCCCTTGCCGCTCTCGAACATGTTCGATCGCGCCTCGAGGAAACGGCCCACGGTCTTGTGCAGCGGGAAGCCCTCGGGGACGGTGGTCAGCCCCTTGCCGACATCGGCCATGGTCTCGGGCGCGATCGCCGTCTCGCCGCGCTGGTAGTTGCCTTCCTTCTGCGCGTCGAGGTGCGACCAGCGGCCGTCGAGCCAGTCGGCCTTGTTCGGCTTGTAGGTCTTGCCGGCCTCGAATTCCTCGTTGAGGTGCGCTTGGAAGGCAGCCTTCATGTCCTCGATCTCGCCCTCGGGGATCAGCCCGTCCTTGACGAGACGATCGGTGTAGAGCGTCAGCGTGGTCTTCTGCTGCTTGATCTTCTTGTACATGATCGGGTTGGTGAACATGGGCTCGTCGCCCTCGTTGTGACCGAACCGGCGATAGCAGAAGATGTCGATGACCACGTCCTTGCCAAACTTCTGGCGGAACTCGGTCGCGACCTTGGCGGCGTGCACCACGGCCTCGGGGTCATCGCCGTTGACGTGGAAGATCGGCGCCTCGACCACCAGTGCGTTGTCGGTGGGGTAGGGCGAGGAGCGCGAGAAGTGCGGCGCGGTGGTGAAGCCGATCTGGTTGTTCACCACGATGTGGATGGTGCCGCCGGTGCGGTGGCCGCGCAGGCCCGAGAGCGCGAAGCACTCGGCCACGACGCCCTGGCCCGCGAAGGCCGCGTCGCCGTGCAGCAGCACCGGCAGAACCTGGGTGCGCTCGGTGTCGCCGAGCTGGTCCTGCTTGGCGCGGACCTTGCCCAGGACCACCGGGTTCACCGCCTCGAGGTGCGAGGGGTTGGCGGTCAGCGACAGGTGCACCTTGTTGCCGTCGAACTCGCGGTCCGAAGAGGCGCCGAGGTGGTATTTCACGTCGCCGGAACCGTCCACGTCCTCGGGCTTGAACGAGCCGCCCTGGAATTCGTTGAAGATCGCGCGGTAGGGCTTCTGCAGCACGTTGGCGAGCACCGACAGGCGGCCGCGGTGCGGCATGCCGAAGACGATCTCCTTGATGCCGAGGCTGCCGCCGCGCTTGATGATCTGCTCCATCGCAGGGATCAGCGACTCGCCGCCGTCGAGGCCGAAGCGCTTGGTGCCCATGTACTTGACGTGCAGGAACTTCTCGAAGCCCTCGGCTTCCACCATCTTGTTGAGGATCGCCTTGCGGCCCTCACGGGTGAATTTGACTTCCTTGCCGTAGCCCTCGATGCGCTCCTTGAGCCAAGCGGATTGCTCGGGGTCCGAGATGTGCATGTACTGCAGCGCGAAGGTGCCGCAGTAGGTGCGCTTGAGCACGCCCATGATCTCGCGCAGCGAGGCGACCTGCAGGCCGAGCACGTTGTCGATGAAGATCGGACGGTCCATGTCGGCTTCGGTGAAGCCGTAGGCCTTGGGGTCGAGCTCGGGGTGCGGGTCGCGGCCGTGCAGGCCCAGTGGGTCGAGATCGGCCGCGAGGTGACCGCGGATGCGGTGCGCGCGGATGATCATCAGCGCACGGATCGAGTCGAGCACGGCCCGCTTGATCTGGTCGTCGGTGACCGCGACGCCCTTCTCGGCGGCTTTCTCGGCGATCTTCTTGCCGGCGCCCTTCGCCTCGGCGGCGGGCATCAGCGGCCATTCGCCAGTGAGCGCGGCGGTCAGGTCGTCGTTCGGGGTCGGCGGCCAGTCGGCGCGCTCCCAGGAGGCGCCCTGCGCCTCGGCCTTCACGCTGGTCTCGTCGTCGCCGAGTTGTTTGAAGAACTCGCTCCACGCCTCGTCCACCGCGGAGGGGTCGTTTGCATAGCGGGCGTACATCTGTTCGAGATATTCCGCGTTCGCACCCTGCATGAAGCTGAGGGCGTGGAACTGGTCATTCGAGCCTTGATCCGTCATCGCGCGCATTCCTTTCTGACCGATCGTTGAAGCAGCAGGAGGGGGGCCTTCGGGAAAGGCCCCCGTCATGATGCTCCGGGTCGCGTTCGGGCCGGAACCCTGCAGGGGGTGCGGGGCGGACGTGCCGCCCCGCGCTGTGCTATTTAGCCCTTGATGGCTTTCATGACAGCTTCACCAAGCGTCGCCGGGCTGTCCGCGACCACGATACCGGCGGATTTCATCGCCTCGATCTTGGACTCGGCGTCGCCCTTGCCACCGGCGACGATCGCGCCAGCGTGGCCCATGCGGCGGCCCGGAGGAGCAGTGCGGCCCGCGATGAAACCGGCGGTCGGCTTCCAGCGGCCTTTCTTCTTCTGCTCGGCGAGGAACTCTGCCGCTTCCTCTTCTGCCGAACCACCGATCTCGCCGATCATGATGATCGACTGGGTTTCCGGATCGTCGAGGAACATGTCCAGCACGTCGATGTGCTCGGTGCCCTTGATGGGGTCGCCGCCGATGCCAACAGCCGACGACTGGCCGAGGCCCATGTCGGTGGTCTGCTTCACGGCTTCATAGGTCAGCGTGCCGGAACGCGAGACCACGCCGACCGAGCCGCGCTTGTGGATGTGGCCGGGCATGATGCCGATCTTGCAGGCGTCGGGGGTGATGACACCCGGGCAGTTCGGGCCGATCAGGCGCGACTTGCTGTCCACCAGCGCGCGCTTCACCTTCATCATGTCGAGGACGGGGATGCCCTCGGTGATGCAGATGATCAGCTCGATCTCGGCGTCGATCGCTTCGAGGATCGAGTCCGCAGCGAAGGGCGGCGGCACGTAGATCACCGAGGCGTTGGCTTCGGTCACGTGCTTGGCTTCGTGCACCGAGTTGAACACGGGCAGGCCAAGGTGCTCCTGGCCGCCTTTGCCGGGGGTCACGCCGCCGACCATCTTGGTGCCGTAGGCGATCGCCTGCTCGGTGTGGAAGGTGCCCTGCGAGCCGGTCAGGCCCTGACAGATGACTTTGGTGTTTTCGTTAACGAGGACTGCCATTGTGGCGTTCTCCTGATTGTCGCTGCGACGGGCGCAGCCAGAATTCCGGGGAGGGAGCGCCGCAGCGCCCCCAGACGCATCAGCCCTTGACCGCTTTCACGATCTTCTCGGCGCCGTCGGAGAGGTTGTCGGCAGCGATCACGTCCAGGCCGGACTCGTTGATGATCTTCTTGCCAAGCTCAACGTTGGTGCCTTCGAGGCGGACGACGAGCGGAACCTGCAGGCCCACTTCCTTCACCGCGGCGATGACGCCCTCGGCGATGACGTCGCAGCGCATGATGCCGCCGAAGATGTTGACGAGGATGCCCTTCACGTTCTTGTCGGACGTGATGATCTTGAACGCCTCGGTCACCTTCTCCTTGGTCGCGCCGCCACCGACGTCGAGGAAGTTGGCAGGCTCTGCGCCGTAGAGCTTGATGATGTCCATGGTCGCCATGGCCAGGCCCGCGCCGTTCACCATGCAGCCGATCTCACCATCCAGTGCGATGTAGTTGAGGTCGTACTTGGAGGCTTCGAGTTCCTTGGCGTCTTCCTCGGTCTCGTCGCGCAGGTTGGCGATGTCGGGCTGGCGGTACATGGCGTTGCCGTCGAAGCCGAGCTTCGCGTCGAGCACCTTGAGGTTGCCGCCGGGCATGAGGATCAGCGGGTTGATCTCCAGCATCTCCATGTCCTTCTCGATGAAGGCCTTGTAGAGCTGACCCATCAGCTTCACGCATTGCTTCATCGCCGGGCCTTCGAGGCCGAGGGCGAAGGCAACGCGGCGGCCGTGGAACGGCTGGTAGCCGGTGGCCGGGTCGACGGAGAACGACAGGATCTTCTCGGGGGTCGAGGCTGCGACTTCCTCGATGTCCATGCCGCCTTCGGTGGAGCATACGAAGGACACGCGCGAGGTGACGCGGTCGACGAGCAGGGCGAGATAGAGTTCGCGCTCGATGTCCGAGCCGTCCTCGATGTAGATGCGGTTGACCTGCTTGCCGGCCGGACCGGTCTGGTGGGTCACCAGGGTCTTGCCAAGCATCTTCTTGGCTTCTTCAGCCGCCTCTTCCACCGACTTGGCCAGACGGACGCCGCCCTTCTCGCCAGCTTCGGCTTCCTTGAACTTGCCCTTGCCGCGGCCACCTGCGTGGATCTGCGCCTTGACGACCCAGAGCGGACCGTCGAGCTCGCCGGCAGCGGACTTGGCTTCGTTGGCGCTGAGCACGACGCGGCCGTCCGAAACCGGGCAGCCGTATTCGCGCAGGAGCGCTTTCGCCTGATATTCATGGATGTTCATGGAAGACTCTTCCCGTCTTGCTGCGATTTCGCGGCCGGTATACGCGCGTCGTTCGCCTCGTGCGAAGGGATTTTTGGCTTTCGGCGAAGATTTGCGAGATTTTCTTGCCGTTGTGATCACGCGCTCAAAAAGCGTGATCACAAACTCGGTCGTGGTGAAATCCCATTGCCGTCTCACGTCGAAAGAATCAGCGTCCTGCCGTTGCGGAAGGCGAAATGCGAAGACCGAAAAAGCAAGGGCCCCGGCGCTGTTGCTGCCGGGGCCCGAAATTTGTTGGTGCCCGTGTGGGCACCGGCAGGGCTTACGCCAGGCTGCCGTCGATGCCCTTGCAGGCTTCGACCAGGCCGTTCACCGCGGCGACCGACTTGTCGAACATCTCCTGCTCTTCCTTGTTGAGCTTGATGTTCACGATCTTCTCGATGCCGCCGGCGCCGATCACGGTGGGCACGCCCACGTACATGTCTTTCAGGCCGAACTCGCCGTCGCAGTAGGCGGCGCAGGGCAGCACGCGCTTCTGGTCCTTGAGGTAGGCTTCCGCCATCTCGATGGCCGAGGTCGCGGGGGCGTAGAAGGCCGAGCCGGTCTTCAGCAGGCCGACGATCTCGGCGCCGCCGTCGCGGGTGCGCTGCACGATCGCGTCCAGCTTCTCCTGCGTGGTCCAGCCCATCTCGACCAGGTCCGGCAGCGGGATGCCGGCGACGGTGGAGTAACGGACGGAGGGCACCATGGTGTCGCCGTGGCCGCCGAGCACGAAGGCGGTGACGTCCTTCATCGACACGTCGAATTCCACCGACAGGAAGTGGCGGAAGCGCGCCGAGTCGAGCACGCCTGCCATGCCGCAGACCTTGTGCGCGGGCAGGCCCGAGAACTTCTGCAGCGCCCAGACCATCGCGTCGAGCGGGTTGGTGATGCAGATGACGAATGCGTCGGGAGCGTTTTCCTTGATGCCTTCGCCGACCGACTTCATCACCTTGAGGTTGATGCCCAGCAGGTCGTCGCGGCTCATGCCCGGCTTGCGCGGCACGCCGGCGGTGACGATGCAGACGTCTGCGCCCGCGATGTCGGCGTAGTCCTGGGTGCCCTTGAGCTTCGCGTCAAAGCCTTCGGAGGGGCCGGATTCCGCGATGTCGAGCGCTTTGCCTTCCGGCGTGCCTTCCGAGATGTCGAAGAGCACGACGTCGCCGAGTTCCTTCAGGGCCGCGAGATGTGCAAGCGTGCCGCCAATCTGTCCCGCGCCGATGAGGGCAATCTTGGGTCTGGCCATGGATCTGTTCTCCGCTCCATTTGTGAAGTCCGCCGCTTGCGTAAGGTCTCTGCCGCCGACGCGCAAGGGCGCTGCGGAGCAGCATCACGGAAGCTCGATTGCTGACCACGCGGCATGGTTGCGGTAAATGTGTTAAGTTTCGGTGTGTTAGCGCCGGTATGCGAGGGTATGCTTTCTGCGCCCCTCTGGACCTGTCGGGCCGCGGATCGCTTCAACCTGCGCGCGCAAAATGCCGCATTCACAGGCAATCAGGCGATTCTTTTCTGTGTCAGCCGCGCCCGCTGCGCTGCGCGAGATATTTCTCGAGCTGCACCAGCGCGTCATGGATCAGCACCGCGAAGAGCCCGACGATCAGCCCACCCTGCAGCACGAAGGCGGTGTTGCTGGTCAGCAGCCCGGCGATGATCACCTCGCCGAGCGTGCGGGCCGCCACCGTCGAGCCGATGGTCGCCGTTCCGAGGGCGATCACCACCGACAGGCGGATGCCACCGAGGATCACCGGCAGGGCCAGCGGCAGCTCGACTCGCCAGAGCCTCTGCCAGCGGCTGAGGCCGATGCCGCGCGCCGCCTCCATGGTGCTGGCGGGCAGGGTCGAGAGGCCGGTCATGGCGTTCTCGAAGATCGGCAGGAGGCCATAGAGAAAGAGCGCCACCAGCGTCGGCCCCGCGCCGAAGCCGAGTGCCGGGACGGCGAGCGCCAGAACCGCGACCGGCGGGAAGGTCTGGCCGACATTGGTGATGGTGCGCGAGAGCGGCCGGAAGGCGGCGCCGGCGGGGCGGGTGACGAGGATCGCCAGCGTCACCGCCACGATGGTGGCGGCGAGCGAGGCCATGGCGACAAGGCCGAGGTGGCTCAGCGAAAGCGAGAGCAGCGAGCTGCGGGTGTAGATCACCGGCCCGTTCTCGGGCGCGAAGGGGGCGAAGGCCGGGGCGAAGGCTCCCGGCTTCAGCACCAGCGCCAGCAGCAGCGCGATGAGCGCCACGCGCAGGAACATCCCCGGTTTCACGCGTGGCGCTCCGCCCGCGCCCGTATGGCCGCGAGCGTGACCCGCCCGGCGGGGGCGCCCTCCGTTTCGACGGGGACCGCCTCGCGCCCGGTCCAGAGGCAGGCGGAGAGCGCCTCGCGCAGGGTCGCCTCTGCGGGCAGGGGGGCGCCTTCGGCGGTGCCCGGTTCGACCAGATCGGAGACGGGGATCAGCGAGAGCAGCCGCATGGGCCGTTCGGCATCCCCGACCATGTCAGCGACAAAGGCGGTGGCTGGCGCGGCGACGATCTCTTCCGGGGGGCCGTATTGCACCAGCCGCCCGCCATCCATCACCGCGATGCGGTCGCCGAGGCGGATCGCCTCGTCCATGTCGTGGGTGACCAGCATGATCGTCGAGCCGAGCTTGCGCTGGATGGCGCGCAGATCTTCCTGCGCGCGGGTGCGGATGATCGGGTCGAGCGCGCCGAAGGGCTCGTCCATCAGCAGAAGGTCCGGGCGCGAGGCCAGCGCGCGGGCGACGCCGACGCGCTGCTGCTGCCCGCCCGACAGCTCCAGCGGCAGTCGGTCGCGAAATTCGGCGGGCTCCATGCCGAAGAGGGTCAGCAACTCGTCCACCCGGGCGGCGATCTTCTCCTTCGGCCAGCCGAGCAGCTCGGGCACGGCCCCGATGTTGCGCGCAACCGTGTGGTGCGGAAAGAGCCCATGGCCCTGGATCGCGTAGCCGATGCGGCGGCGCAGGAGGTGGGGCTTCACCGCGTGGGTCGGCTCGCCGTTGATGCGGACCTCGCCCGAACTGGGCTCCACCAGCCGGTTGATCATTCGCAAGAGCGTGGTCTTGCCCGAGCCCGAGGTGCCGACGATCGCGGTGATCGTGCCGGTCTCGGCGGTGAGCGAGACGGCATCGACAGCGCGGGTCTGGCCGTAGAGCTTTGTGATCCTGTCGATCTCGATCATGTCTGACGCTCCGGAGTGCGGCGGGTGAGGTCGACGAGGATGTCCATGACGATCGCCGCGACAAGGGCCATGAGGACGGTGGGCAGCGCACCCAGCAGGATGAGGTCGGTGGCAGTCTGGTTGAGGCCCTGGAAGACGAAGCTGCCGAAGCCGCCGCCGCCGATCAGCCCGGCGATGACCGCAAGGCCGATGTTCTGCACCAGCACGATGCGCAGCCCGGCGAGGATCACCGGCATGGCCAGCGGCAGCTCGACCTTCCGCAGGCGCTGCATGCCGGTCATGCCCATGCCGCGGGCGGCCTCGATCGCGGCGGGGGGGCGTGGCGGCGAGCCCGGTCACGGTATTGGCGGCCACAGGGAGCAGCGAATAGAGCACAAGCGCGAGGAAGGCGGGGGCAAAGCCGATGCCGGCGATGCCGAGCGCCTGGGCGGCGGGATAGGTCGTGGCCACCCAGCCGAGGATCGGGATCATGATGCCGAACATGGCGAGCGAGGGAATGGTCTGCAGAAAGCTCAGGACCGGCAGCGTTGCGCCGCGCAGGCTGGCGTTGCGGTGGCACAGGATGCCGAGCGGAAAGCCGATCAGCGCTGCGGCACCAAGCGAGCCGAGTGCGAGGGCGAGATGGCGCAGGGCAGCGCTGCGGAAGGCGTCCTTGCGGCTGGCATACTCCTGCATCACCGACAGATCAGACAGCGCGCCGGACAAGAGCAGCGCGGCCAGCGCGGCCAGCAGAAGCGCCAGGAGCCCGGCGCGGGCGCGCGGCCCGGGGCGGAGCTGCGAGAGGGCATCGGCCATCAGCAGCATCAGCACCAGCAGCAGGCACCAGGCCCCGGCGGCGGGAGAGACCCGGGCGAGGTCTCCGGCGCCGGCCAGTTGGCTTGCGGCGCCTTGCGCGGTCAGGAAGATCAGCCCGGCGAGGCCGAGCAGGCTGCCACCGAGGCGGCGCAGGGGTGCCCCTGCGGGGATGCCGAGCGCGAGCCCGGCAGCGAGGGCAAGGCCGCCCGCGATGACCGCAGCCGTTGGCGCGCAGTCCCAGAGCATGACACCCTCGCCCGCGACGATGCGGTTGGCGCGCAGGGTGAGGAAGGGCAGGGCGAGCGACGCCAGCCCTAGCGCCGCGAAGAGCAGCCCGGGCGGGGACAGCGCCCGCCCGGTCAAGCCTTGTTCCGAGGTGACCGCGATCAGTCCAGCACCCCGGATTTGGTGAGGTAGTCGCGTGCCACCGCCTCGGCGGGCTCACCCCCGACCTGGATGCGGCCATTGAGCTCCTGCAGGGTCTCCATCGTCAGCCCTTCGAAGATCGGGTTCAGCACCTCGGGGATCGAGGGGTATTCCTCGAGAACGGCGTCGCGGACGATGGGGGTGGGTTCGTAGACCGGCTGCACGCCCTTGTCGTCCTTCATCACCTTGAGCCCGGTTGCGCCGACACCGCCGTCGGTGCCGTAGACCATGGCCGCGTTGACGCCCGAGGTGCCCCGCGCGGCGGCCTGGATCGTCGCCGCGGTGTCGCCGCCCGAGAGGATCACGGTCTGGTCCTCGGTCAGCTCGAAGCCGTAGGTCTCCTGCATGGCGGGCAGCACTGCGGGGGAGGAGACGAACTCCGTCGAGGCCGCCAGTTTCACATCTCCACCGCCCGCGACCCATTTTCCGAAGTCGCTCATCGTGTCGAGGCTGTTTTCCTCGGCCACGGGGCCGGTCACCGCGATGGCCCAGGTGTTGTTCGCCGGGGCGGAGCTAAGCCAGGTGATGCCGTTTTCGGCGTCGAGTTCCTTGGCGCGGTCATGGGCGGCAGTGGCGTCCTTCCAGGTTTCCGCGTCGGCCTCGTTGAAGAAGAAGGCCGCGTTGCCGGTGTACTCGGGATAGATGTCGATCTGACCTGCGAGGATCGCCTCGCGGACCACCTGCGTGCCGCCCAGTTGCAGGCGCCGCTCGACCGGCAGGCCCGCATCTTCGAGCGCGAGGGCGATCATGTTTCCGAGCAGCCCGCCCTCTGTGTCGATCTTCGACGAGACGGTGATGTCGGCCTCTGCTGTGCCAGCGAGCCCCGCGGCGAGGCTGGCGGCGGCGAGAATAGATGTGCGGATCATGGCGCGTCCGGCTCCCTTCCGTTGCGTCCTGTCGAGTATGACAGAGTTCCGCTCAGAAACTAGGATTGGACCGGCATAGGCCAAGTCTTCCGCGGAATTTCCCGGAGGGAGCAGGTCTCAGGTTGCGCGATTCAGGCATCGCTTTCCTTGGGCGGGAGATGTTCGGCGAGGGTTTCGAAGGCCAGCCCGCTTGCGACGAGGCAGGTAACGCCGGTACTGGAGGTGACGGTGATCGTCCATGTGCCGGTCTCGTCGGAGGCGAAAACCTCCATCACCGCGTTGTCGCTGCCAAGACCGATGGACTGTCGCGTCTCGCCGTAGGTTTCGGCGAGCCGGGCGACGACCACGTCCCGCGGGCCGCAGGCCCGGCTCTCGGCGTACCCGGCGGAGGGCAGGGCGGCAAGGCCCGCGCAGAAGCATATCGCAAGCCATGCGCGCCATGCGGAGGTGGGCTGTGGCCCGGGTAGGGAGGTCGTTGGATATGCCGTCATCGGCTTTCCTTTCAACGGGATGGTCCTTTCACGGGGGGTGCAAGCGCGACCGGATGAGGTAGCCGATCAGAGACGCTTGCAGGAGAGGTACCTGCCTCGGACTTTGAGCCTGCGGGGCAAGTCCGAAGGATTGGTAAAGGATGCGCCCGCGGTTAAAATGCGCCGTTCTTCTGCGCCGCGGCATGAATGCCCTTGCAGTTTTTGGAAAACAATTGCATCACTGGCGCAAGATTATTGCTCGAAGGAGGAAGGCATGGATCTCGCGCTGCGGCCCTATCGCTCGGTACTTTACATCCCCGGCTCGAAGGAGCGGGCGCTGGACAAGGCGCGCAACCTCACGGTGGATGCGATCATCTTCGACCTCGAGGATGCGGTGGCCCCGGCGGAGAAACCTGCCGCGCGCGAGACGCTGGCCGCCGCGCTGGGCGTGGGCGGCTACGGCAACCGCACGCGGATTGTGCGGATCAACGGGCTCGACACCGAGTGGGGCGAGGCGGATGCCCGTGCGGCCGATGCCATGGATTGCGACGCCGTGCTGCTGCCCAAGGTCGAAACTCCGGCGCAGCTCGACGCGCTGGCGGCGCTCACGGGCAAGCCGCTTTGGGCGATGATGGAGACGCCGAGGGGCATGCTGAACGCGCAGGCGATCGGCGCGCATCCGCGGCTTGCGGGCATGGTCATGGGCACCAACGACCTGGCCAAGGAGCTGAACTCGCGCTTCCGTGCCGACCGGCTGCCGATGCTGACCTCGCTGCAACTCTGCCTGCTGGCCGCGAAGGCCTCGGGCTGCGTCATCGTCGACGGGGTCTACAATGCCTTCAAGGATGACGAGGGGCTGCGGGCCGAATGCGACCAGGGCCGCGACATGGGGTTCGACGGCAAGACGCTGATCCACCCGGCGCAGGTCGAGATCGCCAATGCCGCCTTTGCCCCGACCGAAGGCGAGATCGACCTCGCCCGCCGGCAGATCCACGCCTTCGAGGAGGCCGAGGCCGCGGGGCAGGGGGTTGCCGTCGTCGACGGCAAGATCGTCGAGAATCTGCATGTTTTCACGGCGAAGTCGGTGCTCGCCAAGGCAGAAGCCATTGCCGCCATGGGGGCTTGAGGGCAGGCTCGGGGCGGACCCGGCAAGAGGAGACCCCCAATGCTGCTTCTGATTCTCGGCGTCGCGCTCTGGTGGGCGGCGCATCTGTTCAAACGCCTCGCCCCGGAAGCGCGGGCGAAGATGGGCGACAAGGGCAAGGGCGTGGTGGCGCTCGCCCTGCTCGTCAGCGTGATACTGATGATTTTCGGCTACCGCATGGCCGATGGCGCCTTTTTCTACGGGCGCACCCCGGCCACGGTCGGGATCAACAACCTGCTGATGCTGGCGGCGCTCTATTTCACCTCGCCCGGCCCGAAGAAGGGCGCGCTCTTTTACAAGATGCGCCACCCGATGCTGACCGGCTTCCTGCTCTGGGCCATCGCCCACCTGCTGGTGAACGGCGACACGCCCTCCTTCGTGCTCTTCGGCGGGCTCGGGATCTGGGCACTGGTCGAGATGAGCACGATCAACCGCAGCGAACCGCAGTGGACACCGCCGCCGAAGGGCGAGATCAAGAAGGACCTGGTCTTTGCCGGGGCCAGTGTAGTGCTGCTCTTCGTGATCGGCGCGATCCACACCTGGCTCGGCTACCCGACCTTTGGATGAGCTAACTACCGGAACGAGACTCATGAAAATCTATCGACTGCTGACCGAGGATGACACTTCGGCCTTCTGCCACAAGGTGTCCGAGGCCCTGAGCAAGGGCTGGGAGCTCTACGGCAGCCCGACCTATGCCTTCGATGCGGCCAATGGCGTGATGCGCTGCGGACAGGCCGTGACCAAGGACATCGAGACCCCCTACACGCCGGACATGAAACTGGGAGCTCAGTGATGGCCAAGACCAACCCCGGGCGCTTCTTCGAGGAATACCGCATCGGCGAGGTCATGGACCACGCCGTGCCGCGCACCGTCTCGGGCGGGGAGCGGGCGCTCTACCACGCGCTCTACCCGGCCCGGCATGCGCTCTATTCCTCGGACGAGTTTGCCCGGAGCGTTGGTCTGCCCGGCGCGCCGCTGGACGATCTGGCGGCGTTCCACCTGGTTTTCGGCAAGACCGTGCCCGACGTCTCGCTGAACGCGGTGGCAAACCTCGGCTATGCCGAGGGGCGCTGGCTGGTGCCTGTCTATCCGGGGGACACGCTGCGCGCCTCCTCCGAGGTGATCGGGCTCAAGCAGAACTCCAATGGCAAATCGGGTGTCGTCTATGTGCGCACGCGCGGCACCAACCAGCGCGGTGAGACCGTGCTGGAGTTTTGCCGCTGGGTGATGGTGCGGAAGAAGGATCCAGGCGCACCCGCGCCCGAGACGGTCCTGCCCGAGCTGAAGAAGGCGCTTGCACCCGAAGATTTGGTGATCCCTGCGGGCCTCGACTTCAGCAGTTACGATTTCCCCCTTGCCGGAGAGCCGCATCGCTGGGGCGATTACGCAGTCGGCGAGCAGATCGACCACGTCGACGGGGTGACCATCGAGGAGGCCGAGCACATGCTCGCCACCCGTCTTTGGCAGAACACCGCCAAGGTGCATTTCGACGCCACCCATCGCGAGGACGGCAAGCGGCTGATCTACGGGGGGGCATGTGATTTCCTTGGCGCGGGCGCTCAGCTTCAACGGTCTGGCGAACGCGCAGATGATCGTCGGGCTCAACGGCGGGGCGCATGCAAACCCTTGTTTTGCAGGGGATACCGTCAAGGTCTGGTCCGAGGTCCTGGACCGGGCAGAGACCCCGGCACCCGGCATCGGCGCGCTGCGGCTGCGGCTGGTGGCGACCCGCGGAGGGGCGCCCTTCGCGCTGAAGGGCGCCGACGGAAAGTATCTGCCGGAGGTTCTGCTCGACCTCGATTACTGGGCGCTGATCCCGCGCTGATCTGTCGCGGCGGCCGGGGTGTGATCCGTGTTGAGTCGCGATGCTGCGCCGGCGAAATCCGAGTTAAACACTTGGGAATAAGGCGACTCTGCGGAAGATGCCGTTAGCGCCGGAAATGTGATCACGCTTTTTCAAGTGTGATCACATAATCCGATCATTTTTTGGAATTGAGTGGAAAAAACACGCTCAGGCGTCGCGCAGCCGCGTGACAGGGCGGGGCAAGAGGCGCTAGAACCCGGCCACAAGGGAACCGAAAAGGACAAGCCATGGCTGAAGAGAACCGGATCCAGCGCCCGCTCTCCCCCTTCATGATCGGGCCGTATTACAGACCGCAGCTCACCTCCATGAGCTCCATCCTCACCCGCATCACCGGCAACGCGATGATCGTCGCGGTCTTCCTCATCGTCTGGTGGCTGCTGGCCCTGGCCGCAGGGCCCGAGGCTTTCGCCACCGCCGAATGGTGGATCACCAGCTGGGTGGGCAACCTCGTGATGTTCCTCTCGCTCTGGGGCATCTGGTACCACTACCTCGCGGGTCTGCGGCACCTGATCTTCGACGCGGGCAAGGGGCTCGACATTCCGACCGCCGAGAAGCTCGGCTGGATCTGCGTCTACGGCTCGGTGGTTCTGACCATCCTGACCGTGATCATCTACTGGATCTGAGGAAGGCGACAGACATGCGTTATCTGACCGACCGCAAGCGCGCCGTTGGCAAGGGCTCGGCCCATTCCGGCGCGGAACACCACTGGCACATGATCGTCAGCGCCGTCGCGCTCGCCTTCATGGTTCCGACCTTCCTCTTCATCTTCGGCAACGCGCTCGGCTCCGGCTACGAGGCCGCGCTGGCGACCTTCCAGAAGCCCTTCGTGGCGATCCTGACCGGCCTCGTGCTGGTCGTCGGCCTGCAGCACTTCCAGAAAGGTGCTCGCGTCATGCTCGAGGATTACACCTCGGGCACCACGCGCAAGCTGCTGATCATGCTGGTTGCCGGCCTGTGCTGGTCGCTGACCGCCGCCGGCCTCTTCGCGCTCGCCAAGATCGCCCTCTGAGAGAAAGACTGAAAGATGGCTGCATACGAATACGAGACGCATGACTATGACGTCGTGGTCGTGGGGGCCGGCGGCGCCGGCCTGCGCGCCACCCTCGGCATGGCAGAGCAGGGCCTGCGTACCGCCTGCGTGACCAAGGTTTTCCCCACCCGCTCGCACACCGTCGCGGCGCAGGGCGGCATTGCCGCCTCGCTGGCCAACATGGGCCCGGACAACTGGCAGTGGCACATGTACGACACGGTGAAGGGCTCCGACTGGCTCGGCGACACCGACGCCATGGAATACCTCGCCCGGTCCGCGCCCGCCGCGGTCTACGAGCTCGAGCACTACGGCGTGCCGTTCTCGCGCACCGAGGAAGGCAAGATCTACCAGCGTCCCTTCGGCGGCCACACCACCGAGTTCGGTGAAGGCCCCGCCGTGCAGCGCACCTGCGCCGCGGCCGACCGGACCGGCCATGCGATCCTGCACACGCTCTATGGCCAGTCGCTGAAGAACAACGCCGAGTTCTACATCGAATACTTCGCCATCGACCTGCTGATGGAAGACGGCGTCTGCAAGGGCGTGCTGTGCTGGAAGCTCGATGACGGCACCTTCCACGTGTTCAACGCCAAGATGGTCGTGCTGGCCACCGGCGGCTACGGCCGGGCCTACTTCTCGGCCACCTCGGCGCACACCTGCACCGGTGACGGCGGCGGCATGGTGGCCCGTGCGGGCCTGCCGCTGCAGGACATGGAGTTCGTGCAGTTCCACCCGACGGGCATCTACGGCTCGGGCTGCCTGATCACCGAGGGTGCCCGCGGTGAAGGCGGCTACCTGACCAACAAGGACGGCGAGCGGTTCATGGAGCGCTACGCGCCCCAGTACAAGGACCTCGCGCCCCGCGACTACGTCTCGCGCTGCATGACCATGGAAATCCGCGAAGGCCGCGGCGTGGGCGAGCACGGTGATCACATCCACCTGAACCTCTCGCACCTGCCCAAGGAAGCGCTCGCCGAGCGTCTGCCGGGCATCTCCGAAAGCGCGAAGATCTTCGCCGGCGTGGACGTGACCAAGGAGCCGATCCCGGTTCTGCCGACTGTGCACTACAACATGGGCGGCATTCCCACGAACTACTGGGGCGAGGTGCTGAACCCGACCGCCGAGAACCAGAATGCCGTCGTTCCGGGCCTGATGGCCGTGGGCGAGGCGGGCTGCGCCTCGGTGCACGGGGCGAACCGCCTTGGGTCCAACTCGCTGATCGACCTCGTGGTCTTCGGTCGCGCCGCCGCGATCCGCGCCGGCGAGGTGGTCGACCGTGCGGGTGCCGTGCCGACCGCGCCGAAATCGCAGATCGACAAGGCCTTCGACCGTTTCGACGGCGTGCGCAACGCCTCGGGGGCGATCCCGACCGCCGAGCTGCGCCTCGAGATGCAGCGTACCATGCAGGCTGATGCCGCGGTGTTCCGTGCCTCCGAGACGCTGAAGGAAGGCAAGGAAAAGATGACCGAGATCGCCGGCAAGATGGGTGACATCAAGGTCACGGACCGCTCGCTGATCTGGAACTCGGACCTGATGGAAAGCCTCGAGCTGACCAACCTCATGCCGAACGCCATCGCGACCATCGTCGGCGCCGAGGCGCGCCACGAGAGCCGCGGCGCCCACGCGCACGAGGACTTTGCCAACCGGGACGACGAGAACTGGCGTGTGCACACGATCAGCCGCGTCGAGGGCAACAAGGTCGAGCTCAGCTACCGTCCGGTGGTTGTCGACCCGCTGACCACCGAAGCCGAAGGTGGCATCTCGCTGAAGAAGATCGCGCCGAAGGCACGGACGTTCTGATGCGCGTTGCCCTTGGCCTCGTACTCGTGCTGGCGGCCTGTTCGGTCCAGACGCAGGACCAGATTGCGCGGCAGGCCGCGAAATCCACGGTCGCCCGCGTCGTGGCCGACAAGTACCCCGGCCTGCCGGTGGAGCCGGCGCTGGATTGCGTGATCGACAATGCGTCGTCCACGCAAATCTACGCGCTGGCCGCCGACAGCGTCACCGGGCCGACCGCGAGCACCGTCGAGGTGGTTTCCGACATCGTCTCGAAGCCCGAGACACTGACCTGCCTGGCAGCCGAAGGGCTGCCGGCCCTCATCCGATAGGAGAGCGACATGGTTCAATTCACACTTCCCAAGAACTCCAAGATCCGCACCGGCAAGACCTGGCCGAAGCCCGAGGGCGCGACCAACGTGCGGGCGTTCAAGATCTACCGCTGGAACCCCGATGACGGTGAGAACCCGCGGGTCGACACCTACTTCCTCGACATGGACAAATGCGGTCCGATGGTCCTGGACGCGCTGATCAAGATCAAGAACGAGATCGATCCGACGCTGACCTTCCGCCGCTCCTGCCGCGAAGGCATCTGCGGCTCCTGCGCGATGAACATCGACGGGATCAACACGCTGGCCTGCATCTACGGTCTCGACGAGGTGAAGGGCGACGTGAAGATCTACCCGCTGCCGCACATGCCGGTGGTCAAGGACCTGATCCCCGACCTGACGCATTTCTACGCGCAGCACGCCTCGATCATGCCCTGGCTCGAGACCAAGACCAACCGTCCCCAGAAAGAGTGGCGGCAGTCCATCGAGGACCGCAAGAAGCTCGACGGTCTTTACGAGTGCGTCATGTGCGCCTCGTGCTCGACCGCCTGCCCGAGCTACTGGTGGAACTCCGACCGCTACCTCGGCCCGGCGGCGCTGCTGCATGCCTACCGCTGGATCATCGACAGCCGCGACGAAGCCACCGGCGAGCGCCTCGACAACCTCGAGGACCCGTTCAAGCTCTATCGCTGCCACACGATCATGAACTGCGCCAAGACCTGCCCGAAGGGTCTGAACCCGGCCAAGGCGATCTCCGAGATCAAGAAGATGATGCTCAACCGGCACGTCTGATCCAGAGCGCTGCGCGATCCCGAAACGCCGTGCCCGAAAGGGCGCGGCGTTTTTTCATGTCCGGTCTCCCTGTGTACCGTTGCGCTCAGCGCAGAGCGTCGTTGCAGCATCGGCGGGTGTGCCGCAATGCGCGAAGCCCTATGTAGGGAAGCGGACGGGAGGAGATCGAGAGATCAAGGATAGACGCTATGACCAGCACCGCTGCAAAGACCGAGACCACCGCCCGTGAAGCCCTCGACGCGCTCGAGCAGGCCTTCGCCTACTACCAGCCCGAGCCCGTGCTCGTGCATGTCGCGCACAAGGATGTGACCGCCGATCTGGGCACGCTGGACTATTACCGCGCCGCCTGAGGGTGGTTGCCGGTCGCGCGGCCCGCTAAGGTTTAGGCCATGCGCGCTGCCTGCCAATCAAGACTGACCAATCGAGGCCCCCGGTGATTTTCGCGGGGGTCTTTGTCGTTGCGATGATCCTGCTGCTGGTTTTCAACTACCGGCACGGCGATACCCGCAGCTGCCGCTGGCGCGAGTGCCGCGGCGCCGGAGAGAGCAGCTGGACCTGCGTGCACTGCGGCGCCACCACCACGGGGCCGCGCGGCGAAACCCCCGTCATCTGCCTGCGTCCGAAGAGCTGACGCCGATGCGCGCTGGGGCAGGAGCCCCGCGCGGCGCGTGGGCGCCGGAGGGGGCTCTGCCCCCGTCCCCTTTCGGGGACTCCCCCGGGATATTTGCACCTAGAAGAAGCGGCGGGGTTGCGCCTTGCTCGGGCGGCGGGTCTTCTGGCTGCAAACAGGAACCGCAAGATGACCGAGACCCCCATCGTCCCGCCGAAGGACGCCGAGGCCCGCCGCGCCGTGGCCCCGGTGATCTGCTACCCGAACGAGACGCTGCCCGCGCCGGACATGGCGCTCTACCGTGCCGCGCTGGCGCAGGCGGAGCTGGTCGAGACCGTGGTCGCCGCGCCGCGCGAGGCCTGCGCCTTCCGCGTGCCCGCGGGCGGCTTCTTCCGCATCCGCAGCGTCGAGGCGCCACAGGTCGGCGATCTCAATCTGTGGAACGCCCAGGACCTCTCGGAGCGCTTCTATTCCGGCAAGACGCGGGCGCTGCACGGCACGCATCTGACGGAGGGGGAGCGCATGTGGTCGAGCTTTCCCTTCCTGCGCCCCATGGCGACCATCGTCGAGGACAGCCTCGGCTGGTACGGCATCGATGAATATGGCGGCTCGGTGCATGACGTCATCGGCACGCGCTGCGATCCGCACACGCACCACCTGCTGAGCGGCGGCGCGCAGTATCACCATTGCTGCCATTCCAACCTGACGCGAGCGCTGGCGGCGGAGGCGGGGCTCACGGCCGAGGCGGCGGCGCGCGAGGTGCATGACGTGCTGAACGTCTTCATGTGCACCGGCTTCACCCGAGACACCGGCCAGTATTTCATGAAGGCGAGCCCGGTGCGCCCCGGCGATGCGCTGACCTTCTTTGCCGAGATCGACCTGCTGGGCGCGCTGAGTGCCTGCCCGGGGGGGCGACTGCGCCAGCGAGCACAGCTCGGACACGGCGCGCTGCGCGCCGCTGGAGGTGGACATCCTGAGGGTGCCCGAGGCGGCGCTGCAGGGCTGGCAGCCGCCCGCGCGCAACGGATACGACCGCAGCCACGGCATGTGAGCGGGCACGCGGGCCGGACTGGCGGGAAAGGCTGGCCGCAAAGGCTGGGAAGAAAAGGCGGGCGGGAGCTGCGTCCCGCCCGACCCTCAGGCGAAAGCCGCCTCGAGCGCGATCTCGACCATCTCGGCAAAGGAGCTCTGGCGGTCTTCTGCCGGCAGGGCCTCATGGGTGAGGAGGTGGTCTGAGACAGTGAGCACCGCGAGCGCGCGCACGCCGTGGCGCGCGGCGAGGTTGTAGAGCTCGGCCGCTTCCATCTCGACGCCGAGGATGCCGTGGCGGGTCATGATCTCGGTCAGATCGGGGCGTTCATCGTAGAACACGTCGGCGGAATAGATCCCGCCCACATGGGTTTTAGTCCCGACGCGCGCGGCGGCATCCGCGGCGGCGCGCAGCAGGGCGAAATCGGCGCAGGGCGCGAAGTTCACCTCTCGGAAGATGCCGCGGGACGGCGTCGACAGGCTGCTGGCGGTCATCGCAAGGATGACATCCCGCACCGAGACGCTGTGCTGCATCGCGCCGCAGGAGCCGATCCGGATCAGGGTCTTCGCCCCGTAGTCCCGGATCAGTTCGTTGGCGTAGATGGACAGGCTGGGCATCCCCATGCCGGAGCCATGTACGGAGACCCGGTTCCCCTTCCAGGAGCCGGTGAAGCCGTACATGCCACGCACCTGGTTGACGCATTCCGCGTTTTCCAGAAACGTTTCCGCCACCCATTTCGCGCGAAGCGGATCACCGGGCATCAGAACCGTTTCGGCGATATCGCCGGGCTTTGCTCCGATATGGACGGTCATCAGAGCGCGAGGTCTTCGAGCGATTTGCCCTCGTCAAGCGCTTCGATCACCCAGTTCGGTTTGCGGCCACGACCGGTCCAGGTCTGTGCCGGATCGGACGGGTTAGCGTATTTCGGGGCGCCTTTGGAGCCTTTGGTGCCGCCAGCGGCGATGATTTCGTCCAACGAGTATCCGAATTCCTTGGCGACTTGCTCTGCTGCGCGCTTTGCTTCCGCCTTGCGGCGCGCGTCTATCGTTGCCAGAGCTTTATCCACGTCGGCCTTTAGCTGCTTCAACTCGTCTTTGGACAGGGTATCAAGGTCAATATTCACGATCGTCTCCGTTTTCTATGCCAATAAAATTGGCCAATCGGAGCTATTCCGCAAGAGCAGGCTTTGTGTCAATTCTAGATTTTGTATAAACAGGCTGTTGACCACTCACAATCATCGTGAGCGGCCTGTTCTTTTTGCTCTTGCTGTACGGGATATCACCCTATTGCGCGGCAACGCACTCCGGGTCCGCGAGGGTGATGATGTCTCGCATTATCTTGTTAAGCTCAAAGTCTTTGGGCGTATAGACCCGTGCCACGCCGCAGGCCATGAGTTGCTTAGCGTCTTCGTCGGGGATGATGCCGCCGACCACAACCGGGATATGCGAGAGCCCTTCGGCGCGCAGCCTCTGCAGAATATCGGCAATCAAGGGAATGTGACTACCCGAAAGAATGGAAAGCCCTATGACATGCGCGCCATTGCGGGCTTGCGAAACAATCTGTTCCGGGGTGAGCCGAATTCCGTCATAGTCGATCTCCATCCCACAATCGCGCGCCCGGAAGGCGATCTGTTCGGCGCCGTTGGAATGGCCGTCAAGACCGGGTTTCCCGACGAGAAAGCGCAGGCGGGCGCCCAGCCGGTCGCTGACCGCATCCACGGCAGCGCGCAGGTCCTCGAGCCCCTCCGTACGGTTGGAGACAGCCTTGGCGACGCCGGTAGGGCCGCGATACTCGCCGTGCACGCCGCGCATTTCCCCGGCCCATTCGCCGGTCGTGACCCCGGCCTTTGCGCAGGCGATCGAGGCGGGCATGATGTTTTCCCCTGCCGAGGCGGCGCGGCGTAATTGGGCGAGGGCCGCGGTCACGGTACGGGCATCGCGCGCGGCGCGCCAGTCGACGAGCCGGGCGATTTGTTCGTTTTCGACCGCGGGATCCACCAGCATGATTCCACCGTCCTCGCCGACCAGCGGAGAAGGCTCGGCTTGTGTCCAGCGATTGACACCCACCACGGTGGTCTCATTGCGCTCGATACGTCCGAGCCGATCGGCATTGGCGTCGACGAGCCGCGCCTTCATATAGTCTATGGCGCCGATGGCTCCACCCATGGAGGCAATATTTGCCAGTTCCGCCCGCGCGCCTTCCTTCAGCTCCTCGACCTTTCGGTCGACCGCGGGATTTCCGTCGAAGAGATCGTCGAATTCGAGAAGGTCGGTCTCATAGGCCAGGATCTGCTGCATTCGCATGGACCATTGCTGGTCCCAGGGGCGGGGCAGGCCGAGCGCCTCGTTCCAGGCGGGCAATTGCACGGCGCGGGCCCGGGCTTTCTTCGACAGGGTGACCGCCAGCATTTCGATAAGAATGCGGTAGACGTTGTTTTCCGGCTGCTGTTCGGTCAGCCCGAGGCTGTTGACCTGCACGCCATAGCGGAAGCGCCGGTATTTCGGATCGGCGACTCCGTAGCGCTCCTGCAGGATTTCGTCCCAAAGATCGACGAAGGCGCGCATCTTGCACAGTTCGGTGACAAAACGGATGCCCGCATTGACGAAAAAGCTGATGCGCCCGCAGAGCGCCGGGAAATCCTCGGTCGCGACCCGCGGTTTCAACTCGTCCAGCACCGCGCAGGCTGTGGCGAGGGCAAAGGCCAGTTCCTGCTCCGGCGTCGCGCCCGCCTCCTGCAGGTGATAGGAGCAGACGTTCATCGGGTTCCACTTGGGCACATGGGTGTAGCAGTACTCGGCCACGTCCCCGATCATCTTCAGCGAGGGTTTCGGCGGGCAGATATAGGTGCCGCGGCTGAGATATTCCTTGATCAGGTCGTTCTGCACCGTGCCCTGAAGCTGGGTGATCTCTGCGCCCTGTTCCTCGGCCACCGCGATATAGAGCGCCAGCAGCCAGGGGGCGGTGGCGTTGATTGTCATCGAGGTGTTCATTTGCTCGAGCGGGATCTGCTCGAAGAGAGCGCGCATGTCGCCGAGATGGCAGACCGGCACGCCGACCTTGCCGACCTCGCCGCGTGCGAGCACGTGGTCGCTGTCATAGCCGGTCTGGGTGGGCAGATCGAAGGCCACCGACAGCCCCGTCTGCCCCTTGGCGAGATTGGCCCGGTAAAGCGCGTTCGACGCGCTGGCGGTCGAATGACCGGCATAGGTGCGGATCAGCCAGGGGCGGTCGGGCTGGCGCGGGCTGGTGCTGTCTTTCATCTCATCCTCCCTCGGGCAACGCGAATCTTGCGAGCAATCATCTTGCGATTGGGTGTGAATATTGGAAATAAAATGTCTCGTCAATTCGCCGCATCGCGGCGGAGCGCCCGGGCTGCACCGCAGCAGGGGCGGGATCTCCGAAAGCCAAGTATACATGCGTTTCGTCCAAAAGCTGCTCGAAGTTTCTGCATCCGCAAAGTTATAAAATTTCTCAGCACTATCCATTTTAGTTGCAATGTTGCGCATCGAATTGTATCCCGATGGGGAGGAGCCCCGCGATTCTGCACTGCGGCGCGGGCCACGCAGGAGTGAGGAAGGAGGCCATGATGGCGTTGGACAGCAAGACCGAGATCGCGCCCTATAATGCACCGGTGAAGGACCTCTACGAGATCGGCGAAATGCCGCCCCTCGGTCATGTGCCGAAGCAGATGTACGCCTGGGCGATCCGCCGCGAGCGCCATGGCGAGCCCGATCAGTCCTTCCAGAAGGAGGTGGTCGACACCTGGGAGATCGACAGCTCCGAAGTGCTGGTTCTGGTGATGGCGGCCGGGGTCAACTATAACGGCGTCTGGGCCGGCCTCGGCGTGCCGATCAGCCCCTTCGACGGCCATGGTGCCCCTTATCACATTGCCGGCTCCGACGCCTCGGGCATCGTCTGGAAGGTGGGCGAGAAAGTCACCCGCTGGAAGGTTGGCGACGAGGTGGTCATCCACTGCAACCAGGACGACGGCGACGACGAGGAGTGCAACGGCGGCGATCCGATGTTCTCGCCCAGCCAGCGCATCTGGGGCTACGAGACGCCGGACGGCAGCTTCGCCCAGTTCACCCGCGTGCAGGCGCAGCAGCTCATGCCGCGGCCCAGGCACCTGACCTGGGAGGAAAGCGCCTGCTACACGCTGACGCTGGCCACCGCCTACCGGATGCTCTTCGGCCACCACCCGCATGAGCTCAAGCCCGGCCAGAACGTGCTGGTCTGGGGCGCCTCGGGCGGGCTCGGCTCCTATGCGATCCAGCTGATCAACACCGCGGGCGCGAACGCGATCGGGGTGATTTCCGACGAGAGCAAGCGCGACTTCGTCATGTCGATGGGTGCCAAGGGGGTCATCAACCGCAACGAGTTCAAGTGCTGGGGCCAGCTACCCAAGGTGAACACGCCCGAGTACAACGAGTGGCTCAAGGAAGCCCGCAAGTTCGGCAAGGCGATCTGGGAAATCACCGGCAAGGGTGTCAGCGTCGACATGGTCTTCGAGCACCCGGGCGAGGCGACCTTCCCGGTCTCGGCGCTGGTGTGCAAGAAGGGAGGTATGGTGGTGATCTGTGCCGGCACCTCCGGGTTCAACTGCACCTTCGACGTGCGCTACATGTGGATGCACCAGAAGCGCCTGCAGGGCTCGCATTTCGCCCATCTCAAACAGGCCTCCGCGGCCAACAAGCTGATGATCGAACGGCGGCTCGACCCCTGCATGTCCGAGGTCTTCAGCTGGGACGAGATCCCCGCGGCGCATCTCAAGATGCTGCGCAACCAGCACAAGCCTGGCAACATGGCGGTGCTGGTGCAGGCGCCGCGCACCGGGCTGCGGACGTTCGAGGAGGCGCTGACGGGCTGATCCCGCCGGGAAGGCACCGGGTAAGGAGAGGGGGCGCTGCCCCCTCGGCGCTGCGCGCCTCACCCCCGGGATATTTGGACCTAGAAGAAGGGCAGGGCGTCCCGCGCTTCTTCTCTTTCAAAATACGCACGGCGGGACAGATCCGCCGGGCGCGCCGCCTGGTCAGCCGTAGAAGCTCCGGCCGGTCCGGGCCATCTCGGTCAGCGTCTCGGGGCAGGTGAAGCGGCGGCCATACCGCTCGGCCAGCTCGGCCGCTCGCGCCGCGGCGTAGGGCGCGCCCAGCATGTCGAGCCACGAAAACGGGCCGCCCGACCAGGGTGCGAAGCCCCAGCCCAGCACCGCCCCAACGTCGCCCTCGCGCACGCCCGGCAGCACGTGGCGCTCCAGCGCCCGCACCGCCTCGAGCGCCTGCACGAAGAGCAGCCGGTGCTGCACCTCCAGCAGCTCCGGCTGCTGCTCGGCCGGCGGCCATTCCGTCGCCAGCCCGTCCCAGAGCCCGAGCCGCCTGCCACCCTCGTAGGCGTAGAAGCCCGCGCCTGCCTTGCGCCCGAGCCGCCCGATGTCGGCCATGCGCTCGAGGACCTCGTCCACCTCGGCATCCCGGTAGGCGTCGCCCATGGCAGCGCGGCTGGCCCGGGCGATCTTCAGGCCCAGCTCGATGGAGGTCTCGTCGATCAGCTGCAGCGGGCCCATAGGCATCCCCACCAGCTTGGCGGCATTCTCGATCAGCGCCGGGGCCACGCCCTCGCGCAAGAGCCGCAGCCCCTCGTTGAGATAGGGGATGATGCAGCGGTTGGCGTAGAAGAAGCGCGCGTCATTGACCACGATCGGCGTCTTGCGGATGGTTCGTGCAAAATCCAGCGCCTTGGCCACCGCGCGCGGGCCGCTGCGGACGCCCTTGATCACCTCGACCAGCAGCATCTTCTCGACCGGCGAGAAGAAGTGCAGCCCGACGAAATTCTCCGGCATCAGCGAGGCCTCGGCCAGTTTCGAGACCGGCAGGCTCGAGGTATTGGTGGCGAAGATGCAGCTCTCGGGCACATGGCGCAGCGCCTTTCGGGTGACCTCGGCCTTCACCTCCGGGTCCTCGAAGACCGCCTCGATGATCATGTCGCAGCCCGCGAGCGCGTCGAACTCGGTGGTCGCTGTGAGCCGCTCCAGCACCGCCTGCTTCTGCGCGGCGCTGGTCTTGCCGCGCCTCATGCCCTCGTCGAGATAGGCCTCGGCATGGGCGCGGCCCGTGTCCGCCGCCGCCTGCGTGCGGTCGAGCAGCACCACCTCGATCCCCGCCTGCGCCGAGACCAGCGCGATGCCCGCGCCCATCATCCCCGCGCCGAGCACGCCGAGCTTCTTCACGCTCTGCGGCGGCACGCCCTCGGGTCGACCCGCGCCCTTGTCCAGCGCTTCCTTGCCGACGAAGAGCGTGCGGATCATCGCGCTCGAGCTGGGGTCGAGCATCACATGGGTGAACCAGCGCGCCTCGATCCTGAGCGCCGTGTCGAAGGGCACCTGCACGCCCTCGTAGACCGCCGAGAGCAGCGCCTTGGCCGCCGGGTAGACCCCCTTGGTCTGGCCGCCCACCATGGCTGAGGCACCGACGAAGGTCATGAACCCGGCCGGGTGATAGGGCCCGCCGCCGGGCAGCTTGAAGCCCTTGCGGTCGCAGGGCTTCACGAGATCTTCAGGCTGCGCGCGCAGCACCCAGTCGCGGGCGGCGGCGAGCGGATTCTCGGCGACCTCGTCGATCAGCCCGGCCTTCTGGGCCTTCTCGGGGGACAGCAGGGTGCCCTCGAGCAGGTAGGGCGCGGCGCTTATGGCCCCGAGCCTGCGCACCAGCCGCGTCGTGCCGCCTGCCCCGGGAAAGAGGCCGACCTTGATCTCGGGCAGGCCGATCTTCGCCTTCGGCTCGGGCACGGCGAAGATGCGGTGACAGGCCAGCGCCAGCTCGTAGCCGATGCCGAGGGCGGTGCCGGGCAGGGCGCAGGCGATGGGCTTGCCGCCCTTGTCCTGCGCATCCATCCCGGCGCGCTCGATCCGGCGCAGCACCGCGTGCAGCCCCATGATCCCCTCGAAGATGCCCTGCGCCGGATCGTCCCCGGCAGCCTCGCGCAGCGTTGCCAGCGTGTTCAGATCCATGCCGCCGGCAAAACTGCCGGGCTTGGCGGATGTGATGACGATGCCCTTCACGCCGTCGTCTTCCAGCGCTGCGCCGACCAGCGCGTCGAGCTGGGACAGCGCCTCGAGGCTCATGACGTTCATCGATTTTCCGGGCGTGTCCCAGGCGAGGATGCAGACGCCGCCCTCGGTGCTGGCCGAGAAATCGCTCATGTCTCCTCCTCCCCGTCCTGCTCCCCGCCAAGTTCGCCGTCGTGCCGCCCCAGCTCCGAGCCATCGCGGCGGCGGTAGACGCGGGCCGCGCCATGGGTCTCGGTCACCAGGTCATGATCGCTGTAGTGGATGATGTCGGCGCCGCTGCGGGTGCCGATCACCAGGTAGCGGGCAGGGGCCGCCGAGCGGTTCTCCAGCCTATGGCCGATGCCCTGGCCGGCGGGCCAGCAGGCGCAATCGCCGGGGCCCATCGGCACCTCTTCGTCCTCGACCAGCACCAGCGCGCCGCTCAGCACGTAGACCATCTCGTCCTCGCGTTCGTGCCAGTGCCGCCAGCCCGAGGCGGAGCCGGGCGGCAGCTCCTCGATGAAGGCGCCGAACTGGGTCAGCCCGCCGGGGTCCGACAGCAGCTGGCAGCCGTAGGGGCCGGGGCCGTCGCCGAGCACGCGGTGGCGGCTGGAGCGGTGGGTGGTGACGGGTTGGGGGTCAAGTTTCGGCATCATACCCTCTCGAGGATCATGGCCACGCCCATGCCCGAGGCGACGCAGAGCGTGACGAGGCCAGTGGATTTGTCCGAGCGCTCGAGCTCGTCCAGCAGCGTGCCGAGCAGCATCGCGCCGGTCGCGCCGAGCGGGTGGCCCATGGCAATGGCGCCGCCGTTCACGTTGACCTTGCCCGGGTCGGGATCGAAGGCCTGCAGGAAGCGCAAGACGACCGAGGAGAAGGCCTCGTTGACTTCGAAGAGGTCGATGTCACCGATTTCCATGCCCGCCTGCTCGAGCACCCTCTCAGTGACCGGAACCGGCCCGGTGAGCATGATCGTCGGCTCGCTGCCGATGCGGGCCATGGCGCGGATGCGGGCGCGGGGCCTGAGCCCCAGGGCTTCGCCGAAGCCCTTCGAGCCGACCAGCACACCCGCCGCCCCGTCGACGATCGCCGAGCTGTTGCCAGCGTGGTGGATATGCTCGATCCGCTCGAGCTCGGGGTAGCGCATCAGGGCCACTGCATCGAAGCCGGGCATCTGCTCGCCCATCTCCCTGAAGGACGGTGTCAGCGCCGCGAGCGCCTCGCGGTCGGTGCCGGGCCGCAGCGCTTCGTCGCGCTCGAGAATGGTCAGCCCGTTGATATCGGTGACCGGCAGGATCGAAGGCGCGAAGCGGTCTTCCTCCCAGGCGCGGGCAGCCCGCGCCTGGCTTTCCACCGCGTAGGCATCGGCGGCGCAGCGCGAGATGCCGTGCTTCGTGGCGATGAGATCGGCGGCAATCCCCTGCGGCACGAAATGCCGAGGCAAGGCGAGCGAGGGGTCGACGGCGATCGCCGCCCCGTCCGAGCCCATGGGCACGCGGCTCATCATCTCGACCCCGCCGGCGACATAGGCCTGGCCCAGCCCGCCCTGCAGCTGCGCGGCGCCCAGCATGACCGCCTCGAGCCCCGAGGCGCAGAAGCGGTTGATCGACAGGCCCGGGATGGTCTCGGCGAGCCCCGAGGCAAGCACGGCGGAGCGTGCAAGGCAGCCGCCCTGTTCGCCGACCTGCGTGGCATTGCCCCAGATCACGTCTTCGAGGACCGGCCCGTCGAGCCCGTTGCGGCTCCGCAGCCCGTCCAGCACCAGCGCCGAGAGCCGCAGCGCGGTCACCTCGTGCAGCGCGCCGTCGGGCCGACCCCGCCCGCGCGGGGTGCGGATCGCGTCGTAGATGAAGGCCTCGGTCATGGCTCCTCCTTCCATGGTCGGCCGGGATATGCGGCGCCTCTAGGCCCGGTCGGCGGGCGAGCCGGGCATCAGCTCATAGGGGTGTTTCCAGCCCGGCAGCGCCTCGATACCACTTAGCCAGCGGTCGATGTTCGGCCAGTCGGCGCGGACAAAACCGAAGGGTTCGGGGTAGAACAGATAGCCGCAGGAGCTGAAATCCGCGTGGGTCGGCCCGTCACCGACGATCCAGTCACGCCCCCCCGAGATGCGCCTCCAGCACCTGGTAGGCGGCCTTGAGCCGTCCTTGCGTGAAGGCGATCACCTCGGCCGGGCGCTTCTCCTCGGGCAGGAAGTTCATCAGGAAGCGGGTCATCCCCGCCTGGCTGCTGAGCTTGTGGTTGTCCCAGAACTGCCAGCGCAACACTTCGCGCGCCTCCTCGGGCGTGGCGCCGCCGAACTTGCCGGTTTTTTCGGTGATGTAGTGCTGGATCACCCCGGACTGGGTGAGGGTGATGTCGCCATCGACCAGCACCGGCACCTCGCCCATCTCGTTGACCTCGGCGCGATACTCGGGCGTTCGGGTGGCGCCATTGAAGAAGTCCACCTTCACCGGGGCCCAGTCGAGCCCCGAGAGCTGCAGCGGCAGCGCCGCCTTGTAGGCATTTCCGGATTCGCCGAAACAGTAGAGCTTGATGGTCATGCGCGCGGTCTTTCCCTGTGCGATGTGTCGCGGGCAGCGGCGGGGGCTTCGCGCCCCCGCACCCCCGCGGGATATTTGAACCTAGAAGAAACCAGCTTCGGCGCGAGATGTAACCCGTTCTTAACCTTGCGGCGAAAAGACTGTCGGCGCGGTACAGGCTGGGAAGCCGATGACCGTCCTAGGAGAATCCCCGCCGCCAAACCGGGCGCCCTTGCAGGCCGGTGCGGTGGCGGGGCGGACCGAGTGCAGTCCCGCGTGGCCGTGCACCAGGTGACCTGGCTCGACGCGGCGTGGACCCGATGTGCGGATCCCCGGGCTCTTCTAGGCGGAAATATCCCGAGGGGGGCCGGGGGTGCGACACCCCCGGTCCTTTGCCCGCCGCCCGTACGGCCGAGGAGGGCAGGGGCTCGGATCACCGCTTGCGCGCCTCGAGCTCGGCGCTGAACAGCCGCAGCCGGTGCGAGAGCACCTCGGCATCGGTCACGCTGTCGAAATTCTCGAAGAGGAAGGACAGCGCCTCGCCCGTGTCGAGGCCCGCCGCTGCCGAGAAGCTGCGCAGCCCGCGGTAGCCGTCCTCGGTCATCGCGACCGAGAAGCGCCGGGTGAGGCGAAAGCGCTTGGGCATGGGCGGCTCCTTTGCGGTGTCGTTCTCCTCAGGGTTTCATTCCGCGGCCCCGGCGTCCAGCGGCAAGCGTGCGGCGGCACACGCCGCGATCGGGGCGGGGTGCGGGGCGGTGGCGGGCAGCTGGCGGGATATGTCGTGGAGATCCGCCGGCAGCGTGGCGCGGCGCGCAGGCGGCAGAGAAACGCCGCTGCTGGCCCTGCAGCGCGCGGCGCAGAGAGCCCGGTCCCGAAAATCAAAAACGCCCCGGCCGATCCACGTCACGTCGCAAGCGACGAACAGCAGATCCGCGACCGGGGCGGTAAACTCGGGAAGTGTATTTTGCAGTGCGCCTGGCATGGGGCCTCCTCTCCCGTCCGCCAAGGCCTCGCGATGGTCCGCTGTCGGATCAGCCGGCCTTGCGCTCCAGCTCGCCGAGCATCTGTTCGCCCCACGCAAGCTGTTCTTTCAGTTCCTCGATCGCCATGGTCAGATCATCGCGCTGACGGATCATGTCGGCAAGACGTTCCTGGCCGATCTCGTGGCTGCGCGCGATCTGGGTGCGCTGCTGGTCGCCCTTGTCATAGAGCTCCAGGAGCTGGCGGATCTCTTCGAGGCTGAAGCCGAAGCGCTTGCCGCGCAGGATCAGTTTCAGCCGCGCCCGGTCGCGCCGGGTGAAGAGGCGCTTCTGGCCTTCGCGGATGGGAAAGAGCAGTTCCTTCTGCTCGTAGAAACGGAGAGTCCGCGGCGTCACCTCAAACAGGTCGCACATTTCGCGGATCGTCATAAACTGGTCGTCACTCATGTCAGGTCTTCTACCTCACTTCGCGTCAAGATGACGGGTGAACTGCGCCTTTCATGACAATCCTACAACTGCCCCCTATCCTTTTGAGACCGCTACGCAACGTCATTTTTTTGAATTACGTAACTTCGTTAAGCGTCACGCGATGGTGGGAGGAACTTTCTTTCTCCGGTTGCGCGGGGCGCAGCTATTCCGGGGCCGGAATGTATGCCACCGGGTACGAAACCAAAGCGTTTCAACCCAATCAGGGCCGTTGATTCGCCTCATTCACCCAGTTCTTTGAGCGTCACATCCCGAAGCGCTTTGAGCTCCTCGATCGCCGAATCGAGCTGCGCGCGCTCGTCGCCGAGCTGCACCAGTTGCCGGTCCGCCATCTCCACCCAGGTGCGCATCTGCGCCTCGGTGCCGTCGCGTTCGTACATCTGCAGCCATTGCCGGATCTCTTCGAGCTGGAATCCGAACTTCCGCCCGCGCAGGATCAACGTCATCCGCGCCACCTCGCGCGGGCCATACCAGCGCGATCGCCCCTCGCGTTCGGGGGTGAGCAGCTCGATGTACTCGTAATAGCGCAAGGTGCGTGGGGTGACCTCGAACCGTGCGCACATTTCCTTGAAGCTGAGACGTGTCTCGCTCATGCGGCCTCCTGACGTGGCGAAAGGTAATGCGGCAGTGCGGCGAGGGCAATGGCCGCCCTGCTTGCGGTGCGCGATCCGTCGCCGCATAAAGGCGTGAGACGGAAAAGGATATCGCCATGTCCACGGATGCGGAGACGGGCATCGACCCGGCGGTTGCGACCGAGCTGATCCTGCGGCTGCCGCAGGCGCGCGCGCTGGGTCTGAAGATCACCGGTTTCGGTGACGGCTGGGCCGAGATCCACATGCCCTTCGCGGCGCAGCTTGTCGGCGATCCCGAGACCGGGGTGATCCATGGCGGGGCAGTCTCGACGCTGATGGACACCTGCGGCGGCGCCTCGGTCATGGCGCACCCGCAGGTCGAGGGGCACACCGCCACCATCAGCCTGCGCATCGACTACCTGCGTGCCGCAACGCCGGGGCAGGGGATCACCGCCCGGGCCGAGTGCCACCACGTGACCCGCTCGGTCGCCTTCGTGCGCGCCGTGGCGCTGGACGAGGATACGGAGCGTCCCGTCGCCATGGCCACCGGCACCTTCACCGTGCCGCAGCTGCGCGGCGATGCGCCGGAGGGCACCGCATGAGCCATCGCAAGCCCGAGCCCGTCCAGGTGGTCAAGCAGCGCCGCGACACCGCGCTGCGCGCGCTGGCCGGCGGCGTGCCCTACGTGAATTTCCTCGGCATCACCTTCGACCGCCGTGGCGACGAGCTGACCGGAGTGCTGAACTTCGACGAGAAGCTGATCGGCAACCCCGACCTGCCGGCGCTGCACGGCGGGGTGACCGCGGCCTTTCTCGAGGTGACCTCGATCATCACCCTGAGCTGGATGAGCCTCTGGGACGAGGTCGAATCCGGCCGGCTGGATCTCGAGGCACTGGAGCAGGGGCGGTTGCCGCGCCTGCCCAAGACCATCGATTTCACCATCGACTACCTGCGCCCCGGGCTGCCGCGCGACGCCTATGCCCGGGCGCGGGTCACCCGCTCGGGCCGGCGCTACGCCTCGGTCCACGCCGAGGCGTGGCAGGACAACCGCGACAAGCCGATCGTGCAGGCCGTCGGGCATTTCCTGATGCCCTGGGACGAGAGGTGAGCACGCCCCACCGTACCGTACCATCCGTGCTCTCCACGCCCCTCTGAAGATATCATGCCTTCCCAGATCCTTCCCCTGACCCACGGCCGCGTGCTGAAGATCGCGCTGCCGATCCTGCTCTCCAATGCCACGGTGCCGATCCTCGGCGCGGTGGACACCGCCGTGGTCGGCCAGATTCCCAGCCCCGAGCCGATCGCCGCGGTCGGTGTCGGCGCGGTGGTGCTCTCGGCGATCTACTGGATCTTCGGCTTCCTGCGCATGGGCACCACCGGACTCACCGCCCAGGCGCTTGGTGAGAACGACCGCTGCGAGGTCTCGGCGCTGCTGGCGCGGGCGCTGCTGATCGGCCTTGCCGGCGGCGTGCTGCTGATCGTGCTGCAGGCGCTGATCTTCCGCATCGCCTTTGCCGCCTCCCCGGCCTCGGAAGAGGTCGAGCACATGGCGCAGAGCTACATGCAGATCCGCATCTGGTCGGCACCGGCGGCGGTGGCGATCTACGGGCTCACCGGCTGGCTGATCGCGCAGGAACGCACCCGGGCAGTGCTGGTGCTGCAGCTTGGCATGAACGCGGTCAACGTGGTGCTCGACCTGGCGCTGGTGCTCTGGGTCGGCATGGGGGTCGAGGGCGTGGCCCTGGCCACCTTCGTCGCCGAATGGTCGGGTCTGGGCCTTGGCCTCTGGCTCTGCCGCGACGGTTTTGCCGAGGCCGGCTGGCGCAATCGGGCGCGGGTCTTCGACCCGGCGCGGCTGCGCCGCATGGCCGTGCTCAACGGCGACATCCTGATCCGCTCGCTGCTGCTGCAGGCGATCATCGTCTCGTTCATGCTGGTCGGCGGACGCTTCGGCGACGTGACCCTCGCGGCGAACCAGGTGCTGATGCAGTTCATGATGATCACCGCGCATACGATGGACGGTTTCGCCTTCGCCGCCGAGGCGCTGGTCGGCCAGGCGGTGGGGGCGCGCAACGTGCCGCACCTGCGCCGCAGCGCCCGGCTCTCGGGCCTCTGGTGCGGCCTTGTCGCGCTTCTGCTGGCGGTGCTCTTCTGGCTTTTCGGACCGATGCTGATCCGCGGCATCGCCGCCGATGAGGCGGTGCGCGCCGCCGCCATCGCCTTCCTGCCGTGGATGGTCGTCTCGCCGCTGCTGCAGGTGCTGCCCTTCATGCTCGACGGCATCTTCATCGGTGCCACGCGCTCGGCGGACATGCGCAACATGATGGCGGTCTCGGCGGTGATCTACGCGGCGGTGCTGCTGCTGGCGCTGCCGGCGATGGGCAACCACGGGCTCTGGCTGGCCTTCCAGGTGTCCTTCCTCGCACGCGGGCTGACCCTGGCGCTGCGCTACCCGGCGCTGGAACGCTGGGTGGCCAAGGGCGGCTGAAGAGCGGGCTCCACCGCGTGGCTGCCGAGAGGGGGGGCTCCGCCCCCGAGGCGCAATGCGCCTCTCCCCCGGGATATTTCCGCCTAGAAGAAAAGCCGGAGGCAGCGCGCACCTACGGCTTCTTCTCTTTTCAAATACGCATATCCTGCCCGGGCAAGGGCGCGCGCCGATGGGTAGGGGCTCAGCCGGCGGCGGCCTGCACCTCGGCGACGATGCCGTCGACCACCTGCGCCAGCAACGCCTCGTCCTCGCATTCGGCCATGACCCGGATCAGCGGCTCGGTGCCCGACTTGCGGATCAGCAGCCGGCCGCGGCCCGAGAGCTGCGCCTCGGCCTCGGCGATGGCGCCCCGCACGCTGGCAGCGTCGAGCGGCGTCTGCCCGGCGTCGAAGCGCACGTTCTTGAGGAGCTGCGGCACCGGCTCGAAATTGCGCGCCAGGCGGCTGGCGGGCTGCCCGGTGCGGACCATCTCGGCAAGGAACTGCAGCCCCGCCATGAGGCCGTCGCCGGTGGTGGCGAAATCGGTCATCACGATGTGGCCCGACTGCTCACCGCCGAGGTTGAAGCCGCGCGCCCGCATCATCTCGACCACGTAGCGGTCGCCGACCTTGGTGCGGGCGAGGGTGAGCCCGCGATCGCCGAGGTAGCGCTCGAGCCCGAGGTTCGACATCACCGTGGCGACCAGCGTGCCACCGGCAAGCCGGTCTTCCTCGGCCCAGCGGCCGGCCATCAGCGCCATGATCTGATCGCCGTCCGCCACGGTGCCCTTCTCGTCGATGAGGATCACCCGGTCGGCGTCACCGTCGAGGCAGATGCCGACATCGGCGCCATGCGCCACCACGGTCTCGGCGGCGGTCTGCGGCTTGGTCGACCCGCATTGGTCGTTGATGTTGAGCCCGTTGGGATGGGTGCCCACCGGGATCACCTCGGCGCCGAGCTCCCAGAGCACCTCGGGCGCGGCGCGGTAGGCAGCGCCATTGGCGCAGTCGATCACCACCTTCATCCCGTCAAGGCGCATGCCGTGCGGGAAGCTCGATTTCACCCGCTCCTGGTAGCGGAAGCGGCCGTCGTCGATGCGCTTGGCGCGGCCGATGTTGCCGGCCTGGGCAGGCTCGACGCCCTTCTCGACCAGTGCCTCGATCTCGGCCTCGGCCTCGTCCGAGAGCTTGAAGCCGTCGGGGCCGAAGAACTTGATGCCATTGTCATGCGCCGGGTTGTGCGAGGCCGAGATCATGATCCCGACATCGGCGCGCATCGAGGGCGTCAGCAGCCCCACCGCCGGGGTCGGCACCGGGCCGAGCAGCAGCACGTTCATGCCGGTCGACGTGAGGCCCGCGGTCAGCGCGGTCTCGAACATGTAGCCCGAGAGCCTTGTGTCCTTGCCGATCACCACCCGGTGCGTGCCGCCCGCCTCGCGGCGGAAGTAACGCCCGGCGGCGGCGCCGATGGCCAGCGCCATCTGGGCGGTCATCGGATGCATGTTGGCGGTGCCGCGCACCCCGTCGGTGCCGAACAGCTTGCGGGTCATTCATGGCCTCCTTCTTCGACGGCCTGCCAGAGCGTCAGCGCCTGGCGCGTCTCGGCAACGTCGTGAACGCGGATGATCTGGGCTCCCTGCGCCACGCCCGCAAGGGCGACGGCAATGGAGCCGGGGAAACGTTTGGCGGCCTCGGTCTCGCCCGAGAGCTTGCCGATGAAGCCCTTGCGCGACACGCCGAGCAGGATCGCGCAGCCAAGCCCGTGGAACAGCGACAGCCCGTGCAGCAATGCGAGGTTCTGCTCCAGCGTCTTGGCAAAGCCGATGCCGGGGTCGACCACGATCTTCTCGCGCGGCAGCCCGGCGTGCTCGAGCGCGTGGACCTGCGTCTCGAGGAAGTCGTAGACGTCGAGCAGCACGTCCTCGTAGTCGGTCTGGCTCAGCATCGTCTCGGGGGTGCCACGCATGTGCATGACGCAGACGGGTAGGCGGGACGAGGCGCAGAACTCGGTCATCTCGGGGTCGAAGACGAGGCCCGAGACATCGTTGATCAGCGTGGCGCCGGCCTCGGCGGCGGCGCGGGCGACGGCGGCCTTGCGGGTGTCGACCGAGATCGGCACGCCCTTCAGCGCCTCGGTCACCGGCACCACGCGGGCGATCTCCTCCTCCACCGGCACCTCGGGCGCGCCAGGGCGCGTGCTCTCACCGCCGATGTCGAGGATCTCGGCGCCATCCGCCAGCATCTGCCGGGCGCGGGCGATGGAATCCTCAGCAGAGCTGTCGGTGCCGCCGTCGGAAAAGCTGTCGGGGGTGACGTTGAGGATGCCCATGATCCGCGTGCCGTCCATGGGCAGTCCCGCTACGGGTTCGCGCGGCGCGGTCAGCCGGGCCAGCACGTCCTGCGGAACTTCGGAGACGGGAACCACTGTCACCGCCTCGCCGCGGGCGTGGCGGGCGCAATGGCTGAACCAGCGCGGTCCCCCGGCAAGGGGCAGGGCCCCATCGGGGCGGGCGTGTCCGGACTGGACAAGGGGGCGGTATCGGGCAGTCATTGACCGTCTGTGCCCCATGCGCGCCAGCTTGGCAAGCCGCGCTGCGGCGTGATCAGAGCGTGGTATTTCCGACTGTTACAGCCCGTGCCGGAACCGTCAGCCCGGCGGGCGGCTCTTCGCCGATCATCACCAGCTCGCAGGCCTCCATCAGCCCGGCGAACCAGGCCGCCAGCTCGGCGGGGTCCTCGGGGTGGGCGTGGTGCCCCGCGGGCGTGTCGAGCACGATCTTCGAGGGCGCCCAGATGCAGCTCTGGCCGTTCTTCATCGCCCAGTCGAGCTCGGTGCGGGTGGCGACCACCTTGGCGCGGGGATCGCGGGCCGCCAGCATCCAGGCGTTCTGCTCGATCGCCAGCAGGTCGATGCGCCGCTGCGCCAGTGGGTGGCTGGCCTGGGGGCGGGTGCCCTCGGGCAGGCCGACGCAGAGGATCACCGGCGCGCCCATTGCCTCGGCCTGGTCGAGCCAGCCGGAAAGCGCGGCATCGGCGATGGCGGCATTCGACAGGTAGATCACCCGCGGGTGCGGGCGGGTGCGGGCGTCGTCCTGCGCCGCACCCACCGGCTCGCCGTCGCGGGCGCGGACGATCTCGACCCCCAGCGCCCCGGGGCCGCGGTCGAGCTTCTCGATCCGCACGAAGACCCGCAGCGCCTGCGGCTCCAGAAGGATGCGCTCGGCGATGCGCTCGGCCAGCGTCTCGAGCAGGTTCAGCCGCTCGGCGGCCAGCTCGGCGGCGATGGCCTCGGTGACCTTGTCGTAGGAGAGGATGAGGTCGACGTCATCCTCCAGCGCGCCCTTGCCGGGGGCCACCTCGACGACGACGTTGAAGCGCACGCGCTGGCGGTGGCCGCGCTCGGCCTGAAAGGCGCCGATCTCGACCTCGACAACGTGGTCGCGCAGCGAGATGCGGTCGCGCGGGGTCTCGCCGGCGGTGGCGATGGCGCGTTCGTCGGGATGGGCGAAGGCGAGGCGGATTTCATCGGCCATGGCAGCGGCTCCGGATGCGAGAAGTGCCGCCTCTCTAGCAGGCGCCTGCCGCAGGGGCGACCCCGACAACGGCGTGCCGGGGGAGAAAAGCGGCGCTCAGTTGCTGGTGCTGATGCGGTAGTTCGCGCCGCGGTAGAAGAAATGCGCGCCGATGGTGGCGGTCTTGGTGAACTTGCGGGCCCAGCTCGGCCGCACGCCGCGGGTGTGGTAATAGGTGGCGCCCTGGGTCAGCGCCCGCGGCGCGCCCGTGATCACCGCCTTGGCGACCTTGGCGACGCGGTCCCAGGCGGCCTTCTCGCTGACGTGCTCGGGGCGGCCGTCGCAGGTGTAGGAGAACTGGCAGGCGTGCAGGCGCCCGGTGCCCTGGTTGATCACGCCGCAGACCGAGTCCGGGAAGCGCGGGCTGTCGACGCGGTTCATGATCACCTCGGCGACCGCGAACTGCCCCTGCAGGCTTTCGCCACGGGCCTCGAAGTAGAGCGCCTCGGCGAGGCATTGGAACTGCGCGCCGCCGGTGGCCTTGGGCTGGGCGGCAAGCCAGGCGCGGTCGTAGTGCGGGACCTTCGAGCTGCTGGCCGAGACCGGGGTGATCATGCTGCGCAGATGCGAAGAATTTGCGGAACGAAGGGCGCTCTGTTCGAGTTTGACGAGGTGACGGATGCTGTCATGCTGGATGTCAGCGCGGACGGGAAGCGCCGCAAAGGATGCGGCGATGACGATCGCGGTGGCACGAAACATTAAGGGCTCTCACAGCTCGGGGGGGGCACCCCGAGGGATGCCGAAATCTGAGGCGATTTACAAAAATGTCGCCAATTCGTCCACCCAGGTAAGAACGCGCAAAGGGAGAGCGGCCCTATCCCTTGTGGAAAACGGCTCATTTTCGGCGAATTTCGGCCTTTTTCACCCGATTTTCTCTTTTAGCGCGAGTTGCGCAGCGGCAAGTCTTGCAACCGGAACGCGGAACGGTGAGCAGCTCACATAGTCGATTCCCGCCTCTCTGCAGAAGGCAATCGAATCAGGGTCGCCGCCGTGTTCGCCGCAGATCGAGAGCATGATTCCGCGGTTGCCGCGACGCCCGCGCTCGACCCCGATCTTGATCAGCTCGCCGACCCCGTCGGGGTCGAGCCGGTGGAACGGGTCCTCGGCAAAGACCCCCTGCTGCACGTAATGCGACATGAAACGTCCGGCGTCGTCGCGCGACAGCCCGTAGGTCATCTGGGTAAGGTCGTTGGTGCCGAAGGAGATGAAATGCGCGTGCTGGGCGATCTCGTCGGCGCGCAGGCAGGCGCGCGGGGTCTCGACCATGACGCCGAGCGAATAATGGAAATCCCGGCCACGCTCGTTGCGCACCGCGGCGGCCACCGCGTCGATGCGGGTCTTGACCAGCTCGACCTCCTTCATCGCCGAGACCAGCGGCAGCATGATCTCGGGCTCGACCGGGGCGCCGTCCTTTGACGCGTCCAGCGTCGCCTCGAAGATGGCGCGGGCCTGCATGTCGTAGATCTCGGGCACCGCGATGCCGAGCCGCACGCCGCGCATCCCCAGCATCGGGTTGTACTCGCCCATCGCCTCGACCCGGCGGGTCACGTCGCTGACCGGCAGGTCGAGCGCCTCGGCAAGGTCGCGCAGCCCGGCGCGGTCGGTCGGCAGGAACTCGTGAAGCGGCGGGTCGAACAGGCGGATGCAGACCGGCATCCCCTCCATGATCCGGAAAAGTTCCGTGAAGTCGGCACGTTGCATCGGCAGCAGCCGGGCAAGGGCGGCCTTCCGGTCCTCGGGGCTGTCGGCGAAGATCATCTCGCGCATCGGGGTGATGCGGTCGGCCTCGAAGAACATGTGCTCGGTCCGGCACAGGCCGATCCCCTGCGCCGCGAAGTTGCGCGCGGTGGCGGCATCGGCGGGGGTGTCGGCATTGGCGCGGATGCCGATGTCGCGGGCGTCGTCTGCCCAGGACATGAAGGTGCGGAAGGCGTCGTCCAGCGCCGCCTCGACCATCGCCGGAGCCCCCGCGAGGATCTGCCCCGAGGTGCCATCGACAGTGATCGTGTCGCCCTCGTGGAAGCGCCGACCATCCTGCGAAATCAATACCTTGTCGTTCAGCCGGAAGCCCATGTTGGCGGCGCCCACCACCGACGGCAGCCCGAGCCCGCGGCCGATCACCGCCGCGTGGCTGGTCATCCCGCCGCGCTCGGTCAGCACCGCGGCGGCGACATGCATGCCGCGCACGTCCTCGGGCGAGGTCT
>NZ_NTHN02000054.1 GCF_002300555.2 Alloyangia mangrovi | reverse complement strand
CCAGCGGCGCGGATCCTGTGCGGCGCGGGCGGCGATCTCGGTCGGCGGCAGTGCGGCGAGCGTGACGGCGTCACGGGCCTCCTGCAGCCAGTCGGCGGCAACCGGAAGCGCGGCGGCCTCGGGAAGCGACAGCGCCCGCCCCTCGGCCACCGAGAGCGCCCAGAGACCGGGCTCGACCCACATGTCGGCGCAGGGATCGGAGCGCCCGTCCAGCGCCGCGGCACGCTCGGGCGCGGGCAGCGGCAGCAAGGCATGGGCGCGCAGGTCCGGGTGCAGGCGGATGCTCTCGAGCGCGCCGCTCTCGCAGAGGATCAGCAGCCGTGCCTCGGGTGCCCCGGCGAGCCAAACCATCGCCTCCTGAACCAGCGCCGAAGGCTCCGGCTCGCGCTCGAGCCCGTCGAGGATCAGCAGCACCGGGCCGCTCTCCGCCTGCGCCGCGGCCAGCGTCGCCCTGCCCTGCCCCGGAGCGGAGACAAGCGGAAGAGGCACACCTGCCTCCCAGACCTGTGGGAGCGACAGGCCCTCCGGGTTGCGGATCGCCGGGCGGCAGAGCGCCCCGGGGATCGGCGCGGGGTCTTCTGCGCGCTGGCTTTTCAGCGCGCCCAAGAGACACCGCGCCAGCGTGGTCTTGCCGCCGCCGCGCGGCGCATGCAGCAGCTGCGCGCGGTGCACCGAGACCATCTCGGAGGCGGTGAACTGCACCGCCACCTCGGGCTCAGCGCCCTCGGCGAAGACCCGCAGCCCCTTGGCGGCGCGGTCCTCATGAGTGAAGTCCACAAGGCGCGGCAGGATCGGCAGCTCGGTCATTTGAACAGCTTCGCCACGTCCGGGTTGTGGAAGCGCTGGATCTCGATGGCGTAGCCCGCCGGGTCCTCGAAGAAGAAATGCTCGCAATAGGTGCCGCGCAGGATCTCCGAGAGCCCCGCCACGCCGACCTCGGTCATCTTCGCATGCCAGCCCGCCACGTCCTCCGAGACCACGGTGAGCAGCGTCGCGCTTTGCGGCTGGTGCTTGAGGTGGCCCTTGTTGCCGTCGACGATGCCGAAATAGGCGTTGCCAGCGATGCGGTAGATCCGCGCCAGCCCCTGGTCGAGCACCAGCTCGAAGCCCAGAACCTCCTCGTAGAAGGGGGCCACGGCATGGATATCCTCGTAGTAGTAGAAGGTGATCGCGCATTCCTTGAGCATGATCGGCTCCTTGCTGTCTGATGGTCGGGAGGGCGGCGCTCAGGTGATGCGCAGGATGCCCTTGTGATCGAGGCTCAGCCCCTGCAGCGCGGGAACATGCGTAAGGCAGAGCACGGGGTGGAAGAGATAGGCCCAGGGCGGCGCCGCCTGCAGTCGGCGCAGCAGCGCGCCATAGGCGTCGGCGCGGGCGGCGGTGTCGGTCAGGTGCCGCGCGGCATCGAAGCCGGCGTCGACCTCAGGGTCGCGCACCCCCTGCCACCAGACCGCGCGGCTGAGACCGGAGATCTTGTCGTCGAGCACCCGGAAGCTGCTGTGCGGCGAGCTGTCGAAGATGGCGGCGTCCCCCATGCGCTTCTCGCCGATGTCGCGGGCGTATTGCGGGCGGTCCTCGGCGATCTCGATCCGGGTCTCGAAGCCAATGGCGTCCCAGGCCTTGGCCATGAAGTCGGCGATCTCCGGCGCGCGTTCGGGCATGTAGGTCGGGCTGCGCAGCACCACCTCGCGCGGTCCCTGCGACTGCGCCAGCAGGCGGCGCGCCTCCTCGGGGTCGAAACGCAGCGGTGCAAGGCGGGCCTCGGCATGGCCGAAGTGCCAGGGGCTGACGATGGTATCCGCGGGGAGCGCGAGCCCGCCCATGACCTCGGCAACCAGCCGGGTACGGTCGATCGCAAGATTGGCCGCTAGCCGCGCCTGCGGATCGGCAAAGGCGCCTCCGAAACCGTTCATGTAGGCCATGACCGACAGCGTGCTGGTCTGCTCCTGCCAGCCGAAGCCTTCAAGGCCGTGGCGCGGGGTCTCGAGCCGTTCCATGTGGGTCGCGGCCTGCACCTCGTTCGCCGTCAGCGCAGCGAGCCGGTCCTCGGCCAGCGGCATGGCCACGAAGCGCAGCCTGCGCCCGTCGCCGCGGCGGTGCAGCAGCACCTCGCGGCCCGGGGTGAAAGCTTCGACCCGCCACGGCCCGGTGCCGATCACCGGACGGCCCTCGGCATCCATCTTCGGCAGGTAGAACTCCGACAGGATCTCGGGCAGGTCGGGGAAGGGTTTCGGCGTTTCGATGGTCAGCAACTGTCCCTCGGCGGAGATCTCCGCACCTTCGAGGTAGCGCGCATAGGACCAGGGCATGCCGAACATGTCGCGCGACTCCAGCATGCGCGAAATGAACTCCGCCGCCTGCGCGGCACGGACCGGGGTGCCGTCGTGAAAGACCTTGCCCGGGCGGATGGAGAGGCTCCAGCGGCAGCCGGTCTCATCCAGCGCCCAGTCCGCGAAGAGTCCGGGGCGGATCTCGCCGTCCTGCCAGCGCAGCATCGGCTCGAGCACCAGCGACTTCAGCGTCAGCACGCTGCAATCGTCGGTCACCCGGTCGGGCGGCAGGAAGTCGATCTTCTCCAACGCGATGGTCGGGACGGAAGGAAGGCTCATCCGATCTGGCTCCGGCGGCGGGGGTTGAACCAATCGGCCAGCGCATCGCCGATCAGGTTGAAGGAGAGCACCGCCAGCAGGATGGCGAAGCCCGGGCCGAGCGCGGTCCAGGGGCTGGAGCGGGCAAAGGCAAGGTTGGCCGAGACATCGGCGCCCCATTCCGGCATCGGCGGCTGCGCCCCGAGGCCGAGAAAGCCGAGGCTGGCGGTCTGCAGGATGGCGCTGCCGACGTTGAGCGAGGCCTGCACCAGCAGCGGGCCGATCGCGTTGACCAGCACGTAGCGCAGCAAGATCCGGCGCTGAGGCAGGCCAAGCGCATGGGCCGCGTCGACATAAAGCCGCGACGAGACCGCCAGTGCCTGGCTGCGCGCCACCCGGGCGAACTGCGGCGCCATGGTGATGGCGACGGCGATCATGGCGTTCTCGAGGCTCGGACCGAAGGCGGCGGCGAGCGCGATCGCCAGCACCAGCGCCGGAAAGGACAGCATGGCATCGACGATCCGCATGATCACCGTATCGAGCCAGCCGCCGGCAAAGCCCGCGAGCACACCAAAGAACACCCCGATCACGAAGGCGATGCCGACCACGACGATGCCGATGGCCAGCGTGTAGCGCCCGCCATGCACCAGCCGCGAGAGCATGTCGCGCCCGAAGCTGTCGGTGCCCAGCCAGTGCCCCGGCCCCGGCGGCAGCAGCTTGGCGCCCATGTCGATGGCGGTCGGCGATTGCACCAGCAGCGGCCCGACGAGCACCGCCAGAAGCAGCGCCCCTAGGATGCCCGCGCCGACCATGGCGAGCGTGTTGCGGCGAAGGAAGTGGATCAGCTCTGTCATGGCGTTGCCCCGTCAGCGCATCTTGCGGCGGACGCGCGGGTCCAGCACGGCATAGAGAATATCGACCAGCAGCGAGGTCAGCATGAAGAGCAGCGCGAACACCAGCGTCGCGCCCTGGATCACCGGGTAGTCGCGGTTGCGGATCGCCTCGAACATGAAGCGCCCGATGCCGGGCCAGCTGAAGATCGTCTCGGTCAGGATCGCGCCGCCCAGCATCTCGGCGAACTTGAGCCCGACCACGGTGATCGCCGGCAAGAGCGAGGTGCGCAGCGCGTGGCCATAGATCACCTCGCGGCGGCTCAGCCCCTTGGCACGGGCGGTGCGCACGTAATCCTCGCCCAGCGTTTCGAGCATGGTGGCGCGCACGAAGCGGCCGAGCGTCGCGGCAAGAAAGGCGGCAAGCACGGTGACCGGCAGGATCATGTGCAGCAGCGCGCTCCGCACCGCGCCCTCCTCGCCCGAGAGCCAGCCGTCGATGAGCGCAAAGCCGGTGACATTGTCGACGAAGAGATAGCTCGACATCCGGCCCGAGACCGGCAGCCATCCGAGCCAGGTGGCGAAGATCAGCTGCAGCAGCAGCGCCAGCAGGAAGGCGGGCATCGACACGCCGGTCAGCGACAGGATGCGCACGCCGTGATCGAAACCCGAGTTGGGCCGGGTCGCCGAAAGCACCCCGATCGGCGTGCCGACGAGGATGGCGACCAGCACCGCGGCAATGGAAATCTCCAACGTCGCCGGAAGGCGCAGCAGGATCTCGCTCAGCACCGGCTGCCCCGACTTCAGCGACACGCCGAGATCGCCCTGCGCCAGACCCGCCACGTAGTGCCAGAGCTGCAGCAGCGCCGGCTCGTCGAGGTTGAGCTGGGCGCGCAGCGCGGCGATCTGGCTGTCGGTGGCGCCGGGGCCAAGCAGGGTGATGGCCGGGTCGCCGGGGATCATCCGCACCAGCGAGAACACGATCACCAGCACCAGTGCGAGAACGGGGATGAGCGACAGCAGGCGCCGCACGAGGAAGGCAAACATCGGTGGGTCCGGTCAGAGAGGGGGGCCCCGGCCCGGACGGGAGCGGTCCGGGCCGGGGCCAGCGTCAGGAGACGGCGAAGATCAGTTCTTCGACACGCTCCAGTACTCGTTGAGCGGCGGCGCGCTGTTGACCACCAGGCCATCGACGTTCGAACGGGCGAAGACGATCAGCTTGGGGCTGAAGAGATAGGCGCCCGGCACCTCTTCCACGATCTCCTTCTGGATCTCGGAGTAGAGCGCCTTGCGCGTGTCCATGTCGGCCTCGCCCTGCGCTTCGAGGATCTTGGCGTCGAGCTCGGCGTTTTCCGGCATGCGGAAGGTCATCGCGCTGTCCTTCAGCGACGAGAGGTAGCCGATGGTCACATGTGCGTCGGGGTCGTTGTACCAGGGCTGGCGGCCGTCGAGCGCCATCTGCCACTCGCCCGCCACGTGCAGCGCGCGGTAGGAGGGGAACTCGGTCTGCGCGATCTCGACGTCAACGCCGATCTCGGCAAGGTTGGCCTGCACGAAGGTCGCCACCGCACCCCAGAGCGCACCCTGGAAGCTGTAGAGCTTGACCGACAGGTCCGCCGGATCGACGCCGGCCTCCTCGAGCAGCGCCTTGGCACCCTCGGGGTCGTACTTCGGCGCGAGATCCTTCACCGCCGGATCGAAGGCCCAGCTGTTCGAGGTGAGCGGGCCGTAGACGCGCTCGGCGGTGCCGTCGAAGACACCCGAGAGCAGCCCGTCATTATCGATCGCCATGGCGATGGCGCGGCGCACGCGCACGTCGGTGAACGGGCCCTCGGTCAGCGAATTGTTGAACTCGAGCTGGCGGATGATCTGCGACGGGCTCTCGAGGATCTGGATCTCGGGGTTGCCGGCAAAGGCCGCCATCTCCTCGGAGGGCACCGCAGAAAGCTGTCCCGCCTGCTGGATGATGTCGACGCCGCCGTTTTCGAGCTCGAGCCGCCGGGTCGAGGCCTCGGGGATGATGGTGTAGATCAGCCGCTCGAGCTTCGGCGCGCCGCGGAAGTAGTCGGCGTTGGCGTCGAGCACGACGCGGGTGTCGGCCTGGTAGGCGCGGAACTTGAACGGACCGGTACCGACCGGGTTGGTGGCGAAGTCATCGCCGAACTTCTCGACCGCGGCCGGGCTGACGATCGCCGATTGCGGCTGCGCGAGGATCGACAGGAAGGCGGGATAGGGCCGCGACAGGATGAAGACGACCTCGGTTTCCGAGGGGGTCTCGATGCTTTCGATCAGGCCCAGCGTCGCCTCGACATAGGGGTTCATCCCGGCAGTGCGCTCGATCGAGAATTTCACCGCCTCGGCGTTGAAGGGCGTGCCGTCATGGAAGGTGACGCCGTCGCGCAGGGTGAAATCGAAGGTCTTGCCGTCCTCGGACACGGTCCAGCCGGTCGCGAGGCGCCCTTCGAGTTCCGAAAACTCCGGGGCCTTCCACGCCACCAGCGTGTCGAAGACGTTGAGGATGATCTCGGAGCCAATCGGCTCGGCCTTGTTGATCCCCGGCTCGAGCCCGGCGGGATCGGAGGGCACCGCGATCACCAGCGTCGAGGCTTCCTGCGCCGCGAGCCCCTGGGCGGTGAGCGGCACCGTCCCCAGCGCCAGCGCCGCGCCGGAGAGGACCCCGAACAATCTGCGCGTCAGTTTCATCTTTCGCTCCTGTGTTGGATCGGGCCGCGGCCCTTGTTGCGCGACCGAGTCGCGAGTTGCCGTCGGAGTTTGCGACTCTGATATATCACGTGCAATATTTCTTTTGCGACATGATCCCGATTTCCGCCATTTCCACCCCTCGATTCACAGAGCGCCCATAGATTGGGCAGCGGGGCGAAGCGCTGCGGAAAATGTCACGCGTCAGGGAAACGGCCCCCGCGTCACCGGCCGCCCGGTATCGCCGACGTACTGCGACCAGGAGCCCGGGTACATCGCCGCCTCGACCCCGATGGAGGCCAGCGCGAGCACCGTAACCGCTGCCGACATTCCCGCCCCGCAATAGACTCCGACCGGCCTTTCGCCGGTGGCGCCGAGCCCGCGGTACATCTCGGCCAGCGTGGCGCCATTGGTCAGCGGACCCTCGTCGGTGAAGTTGTCCGGTGCCGGGGCGCTCAGCGCGCCGGGGATGTGACCGCGCTTCGGATCGCCGCCCTCCCGCGGGCCGCCGATGTAGTTGGGCCGGATCCGCGCATCAAGAAGAACGCCCTCCGAGGCCAGCGCCAGCGCGCCCTCCGCATCCAACTCCGGCATCTGTCCCGGAGTGAGGATTACATCGCTTTCCTCATGTTTTTCAGCCTGGTCCTGCGTCTCGAAACCGGCCTTTACCCAGGCATCGAGCCCGCCGTCCAGCACCCGCACATCACCGATCCCGGCCCATCGCAGCACCCACCACGCCCGCGCCGCGGTCATCGCGCGCTCGGCATCATAGAGCACCACGGTGCGTCCCCTGATGACCCCCCAGCCCCGCGCCGCCGCCTGCAGCGCCTCGATCCGCGGCAGCGGACGCTGGCCCAGCTCGGGCGCGGCGGGGGCGGCGAAATCGGCGTAGGCCTCGGCATCGACGGCGCCGGGGATCCACCGTCCGTTGCGTGACGAGACCCCGGTATAGGGGTTCACCGATTGCACCGCGATCACCACCGGAGGCGTCTCGCCATGCAGCATCACGTGCAGCTCCTGCGGGGTCAGCAGCACCTTGCGGCGCGTTTCGGCATCGGGTGTCGGCATGATCTGGCTCCGGCTCATCCGCTCACTCTGATATATCAGTTAGTACATTTATATTTGACACCATAGATCGGATCGGCTGTAAATCCCCCATCACCTCCCGACGGATTCCGTATGTCCCTTCTCTCCGTATTGAACCTCACCACCCAGTTCCGCACGCCGCAGGGCTGGCGCAGCGTGGTCGAGGACGTCAGCTTCGACGTCGCCGCCGGGCAAACGCTGGCCGTGGTCGGCGAGTCGGGCTCGGGCAAGAGCGTAACCGCGCTCTCGGTCATGGGGCTGCTGCCCGAGGGCCTGGCCCGCGCCAGCGGCTCAATCCGTTTCGAGGACAAGGAGCTGCTGACCCTGCCCGAGCGGCAGATGGAGCGGATCCGCGGCAATGACATCGCGATGATCTTCCAGGAGCCGATGACCTCGCTGAACCCGGTGCTCAGCGTCGGTCGGCAGATCGCCGAGCCACTGGTGCGCCACCACGGCCTGTCGCGCCGCGCCGCCATGGCCGAGGCCATGCGGCTGATGGACCGGGTGCGCATCCCCGCCGCCGCGCGCCGCGCCTCGGAATACCCGCACGAGATGTCCGGGGGCATGCTGCAGCGGGTGATGATCGCCACCGCGCTGGCCTGCGCGCCGCGGCTGCTTATCGCCGACGAGCCGACCACCGCGCTCGACGTGACCATCCAGGCGCAGATCCTCGAGCTCATCAAGGAGCTGCAGGACGAGGACGGCATGGGCGTGCTCTTCATCACCCACGACATGGGCGTGGTCGCCGAGATCGCCGAGCGCACCGTGGTCATGTACCGCTCGAAGCTGCTCGAGGCGGGCGCGACCGAGCATGTCTTTGCCGCGCCGCGCACCGACTACACCCGCCGCCTGCTCGCCGCCGCGCCGCGGCTCGGCGATCTGGGTGGCAGCCCCCTGCCCCGGCCCTACCCCGAGGAGGGCGCTTCCCTGCCCCCGGCCATCGACACCGTGCGGCGCAATGCACCGCCGCTGCTCGAGGTGCGCGACCTGGTCACCCGCTTCGACCTGCGCCGCGGCCTCCTTGGGCGCGTCCATGCCCGCGTCCACGCGGTGCAGAAGGTCTCCTTCGACGTCTATCCCGGCGAGACCCTGGCGCTGGTCGGTGAATCCGGCTGCGGCAAGTCCACCACCGGCCGCTCGGTGCTGCGCCTGACCGAGCCGACCTCGGGCAGCATCCGCTTCGCCGGGCAGGATCTCCGGTCCCTGCCCCGCGCCGCGCTGGTGCGCGAGCGGCAGGCGATGCAGATGATCTTCCAGGACCCGTTCAGCTCGCTCAACCCCCGCATGCGGGTCGGCGAGGCCATCGCCGAGCCGATGATCGTGCACGGGGTGCTGAAGCGCGAGGAGGCCCCGGTCGAGGTCGCCCGCCTGCTGACCCGCGTCGGGCTGGACCCGGCGATGGCGGACCGCTGGCCGCATGAATTCTCGGGGGGTCAGCGCCAGCGCATCTCGATCGCCCGCGCGCTTGGGCTGAAACCGCGGCTGATCGTGGCGGACGAGAGCGTCTCGGCGCTCGACGTGACGATCAAGGCGCAGGTGGTGAACCTGATGATGGAGCTGCAGGCCGACCTCGGCCTGTCCTATCTCTTCATCAGCCACGACATGGCGGTGGTCGAGCGGATCAGCCACCGCGTCGCGGTCATGCTCTCGGGCGAGATCGTCGAGATCGGCCCGCGCGCGCGCATCTTCGCCGACCCGCAGCACCCCTATACCCGGCACCTGCTCTCGGCGGTGCCCGAGCCCGACCCCGCCCGCCGGCTGACCCGCCGGGTGATCGAGGCGACCGAGCTCAAGAGCCCGATCCGGCTGCCCGACTTCGTGCCTCCCGTCCGCAGCTACGCCGAGGTCGCACCCGGCCACCTCGTCCTGCAGGGCGCCTGAGCCCCTCCCCCCTCCGATAGCCCCTCCGAAAGACCCCCATGTCCCGCATCCTCGTCCTCAACCCCAACAGCTCCGAGGCGATCACCGCCTCGATCTCGGCCTGCCTCGCGCCGCAGCGCCGGCTGACCCGGCACGAGATCTGCTGCACCGAGCTGGCGGACGCCCCCGCCGGGATCGAGAGCGACGCCGATGTCGCCCGCGTGGTGCCGATGGTGCAGACCCGCACCGCTACCGCCGGGGCCGACGCCACCGTCATCGCCTGCTTTTCCGATCCCGGGGTCGCGCGCACCCGCGCCGCCCTGCCGGGCCGCCCGGTGATCGGCATCGCCGAGGCCGCCTATTACGCCGCCCTGCAACTCGCCCCGCGCTTCGGGGTGATCTCGCTCGGCCCCTCCTCCATCGCCCGCCATGCCGCGCGGATCGACGAGCTGGGACTGGGCGCGCGTCTTGCCGGGGACCGCGAGATCTCGATGAGTGTCGCCGAGGGCAACCGCCCGGAAAGTCTTGCCAAGATCCGCGCCACCGCCGAGGCCCTGCGCGACCGCGACGGCGCCGGGGTGATCATCCTCGGCTGCGCCGGAATGGGTCTGCACCGCGCCGCGCTGCAGACCGCGATCGGCCTGCCGGTGATCGACCCGGTCCAGGCCGCCGTCGCCGCCGCCGTCGCCGCGCTCGATCTCGACTATTACGCATTTGCAAAGACCGGAGCCTGACATGGCCGACAGGACTGACATCGATCTTCTCCTCCGCGGCACGATCGTCACGCCCGAGGCCACGCTAGAGCATGGCTGGATCGCGGTTGCCGGCGGCCGCATCGCCGCACTCGGACAGGGCGCCGACGCCCCCGCCGCCGCCCGCACCGTCGACCATGGCGACGCGCTGATCCTGCCCGGCGTGGTCGACGGCCAGACCCATGCCACCAGCGCCAAGGGCATGGCCGGCATCGCCGAGACCACCCGCGGCGCGCTCGCCGGCGGGGTGACCACGCTCGTCGACATGCCCTATGACAACCCGCTGCCGCTCGACCGCCCCGAGCGGCTGGCCGAGAAGACCGCCGCCATCGCCGAGCACGCCCATGCCGACATGGCGCTCTACGGCACCGCCACCCGCGAGACCCGCACCAAGGAGATGCGGGCGCTGATCGAGGGCGGGGTCTGCGCTTTCAAGATCTCCTCGTTTGAAAGCAGCCCGACCCGCTTCCCGCGCATCGGCGCCGATCTCATGCTCGACATGATGGAGGTACTGGCCGCCACCGACCTGCCGCTCGGCCTGCACAACGAGGATCAGGAGATCGTTCGCGCCCGCATGGCCGAGGCCCGCGCCGCCGGGCGCGACGGCATCGAAGCCCACGCCGAGGCACGCCCCATGGCCGCCGAACTCGCGGCAACCGCCCAGTTCCTCGCGCTGGCGCAGGCCAGCGGCGCCCATGCCCACCCGGTGCATCTCACCGGGGCCGAGGGGTTCGCGCAGGTCGCCGCCTTCGCCGGGCTCGGCGCCCGGGTCACCGGCGAGACCTGCGTGCATTACCTCTGCCTCGACGCGGCGGCGGACGGCGAACGGCTCGGCGCGCGGATGAAGGTGAACCCGCCGATCCGCGCCGGCCGGGTCGAGGGGCTCTGGCAGGCCATCGAGGCAGGTCAGGTCGCCTTCACCTCCTCGGACCATTCGAGCTGGCCAATCGACAACAAGCTGACCGCCTCGATCTTCGACGCGGGTGCCGGTGTGCCGGGGCTGCAGACACTGCTGCCGCTCTTCTACACGCTGGCCGAGGCGCGCGGGCTCGACGCCGCGCGGCTCGCCGCCGAGCAGCTCTGCACCCGCCCGGCCCGCTTCTTCGGGCTCGACGGCAAGGGCGCCATCGCCCCGGGCCGCGACGCCGATTTCGCCGTGCTCGAAAAGGGCGCCTTCCCCTACGACGAGGCCAGCGCGCGGGACGGGCTGAAGTGGTCCCCCTTCCACGGTGACACGTTCAGCGTGCGCGTCGCCGCAACCTACCTGCGCGGCGCCCCGGTCTGGGATGGCGCGGAAATTCTCAACACCCCCGGCAGCGGCCGCTACGTGGCGCGCGGCGCTTCCGGCTGGTTCGCCGATCAAGGACACGTCCAATGACCCTGCTCACCTCTGACGCCAAGGGCGTCTACGTCATCTCTGTCACCCCCTTCACCAATCAGGGCGAAATCGACTGGGACAGCCTCGACCGGGTGGTCGATTTCTACTTCGAGAAGGGCGCCGACGGGCTCACCATCCTTGGCATGATGGGCGAGGCGCCGAAACTGACCCAGGCCGAGAGCCGCGCCGTCGCCGAGCGCGTCATCAAGCGCGCCGCCGGCAAGCCCGTGGTGGTCGGCGTCTCGGCCCCCGGCCTTGCCGCCATCGGCGAGCTCGGCAAGGCGGTGATGGACATGGGCGCCGCAGGCTGCATGGTCACCACCCCCGGCAGCCTCAAGACCGACCCGCAGATCCACGGCTATTTCGCGCAGGTCGCCCGCACCCTCGGGGACGATGTGCCCCTCGTGCTGCAGGACTTCCCGCTGGCCACGGGCGTGCAGATCTCCGACGAGGTGCTGGGGCGGATCATCGACGACATCCCGCAGGTGGTCATGCTCAAGCACGAGGACTGGCCGGGTCTCGCCAAGATCAGCAAGCTGCGCCGCGCCGAAGCCGAGGGCCGGCGGCGGATCTCGATCCTCTGCGGCAACGGCGGGGTCTTCCTGCCCGAAGAGGTGGCGCGCGGCGCCGATGGCGCAATGACCGGCTTCGGTTTTCCCGAGATGCTGGCAGAGGTTGTGCAGCGCGCTGCCGCAGGAGATATGGATCGGGCGCAGGACATCTTCGACGCCTACCTGCCGCTGGTGCGCTACGAGCAACAGCCGGGCGCGGGGCTGGCGGTACGCAAATACGTGCTGGCAAAACGCGGGGCCATAGGCTCGGCGGCGCTGCGCGCACCGGGAGCGGGGCTCGCCCCCGAGGCCATCGCCGAGGTCGAGCGCCTGCTCGCCCGGCAAGAGAAACGACTGAAGGAGCTGAACTGATGGATCTGGGACTGAACGGCAAGACGGCGCTGGTACTCGGCGCGAGCCGTGGGCTCGGCGCGGCAAGCGCCACGCTTCTGGCCGCCGAGGGCGCGCATGTGATCGCCGCCTCGCGCAGCGGCGAGGCCCCCGCCGAGGGCATGGAAGGGCTGAAGCTCGACCTCGTGGATGCGGCCAGCGTCGAAGCGCTGATCGCGCGGCTCGCCGAGCAGCCGGTCGACATCCTGGTGAACAACTGCGGCGGCCCCGCCGCGGGTCCCGCCAAGGGCCAGAGCAGCGCCGCTTGGGCCGCCGCCTTCGAGGCCATGGCCGCCCCGATCTTCGCCATTACCGACGCCGCCCTGCCCGGCATGATTGCCAAGGGTTGGGGCCGCGTGGTCACCATCGGCTCCTCGGGCATCGTCCAGCCGATCCCGGGCCTTGCGCTGTCGAACGGCGTGCGCGGCGCGGTGGCGGGCTGGTCCAAGACGCTCGCCGAGGAAGTCGCCCCGCACGGCGTGACCGTGAACATGGTGCTGCCGGGCCGCATCGCGACCGACCGCCTCTCGCAGCTCGACGGCATCAAGGCCGACAAGTCCGGCGCCTCGCTCGAGGCCGTGCAGGAGGCCAGCCGCAAGACCATCCCCGCGGGCCGTTACGGCGCACCGGAAGAGTTCGGCGCCATGGTCACCTTCCTCTGCTCGCAGCAGGCCGCCTATGTCACCGGCTCGATGATCCGAGTCGACGGCGGGATGATCCGGGGGCTCTGATGACGAGGCTGACAGCGCCCGACCGGCGCGGCACCGACAGCAACAAGTGGCGCCGCTACCCGGCGGACGTGCTGCCGCTCTGGGTCGCCGACATGGATTTCGCCGCCGACCCGCGCATCGCCGAGGCGATCCGGGCGCGGCTCGACCATGGCGTGCTCGGCTACGGCCGGGCCACGGACGAACAGCGCGAGGTGCTGGTCCGGGCGATGCTGCGCGACCACGGCTGGAAGATCGAGCCCGAGTGGCTGGTCTTCCTGCCCGGGGTCGAGGGCGGCTTCAACATGGCGCTGTCAGCCTTCACCTCTCCCGGCGGCGGCGTGCTGGAAGAGCTTCCGGTCTATGCCCCCCTGCGCGCCGCCCCCGGCCATTGGGGCCTGACGCTCAACGCGATCTGGCAGCGCCCCGAGACCGGGCGCTGGACCAGCGACGCCACCGAGCTGGAAGCGGCCGCACGCGCCTCCGACGCGCTGCTGCTGTGCAATCCGCAGAACCCCACGGGCCGGGTCTACACCCGCGCCGAGCTGGAGTTCCGCGCCGAGCTCTGCCTGCGCCACGACATGGTGCTGATCTCCGACGAGATCCATTGCGGCCTCGTGCTGGACGGGCGCCACCACATCCCCGCCGCCTCGCTCTCGCCCGAGATCGCCGCGCGCTCGGTGACGCTGATGGCTGCCTCCAAGACATGGAACGTGCCGGGGCTGAAGACCGCCTTCGCCATTATCCCCGACGCCGCGATGCGCACCCGCTTCGAGGCCTCGAAACGCGGCATGGTCGACAGCGTCAACGTGCTCGGGCTTGCCGGGATGAGCGCGGCCTACGCGCTCTGCACCGACTGGCGCGACGCAGCCCGCGCGCGCCTCGCCGCCAACCGTGACCTTCTGGCCGCGCGGCTGCCCGAGCTCTTCCCCGGCGCCGCGATGCTTCCCGCCGAGGCCGGCTTCCTCGCCTGGATCGACTTCCGCGCGCTCAAGCTGCCGGTGCCGGCGGCGGAGTTCTTCCTCGACCGCGCCCGCGTGGCGCTGAGCGGCGGCACCGACTTTGGGTCAGGTCTGGAAGGCTGGGCCCGGCTCAACTACGGTTGCACGCCAGAGGTGCTGGAGGAGGCGCTGCAGCGCATGGCACGGGCCCTGCGCGATCGCGGCGCAGAGAAAACGGAGCAGGCATGACGAAACTGCAAAAGCCCGCTGGCGAGCGCGCCAAGGCGCCCTCGCTGACCGATCAGGCCTATGCCCGGCTGCGCGAAGAGATCATCACCTGCACGCTGCGCCCCGGCACGGACATCGGCGAGCAGGAACTGGCGGCGCGGCTCTCGATGAGCAAGACGCCGGTGCGCGAGGCGCTGGCCCGGCTCACCCTAGAGGGGCTGGTCGAGGCCTTCCCGCGACGCGGCTACCGGGTGACCCCGGTCACCGTGAAGGACATCACCGACATCTTCACCGTGCGCAAGGCGCTCGAAGGCGTGGCCGCCGAGCTGGCCGCGCTGCGCATGAGCGACGCGGAACTCGACGAGCTCGAGGCGCTGTCGCACCAGACCTACGGGCAGGACAAGAGCCTGCCGGTGCTGGAGTTCGTCGCCGCCAACAACCGCTTTCACGCCGCGATCGCGCTTGGCGCCCGGGTCCCCCGGCTGCATGCGCTGATCACCGGCTATCTCGAGGAATGCACCCGGCTCTTCCACATGGGCGCGACGATCCGCGACGTCACCCCCGAGACCGAGGAAGACCACAGCCGCATCGTCGCCGCCCTGCGCGCCCGCGACGGCGCGGCGGCACGCGAGGCGATCAGCCTGCACACCGAGAACACCCGCCGCGGCCTGCTGAGCGCTCTCATCACCGACGAGAATTCGCCCCTCGAACTCTGAGCGTGCCGCGCTCCGGGCTCAGCCCTGCGCGCGGGCGAACATCACCACGCGCGAGACCAGCCGCTGCCGGGTCTCGCCGCTCTGGTTCAGCGTCAGCGTCTCGATCGTCACCATCGCCCGCCCGGGGCGCGAGCGCGACGGCGTGATCTCGGTCACCGTGCTTTCCGTGTGAAGGATGTCATCGGCCCGCGTCGGTTTCGGCCAGGTGACTTCTACCCCGGCACCGATCAGCCCCTCGGCCACCGGCACCGCCGAGACGAAGAGCTTCATGGTCAGCGCCGCCGTGTGCCAGCCGCTGGCGGCAAGCCCGCCGAACAGGCTGCCTTCGGCGGCGGCCTCGTCGAGGTGGAAGGGCTGGGGGTCATACTGCGCGGCAAAGGCCTTGATCTGATCGGCATCGAGCGCATGCTCGCCGCTGACGAAGCGGTCGCCCACGGCGATATCCTCGAGATAGAGGCTGCGGGGCGCGGCCATGCCGCTGTCTGCTGTCGGTGTGGTTTGCTCGGTCATCTGCTCGGTCACATCCTGGGTCTATCCGCCTGCGCGCCCGCCATCCGCGGGCGCTGCACCATATGACGGATAGGCCCTGCCGAGGTCCAGCCTGCAGCCGCCAGGACCATGCCGCCCCGGCGGCACGGCCATGCGCCTGTGGCCCGACCGCTCTGCGCCGACCCCTGCTGGCCAGGGCCCCGCGCCGACCCGCGGTTTCAGTGCTTGCGGACTATGCGCTTCTCGGCCCAGGGCGGCGCGATCTTCATCTCCCGGTTGATCGGGAGGTTGACGTAATATTCCATGTCGCCGTAGCGGCGGTCGTAGGTGCCCCAGTCGCAGACGTACTCGACGCGATACCCAGCCATTTTCAGGAGTCCGTTGACCATTTTCTTTCTCCTTTCGACCTGCCTCACCGGACATCGGATGATCCCGGTGGCGTGAGATCACCTTAGGCCGGCACGCGCGGCGCGGGGAGACCCGCGGCGGGATGGCAAGGCGTGGCGGATGGGTGCGGCACTCTCCGAAGGGATAGGCGCCCTCCCCCGGCAGGCCAACTCCCGCCACCCGGAATCTTTCCGGTGGCTGGCACGCGGCGGCTGAGCGACACTGCCGCCATTCAACCCAACACATTTAACGGGAGATTCCGGCATGGGACTTTTCAGCTTCCTCAAGGGCAAGGGCAAGAAGCTCGGCACTGAAGCGACACCGGCCAAGGCCGAGCTCGAGGCCGAACTCGACACGCTCGGGCTCGACAAGAGCGGCGTCGAGATCGAGGTCGAGCCGGACAGCTCCAAGGTGAAGATCAAGGGCCAGCCCAAGGACCAGGAAACCCGCGAGAAGATGATCCTCGCCGTCGGCAATATCGAGGGCGTGGCCGAGGTCGAGGATGAGGCCGAAGGCCCTTCCCCGACATTCCACGAGGTCAAGGAAGGCGAGAACCTGTGGAAGATCGCCGAGGCGACGCTGGGCGACGGGTCGCGCTACACCGAGATCTTCGAGGCCAACAAGCCGATGCTCAGCGACCCGGACAAGATCTACCCCGGGCAGGTGCTGCGTATCCCCGCCTGATCGCGCCCACCGGATTCGGGCCTGCCGCGTGCCGAAGCCGCCATGCCGGCGCGATTTTCGGCACGCGACCGCCCATCCACCGGGCAGGCACCGTGCTTTCGCCCGGTTCCCCGGGCGGGGCATAGCGCCACCTTGCCTTTTCGGCTTGCCCCGGTGACAGTGACCCGGTCAGGAATGGCGGAGTGGTCATGGCACGCGAAATCGAACGAAAGTTCCTGGTCGCATCCGAAGGCTGGCGCTTCGCGGTCGTCACGCGGGTCGAACTCCGCGACGGGATCATCGCCTTCCGTGACGGGCGCAAGGTCAGGCTGCGGTTCTACGGCGACAGCCATGTCACCCTCAGCATCAAGGGCCCGCGCACCGGCATGTCGCGCGACGAGTTCGAATATCCCATCCCCCTCGAGGACGGCCGGGCGCTGCTGGCGCGGCATTGCGAGGGCCCGCCGATCTGCAAGACCCGCCACCACGTCGAGCACGACGGGCAGCGCTGGACGGTCGACGAGTACCACGGCGCGCTCGTCGGCACGCTGATCGCCGAGATCGAACTGCCCTCCGAAGAGACCGAGTTCACCCGCCCGGCATGGCTCGGGGCCGAGGTGACCTACGACCGGAGCTACCGGCAATCGGCGCTGCTGCAGCGGCACCGGACCACCCTCGCGGACAGCGCCTGAGGCGGAAACCTTTGCAGATCGCTGGCTTATGTGCTTCCCTTACGGGGCGAGTCCGCGAGTCGCGCTTGATTTTTATAGACTTCTTTGCCTCTCCCGCTGCTCGTGGAACATTTGTGACCCCAGCCCGGCGCTCCTGTGCCGCGCCCAAGCAAGCAAGAACCAATTTCGTCGTGTTTTTTTGATCGTGAGGAATTATGAAGTACGTTTTAGTCGGTACAGCCGCGTTGGCGCTCCTGGCAGCCTGCAGCGACGGCAAGACCAGCGCCCGCAGCAGCTCGTCGAGCGCCATCACCCCACTCACCGATATGACCTCCCCCGAAGACGGCACCTACCGCGCCAACGGCATGGCCGTCTCCTCGGGCTACACCACCGATGCGGCGGGCAACGTGCTCGCCTTCGGCACGCCCGAGACCGAGAGCGACATTACCGCAGACATGACCTACGAGGGCGGCGAGCTGAGCGCCGTGACGCTGACCACCAGCAAGGGCACGGTCAGCCTCTCCACCGCTGGCGGCGACAGTTTCGACGTCAGCACTGTGCTCAACGGCATCCTTGCCACAAGTGCTGATGGCGATGTCATGCTGGTGGCCGCGGACCCCACGAAGGGCGGCTACAGTTACCAGAGCTTCGGCGCCTGGCAATCCGGGCTCAACGGCACCTCGCGTGTCGCCGGGGCCGGATCGATCGGCGTGCGCACCTCGGAGAGCCAGATGCCGACCTCGGGCACGGCCAGCTACTACGGCGACAGCCTTGGCCATGTGATCACCGGCGACAAGGTGGAGATGACCACCTCCTACATCGCGGTGGACACCGATTTCGACACGGTCGAGGTCTACAGCAGCGACACCGTCACCGCCGACCCGGTCACCGGGGCGATCACCGGCGACCGCTCCGATCTCGACTTCTACACCGCCGGCAGCGTCAGCGGCACCGGCTTTGGCGCGGACATCGACACCGGCGTGCTGACCGGCTCGGTCAATGGGCAGTTCTACGGCGACAACGCGCAGGAGGTGGGCGGCACCTTCTCGGGCAGCACCGCCGACAGCACCTACTTCGGCGCCTTCGGCGCGGTCGACAGCAGCCGCTGACCATGCCCCGCCCGTCACGGGCCCTGGCCACCGCGCTCGCGCTTGCCGCGATGTCGCCGGTGGCCGGGGCACCCGGGGCGCAGGCCCAGCAGGCCGCTGTCCCTGCCCCCGTCTCCCCCGCCCCCGCCTCCCCTGCCCCGACCCAGATGGAGGCCCGTTTCCAGCAGGCCATGTCCGCCCTCTCCAGTGGCCGGCCCGAGGCCGCCGTGCGCCTGCTGCGCGGCTTGCTTGCCGTCGATCCCGGCCTGCTGCGCGTGCGGCTCGAGCTGGCGCGCGCGCTCTTCGAGGCCGGCGAATATGCCCAATCGCGCGAGCAGTTCCGCATCGTTCTCTCCAGCCCCGACCTGCCCCCGGCGGTGCGCGCCAACGTGCTGCGCTTCCTGCGCGCCATCGACGAGCGGCAGGGGCTGCGCAGCCGCTTCTCCTTTGCACTGCGCGCCCCCGAGGGCGCCGGACGCAGCTACGACAGCGACGAGATCGAGGTCCGATCCGTCAACGGCCCCGCGGTCCTGACGATGGACCGCGACGAGGCGCCGCTCACCGGGCTCGAGCTTTCGGGCGCGATCCGCAAGCAATGGCCGCTGCACGCGCGCCGAGGCGGTGCCCGGCTGACCGGCTACCTGCAGGCCGAGGGCGATCTCTACCAGACCTCCGGCAGCGACTGGGACGAGTTCGGCACCGATCTCAGCGCCGGCCTGCAGCTCACATGGCCGCAGACCACCGCCTGGGCCGAGGCCATCGCCGGGACCGACTACTTCGGCGGCGAAAAAGTCGAGGACCGTCTCGGCATAGGTGCCGGCGTCAGCTGGCGCACGGCCTCGGGTCTCACCACCACGCTCGAGGCCGAATGGCACGACGTCGACCTCGAGCGCTATCCGGGTATCGACGTGCAGCGCGCCAGCGCCAAGCTCACGGTGATCCGCCCGCTGCGCGGCCGCGCCCAGATCGGCGGCAGCCTGTCGCTGCAGCACCAGGAGGCGGAGCGCGACGACCTCTCCTACGACTACGCCGAGCTGCGCCTCGCCGGCCGGGTCGAGGTGGGCGGCGGCTTCCTGCTGGAGCCTTCCGCCTATGCCGCCGCCTACGACCAGATCGGCGCGAACCCGATCCTCGGCGAAGCCCGCCACGAGACCGAATACGGGCTCGAGCTGCGCATCGACAAGACCGACACCTTCCTCTTCAGCAGGCTCACCCCCTACGTGCAGATCGAAGCAGCGCGGCGCGAAAGCCCCTTCGACGCCTACAGCTACCGCGACCTGCGGCTCAGCGCCGGGCTGACCAGCGCCTTCTGAGCGCGGCCCTCTCCGATGCAGGGGCCGCGCCCCCTACCCCGCCAGTGTCTTCAGCCAGGCGCTCATCTCGCGCAGCCGGTCCTCGGCGGCGCTGCCGAAGCCGATGGCGTGCAGGTAGTCGCGCACCAGCCCCTTGCCGGCATCCACCTCCACCGCGACACCGGCGGCCCGCAGCGCCTCGGCATAGGCGATGCCGCTGTCGCGCAGCGGGTCGTGCTCGGCCAACGCCAGGTAGGCGGGAGGCAGCCCCGCGTGATCGCGCGCCAGCAATGGCGAAATCAGCGGATCGCTCAGCCGCCGGGTGGTGTCGGGGCAATATTGCGCATGCGCCGACAGCAGCTGCGCCAGCGTCCAGAGCGGACCTTCGGCATATTCCGCGCAGGACGGCCGCGTGGTGTCGAAATCGCAGACCGGGTAGATCAGCAGCTGCGCCGCCAGCTTCACCCCGGCATCTCGGCAGATCAGCGTGGCGGCGGCGGCAAGGTTGGCCCCTGCCCCGTCACCGCCGATCGACAGCCGGTCCGGGTCCAGCCCCAGCACCCCGGCATGATCCCGCGCCCAGTCGAGCACCGCCGGGACCTGCTGCAGCGCCTCGGGATAGGTATGCTCGGGCGCCAAGGCGTAATCCACCGAGATCACCAGGGACCCGGACCATGCCGCGAGCCGCGCGGTGATGTTCCAATGGGTCTCGGGGCTGCCCTGGCGCCAGGCGCCGCCGTGCAGGAACACCAGTCCCGGCAGCGGCTCGGCGCCGGGAGGCCGGAACAGCCGCACCCGCACCGGGCCGCATTCGGTGTCGATCCAATGCTCCTCGTCGGTCTCCACCCCCTCCGGGCTCGGCAGTCGCAGCGAACGCGAGACGGATTCGAAATGCAGCCGCCGGGTGGCCGCGTCGCCCTCGGTCGGCAGCGTCGCCCAGGTGGCGTCCCAGGTCTCGCGGAACCGGTAGATGTCGGGATGGATGGCCCGCGCCTCGGCGATCGGCTTGGTCGAGGCCTCCTCGACCGAAAGCCCCGGCTTCATCACGAAGCGCAACAGCATGTCCCCGACATGCCGGCGCAACTGCTGCTGGCCCTTGGGCTCGAAGAGCGAGCCGCCGAAGAGGCTGGAAAAGGTCGCCCGGTTGGCGACGTTGAAGATCGCCAGCGCCGAGATATGCCAATGCAGCTCGAGCGCGGTGAGCCCGCGGCGAAACAGCCCCTCGGCGCAGCCGCGCTGGTAGATTTCGTCGAGCAGCCGGATCGCCGAGATGTTCTGGCCCGACAGGTCGCCCGCCTTCTGCATGTGACGCGCATTGTGCATGTTCTCGACCATCACCAGCCGCACGAAATCCGCGTGCGAGGCATGGTGGTCGAAGGTGAATTCCGCCAGCCGCCGCAGCGCCTCGACCGGGTGCAGGCTTGCCAACTCCAGATCGTCCTCGGCGGCCCGCATCTGGGCATAGGCATCCTCCAGCACCGCGCGGTAGAGCCCTTCCTTGTCGCCGAAGTAATAGTAGATCATCCGCTTCGAGGTCTCGGTCCCCGCCGCGATGTCATCTATCTTCGCCCCGATCAGACCGTGCGCCACAAAGGCCTTGCGGGCCACCTCGAGGATGTTCGCCCGCACCGCTTCGGGATTCTGCTTCCAGTGGCGACGTGCCGTCCCATTGCCGTCGGATGCCGGACCGGAATTCATCACGATGCTCTCCTCCATGTAATTACTCCGCTCGAAATCGTCGGGACTCGCAGCAGCCGCCCGCCCCGCCCCGGCACAAATCCCGAGACACGCCGATACTGACGCCTGTGACACCGTTCCCGTACCCGCGCCGCAGCGCGCCAAAAAAATCAGTTCAATTAAACGTATCGTTCAAAATGATCACGGCCTTCGGGCGAGGACTCATGGCCAAAACCAGCGCAAATCCCGCCCTATGTCCTGTGACACACCCCACGGTATAGTGATTTGCGCGCCACGTCACGACCGGAGGTGCCCTCGGCCTGTCAAAGGAACCTCAGCGAACATTGTTGCGCCGCCAAACCCGCAGGATTTGTTCAACGCCGCCCGAGACTTGGGCACCACGGCGACGGAGGCGCCGGAATACGGCGCCTTTCCGCTCCCGGCCTTTCTCCTTGACTGGTCCCCTGCCCTATTGGACCGGGCGCTGTTCTTCCTCGACCGGGGGCTTGCCGGACAGCGCCCAGCGGCTCAGCGGCCAAGACAGCGCGATCAGCACGAGCCCGGCGATCGCGCTGCCGAAGAACAGTTGGTTGAACAGCCCCGGCAGCGCCGAGGGGGTCTCGGTGTCCATGCCCGCCGCGAGCAGCCCTGCAAGCAGGTTGCCGAGCGAGGCGGCGAGGAACCAGAAGCCCATCATCTGGCTAACAAAGCGCTCGGGTGCGAGCCGCGAGAAGGTCGACAGGCCCACCGGGCTGAGCAGCAGCTCGGCGCAGGTGTGGATGAAGAAGGTGCAGATCAGGAACAGCGCCGAGACCTTCGCTCCGGTCATCGCGATCTGCGCCGCCGGCACGAGGATCCAGAAGCCGAGGCCCACCAGCACAAGCGCCAGCCCGAACTTGACGAAGACCGAGATCTCCCAGCCCCGGTCCTGCGCCCGCGTCCAGAACCAGGCGAAGAGCGGGGTCAGCAGGATGATGAAGGCCGGGTTGAGGTTCTGGAACCACGAGGCCGGTACCTGGAAGCCCATGAGGTCGCGGCTGGTCAGCTCGGCGGCGAAGATCGACAGTGACGAGCCCGCCTGCTCGAAGCGCGACCAGAAGACCGCCGCGGCGACGAAGAGCACGGCGAGCACGATCATCCGCTTCTTCTCGTCCTTCGACAGGTCCCCGGCGATGTAGATATTGAGGAAGAACCCCACGGCGACGGTCACGATCAGCACGCCGGTCGCCTGCGCCACCCCTGCCGCGCTGGTCACCTCGATCACCCCGGTGCCGATCAGCAGCGCCAGGATCACCACCACCGCGCCGGTGATCCCGAGGCTCACCCTGCGGTCGCGCCGATGCGTTGCCGCGTCCACCACCTTGGGCGGCGGTCGCTCGCCCTTGCCGCGCAACGAGCGCTGACCGGCGTAGAAAAAGTTGAGCAGCCCGACGGCCATGGCCACTGCCGCCGCGCCGAAGCCCCAGTGCCAGCCCCAGACTTCGCCGAGATAACCCGCGACGAAGCCGCCGAGGATCGCCCCGAGGTTGATGCCCATGTAGAAGAACGAAAAGCCCGCGTCGCGCCCGCCGACATCCTCCTTGGGATAGAGCTCGCCGACCATGGTCGAGATATTGGGCTTCAGCAGCCCCGTCCCCACCGCGATGCAACAGAGCCCCGCAAGGAAGATCGCGGCCATCGATCCCGAGATCGCCAGCAGGATGTGCCCGAGGATGATCACCGCACCGCCAACGGCCACCGCCTTGCGCGCGCCCCAGAAGCGGTCGGCCACCCAGCCTCCGGGCAGCGCGAGGATGTAGACCGCCGCCGTGTAGATGCCGTAGATCGCCACCGCCTCCGAGGTCTCCAGCCCCATCCCGCCGGTCTCCACCGCGTCGACGAGGTACAGCACGAGGATGGCCCGCATGCCGTAGTAGCTGAAACGTTCCCACATCTCGACGAGAAAGAGCGCGGGCAATCCGGCGGGGTATCTGGACAATCTGGACATCAAAAGCCTTCGGTGCAGTCAATCTCCCATTAATACCGCGATTTTCACTTGAGCGGGAAAGATTTGGCAGGTGTTCGCGTATGGCGAGCGGCGGCTTGCCGACCGGGCGCCCGGAGCTGTGGCTATTCTTTACATAATACTGAGATGATCTAACCGCCGAACCGCGCTGTCCCCGCGGGGACAGGGGCGGAAACACCGGGCGATGCGCACGTCGCAGGGCTGTCCCCGCGGGGACAGTGGGCGGCGGTGCGTGCTGAAAGCCGGGGGTGTCCCCGCGGGGACAGGCGAATTTCAGGGCCTGCAGACCGGACGTCGGGCAAGAAAAAACCCCTGTCCCCGCGGGGACAGGGGCTGAACCCTGACGGCGATCTGCCGGGCATCAGTCGCCGAGCGCGGCCATGAAGGCCGCGACCGCCGCCTCGAGCCGGTGGCGGTCAATACTGGAGAAGTCGCGCTCCATTGCCAGTTCGACCCTGCCATCACGCGCTGCGCAGCGGACTGTCCCCGCGGGGACAGAGGGCAGCGGACCGTGCTGAAAGCCGGAGGTGTCCCCGCGGGGACAGGCGAATTCCAGGGCCTGCAGACCGGACGGCGGGCAAGAAAACCAACTGTCCCCGCGGGGACAGGGGCTGAACCCTGACGGCGATCTGCCGGGCGTCAGTCGTCGAGCGCCGCCATGAAGGCCGCGACCGCCGCCTCGAGCCGGTGGCGGTCGATGCTGGAGAAGTCGCGCTCCATCGCCAGTTCGACCCTGCCGTCACGCGCCGCGCAGCGGACCGTCCCCGCGGGGACAGTGCAGCGCAGCGTGGTCTTGGCGGCGGCATTGGCCGAGGTGCCCTTGGGTTTCGGGCCGGCCTTGGGCGCGCTCTTCAGCGCGTCGGCGAGACGGGCGACCTCGTAGTCGGACGAGACCTCGCCCTGCCCCGAAAGCATCTCGCGCAGGCCGTCGGTGAAACCCTCCTCGTCGCCCATGCGCTTGACCAGGTCGAGGCCGAGCTTGCGCGGGATCGCCTCGGCGTGGGTCAGCTCGTCGCCCAGTTCCTCGAGCAGCGTGGCGAAATGGCGGATGTAGCTGCGCTTCTGCCGGCCGGCCGAGGCATAGAGAAGGGTGATCGCCTCTTCGATGTCGGTGGTCTCGGTGTTGGGATCGCGCGCGAAGCTGAGCGCCAGCTGCGCCATCTCGGCGAAGGAGATGCCCCGGCGCACGAGGTTCTCGTCGACCATCTTGCGGTAGAGACCGACCAGCGCTTCGCCCGAGGCGACCAGCCCCGCGGGGATGCGGGCATAGGCCTCGTCGCCGGTCTCAGCATAGAGCTCGCGATAGGCCGAGAGGCGGCGGAAGCCCTGCACCAGCTCGTAATGGTCGCCCACCGGCTCGACCCGGATCGGGTTCGACAGGCCCACCTCGCGGATCGAGGCCTTGAGCTCCTCGATCTCGGGGTCGGGCCCGGCGGCGCGGTCGCGGGTCAGCTTGGTGGTCAGCACCGCGTCGATCGGTACGAGATCGGTGATCAGCCCGGCGCGCTTCAGCCGGACGTAGTCATGCGCCAGCCGGTCGTTCTCTTCGCGGATGGCGCGTTCGGCCTCGGCCCGGTCGCGCAGCGCCTCGGCGTTTTCCGAGATCGCCGCCGCCATCGGTCCCCGCCGGGACGCGCCCGGCTTGGCCCGGCCGCCGCCGGTGTAATAGCCCTCGGGGCCCCGCGGGAACTCTTCCTCCGCCGGCGCTTCCGTCCCCGCGGGGAAGTCGATGTCGAAACCGCGTCGCTTGCTCATGCCTCATCCTCCAGCTTGTCCCAGGCCGCCTGGACATGGGTGCGGAATTCCTCGTAGGCGCGGTCGAAGGAGGCGCGCGCCCGGCGCCAGGTTTCCCGCGTCATTTCGCGGTAGTCGATCTCGTAGATCGAGCTAAGGAAGCGCCCGGACTGTTCGACCGCGCGGGTCATCTCGATCGGGTGCTCGGTCATTCTTTCATCCCAGACCTTCTGGAAGGCTTGACGCATCGCGCGGTGCAGCTCGTTGCCGGTCTCGTAGCGGGTGAGCAGGAAGCGGACGTCGAGAAACGCCTTCGGCAGGGTGAGTGTCCCCGCGGGGACAACGCCTTCGAAGCCCGACAGATCGCCGAGCGCCTCGGAGAGCTGGCCGATGAAGGAGGTGGTCGAGTCGTACTCCCAGTAGCCCGGCCCCGAGGGGATGTAGAGCATGTCGGCGGCGAAGACCGCGTTCATGCTTTGGTACCCGATCGCCGGAGGGCAGTCGAAGATCACCAGGTCGTAGGCATCGGGCGGCAGGCTGTCGAGGTAGCGGCTGACCGCGGCGAAGAAGGACCACTCGGGGTTCAGGTGCCGGTACTGAGCGCTGGCGAACTCGACGAAGGCCGCGTTGGCGCAGCTCGGGATGATGTCGATGGTCGGCCAGGAGGTCGGCTTGATGAAATCGGCGGCGCGCAGGTCGCGCAGCCCCATGGAGGTGATCGCCTCGGGCAGCTTGCGTTGGGGCAGGGCGGAGCCGCTCTCGGCGCCGCGGGTGGCGGCGTTCATCCGCTCGGTCTCGCGGATCAGATCGCGGGCCATGATGCCCCAGACGGTGTATTCCTCGGTGACGTCCGAAAGGCCCATGGAATGGCTGAGCGTCGCCTGCGGATCGAAGTCGACGCAGAGCACCCGGTAGCCGTCAAGCGCCGCGGCATGGGCGAAGTGCAGCGCCACGGTGGACTTGCCGGCGCCGCCCTTGAAGTTGGAGATGGCGACGCGGAAGGCGCGCTTGCCCGCGGGGCGGTAGGGCATCAGGCTCTTGCGGTTGACCTTCAGCTTGCGGCGGATCTCGTTGATCTCTTCCAGCGAGTACCAGCGCTGGCGCCCGTCCTCCTCGACCAGCCCCTGCGGCAGGTGCGGGTCGGCGGCCATGCGTCCCCGCAGGGTCGACTGGTTCACCTGCAGGATCAGCTCGGCCACCTCCCAGCTCGAGAAGCGGCGCAGCGTCTTCTCCATCTCGGGCGAGAAGGTCTGCTGCCGGATCCATCCCTGCATCTTCAGCGACTGCGCCTGCAGCCGCGCAAGGTCTTCATGTGTAAACATCCTGCCTCCTGTCCCCGCGGGGACACCCTATAGTGTCGCGCCACTGCGGGCGCTTTGCCTCTGTCCCCGCGGGGACACTCTGCCGTCTCTGTCCCCGCGGGGACACCCACTCGGCTTCTGCCCGGGGCCGCCTCTCCGGAAGCGCGCTGTCTCCGCGGGGACAGGCTTTCCGAAAACGCGGGACGCTAATTTCCGATGGGCTGGAATTTACGCCGAATTTGCAATCAAGGCAAAAGCTAATACTCTGGAAACGCGGGATCCGCCAAATTGCGTGGCTTTCCGGTCCACCTCCCGCGCAGCGCCAGTGCCAGAAGGGCGAAGAGCGAGTCGCAAGGGTCGGATCCGATTCGGGAAATCCGCCGCGGTCTTGGGCCCGGAGGACCGAATAATGGGGGACACGATCTGGACCCCCGCTACATATTGGGGGACATTTTTGCCTCAATAGGTGACATCCTGTATGTCCCCCCATACCAGAATACCCATTTTTCCATTCGGAAATGGGAGGGTGGACAGAACCGAACGCCCCCACCGCTTGACAGAATCGAGAAACCGGACGCAAATAGCACAAGGTCGGGAAAGAGCGTTGGGTTTGATCAAAATCGCACTCGCTCTTCTCCGATATCGATGCACCGGGCCAGCAGAGCTCGGATCCACAGAGGCACCGCAGACAGGCGGGGACAGAGCGAGGGGCAGCACCATGCTTGCCACGAAGGCGGTCGGGCGCAATGCCTCGGCCCTGAAATATGACCTGCTTACCGTGATGGGAGCCTTTGCGCTGGCGCAGGAGAAGGGCCGGCAGGTGCTGGTGCTGCGGCTGATGACGCTGATCACCGCCCGCTACAACTGGGCGCGGGATGAGCTGGCGGTCGGCCAGCGCGAGATCGCCCGGCTCTGGATGGTCGACGAGCGCACGGTGAAGCGCGAGATGGCCAAGCTGCGTGCCATGGGCTGGCTGCGGGTCAAGCGGCAGGGGGCGCGGGGCCGGGTCAGCGAGTATTCCCTCGCCATCGAGCGCATCCTCGAGGACAGCCGTGATCGCTGGGGTGACGTCGGGCCGGACTTCGAACAGCGGCTTTCGGGCAGCGAGGCGGACGAGAAAATCGTGCCTCTCCCGATCAAGGGAAAAATTCCCACGCCGGACCTGACGGACGCCTCCGACTGGGGCCTGGCCAAGGCGATCTTGCACGAGGAGGATCCGGCGCTTTATGCCGCCTGGTTCGCCGCGCTTGAGCGGCGCGAGAGGGCAGGGGGGCGGCTGGTGCTGGGCGCGCCGACCCGCTTCCACGCGAGCTACGTGGCCAGCCACCTCGGGGCGCGGCTGCTGAACGTGTGTCGCGGCGTCGACGCGGGGATCGACGAGGTGCAGGTCATCGCCTGACGTATCGGCCCGACCTGCCCGTTCGACAGGGGCTCCGAGGTCCGCGTCCGTTCGAAAAACCTGCGCAAAGAACCGCCGATTCACAGGCCGCGGTTGACGCATTCGCTCCCGCAGAGCACTCTGGTCGGGCATTTAATTTCCGCATTATAAAAATCTACATTTCGGAGGCAGATTATGCCCACGACACAGTCACCGCCGTCGCTTGGCGGCTTTCCCGAGGTCGACTTCGCGGCTAGCTTGTTTCCCGGCCTGACAGAGGCCGAAAATCTTAGCATTGCCAGTGGGTTCTCGGTCGTTTCCAATCCACATGCCTCTGCTGGAAGCTACCTTCAGGCCACCGCCGCGACTTCCCGCGCGGGCGGCGTTTTCGAAGGCCCTGTCGGCCTTTACGATATCAACCTTAGCTATTTCGACGAGACCGACGGCGTCTCCTACATGGAGGTGCTGGTGAACGGCGCGTTGGTTGCGGCCTTTGATTGGGACGCGACCGGGGGGGGATGCCATCGTCACCAAGGCCTCGGCGGCCGTGACCTCGATCGCCGGGCTGGTGCTGGCGCCGGGCGACGTGATCGAGCTGCGCGGCATGGCGGACGGCGGCGAGCCGCTGCGCACCGATGCGATTGAGATCCTCGCCAGCGCCACGCCGGCGGTCGGCGAGAGTTTTGTCATCGAGGCCGAGGACCTGCAGATCCTGTCCGGCTTCGGCATCGGCAACAACGGCGCCGCCTCGGGCGATCAGACCCTGCAGCACACGGGCGGGGGCACCGCGCGGGCGAGCTACACCGTGCAGCAGGCGGGGAGTTTCGATCTTGCCATCGGCTATTTCGACGAGACCGACGGCGCCTCCTGGATGCAGGTGCTGGTCAATGGCGCCGTCGTGGCGGAGTGGGACTGGGATGCGAGCACCGGCGCGGCCATCGCCAGCACTGCCAGCCGCGCCAGCGAGGTGATCGCAGGGCTCGACCTGGCGGTCGGTGACGTGATCGAGCTGCGCGGCGAAGGCGACGGCGGCGAGCCGCTGCGGGTCGACTACCTGGAGTTCACCGCAGTCGAGGGCGGCTCGGGCGGGCCAACCCCGCCGCAGGGGAGGCTGGATCTTTGGTACATGCGAGGCGGCGAGGTCTATGTCGCGCTCAATGACGGCAGTGGCGCCTTCACCGAGGTCGATACCGGTCTCGCGGCTGGCGGCTCGCTGCGCGCCGTGGACATGGACGGCGACGGCGATCTCGATTTCCTGCGCGTCGAAGTGGTCGACCCGTTCCCGCTGCCCGACCCTGACACTTACACCGACGATTTCGAATTTGTGTTCGAGACCACGGTCTACGAGAACGACGGCAGCGGCGGCTTCAGCGTCGTGGCCACCGACACCAGCAGCTACTGGACCGGGGTCTATGGCTGGCCCGCCGAGGATGTCGACCGGGCCTGGCAGATCCTAGAGGTCGGCGAGGCCGGTGACATCGATGGCGATGGCGACGTGGATTTCGTCGGGGCGTCGTGGCTCGGCAACGAGCTGCTGCTCTTCGACAACAACGGCGACGACAGCTTCAGCCTGTCGGTGCTGCCGGTCCCGTCGGAGTATCTCTTCGGTGGCGAACTCAGCCCGGGCGGCAACTACATCCGGCTGGCCGACATGAATGACGACGGGCTGCTCGACCTCCTGCTCAGCGTTGCCTGGGAGACCAGCTCGACGCAGGTGATGATCAACGACGGTGCCGGGGGTTTCGACTGGGTCGGCAGGTATGGCGGCAGCGACGACGGCAACAGCACCGAGATTCCGGCCGATCTCGACGGGGACGGCGATCTTGACGTGCTCTACGTGGCGATCAGCGACGGCGGCGGCATCAACACCTATATCAACGACGGGACTGGGGCGAGCGACGGCTACGGACCGTGGTTCCCCAGGGGCGAGCTGAACGGCATCGGCGGTTTGGAGATCGCCGATTTCGACGGGGATGGCGCGCTGGAGATGGTCAATGCCAGCATCCAGAACAGCTCCGAGGATCTCGACCCCGGGCTGCGGGTGTTCGAGTTCCCGGTCGAGGACGGGTTGATCGACATCGTGGTCGACAAGCTCGATCCGAGCATCGTCGGGCAGATCACGGCGCAGGGGGATTTCGACGGCGATGGCGACATCGACCTGATCCTCAGCGCCAGCGGCACCCCGATCGGCGCGGCGCCCTATCTGCTGCTCAACGACGGGAACGCCAATTTCACCGCCGTTCCGACCGGCCTGGCGGACAGCGACGAAACCTATGGCTGGGCACGGGCGGGCGAGTTCGGAGATCTTCTCGTCGCCTGATCCTCTACCGAAACCAGATGCGGGGGCCCGGTTGCGGAACCGGGACCACGCGGGGACGGGGGCACCGCACCCCCGGGAACCGGTCGCGCCATGGCGCGGCCGGTATCTGTTTGCGGGGCAGGGGGCTCAGATCTCGAGCACGATCCGCCCGTCGATCTTGCCGGCACGCATGGTGTCGAAGATGGCGTTGATGTTCTCGAGCTTGTCCCAGCTGAAGTGCGAGGCGACCTTGCCCGCCCCGGCGAAGGCCAGCGCCTCGCGCAGGTCATTGCGGGTGCCGACGATCGAGCCGCGCACGGTGATCCTCTGCAGCACGATGTCGAAGATCGGCAGCGGGAAGTCCCCCGGCGGCAGGCCGACCAGCGCCATGAAGCCGCCGCGGCGGCACATGCGCACCGCCTGCGCGAAGGCGGCGTTCGAAACGGCGGTGACCAGAACCCCATGCGCGCCTCCGACCAGCTTGTGCACCTCCTGCGCCACGTCCACCTCGGCGGCGTTGAGCGCGATCTCGGCGCCCATCTGCCGGGCCAGAGCCAGCTTGTCCTCGGCGATGTCGACGGCGATCACCCGCAGCCCCATGGCCACGGCATATTGCACCGCCATGTGGCCGAGCCCGCCGATGCCGGAGATGGCCACCCAGTCACCGGGTTTCGCCTCGGTCTCTTTCAGCCCCTTGTAGACGGTGACCCCGGCGCAGAGCACCGGCGCGGCGGGGCCCCAGTCGAGCCCGTCGGGCAGCATGCCGACGAAATTGGCATCGGCGAGGACGAACTCGGCGTAACCGCCGTCCACCGTGTAGCCGGTCATCTGCTGGTCGGGGCAGAGCGTCTCCCAGCCGCCGACGCAATGCTCGCAGCGGCCGCAGGCGGTGTGCAGCCAAGGGGCGCCGATGCGGTCGCCTTCCTTGAGGTGGGTGACCCCCGGCCCGAGCGCGGCGACCTCGCCGACCCCCTCGTGGCCGGGGATGAATGGCGCGGTGGGCTTGACCGGCCAGTCGCCCTCGGCGGCATGCAGGTCGGTGTGGCACACGCCCGAGGCGCGCACCCGCATCAGCACCTGCCCGGGGCCGACCTCGGGCACGGGGACCTCGCGGATTTCCAGCGGCTGGCCGAGCGCCGGAACGACGGCGGCCTTCATCGTCTTGGGAAGGGACATGAGCAATCTCGATTTTGGCAAAATGCAGGAGTTTTCTGCGCAGCAGGAGACCGCCCTTGCGGTGCAAAATCAAGATCGCCGTGCCGGGGCAGGCTGTTGCGGGGCAGGGGCGGCGGAGAGCCGCCGCTGCCCCGGGCTTGCGGGCCCGGCTCAGTGGCTGCCGGGCATCTGCGGCGTGGTGAGCGGCGGGCGGCGGACGAAGAAGCTGGCGCCGATCATCAGCAGCGAGATCATCCCGCCGGTGAGGAAGCCCGCGCGCACCCCGGCGGCGGTGGCATCCACCAGCTCGGCCCCGGCGGCCATCTCGGCGCCGATGCGGATCGACATGATCGAGACGAAAAGCGCGATGCCCGCCGCGCCCGCAACTTGCTGCACCGTGCCGATCACTGCAGAGCCGTAGGAGTAGAGCTCTTTGGGCAGCGAGCCGAGCGAGGAGGTGAACAGCGGGGTGAAGAGCAGCGCAAGGCCGATGCTCAGCAGCAGGTGGCAGGCGAGCACCTGCCAGACCGCGCTGCCGGTGCCGAGCAGCGACATCGAGCCGAGCCCGAGGCAGACCAGCACCGCGCCCGGGATCACCAGCCTGCGCGCGCCGATGCGGTCGAAGGTGCGCCCGACCCAGGGTGCCATGAGCCCCATGGCGAGCCCGCCCGGAAGCAGCAGGAGACCGGCCTCGAGAGGCTCCATCCCCAGCACGTTCTGCATGTAGATCGGCAAGAGGATGATCATCCCGAAGAGCGACATCATGCAGAAGGCCATCATCACCACGGCGACGCTGAACACCCGCACCCGGAAGGTGCGCAGGTCGAGCAGCGCCCGGCCCTGCGGGGCGAGGCGGATTTGCCGGGCGATGAAGAGCGCCAGCGCCACGAAACCCACCGCCAGCGGTGCCCAGACCGGCACGGAGCCGCCGCTGCCATGGCCTTCGCCCAAGGTCGAGAGCCCGTAGACCAGCCCGCCGAAGGCCAGCGCCGAGAGTGGCACCGAGATCAGGTCGAGCGGCGCCTTGCGCGGCTCGGTGACGTTCTGCAGCCGGGCATAGCCGAGCGCCAGAGCGCCGAGCCCGATGGGCAGCACCAGCCAGAACATCCAGCGCCAGTCCAGCACGTTGAGGATGATGCCCGAGATCGTCGGCCCGATGGCCGGGGCCACCGAGATGACGATCGAGATATTGCCCATGGTCTTGCCACGGCTCTCGGGCGGCACCAGCGTCATGACCGTGGTCATCAGCAGCGGCATCATGATCGCCGTGCCGCAGGCCTGCACCACCCGGCCGAAGATCAGCATGCCGAGCCCCGGCGAAAGTGCGCAGATCAGCGTGCCGGTGCTGAAGAGCCCCATGGCCAGGGTGAAGATCGTCCGAGTGTGCAGCCTCTGCAGCAGGAAGCCGGTGATCGGGATCACCACCGCCATGGTCAGCAGGAAGGCCGTGGTCAGCCATTGCGCGGCATTGGCGGTGACGTTCAGATCCTTCATCAGCCGGGGCAGGGCGACGCCCATGATCGTCTCGTTGAGGATAACGGTGAAGGCCGAGACCAACAGCAGCAGGATGACGAGGCGGTTGCGCGCGGCGAGGTCGGGATCGGAAACGGGGTCCGGGCCACCGGCGGAAACGGGGGAGCTCTGCATGGTCATGATCTCTGAAGACAGGGGGTGCGGGGCGGAAAGCGCCGGGGCACCCTTGGGAAACCCCTGCTAGGTAGGCGGCATAGGCGGGCCATGCAAGGCGCAATCGGCGCGGGGTAGGGGGGCGGCGCGGCGCCGCCCATGCCGCCTCAGGCAAGCAGCGCCACCATCAGGCTGCCCCAGAGTGTCAGCAGCACCTGTGAGATCGGGTAGGTGGGCGCGTAGCCTAGCACCGGCAGCGGGCTCTGCGCCCGGGCCTGCACGGCGGCCATGGCGGGGGTCGCGGTCATCGCGCCTGCGAGCCCTCCGAAGAGCACCACCGGGTTCATCTTCAGCACAATGTGCCCGAAGAGCGCGCCGGCCAGCAGCGGCACCAGCGCCACCACCACCGCGAAGAGCGGCAGCAGCAGCCCGGCCGAGGCCAGCGCCGGGCCGAGATCGGGCGCCGCCTGCAGCCCGACAATGGCGATGAAGGCGGCAAGCCCCAGCGTGGTCATCAGCGCCACGGCCGCGTCGGGAATCTGGCCAAAGAGCGGGAAGCGGCTGCGCAGCCCGCCGGTGACCAGCCCCGCCAGCAGGATACCGACGCTGGCGCCGAGGCGGATCTCGATGCCGAAGACGGTGGCGTGGATCAGCGTACCGATCAGCCCGCCGAGGAAGATCATCAGCCCCAGCACCACCACGTCGGTCGCCTTGGGCGGGGTCACCTCGCGGCCGACTTGGGCGATGGTGCGGGCCAGCAGCTCGTCGGGGCCGAGGAATTTCAACACGTCGCCGCGCTCGAGCCTTATGCCCGGGGCCACCGGAAGGGCGACCCCGGCGCGGCTCAGGCTCTCGAGGTACATGCCGCGCGCCCAGTCCTGCCCGCCGAGCGTGCCGAGGGTCATGCCGATCACCTCGCCCTGGGTGACCATGACGCCGGTGGCGCGGAACGGCAGGTCCAGCAACTCGGGGTCGGCGATCTCCTCGGCGGCGCCGGCGAGCAGCTCGATCACCCCCTTGGCCTGGCCGCTTACCGCGAGGATGTCGCCGGCGTGCAGTACGGTGTCGAGATCGGGGGTGATCAGATGGCCGTCGCGGCGCAGGCGCAGCACGTGGAGGCGGTAGCTTGCGTAATCCGCCTCGGCCTCGCCGAGCCGCATACCCGCCACCGGCGAGGCCGCGGGCAGCCGGTAGGCGCGGAAGGGAAAGCGCTGGTAGCCGGGGATGACGCCGCTTCGGTCCTCGGTGATGCCGAGGCTGCGGCCGAGGTCGCGCGCCTCCTGCACGAGGTCGACGCCGAGCAGCTTCGGCCCCATGTAGCTGCAGAACCAGATCGCTGCGGTGGATCCGATGATGTAGCAGACCGCATAGCCGACGGCGACATGCGAGGTGAGCTGTTCGCGCGCGTCCTCGGGCAGCGGCAAGTGCGAGATCGCCTCGCCGGCGGCGCCGATCGCCGGGCTCTGGGTCAGCGCACCGGCCATCATCCCGGCGCCCAGCCCGGGATCGAAACCGGCGAGCCGCGCCATGATCCAGGCGATGACCAGCCCGCTGCCGCTGACCACCAGCGCCAGCAGCACCGAGGCGGTGCCGACCCGGCGCAGCGCCTGCAGGAACTGCGGCCCCGCCGAGTAGCCGACTCCGAAGAGGAAAAGGTCGAATAGCAGGTTTTTGGCGGCGCCGGGGATCGGCACCTCGCCGATCTGCCCGAGGATCAGCCCGGCAAAGAGCGCGCCCGCGACCGGACCGAAGGAGAAATCGCCGATGTGCAGCGTGCCGAAGGCATAGCCGAGCGCGATGGTGAGGAAGATGGTCAGCTCGGGCTGGCCGATCAGGAATTCTCTGAGGAAAGACATGTTTGAAATCCCGCCGTGTCGCTGGGGAAGCAAATCAATGTGCCGTGTCAAATCACGGCAATCCTCGGCAAGACGGCGGCGGGCTGCAACGGAAATCTGGGGCTTCGGCGGCGGAACGCCCGGTGCGGAGGGGCCGGGGTCAGTAGGGCTGCAGCCAGCTGCAGCGGGCGCGCCAGATCTCGCGCCATTGCGCTGCGCTCTCGCGGCTCGAGGGGTGTCGCCTGAGGTTAGTGTCCGAGGAGCTGGTGTAATTTCGACGCCGCTGACGGTGTGATCCCGGGTGGCCATCGAGGTGTAGGATTGAGGTGGAGTTTCGACGCTTCAACCCCAAGCCATACGGAGACCCCGATGACCAAGACCAACATGGACCTGTCCGAGCTGCTGTCCAAACACGATCAGGGTGACTTCCTGCGCACGATCGCCGAGGCCGTTCTGCAACTGATCATGGAAACCGACGTCGAGGGCCTGATCGGTGCCGGGCGTCATGAGCGCAGCGGTGAACGCACGACCTGGCGGAACGGCTACCGCGATCGCACCCTCGATACCCGTCTTGGCACATTGAACCTGCGGGTGCCGAAGCTGCGGCAGGGCAGCTACTTCCCGGGCTTCCTCGAGGCCCGGAAGACGTCAGAGCAAGCCTTGGTCGCTGTCATCCAGGAAGCATGGATCGGAGGCGTCTCGACCCGGCGCGTCGACGATCTGGTGCAGGCAATGGGGCTCAGCGGCATCTCCAAGAGCACGGTGTCCAAGCTCTGCAAGGACATAGACGAGCGCGTCGGCGAGTTCCTGAATCGCCCGCTCACCGGAGAGTGGCCCTATGTCTGGCTCGACGCCACATACCTGAAGGTCCGCCAGGGCGGGCGCATCGTCCCGGTCGCGGCCATAATCGCTGTCGCCGCCAACACAGAGGGGCGGCGCGAGATCATCGGCCTCGGCATCGGCCCCTCGGAAGCCGAGACCTTCTGGACGGAGTTCCTGCGGTCCCTCAAGGCCCGCGGCCTCGGTGGCGTCCGACTGGTGATCAGCGACGCGCATACCGGCCTCAGGGCCGCCATCTTGCGGGTATTCGAGGCGACCTGGCAGCGCTGTCGCGTTCACTGGATGAGGAACGCCTTGGCACATGTCTCGCGCGGCCAGCATACCGTCGTCGCCGCCGCGATCCGGCAGGCTTTCGATCAGCCCGATCGCTCCCATGCCGGCGAGACCTGGCGCAAGGTGGCAGAGCAACTCCGCCCGCGGTGGCCCAAGCTGGCCGATCTCATGGATGCCAGCGAGCACGACGTGCTGGCCTACATGTCATTCCCTCGGCAACACCGCACCAAGTTGCACTCCACAAACCCGATTGAACGTCTGAACAAGGAGGTGAAGCGCCGCGCCGATGTTGTCGGCATCTTCCCGAACGAACCGTCGATCATGCGCCTGATCGGCGCTGTCCTGTTCGAGCAGAACGACGTGTATGGACCACCTCGTCCTTGCAAGGAGTTTTTTGCGATCATGACGATGCCGGTGCTTGCAGTCGTGTATCCGGCCTGTTTGTACGACGTTGCCGTCGCTGGCCTTGATGGTTTCCGCGGTTCGACGGCCAGACAAATGGACGAGCTCACGCAGGCTCGCATCATTTCAAGGACCTTTGCCGAACCCCGGTTGCCCGGGTCTGCCATCATCGCATGTTTCCCTCGCAAGCCAGCGCCGCCGTGCGAGCGGCGCTGATCCCTGTCAGGCGGCGGCCATGAATATCGCCGGAGGCCTGTAGGCCTCTTCACGCCGGATCATGGCCCAGAGCGCCCGCGCAGTCTTGTGCGCAACGGCCACCGAGGCGACATTGACCGGGCGCCTCCCGATCAGTGCCTGCAGCCAGGGCCGCGGTTTCACGCCGCGCCTGAAACTGGTGCCGACCAGCGCCCGCGCGCCATGGATCAGCAGCGTTCGGAGATAGCGGTCCCCGCCTTTGCTGATCCGCCCGATATGTTCCCGGCTTCCGCTCGCGGAAATGCGCGGCGTGAGGCCGAGCCAGGCAGCGAAATGGCGCGCGGAGGCGAATTGCGACGCATCTCCCACTGCCGCGATCAGCGCTGTCGCCGTGAGCGGCCCGACCCCGGGCGCAGTGGCCAGACGCTGGCTTGCCTCGCTGGTTTTGTGCCAGGCAAGGATGTCCCGGTCGACAGCGTCGAGCTTCTTCGTCAGATCATCGAGATGTTCGAACAGGACATCGAGCGCAGCCCTGGCTTCCCGCGGCAGCACATCTTCGGTCGCAGCCTCCATGTCCCGGCGCAGGGTCGCGATCCGGCACATGCCCTTGGGTGCGGTGATGCCGAACTCGCTGAGCAGCCCGCGCGCTGCATTCACGCTGGCAGTCCGCTGTCGGACCACGAGTGACCTGACGCGATGCAGGGTCAGCAGTCCCTGACTTTCCCTGGACTTGACCGGGACAAAGCGCATGTTGGGCCGTCCTACCGCCTCGCAGATCGCCTCCGCGTCGGCGGCATCGGTCTTGTTCCGCTTCACATAGGGCTTTGCGTATTGGGGAGGGATCAGGCGAACCTCGTGGCCGAGGGCCAGCAGCTCCCGCGCCCAGTGATGGGCGCTCGAGCAGGCTTCCATGCCAACAAGGCAGGCTGGCAGGCTTCCGAAAAAGGCGAGCAGCTCGCCGCGCCGGACACGGCGCTTCAGCACAGAATTTCCGCGGGCATCAACCCCGTGGATCTGGAAAATGGACTTGGCGAGATCGAGGCCGATGGTCGTGACGGACATGGCAAGCTCCTGGTTGACGGCAAGTACCAGCCTACATCGCGGCGAGGTCGACGAGGTGGTCCATGCCATCAAATGGCAGACGGCAAGTCGCTACATGATGGTCGAGGCCTTCGCCCAGATCGACAAGGAGGAGATCGACCCCATTCTCAGCATCACAACGAAAGTCGCCTGATCATGCCCTCAGGCCATCCGGGAAATTACACCAGCTTGACGGACGCGACCCGCCTGAGCGTGGCGCGGCACAGCGCAGCGGCGGTGCGCAGCGCGCCCCAGAGCCAGGTCAGCGCGACACCCAGCGGCACCAGAGCCGGTGGTCAGTTGTTGTGATTCAGCGACACACCCGCATTCGACTTGTCCGTCGCCAATCGGGTCCACCAGATGCCGAGACTGCATACCTAGCGGCATGTTGGCATCGTCAATCTGCTTGGAATCTGGCGAATAGCTGGATGACCTCTTGGCTTCCCCGCGCAAACGCCTGTTTGGGATGCGAACTTTTGCTTTCAACCCGCGCGTAGTCGCGCCAATCCTCGCGCTGGAACGAATGCCACAAGTGTTCGAGGTCAGAGCGTTTTTCGACTGCCAAGGCTCGATGGGCTTGGCTCAGGGGGCTGAAGCGCGTGCGAACTTGTTCCTCTCGATATTGTTCCGAGAGATGCCCATAGGTGTTGCTGACCGTGATTGTATTCGCGTGGCCGAGTTGCTTCGCGACGACTTCAATAGAAACACCGGCTCGGACCAGATCACTCGCATAGGTGTGGCGTAGGCCATGAAAGACAAAAGCCTTGGGTAGACGCGCTTCCGAAACCGCCCGCCTGAAGAGGTTGCCGTGTTGGCGTCTCCAGACTTGTCCCATGTCGGACGTGAAGACCGGGTCCCGGTCCTGCTTGCCTTCGCAACATGACAGAAAGAATGCCATGCCCTCGTCCGGAAGAAAGACGAACCTTGCTGCGCCTCTCTTGAAGGCTCCGACCCTGATCCCGAAGCCCTGCCGACCGACATCTTCGACACGCAGCGCACCTAGTTCACCCACACGGCAGCCCGTGTAGAGCGCTGCAAGTACAAGCTTGCGGAGTGCGGGGGTACATGCCTCGAGCAATCGCCGACACTCTTCACGCGTCAGAAATATTGTGCGCGGGGAATGCGCCACCGGAATTCGATGCAGGCAGCGCCAAGGTCTCTCCGACTGGATGCGGCTGCTGTCCCACGCGTGCCGAAAGGCCATACGCAAGATGCTGAGCAGCGAGTTGAAAGTCCTCTTCCTTCTGCGCAGCACATCGACGGACAGGTCCTGCACCTCCTGGCGCGAGGAGTAGGGCATGAAGCCGAAACGCGGCGGCGTCTCGATCACCTGCTTGGCAAGCGCCAAGACGTCGGTCGCGTCGAAGTCTTCGAGGGGAAGATGCGCGAAGCCCGGAATCAGATGGTGGTTGATCAGAACAAGGTTGTTGTAGTGGCCGCCGGGAGAGCGCGCCAGGCGGGTCCAATCCGTGTAGTCGCGCAGCGCGTGACCGACGGTGTAGGTATCACCGATAGGACAAATGCTGATTTCTCGGGTCCTGCCGATCGGCTTCGGCTCATTCGAGATCTTCTGCATATCAGCCTGCGCAAACCAGGCGAAGGCGCGCTCCAGGGCGAGATTGAAGGGGACTTGCCCGCGTCCAACATTCAGGGCAGGGCCCAAGCACTTCTGGATATACCGTTTGTCCTTGGTCAGTATGCGGGCAGTCCAGTTGCAGATGCGCTCGTCGGGTCGATGAATGCCGAGGTGCCTGCACCGGAGAAGAGAATGCCAATAAGGTGTCTCGCGAAACCGCAAGGCGCTGATGGCGGCTTCATCGGCAAACGGGCACGCTTCGATTGCGTCGAGTGCTGTGGGTGGAATGAGCTCGGAAGAGGTCAGCGCAGACGTCATGGCAAACCTCCTTCGTCCACCTGACTGCCAAGCGTATCCTACGCCGCATAGCGCAATCGTCGCGCAAGAAAGCGACCAAGGCTTCCCCGCGATTTGGCCGACTAGCAGACTGCCGCGCTATTTCGAGGACGGCTTGTCTTTCTCTTCGGCACGAACCCAGCCCTCGGATGCAGCTTCTTGCTCCACTCGTTCAAGGAAAAACCTTCTGGCCATTTCGGTAAGCCCGTACCGGCTGATGTAGTCGGACATCACGTCGCTCAAGGACACAGTGGTCTTCATCATGGCGCTCCTTCCTATCGGCTCAGCATATGGGCAAAAAGTTGAACAGAAGGTTAAGGCAATGCCCGCAACCTACCGCCTTCACTTTCCGAGGGTTGGAATAGCGCCGGACGTATCGTACAGAGTGCCGCATTTATTGCCTCCAACGAGCGTCGTACCTTCGTCGATAAGCACGGTCCCGACGCGAGCGTCGACCGGCGTTGTGACGGATGGCTTATTGATCCGTGCGGTCGCGTCGACATCCTGCCCCGTCCTGAGTAGGCCACATGATCTCTGATCTGTCCGTTGTGGCGAAGGACCACCTGGTCCCGCTTCGGTGGGGTCCTTTTTGGGCTCAAGGGTGTCCTGCCAGGGCGGGGCGTAAGACCCTGTCGTGGCAGGACTGGCGCTGTCCGCGCGGGAGCCGCTCTCGCGGAAGGGCCCTGCGTTGCTACAGGACTTCGAGATCCCAGTCCGAGCGCGGTGCAAGCTCCGGGGTAGGCGCCGAAATGCCGATGTCGACCGGTCCGCCATGCCGACACTGTTAGCCTGATCCACTCAGGGTCTGGGAAGGTGCTCGCCGGCTTGCGGGACTGGCCCTCAAGGCGGTCCGCGACAAGCTGGGGTGGGGAGGTTGCGCACGGGATCGCGCCGATACTCCCGGATCGCCGTTTCGGGCGCCTCGGGCGATCCTCGCCTCGGCCGCGCGTTTCCTTCGAACGGCATGCCGGCCATGATGCAGGCGTTCGCGTTGTACGGCCTGTCATTGCGGCCGTTCGCGCCGCTGGCCCGTATGGAGATGCGCGAACCGGGTCCAAATCGCGTTGGCGAGCTCGAAGCTCTATACCCTAACTCTGGATGTCCCGTTCGATCTCACTGATCATCGTCCCTGACCTGCTCCCCTGAAAAGTCCGCAGTTTGAAGTTAGCCTGTTCTCCAAACGAG
>NZ_NTHN02000053.1 GCF_002300555.2 Alloyangia mangrovi | reverse complement strand
CGCCGGGCGCAGCCCGAGGCCGCTCAGCCCGGCGCGCAGCAGCGCAGGCCAGTCGAAGCCGCTCACCCCGTCGTCTCCGGCGGCGTGAAAGCCCGCGCCAGCAGCTCTGCCGCCGCCCGCGCCGCCGCCATCGGCCCACCGGTGATCTCGGCACTCACGAGGTCTGCAGCCGTGCCCTGCCAGCCGCCGCCGCGCAGCCCCGCCACAATCAGCGCCAGCACGTCGCGGCTCGAGCAGGCGCCGCCCTCGAAGCGGCGCACCAGATCGATAAGCGCGCCCTCGTCCAGCGCCGCCTCCAGCTCGGCCAGCGCGCCCAGCGTGAGGCGCATCACCCGCCGCTCGCCGTCCAGCACCAGCTCCACCTCGCCGCGCCACGGGTTGGCCATTTACGCCCCCGCCGCCGGCACGAAGCTCAATGCCCCGGCCGAGGCGAGCGCGATCTCATAGGTCGCCTCGCCGTCATGACTGCCCGCGTAGTCGATCGAGGTCAGCTGGAACGGCCCCTCGACCGTGCCGAAATCGGGGATGATCACCTGGAAATCCGGCGTCTCGCCGTCGAAGAAGATCTGCCGCGCCCGCTCGTCCGTGCCCGCGTCGCGGAACACCCCCGAGCCCGAGAGGTTGGCCGATTTCACGCCGGCCCCCGCCAGCAGCTCACGCCAACCCCCGGCGCTTTCCAGCGAGGTGACGTCAACGCTCTCGGCGTTGAAACTGAGGCGCGTTGCCCGCAGCCCCGCGAGTGTCTCGAACTGCCCGTCGCCGGTGAGGTCGAGCTTGATCAGAAGATCCTTGCCGTTCTGCGCAGCCATGTTCCCAACTCCTTGCTGTGGCGCCTCATGCGTCCTCGACGCGGGCGCGGAATGTCATGTCGATACGGCGCAGCCCGCCGCGCTCGCGCTTCGCCTCGGCGCGGCGGAAGCGCAGGCTCACCAGCCGGCCGCGCGCCAGCGACAGGTCGGCCTCGTGCAAGAGGTCCGAGACCGCGCCCGCCACCGCCTTCGCCGCCGAGAAGCCCGCCGCCCCGGTCACCACGGCAACGGTGAGGTCATGCCAGGCTCCAGCGTTCGATCCGTCCGAGGCATCACGCACCCGCTCGGCCCCGAGTGTGACGTAAAGCCCCGGCAGCGTTCCCGAGGGCGGCGCGTCGTAGATCGCGCTGCCCACCAGCCCCGTGAGCGTGGCATCGCCTTGCAGCGCGCCGTAGATGGCGGCCTGAAGCGCACCCGACACCGCGTAGCTCATGACGCCACCTCCTCCTGCGCCTCGCAGGCGAGATAGCGTGCCGCCAGATCGCGTTCGTTCACCGAGAGGATGTCGAACACCCGCCCGCCGAGCCGGAATCGCTGCCCAGGGACCGGCCGGCTCGACGCCCCCACCGGCGCGCCGCGCACGGTAATGCGGTAGCGCCCGCGGGCCACCGGACCCGCCTCGCCCATCACCTCGCGCCCCGAGCGCGGCGTCAGCTCGGCCCAGAGCGTGCCCAGGACCTGCCAGCCCGCGGTGAAGCCTCCGGTGCCGTCCGGCACCTGCAGCGGCGCCTCGAGCACGAGGTTCTGTGTCAGCCGCACGCCCCTCATGCCGAGAACCCCAACCGCAACGGGCGATATCGCGCGATCAGTGCGGTCACGCCGAAGGGCATGCATCCCTGGCCCAGTACGGTCTCGTCGCGGTACTCGTAGTAATGCGCCGCGAGCAGCAGCACCGCCTGCCCGAGGTCGGGCGGCAGGTCGTCGAACCCCGCGCCGTAGCCGGCGGTGAAACGGACCTCGGCAGTGCCCCCGGAGGGCAAGTCGGGCAGCGTGCCGCGCTGCGGGCGCAGCATGGGGGTAAAGGCGTCGACCTCCAGACGGTAGCGCTCGGATGCCACATCCTGCGCCACGCCGTAGCGGTCGACCAGCGTCAGCCGCGAGACCGCGGTCACAGGCGCCAGTGGTAGTGCAGCGCCCTCGACGTCGCGCCAGCCATGGAGCGTCCAGAGAAAGCTGCGGAGCAGCAGCGCCTTGCCGGTACGCGCCTCGATGGCCGCCAGCGCCGCGCGCAAGAACGAATAAAGAACATCGTCCTGCAATCCTTCCTCGGCGAAGCCGCTGCCCATGCGCAACTGCCGCTTCAGCGCCGCGAGGGGCAGCACCGTGTCCGGCACCTGGGTTTCTTCGATCACCATCATCAGGTCTCTCCGCTTGTCCCCGCGGGAATGGAGGCGGCGGGATCTCCGCCGCCCTCACCCCGTTCAGCTCGTGGCGCAGCGCAGCAGCTTGATCGCCGCGAAGTCGCTGACGTCGCCGCCGACGCGCTTGGTGGCGTAGAACAGCACATGCGGCTTGGCGCTGTAGGGATCGCGCAGCACCCGCAGGTCCGGGCGCTCGGCGATGGTGTAGCCCGCGCCGAAGTCGCCGAAAGCGATGGGCGTGCTGTCCGCCGCGATGTCCGGCATGTCCTCGGCGATCAGCACCGGGTAGCCCATCAGCCGCGCCGGCTGGCCCGCCGCCAGCCCGTCCGACCACAGGTGCCGCCCGTCGGCATCCTTGAGCTTGCGCAGCGCCCCGGCGGTCTTGGAGTTCATCACGAAAGCGCCCTTGGCCCGATACTCGGCGCCCAGCGCGTAGACGAGGTCGATGATCGCATCGCCGTCGCCAATCGCGCCCGCAATACCGGAGGGCACATAGCCGAGGTTGCCCCATTCCCAGATCTCGTTGTCGACCATGTCGTGGGAAAGGATACCCATCGGCTTGTCGATCCCATCGCCGGTGATGAAGGCCGCCGCCTCGGCCCGGGCGAAGCGGTCGGCGATGCGTCCCGCCAGCCAGGCCTCGAGATCGAAGGCCACGTCATCGAGCAGCCGCTGCGAGGCCTTGGGCATGGCCGAGAGCTCGTGCAGCTTGATCTGGATGCGATCGATGGTCGGCGTCTCGCTCTCGCCGGGGTCGTTGACCTCGTCGGACCAGCCCGCCCCCGTGTCGCCCTGATCGACCAGCACGTCGAAGGACGAGGCCTCGACCGTCACCACGGCGGCAATCGCACGGATCGAGGCGGCGCTCTCGAGCACCGATTTCACCGTCTCCGAGGTCACCGGATCGACGAGGTAGCCGCCATCGGCGGCAACAGCGGTCGAGAGCGCCTTGCCCTCCAGCACCAGCCCGCGGAGCCCGTCGTCATCGCCAGAGCGCAGGTAGGCGCCAAAAGCCTTGCGGTGCGGCAGCCCGGTGTCCGCCATGGTGCCCAGCGCCGGGCGCGCCGCGGCAAGCGAAGTCTTTGTGTCCAGCATGGTCAGTCGCTCTTCATGGTTGTCGAGTTTCGCGTGAAGGTCGGCCCGCATGGCCTTGATGTCCGCGGTCAGCCCCGCCATGGCGGCGCTCACCTGGGCGACCGGGGACAGATCTTCCCCGGTCCGAGAAAAGTTCTCGGGTCTGCTCATCAGCTCGGTCCCCTGTTGTGGCGCGCGTCAGTCGCCCGCCAGGTCACGGCGCGCGGCGTCAAGCGCCAGCGCCAGTTCGCGCAGCGCATCGGGATCCGGGCTCTCGCCCTTGGCCGCCACCCGCGCATTGGGCAGCATCGGGAAGGTGACAAGCGACACCTCCCAGAGCTCCACTTCCTTGAGGAGCCTGCGCCCCTCGCGGTCCTTCACCGCCGTGACGGTGCGATAGCCGATGGACAGCCCGTCGATGGCCCCGGCGGCAAGAAGCGCCGCCGCCTCGCGGCCTTTCTCGACCGCTTCCAGCAGCCGTCCCCTCACATAGAGTCCCTTGCCATCCTCGCGCAGTTCCTCCCAGACGCCGATCGGCTGGGCCGGGTCGTGCTGCCAGAGCAACCGCACCGCGCGCCCCTCTGAAGCCAGCCGCTGCAGCGAGGCGGCATAGGCGCCGGGTTCAACGATATCGCCCCCCCTGGTCGGCCTTGCCGAAGAGCGAGGCATAACCCTCGATCCGCAACCCCTCCGAGAGGGTGATCCCCAAGGCGCTCTCCCCACCGGGCTGGCAGAACTTGTGCTCCAGTTCCATGCGACGCTCCCTCTCAAGCTCCACCCCTCAGGGTGCCATGATGCTCAGCCCCTGCAGCGCCTGCGCCAGCAGCCCCGCCGCCACGCCATAGACCGCCAGCCAGAGCCGTTTCTCCAGCCGCTCCAGCACCAGCTCGAGCCGCGCCAACCGGTCCTCGAGCGCGGCGATCTGCAGTGCACTCAGCCGCTCATGCGCCTCAAGTCGCAGCGCCGGGGCGCAGGCGAAGGGCTCGTAGGACGGGCGCTCAGTCACCCGCCTCCTCCTCGGCCAGCGGTGGCAACCCCAGCATGCGCCGCTTTTCCGGCACGGTCAGAAAGGCCGCCTCCGAAACGCGACGCCAATGGGTCTCGCGCTCGGCCGAAAGCGCCGGCACCTGGTCGAGGTCGGGCTTCAGCTCCACCTCCTCGCCGGTGAAGCCGGCCAGCCACCTGCCCAGCGCCGCGCTCACCCGCTGCGCCAGCGGCAGCACGGTCAGCCGGTAGAAGGCGCGGTTGGCCTCCTGGTAGTTGGCATAGGTGGCATCCCCGGGGATCCCCAGCAGCATCGGCGGCACACCAAATGCGATGGCGATCTCGCGCGCCGCGGCCTCCTTGGTCTGCTGGAACTCCATGTCCGAGGGCGAAAACCCCATCGGCTTCCAGTCGAGCCCGCCCTCCAGCAGCATTGGACGCCCGGCATTGCGCGCCCCCTGGTGCTGGCTCTCCATCTCCGAGACCAGACGCTCGTACTGGTCCTGCGCCATCGAGCCCTGCCCGTCGCCGCCGGTCCAGACGATCGCCCCCGAGGGTCGCGCGGCATTGTCCAAGAGCCCCTTGGACCAGCGCGAGGCGCTGTTGTGCACATCCACAGCCTGCGCGGCGGGCTGCAGCGGCGAGAGCCCGTAGTGGTCGTCCTGCGGATGGAAACACTTGATATGGCAGATCGGCGCCGGTCCCTCGTCGACATCGAAACGATGCGCCCGCCCGTCCACCTGATACTCATAGGCGATGGGCCAGCCATCTCCCCCCGGCACCAACCGCATCCGCTCCGAGCGCAGCACATGGAGCTCGGCGGGCAGCGCGGCGCCGCTTCCCACGGCCTCGATATAGCCATCCCCCGTCAGCAGCAGCTGGCCGTAGAGCGCCTCAAGCAGTTCCGCCTTGCCCTGCACCGGGTTCGGCGCAGCGATACGGCGCAGGATGGGGTGGGCGCTGTAGCGCATCTCCGCATCCTGCAGCACCAGCGGCAGGGCGGCGGCGGCCTCGGAGATCAGCTTCACCGCACGGAAGCCCACCGGGTTGCCGGTGAACCCCTGCCGCGTCAGGGACCCGGTGTCCCGCGCGGTGTCCCGCGGCGACCAGGCCACGCGCCCCGTGGCCTGCACCGCGATCAGCCGGCCCGCCGCAGAAGCCTTGATCTCCGGCTGCGCTGCCGCCCCGCGTCCCCGCCGCAGAAAGTCGAACCCCATGTCCCGCTCCTTGCTGGTCTCCGGCCCGAGGCCCTCACGGCCCCGATGCCCGTTGAAGACCAAGCTACGGCGCATCCGTTAACCATCCCCTCCCGCGCCGTGCGCCGGCGCTGCAACAGCCAGCCGAGGCTCCGTCCGCTGCGCTCCGCCATGCGTATTTGGAAAGAGAAGAAGCGCGCCGCTCCGGCTTTCTTCTAGGTCCAAATATCCCGGGGGAGACGCGCGCAGCGCGGCGGGGGCAGCGCCCCCTCGTCACAGGCCCCGCACCCGGGGCCGCCGCCAGCCCTCGGCAGGCGCGGTAATCAGCTCGGTGAGCGCCCAGACCAGCGCATCCACCCGGTCCGGAGAGCCCTGTCCCTGGAACCCCGAAGCGGTCAACAGCCCCATCTGCTCCTCCAGCAGCTCGAAACGCCGCGCATGGGCGATGCGCCCCTGCTCGTAGAGCGCCGCCACCGGCTCGGCGCGCAGCACCTTGCCGCGCGTGGCGCTGACCTTGCGCAGCGGCACCGACGGCGCGACTTGCCGCAGCACCGCCTCGACCATTGCGCCGCCCTGGTTGATCTCGGCGACGATGCGGTCGGCCTGCCAGCGCTCGAAGGCCGCAACGGCGGCGCGCGCCCAGCCGCTCGGCCCGAGCCCCTGAACCGAGGCATCCTCGAGCACCACCCCCTGCCAGCCCTGGGGCGGCCCCTCGCAGCTCACGCCGCAGACGACGATGCCACAGGCGTCGGACGCGACACCGTCCCCGGCGGGCGGGTCCACCGCCACCACGATGCGGTCCAGCCGTTCCGGGACCTCCTGCAGCCGCGCGCGCTCCAGCACCTCCTGCGTCCAGAGCGTTCCGTCGACGTCGCAGACCATCTCGCCGTCAAGCTCCTGCCGCGCCAGCCGCGTCGCCCCGTAGCGTGCCCGCACCTCGTCGAGGAAACTGGCCGCGAGGTTGGCCCGGTTGGCCTCGGTAGGGGCACGGGTCACCACGGTGCTCGGCAGCTCCAGCAGCTCCTTCAACACGCCGATGTTGCGCGGTGTGGTGGTGACGCAGGCCTGCGGGTGATCCCCCAGCCGCAGCGCGAACTGCAGCATGTCCCAGGTCTCCCGCGCCTTGCGCCACTTGCCGAGTTCATCCGCCCAGGCCCCATCGAACTGCGGCCCGCGCAGCGCCTCCGGGTCATGCGCCGAGAAGACCATCGCCTCGGCACCATTGGGCCAGGTGAGGCAGCGCCGGGTGGCACTCCAGTCCGGTCGCCGGTCGGGCGGCGAGCACGCAAGGATCCCCGAGTCGCCGAACACCATCACCTCGCGCGCCTGGTCCAGCGTCTCTCCGACCAGCGCCACCCGCCTGCAGCGCCCCGGCGAGAGCGGCAGCGCGCCCTCCACCGAGGCCCGCACCCATTCCGCCCCGGCCCGGGTCTTGCCCGCGCCGCGCCCGCCGAGGATCGCCCAGCTGCGCCAGTGCCCGGCGGGCGGCAGCTGATGCTCCAGCGCCCAGAACTCGAAGAGAAAGGGGAGCGCCAGGCGCTCCCCCTCCGACAGCTCATTCAGAAAGCTCTCCTGCACCGCAGCACCGGCGGAGGCGAGCCATGCGGCAGCCGATCTCAACCCTTGCGCGCTCGAGGTCGAGCGCCCAGTCCCCGGCAATTCCCTTCTGCTTGCGTCTGACATTCCTGATCTGTGCCTCCGTTTCATGAGCGACCTTCAGCCAGTAGCGCAGGTCCGCTGCGGCCTTGCTGGTCTCCGGTTTGTCCAAGGTGCAGTCTTCGTCGAAGCGGTCGCGCAGGCGCCGCATGTCGCTGCCGAGATGCCGCAGCATGTCGGCCAGCTGCTCCCGTTCCTCTTCGAGACGGGACAGCTCTTCTTCGAGATGGATGAGGATCATCGCTCGATACCTTTCTTGCCTGTAGGGGTCGTGCCTGTGGAAAGTGCCTCGCAGGGGCCCGCGCCGGTCTTTGCCGGGGTCGTCGCGCCCTGCCGCCAAACGAAAAAGCGGCCACCGGGGTCACCCCGGGGCCGCCTGCCCATTTCGTCCAGCATGCATGAACCCTACAGACGAGCGTCCGCAAAGTCAAGATTACCGGCCCGCACGCACGTCACCAAGTAACTGTTAATAATATATAATACTCCATGAACCCTGCGTTCTCCCCGCGTCGCACACGGCCTCTCTTGCCGCCCCTTCCGCGCTCTGGCACAACGTTCGGACACTCGAAATCGCGGAGTCCGCCATGCCTTCTCTCTCCCGTCGCATCACCTCTCTCAACGCCGGTGGCGGCGACGGCTGGGAGATTTTCTACAAGGCCCGCGCCCTGCGCGCCGCCGGTGTTCCGGTCACCGAGCTGACCATCGGCGAGCCCGACGAGCGCACCGACCCGTCGATCCTTGCCGAGATGCACCGCGCCGCCACCGCCGGGCACACCGGCTACGCCGCGGTGCCCGGTATCCCCGCGCTGCGCGACGCCATCGCGGCCCGCGTCACCGCGCGCACCGGCGTGCCCACCACGCGCGACAACGTGCTGGTCACCCCCGGTGGGCAGTCGGCGCTCTTTGCCGCGCATATGGCGGCCTGCAACCCCGGCGATGCCGCGCTGATGATCGAGCCGCATTACGTCACCTACCCCGGCACCCTCCGCGCTGCCGGCGCCGTGCCGCACAGCATCGCCACCCGCCCCGAGCACAGCTTCTTTCCGGAGGCCGCCGAAGTCCGCCGCAAGGCGCGCGAGACCGGCGCCTCGGCACTGCTGGTCAACTCGCCAAGCAACCCCACCGGCGCCGTCTACCCCCGCGCCGTGCTCGAGGGGCTCGCCGGGGTGGCCCGCGACGAAGACCTCTGGCTGATCTCCGACGAAGTCTACGACACGCAGATATGGGAGGGCGACCACCTCAGCCCCCGCGCGCTGCCCGGCATGGAGGGGCGCACCATGGTCATCGGCTCGCTGTCGAAGAGCCACGCGATGACCGGCAGCCGCATAGGCTGGCTGATCGCCCCCGAGCCCGCCATCGCCGCGCTGATTGATCTGGCGACCAACACCACCTACGGCGTGCCCGGCTACATCCAGGACGCCGCGCTCTACGCGCTGACCGCGGATGAGACGCTTGAGCCCCGCGTCGCCGAGCCCTTCCGCCGCCGCCGCGCGCTGGCGCAGAAGGTCCTTGCCCGGCAGACCGATGTCGGCCTCGTGCCCTCGAGCGGGGCGATGTATCTCTTCCTCGACATCCGCGCGACCGGCCTCTCGGGCATAGCCTTCGCCGACGCGCTGCTCGACACCCACCGCATCGCGGTCATGCCGGGCGAGAGCTTCGGCCCCTCGGCCGCGGGCTTCCTGCGCGTCGCGCTGACCATCCCCGACGATCAGTTCGCCGAGGCGCTGACCACCCTCACCGGCTTTGCCGCCACGCTCTCCAAGGCCGCCTGAGCCGATGTCCGGCACCCCGATCTCCAGCATCCGCAACCTCGGGCCGGCGGTGGAATCGGCCTGCCGCCGCGCCGGGATCGAGGATGCCGAGACGCTGCGGGCTCTCGGCGCCGACGAGACCTACCGCCGCCTGCTCGCCCACGGCACGAGGCCGCATTTCATCGGCTTCTACGTGCTGCACATGGCGCTGCAGGGGCGCCCGTGGAACGATGCGCGGGGCAAGGAAAAGGAAGCCCTGCGGGCCCGCTTCGACGCGCTGGTCGCCGAGCGCAGGAGCAACGAACCCCTCGACGGGATCGAGAAGATCCTCGACGAGATCGGCGTCATCGATCCCTCCCGCCGCCCCCATTAGGCGCGCGACCAGGCCCGCCAAGCCAATCGCTTGCGCCTCAGGTCCGAGGCCTCGCGGGAACCGCCCCCCCCGGTCTCCGTGTTGGTACGCCAACACATCTTTCACCCTCGAAGGGAGACCGACATGGACCTGATCCGCATCATTTTCGCCATCCTGCTGCCGCCGCTCGGCGTGTTCCTGCAGGTCGGCCTCGGCAAGCATTTCTGGATCAACATCCTTCTGACCATCTTCGGCTACATCCCCGGCATCGTGCACGCGATCTGGATCATCGCCCGCACCGGGCCGAAGCAGCAGCACGCCTGAGCGCCATGGCACCTCAGGCACAGAGCCTCCACCCCCATTTCCAGCGGCTCGAGAGGATCGACCGCTGGGCGCGGCGGATGGACCGGGCCTACCGCATCCCCTTCACCCCGATCCGTTTCGGCTGGGATGCGGTCTTCGGCCTAGTTCCCGGGATCGGCGACACGCTGGCGCTGGCCCCGGCGGTGTGGATCGTCAAGGAGGCGCATGACATGGGTGCGCCCAGGGCGCTGCTTGGCCAGATGGGCGTCAACCTCGCGATCGACTGGGGGATCGGCCTCATCCCGCTGGTCGGCGACATCTTCGACATCGGCTACCGCGCCAACACGCGCAACGCCGGGCTGCTGCGGCGCTGGCTCGAGAGCCGGCCCGCCGGCCCGCGCGAAGGCGCCACGGGCCCCTTCGACATGGCGGCGTAACACGTCGCATGATCGCCAAAGAAAAGGGCGCCCCGCGGGGCGCCCTTCGATCTGTCCGGGTGAGCGAATGGCTCAGCCGACGAGCTCAAGGCCCGAGAAGAAGTAGGCGATTTCTTCAGCCGCGGTTTCCGGCGCGTCCGAGCCGTGCACCGAGTTCTCGCCGACCGACTCGGCGAACTCTGCGCGAATGGTGCCTGCAGCGGCGTCGGCCGGGTTGGTGGCGCCCATCACTTCGCGGTTCTTGGCGATCGCGCCTTCACCTTCCAGCACCTGCACGACAACCGGCTCGGAGGCCATGAACTCGCACAGCTCGCCATAGAAGGGACGCTCTGCGTGCACCTTGTAGAACTCGCCGGCCTGCGCCGGGGTCAGCTGGATGCGCTTCTGCGCGACGATGCGCAGGCCCGCTTCCTCGAACTTGGCGTTGATCTTGCCGGTCAGGTTGCGGCGGGTTGCATCGGGCTTGATGATCGACAGGGTGCGTTCGACGGCCATTTGGTCTCTCCAATGTCAGAAAGCCGGGCGACGGCCCGGCCAGTATTCTCCGGGAGGGGCGTTAGCATGCGCCTCGCCGATTGGAAAGACCTTGCGGCGCCCGCGTGCCCCGGGTGCAGGCAGGATGGGGGCTCCGCCCCCTCGGCGCTGCGCGCCTCACCCCCGGGATATTTGGACCTAGAAGAACCTCCCATCTTCTTCTCTTTCCAAATACGCACGGCGCGACGCCTCCGCCGGGCGCAGCGCCGGGGAAATGCGCGTGCGCCACACAAAGACCGGTCGCGGCGCGCGATGGGGGATTTTGCCCGCCCGAAGGCTCTGCTATGGCGGCGCCATGCTGAGTATTCGAGACATCTCCTATTCCGTCGAAGGCCGCCCTCTGCTCGAGGAGGCCTCCGCCGTGATTCCCGCGGGCCACAAGGTTGGCCTCGTCGGTCCCAACGGCGCGGGCAAGACCACGCTCTTCCGGCTCATCCGCGGCGAGCTGACGCTCGACGGCGGCGAGATCGAGCTGCCCGCCCGCGCCAAGATCGGCGGCGTGGCGCAGGAGGCTCCGGCCTCGGATGTCTCGCTGATCGAGACCGTGCTGGCCTGCGATCTCGAGCGCGCCGCGCTCATGGCCGAGGCCGAGACCGCCACCGACCCGCACCGTATCGCCGACATCCAGACAAGGCTCGCCGACATCGACGCCTGGTCCGCCGAGGCGCGCGCCGCGACCATCCTCAAGGGCCTCGGCTTCGACGAGGCGGCGCAGCAGCGCCCCTGCTCGGACTTCTCGGGCGGCTGGCGGATGCGCGTGGCGCTGGCGGGCGTGCTCTTTGCCGAGCCCGACCTGCTGTTGCTCGACGAGCCGACCAACTACCTCGACCTCGAGGGCGCGCTCTGGCTGGAAAGCTACCTGCAGAGCTACCCGCACACGGTGATCGTGATCAGCCACGACCGCGGGCTGCTGAACCGCGCGGTGGGGGCGATCCTGCACCTCGAGGAGCGCAAGCTGGTGCTCTACCAGGGCAATTACGACACCTTCGCGCGCACCCGCGCCGAGCGCCGCGCCGTGCTGGCGGCGGCGGCGAAAAAGCAGGATGAGCGCCGCGCCCACCTGCAGAGCTTCGTCGACCGTTTCCGCGCCAAGGCCTCCAAGGCCCGGCAGGCGCAGGCCCGCGTCAAGATGCTGGAGAAGATGGAGCGGATCACCGCGCCCGAGGAAGCCGCCAAGCGCGTCTTCACCTTCCCGCAGCCCGACGAGCTCTCGCCGCCGATCCTCGCGCTGGAGAACGCCTCGACCGGCTATGGCGACAAGGTGGTTCTGCGCAAGCTCTCGCTGCGCATCGACCAGGACGACCGCATCGCGCTCCTTGGCCGCAACGGCCAGGGCAAGTCGACGCTGTCGAAGCTCTTTGCCGGGCGGCTGGCGCTGATGGACGGCAAGATGACCTCGAGCTCGAAGCTGCGCATCGGCTATTTCGCCCAGCACCAGGTCGACGAGCTGCATCTCGACGAGACCCCGCTGCAGCACCTGCAGCGCGAGCGCCCCGACAGCGCCCCCTCGAAGCTGCGCGCGCAGCTGGCGGGCTTCGGGCTCGGCGCCAACCAGGCCGAGACCGAGGTGGGCCGCCTCTCGGGCGGGCAGAAGGCGCGGCTGTCGCTGCTGCTGGCGACGCTCGATGCGCCGCATATGCTGATCCTCGACGAGCCGACCAACCACCTCGACATCGAGAGCCGCGAGGCGCTGGTCGAGGCGCTGACCGCCTATTCCGGCGCGGTCATCCTGGTCTCGCACGACATGCACCTGCTGGGTCTGGTCGCCGACCGGCTCTGGCTGGTCAAGGACGGCACGGTGACCCCCTACGAGGAGGACCTCGAGGCCTACCGCAAGATGCTGCTGACGCAGGACCGGCCGGAAAAGCCCGCCAAGGCCGAGAAGGCCGCGCCGAAGCCCAAGCGCGCCAGCCGCGACGAGATCCTCGCGCTGCGCTCGGAGGCGCGCAAATGCGAGGAGCGCGTCGCCAAGATCGAGGACATGCGCGAGAAGCTCGCCAGCAAGCTTGCCAACCCGGACCTCTACGAGGCGACCCGGGCGGGCGAGCTCGAGACCTGGAACCGCAAGTACGCCGAGGTCATGGACGGGCTGCGCCGCGCGGAAACGCTGTGGGAAGCGGCGATGGAGAAGCTGGAGGCGGCGGAAGCCGGCTGAGCCGAAAGGCTTTTCTGGACAGAATCCGCGCAAGGCCCTAGCCATTTGTCATGGACATGGCCTTGCTCATCAGCGCCTTCGCCACGCTCTTCGTGGTGATCGATCCGATCGGTCTGACGCCGATCTTCATCGCGCTGACCCAGGGCGCCGATGCCGCGCATCGGCGCGCCGTCGGCATCCGGGCCTGTCTGACCGCGCTGGTCATCCTGATGCTTTTCGCCTTCTTCGGCGAGGCTGTGCTCGGTTTCATCGGGATCTCGATCTCGGCCTTCCGCATCTCCGGCGGGCTGCTGCTCTTCCTGACCGCCCTCGACATGCTCTTCGAGCGGCGCACCAAGCGGCGCGAGGACAAGATCGAGGACGACGTCATGCCCGATCCCTCGATCTTTCCCATCGCCATCCCGCTGATCGCCGGGCCCGGTGCCATCGCCACGATCATCCTGCTGGTCGGCCATTCCAGCGGTCCGCTGGAAACCGCGATGATCCTCGGGGTGCTGATGGTCGTGCTGCTGATGACGCTGGGCTGCTTCTTCCTCGCGGGTCCGATCGAACACGCGCTGGGGCATGTCGGCATCGTCGTCATCACCCGGATCTTCGGCATGCTGCTTGCGGCGCTGGCGGTGCAATTCGTGATCGACGGCATCCGCGGGCTCGACTGGTCCGGCGTCTTCGGCTGAGACTCGCAGAACGCGGGTGCAGCGCCTACATTGCTTTCCGAGCAAGGGGGGCACGCATTTGTCTGAAATCGATATTGGCCGGTTGGGGTATCTCGGCCTGCTGCTGGCGGCGCTGGTGATCTGGATGTTCATGCAACAGCGGGGCCGGATGGCGCAGAAACTGCAGCAGCTTGCCGCCTGGGGGCTGATCTTCCTCGCGGTGATCGCCGCCGTCGGCCTCTGGGACGACATCCGCCACACGGTGAGCCCGCAGCAGTCGGTCTTTGCCGAAGCCGGCCGGATCGAGCTGCCGCGCGCGCCGGACGGGCATTACTACATGACGCTGCAGATCAACGACACGCCGGTGCGCTTCGTGGTCGACACCGGCGCCAGCGGCGTGGTGCTGACCCGGCAGGACGCCGAGCGCATCGGCATCGCCGCCGAAGACCTTGCCTTCCACTCCAGCGCCCGCACCGCAAATGGCGCGGTCGAGACCGCGCCGGTGCGGCTCGGGACGGTCACGCTGGGGCGATTCGAGGACCGCAACCTGCCCGCCTTCGTCAACGGTGGCGAGATGGACAACTCGCTGCTCGGCATGAGTTACCTGCAGCGCTTCGACCGGCTCGAGATCTCGGGTGGCACGATGGTGCTGGAGCGGCGCTGAGCCTCAGACCTCGATCTTCAGCCGGCCCCGGTCGAGCACCGCGATGGCGCCGCGGCGGATCTCGATCACCCCGTCGCGCCGCAGGTCGCCCAACAGCTTGTTGATCGTCTGCCGCGAGCAGCCGACCATCGAGGCGAGGTACGACTGGCTCAGCCGGGCCTCGCGGTTGGCCTCGGTGGTGAACTGGTGAAGGTACATGCGCAGCCGCTCCTCGACCGAGAAGAACTGGGCGATGGCCCGAAGCTCGTTGTCGCGGGTCAGCCGGGTCTGCATGATCGCGGCGGAGTTGCGCAGCAGCAGCGCCGGCGGAATGTGCTTGAGCAGCAGCTCGAACGAGCAGGCCAGCACGATCGCATCCGGCAGGGTCCGGCAGCTTGACGAGCAGGTGGTGCCCGACAGCCCTTCGACCTCGCCCAGCACCTCGCCGGGGCCGGCGACGTGCAACACCGCGGCATTGCCCTGCTTGTCGAGGTAGATCACCTCCACCCGGCCCTTCAGGATCAGGTACATGACCGGCGTCGTCTCGCCCTGCCGCAGAATATCTGTCGGCGCATCGTAGCGCTGCAGCGTGCACTCGGAAAGCAGGGCATCCTTCTGCTCCCGGCTCAGGCCGTCGAGCAGCGGACAGTCGAGCAAGGGCCCGTATTCGATAGGAGTTGTCATGAAGTCAGTCCGATAGCCACTTGCTCAGATGACGCAAGGGCAAAACGCGTAAATCTGTCGCGAGCACCGGCCAAGGCGGGCTCACTGGCGGAAATCCGTCGGGTCATCGGCGAAAACATCCGCCGCGCGGGTCGAAATCGAGAAATGACCATCCCAGAGCCGCGTCCGGCGCGATTTGGATCGGACTGCTCCGGTCCATTGGCCGCGGCGGAGAAGGACGCTGGAATGGCCGTTACTCGGTTACCCTCACCCCTACACGGGAACTCCCGTGTAAGGCACGACCGGCCCCCGGGAAACAACTCGAAGCGGTCGGGCGTGCAGGCACCGTGTAGGAGGTTTTTTGCCGATCTGTGTAAGCGGGACGACAGTGTTCTCATATTTTTCAAGAAATTTTCTATTTTTTTGCCATTTTTCCGAGGGCTGAAAATTTATCCCTCAAATACGAGAATGGGCGGAAATTAGCGCATATGTCAAATGGGATCACCCTAAAGGCGAGTCACCCATTTGCGACTGCGCCATATACGTGACGAATTCGTGACAGCCCTGCTTTCAGGACTCGGCTTTCTTTTCCCAGCGCCCGCTTTCCTCGGACCAATATTGCGCGGTCACCCCGGCGCCGGTGAGCGCCCGCCACTGCCCCCGCGCCACGTCGAGCGCCTGCGGATCCATGCCGTCGAAAAGGATGCAGACCCGCTCCATCGCGCTCACCTCCTCGGGCGAGACCTCTGCGCCATCCACCGCCATCAGGCAGGAGGCGCCGTTGGGCATCTCGGCGCGGTCGGTCAGCAGCACGGGTTGCAGCGCGTCATGCGGCCCTCCGGCGCGGCCATGCGGCAGGAAGCCATCGTCCCGGCCCAGCCAGAGACGCTCGTCGAGCCAGTCGAGCCGTCGCGGATCGCCGCCGCGCACCGCCACGCGCCACCCCGCGGCCAGAGATTTTTCCAGCAGCATCGACAGGGTCTCTTCGACCGGCCGCTGGGTCAGGTGGTAGAACATCGCGACACCCATGCGCGTCAGCCTCCTGTCATCTGATCAAGGTTTCGCGCCCGGGCGCAGGGCGCCCGGGGCAACGGCAGTCGTGGCTCAGTCGTCCTTGCGCTCGAAGCGCTCGCGGATCATTCGGTCGAGCGACAGCACCCCCCCAGCCGGTCGCCCCGGCGGGCGCCAGCAGCGATGCGGACTTCAGTTTCGCCACCCCGGCGATATCCAGGTGGATCCACGGCATGTCATCCTTGACGAACCGCTTGAGGAACTGCGCCGCGGTGATCGAGCCGGCGGGCCTCCCGCCGATGTTCTTCATGTCCGCCAGCGGCGATTTGAGCATGTCGTCATAGGCCTGCGCCAGCGGCATGCGCCAGGCTCCCTCGCCCTCGGTCCTGGCGGCCTTGAGGAAGTCCTCGGCAAAGCCGTCCTCGTTGGAGAAGACCGCAGCGTTCTCATGGCCGAGCGCAACGATGCAGGCACCGGTGAGCGTGGCCAGATCGACCATGGCGACCGGCTTCACGTGCTCCTGCGCGTACCAGAGCACGTCGCAGAGCACGAGCCGGCCCTCGGCGTCGGTATTGAGGATCTCGATCGTGTCGCCCTTCATCGACTTCACGATGTCGCCGGGGCGCATCGCGGTGCCCGAGGGCATGTTCTCGACGAGGCCGACAAGGCCTACCACATGCGCAGGCGCCTTGCGCAGCGCCAGCGCCTTCATCACGCCCGCCACGGTGCCCGCACCGCCCATGTCCATGGTCATGTCTTCCATGCCCGGCCCCGGCTTCAGCGAGATGCCGCCGGTGTCGAAGACCACGCCCTTGCCGACCAGCGCCAGGGGATCGCCCGTCGCGCCCTTCCAGCGCATGATCACCATCTTCGACGGCGCGGCAGAGCCCTGCCCCACGGCCAGCAGCGCGTTCATGCCAAGCTCCGCCATGCGGTCCTCTTCGAGAACCTCGACCTCGACCCCGAGCTCGGTCAGCGCTTCGAGCCGCGCGGCAAATTCCTCGGTGGTCAGCACGTTGGCCGGCTCGCTCACCAGGTCCCGGGTGAAGGCGACACCCTCGGCCACCGCCAGCAGCGAGGCCGCGGCCGTGCCGGTCTCCTCGGGCTTGGCACAGAGGATGGTCGCCGGCTCGGGCGTCTCGGCGCTCTCGGACTTGTGATTGATCACCGCATGGCCGCGGAGCGCCAGCGCGAGCGCCAGCTGCGGCAGCCGCGCGGTACCCTCACCGACCAGCGTCAGCGCCTTGCCGCCAGCGGCAGAGGCCAGCGCCGCGCCCGCCTTGCGCGCCTCGGCGACCGAGGGACGCCGTTCGAGTTTCACCACGTCCAGCGCCTCGGCGGCGAGCCCGGCCGGATAGGCCAGCGAAATCACCTCGCCCGCCTTGGCCTTTTCCCAACGCTCCGCTTCGAGCAGCCGCGCCAGCGCGCCCTTGGTCAGGCGGTTCAGCCGGCGCGCACCGGGGCTCATCCGGCCTTCGGCGTTGACCAGCAGCACAATCCTGCCCTGCCGCTCCGCCAGCCCGTCGAGGTCCACCGCCGAAAATTCGAATGTGCGCAACTGGGTCATTCGCCCGCCTTCCCTGCTTGTCTGTCGTCATTGTGTCCGGTCCAAGACTCCTAGAGCGCCGCAATCGGCTTGACCAGAGGCACCTTTTCCCGCGAAGAGCGATCGTCTAGGGTCGTCGCCAACGGAAAACCGGGGGAAGTGAAGTGCAGAGATTCGACAGATACATGCTGTCGCAGCTCATGGTCCTGTTCGGGTTTTTCTCGCTGGTGCTGGTGATGGTCTACTGGGTGAACCGCGCGGTGAACCTGTTCGGCGACCTGATCGCCGACGGCCATTCCGGCCGCATCTTCATCGAATTCACCCTGCTGAGCCTGCCCGCGGTGATCGCCATCGTGCTGCCCATCGCGGCCTTTGCCGCCTCGGTCTACGTGATCAACCGCTCGAGCAACGATTCGGAGCTGACCGTGGTGCAGGCCACCGGCTATTCGCCATGGCGTCTGGCCCGGCCTGTGCTGGTCTTCGGGCTGATCATCGGCGCGATGATGGCGGTGCTGGCGCATGTTCTGGTGCCTCTCTCCTATGGCCAGCTGCGCGAGCGCGAGGCGGAGATCTCGGGCTCGGTCTCGGCCCGGCTGCTGCACGAGGGCACCTTCCTGCACCCGGCCAAGGGCGTGACCTTCTACATCCGCGAGATCTCGCCCGAGGGCGAACTGCGCGACGTCTTCCTGTCGGACCGCCGCCTGAAGGACCGCGAGGTGATCTACACCGCCCGCACCGCCTATATCGTGCGCAGCGAGTCCGACACGACGATGCTGACGATGGTCGAGGGCACCGCCCAGACCCTGCGCCGCTCGGACAAGGCGCTGTCGACCACGACCTTTGAGGATCTGACCTACGATATCTCGAGCCTGATCACCCCCGACCGCCGCCCCGGCCGTCGCGCCCGGCAGATCGATACGCTCGAGCTGCTGACCGACACCGAGGCCGTGGCCATCGAGGTCAACGACTCGGTCGGCGAGGTGCTCGAGGAGGCGCATATGCGCTTCGAGCAGCCGCTGCTCTGCGTCGTCGCCGCGCTGATCGGCTACGCCGCGCTGATGACCGGCAGCTTCTCGCGCTTCGGGGTCACCCGGCAGATCATCGGCGCGATCTTCCTGCTGGTGCTGATCAAGATCATCGAAAGCTCGGTCTCGACCCCGGTGCGGGCCAATGGCGCGCTCTGGCCGCTGATCTACCTGCCCAGCCTCACCGGCTTCGCGATCACCGGCGCCATGCTCTGGCAAGCCTCGCGCATGCGTCGCCCGGGCCGGGCCGCGCGCAAATCCCCCGCTCCCGGAGCCGCGGCATGATCCTGCATTTCTACTTCGCCCGGCGCTTCCTGCGGTTCTTCCTCGCCATCGCGCTGATCTTCGCGCTGTTCTTCTTCCTCGTCGATCTGGTCGAGCAGCTGCGCAAGTTCGGCGAGAAGGTGAGCTTCGGGCAGGTCGTCCACATGACCCTGCTGAACCTGCCTGGCGGCACCTATTCGATCCTGCCGCTGGTGACGATCCTTGCCGCCATCTCGATGTGCATTTCGCTGGCGCGCAGTTCCGAGCTGGTGGTCAGCCGCGCCGCGGGCCGCTCGGGTCTTGCCGCGCTGATGGGGCCGGTGGGCGTGGCTCTGGTGATCGCCGGGCTGGCGGTGGGCATGCTCAATCCGATCGTCGCCGCCACCTCGAAGCGCGCCGCGGACCTCGAGCAGGAATGGGACAGCGATGGCGGCTCGGTGCTGTCGATCGGTGCCGAGGGCCTCTGGCTGCGGCAGGGCACCGACGGCGCGCAGACCGTCATCCGCGCCAGCCGCACCAACCCCGATGCCACCACGCTCTTCGACGTGAGTTTCGTCAGCTACGCCCCCGGCGGCGGCCCCGAGCAGCGGATCATCGCCGAGCGCGCCGAGCTCGAGGCCGGTGACTGGGTGCTGAGCAAGGCCAAGGTCTGGCCTCTCGGCAATGACGGCAACCCCGAGCAATCCGCCCAGACCTTCGAAGAGATGCGTCTGCCCTCGAACCTGACGCAGGACGGCATCCGCGACCGCTTCGGCCAGCCCTCGGCGATCCCGATCTGGGAGCTTCCCGCCTTCATCCGTGGGCTCGAGGAGGCCGGCTTCTCGGCGCGCCGCCACATCGTCTGGCTGCAATCCGAGCTGGCCCAGCCGATCTTCCTCGTGGCCATGGTGCTCGTCGCCGCGGGCTTCACCATGCGGCCGGCGCGGCTGGCCAACACCGGCCTGTCGGTGCTGGCTGCGGTGATGCTCGGCTTCGGGCTTTACTACGTCCGGAACTTCGCGCAGATCCTCGGCGAGAATGGCCAGCTCAACCCGATGCTCGCCGCGTGGGTGCCGCCCGTCGCCGCGCTTCTGCTGGCCCTCGGGCTGGTGCTCCAGATGGAGGAAGGATGACCCCCCAGACCCGACTGCTCGCGGCTGCGCTGGCCCTGAGCTTGCCGCTCACCGCCGCGCTGCCCCTGCCGCTGCGCGCCCAGACGAGCACCACGACCACCCCGGCACAAGACCAGGGCCCGGCGATCCTCGTTGCCGACGAGGTCTTTGTCGAAGATGGCAACCGCCTGATCGCACAGGGCAATGTCGAGGCGCTGCAGGATGGCACGCGGCTCGCGGCGAGCCGGATCGTTTACGACCAGAAGGCAGGAACCCTGCAGATCGAGGGGCCGGTGCGGATCACCGACGCCTCCGGCAACCTGCTGCTGGCCGAGAGCGCCGAGCTGGAGGAGGGCCTGCGCAACGGCATCCTCACCGGCGCGCGCATGGTCATGGAAGAACAGCTCCAGCTCGCCGCCGTCGAGGCGCGCCGGGCCGAGGGCCGCTTCACCCAGCTCAGCCGCGTCGCGGTCAGTTCCTGCCAGGTCTGCGGCGAGAACGAGGTGCCGCTCTGGTCGATCCGCGCCGACCGTGTGGTGCATGACCAGGAGGCGCAGCAGATCTACTTCGAGGGCGCGCAGCTGCGGGTGCTCGACGTGCCGATCCTCTGGGTGCCGAGCCTGCGCCTGCCCGACCCCTCGCTCGAGCGGACCCGCGGCTTCCTGATCCCGTCGTACCGCACGACAACCCTGCTCGGCTTCGGCGTGAAGATCCCCTACTTCATCCCGATCGGCGATCATCAGGACGTCACGCTCACGCCCTATATCTCCTCGGTCACCAAGACGCTCGAGGCGCGCTACCGCCGCGCCTTCGTCAATGGCGACGTCGAGCTCAACGGCGCGCTGACCCGTGACACGCTGACCACGGACGAGACCCGTGGCTACCTCTTCGCCGAGGGGAATTTCGGGCTGCGCAACGAGTTCCAGCTCGACTTCGACCTCAAGATGGTCAGCGACGAGGCCTATCTCAACGATTACGACTACGACGACCTCGACCGTCTCGACAGCACGATCGAACTGTCGCGGGCGCGCTCGGACGACCTGCTGCGGCTCGGGGTGGCCCATTACCAATCGCTGCGCGCCTCGGAAAAGGACGCGCTGCTGCCGTCGTGGATCCTCGACGGCACCTACGAGAAGCGCTTCTTCCCCGGTGGCCGGCTCGGCGGCGAGCTGCGGCTCGGCACCGAGGTGCACGGGCACTACCGCACCTCCTCGGACGACATCGACGGGCGCGACGTGGCCCGGGTCACCGCCGAGGCGAGCTGGCGCCGGCGCTGGACGCTGGACGGCGGGCTGCGCTTCGGGCTGACCTCCGAGCTCTGGTTCGATCGCTACGCCTACCGGCAGGACAGCAGTTCGGACAGCGACGTGTCGCGTGTCATGGGCGGCACCGCGCTCGAGCTGCGCTGGCCGCTGGTCCGGCACGACGCGGGCGGCGGGCACACGCTGCTCGAGCCGGTGATGCAATACGGGCTGGTGGGCGGCACGCGGGTCAATATCGTCGCCGACGAGAGCACCCGGGTCGAGTTCGACGAGGCGAACCTGCTGGCGCTCTCGCGCTTCCCCGCCGCCGACCGCCGCGAGCACGGGCAGACCCTTGCCGCCGGCCTGCGCTGGCTGCACGAGGCACCCGATGGCTGGCGCGCCGGGATGACCCTTGGCCGGGTCTGGCAGGACGAGGTGGACGAGGACTTCAGCCAGTCCTCCGGCCTCGACAGCCGGATGTCGGACTGGCTCGTCGCTGCCGGCTTCAGCAATGATTCCGGGCTCACCATCTCGGCGCGCGGGCTGCTCGCCGGGATCAGCGATCTGAACAAGGCCGAGGCGCGCGTCGACTGGTCCAACGACTGGATCGATCTCGGTGCCTCCTACCTCTTCCTGGTGCAGGACGCCGCCGAAGAACGCGACGAGACACAGTCCGAATGGTCGCTCGAAGGCAGCTACCGTTTCGCCACCAATTGGACCAGCTCGGCGGAATGGCGCTACGACCTTGCCGATCAACGGCTTGACCGCGCGGGCATGGGCCTGCAATACCGCAATGAATGCGTCCAGGTCGACTTCTCGGTGACGCGCAAATACGCGTCCTCGACCAACCTGGAACCGTCCACCGATTACGGCCTCTCCGTGGCGCTGACTGGCTTCGGCACCTCGGAAAGCGCCAAGGAGTATCGACGCACATGCAAGTGATCCCCTCCCGTTTCCTCCGCGCCGTCATCTGTGCCGCAGGCCTGGCGCTCGCCCCCGCGGCACTGCCCGCGCAGGGGCTCTTCTCGCCCGCGATCCTTGTCGACGAGATGGTGATCACCAACTACGAGATCCAGCAGCGCGCGCGGATGATCGAGGTGCTGAACTCCGGCTCCGATCCGGTCAAGCTCGCCCGCGAGCAGCTGGTGGACGACCGCCTGCGGCTGCAGGCCGCGAAGGACGCGGGCATCAATCCGTCGGACGCGGAAGTCACCGACGGCATGGCCGAGTTCGCGCAGCGCGGCAACCTGAGCCTCGAGCAATTCGTCGGCGTGCTGAGCCAGAACGGCGTCGACGAGCAGACCTTCCGCGATTTCGTGACGGCCGGCCTCGCCTGGCGCCAACTGGTTCAGGCGCGCTTCCAGGCCCGTGCCACCGTCAGCGACGAAGAGGTCGACCGCGCCCTCTCCGGCAGCGGTACCGGCTCCAACGTGCGCGTGCTGCTCTCGGAGATCATCATCCCGATCCGTCCGGGCACCGAGGCGCAGGTGCAGAACCTCGCCGAGCGCATCTCGCGTTACCGTTCGACCGCCGAGTTCTCCGCCGCCGCGCGCGAATATTCCGCCACCGCCACCCGCGGCGAGGGTGGCCGCCTGCCCTGGCAGGATCTTTCGGCGCTGCCGCCGGTATTGCGGCCGCTGGTGATCGGCCTCTCGCCGGGCGAAGTCACCGCGCCGATCCCGATCCAGGGCGCCGTGGCGCTCTTCCAGATGCGCCAGCTCGAGGAGTCGGGCTACGCCGCGCCCGAGATCGCCTCGGTCGATTATGCCACCTACTACATGGCCGGTGGCCGCACCCCCGAGACGCTGGCCAAGGCCCGCGTGCTGGCCAGCAAGGTCGACCGCTGCGACGATCTCTACGCCATTGCCAAGGGCCAGCCCGCCGAAGTGCTGCAGCGCCAGTCCCTGCCCCCCCTCCGAGCTGCCGACCGACGTGGCCTACGAGCTCTCGAAGCTCGATCCGGGCGAGATTTCGACCGCGCTCACCCGCTCGAACGGCCAGACGCTGATGGTGCTCATGCTGTGCAACCGCACCCCGGCGGTGACCGCCGATGCCGACCGCCAGCAGGTGACCATCGGGCTGCGCAACCAGCGCCTCAACCAGATGTCCGAGGCCTACCTGTCGCAGCTGCGCTCCAACGCGCATATCGTGGAGAAATGAGCGCGGCTCCAGCCCTGCCGATCGCCCAGCCCATCGCCCTGTCCTGTGGTGAGCCCTCCGGCATCGGGCCGGAGCTGGCCGAGGCCTGCTGGTCCGAGCTTGGCGCCACGCTGCCCTTCTTCTGGATCGGCGAGCCCCGGCACCTGCCGGGCACCGTCCCGCACGTGATGATCGAGCGCCCCGCCGAGGCGCTCGAGGCTGCGACCCGCGGCCTGCCGGTGCTGCGGCAGGAGATGCCCGGCCCCCCGCGTGCCCGGCGTACCGCAGGCGGCGCAGGCGACGGGCGTCGTCGCCGCCATCGAGCGCGGCGTGCATCTCTGCCTCTCCGGCGAGGCCGCGGCGCTCTGCACCCTGCCGATCTCCAAGCAGGCGCTGGCCGAGGGTTGCGGCTTTGCCTTCCCCGGTCACACCGAGTTCCTTGCCCATCTCGGCGGCGTGCCCGAGGTGGTGATGATGCTCGCCTGCCCCGAGCTGAAGGTCGTGCCCGCCACCATCCATATCGCCCTCGAGGATGTGCCGCAGGCACTGACCGAGGAGCTGCTCGAGGCACGCCTCAGGATCACCCATGACGCCATGTCGAGCTTCGGCATCGCCAGGCCGCGCATCGCCGTCGCAGGGCTCAATCCGCACGCCGGCGAAGGCGGACGCATGGGACGGCAGGAGATCGAGGTGATCGCGCCCCTGCTGGAACGTCTGCGCACCGAGGGCATGGACCTCATGGGACCGCTCCCGGCCGACACGATGTTCCACGCCGCCGCCCGCGCCCGCTACGACGTCGCGGTCTGCATGTATCACGACCAGGCGCTGATCCCGGTCAAGACGCTGGGCTTCGACGAGGGCGTCAACGTCACCCTCGGCCTGCCCTTCGTGCGGACCTCGCCCGACCATGGCACCGCCTTCGACATCGCGGGCAAGGGCCTCGCCAACCCCTCCTCGACGCTGGCGGCGCTGCGCTTGGCCGCCGAGCTTTCGGCTGGCGCGGCACGGGGGTAAGGGTATAGAGGGGCTCTGCCCCTCGCCCTGGGGCCTACCCCGAAGTATTCAAGGAAAGATGACAGCATGAGCGGGATCGACGGCCTTCCTCCGCTGCGCGAGGTGATCGCGACGCATCAGCTCAGCGCCAAGAAGTCGCTGGGCCAGAACTTCCTGCTCGACCTCAACCTGACCGCCAAGATCGCGCGGGCGGCGGGGGATCTTACGGGCATGGATGTGCTCGAGGTCGGCCCCGGCCCGGGCGGCCTGACCCGAGGGCTGCTCGCCGAGGGCGCGCGCCGGGTGCTGGCGGTCGAGAAGGACGCGCGCTGCCTGCCGGCGCTCGACGAGATCGCGCGGCATTACGAGGGCCGGCTCGAGGTGATCAACGGCGACGCGCTGCAGGTCGACCCGCTTGAGAAGCTGACCCCGCCGATCGCGATCTGCGCCAACCTGCCTTACAACGTCGGCACCGAGCTCCTGGTGCGCTGGCTGACCCCGACCGACTGGCCGCCCTTCTGGTCGACGCTGACACTGATGTTCCAGCGCGAGGTCGCCGAGCGCATCGTGGCGCAGCCGGGCTCCAAGGCCTACGGGCGGCTCGCCCTGCTGGCGCAATGGCGCTGCGAGGCGCGCATCGTGATCAGCCTGCCGCCCTCGGCCTTCACCCCGCCGCCCAAGGTCTCCTCGGCCGTGGTGCATCTCAAGGCCCTGCCCGAGCCCCGCTACCCCGCCGATGCCAAGACGCTGGAGCGCGTGGTCGCCACCGCCTTCAACCAGCGCCGCAAGATGCTGCGCGCCGCGCTCAAGGGGCTGGCGCCGGACATCGAGGAGAAGCTGCTGGCCGCAGGCATCGAGCCCACCGAGCGCGCCGAGCAGGTCTCGCTCGAGCAGTTCTGCGCGCTGGCGCGGATCTTGAAGGGCTGAAGGCACCTCGCCGCCCTGACTGCCGCGAGAATACTCCAAACTGAAAAAGGCCGGGCATCACGCCCGGCCTTTTCTGTCTCTGGCGAAGGACCGTCAGTTGCCCTGGGCCTTCTCCGCCTCGATCTTGCGCCAGTTGGCGACGTTGCGGTTGTGCTCGTCGAGCGTCGCCGCGAAGGCGTGGCCACCCGATCCATCCGCCACGAAGTAGAGATACTCCGACTGCGCCGGGTTCAGAGCCGCCTCGATGCTGGCGCGGCCCGGGTTGGCGATCGGGGTCGGCGGCAGCCCGTCGATGACGTAGGTGTTGTAGGGCGTCTCCTTGCGCAACTCGGACTGACGCAGTCCGCGGCCCAGCACGCCCTCGCCGTTGGTCAGCCCGTAGATCACCGTCGGGTCCGTCTGCAGGCGCATACCGCGCTCCAGACGGTTGACGAAGACCGAGGCCACCAGCGGACGCTCTTCGGCGACGCCGGTTTCCTTCTCGACGATGGAGGCCATGACCAGCGCCTCTTCGGGGCTGTCATAGGGCACGCCTTCGGCACGGTTGGCCCAGGCCTGCGCGAGGATCGCCTCCTGCGCCTGACTCATCCGGGCGATGAGATCGGCGCGGGTGTCGCCGGGGGTGATCTCGTAGCTGTCGGGTGCCAGCGAGCCCTCGGCGGGCCGGTCACCGGCCTCGCCCTCGAGGATGTCGATCTGGCCCAGCTCCTCGATCACCTTCCAGCTGGTCACACCCTCGGCCAGCGCCACGCGGAAGCGCGTGCCGACCTCGGACTTGATCGCGTCGTAGCCCTCGGGGCGCGGCTCCGCGCTGGCGGGATCGAACTCGATCCGCTCGACGTAGCGCCCGGTCTCGGGATCAAGCTCGCGCACCTGCACCTGCGCGGTGTTCACACCGATGCGGTAGACCACCTCGGTGCCGCAGGTCGAGGCCCCGCCCTTGGTGACGATCTCGGTGATGTCCGACATCGAGGCATGCTCGGGCACCAGGTAGGAGCCCGCCTTCAGCGCGCCGGTCTTGTCGGTGTAATCCGCGCCGAGCCGGAACAGCATGTCCGAGCTGACCGCCCCCTGCTCTGCAAGATCCCGCGAGACCCGGCCGAAGTTCGAGCCGCGCTGCACCTGCAGGCAGATGGGCTGCGTCAGGGGCCCTTCGGCGCTGTACTCGTTCTGCGCCCAGAGCAGGAAACCTCCGGCGAGGAAGACGAGCACGACGAGAAAGGTCATCGCGTTGGAGGCGATGTTGCGCCACATCTCAGCTGACCTTCCCGAAGATCACGCTCGCATTGGTGCCGCCGAAGCCGAAGCTGTTGGAGAGCGCGTAGTCGATCTTGCGCGCGCGCTTGGCATTGGGCGCGAGGTCGATCGGCGTTTCCACCGCCGGGTTGTCGAGGTTGATCGTCGGCGGCGCGACCTGGTCGCGAATCGCGAGGATCGAGAAGATCGCCTCGATGGCGCCGGCGGCGCCGAGCAGGTGGCCGGTCGCCGACTTGGTCGAGGACATGGTCACGTTGCCAGCGTGATCACCGAGCAGCTTCTCGACCGCGCCAAGCTCGATGGTGTCGGCCATGGTCGAGGTGCCATGCGCGTTGATGTAATCGATCTGGCTCGGCTCAAGGCCGGCCGACTTCAGCGCCGCGCCCATCGAACGCAGGGCGCCGTCGCCGTCTTCCGACGGCGCGGTGATGTGGTAGGCGTCGCCCGACAGGCCGTAGCCGATCACCTCGGCGTAGATCTTCGCGCCGCGCGCCTTGGCGTGCTCGTATTCTTCCAGAACCACGATGCCCGCGCCTTCACCCATGACGAAGCCGTCACGGTCGGCGTCATAGGGGCGGCTGGCCTTGGTCGGATCGTCGGCGCGCTTGGTCGACAGCGCCTTGCAGGCGTTGAAGCCGGCGATGCCGATCTTGCAGATCGCCGCCTCGGCGCCGCCCGCGACCATCACGTCCGCATCGCCGTACTTGATCAGGCGCATCGCGTCGCCGATGGCATGTGCGCCGGTCGAGCAGGCGGTGACCACCGAGTGGTTCGGGCCGCGGAAGCCGTATTTTATCGAGACCTGACCCGAGATCAGGTTGATCAGCGCGCCCGGCACGAAGAAGGGCGACACGCGGCGCGGGCCCTTTTCCTGCATCATGACGGCGGTGTTGGCGATGGAGTTGAGCCCGCCGATGCCCGAGCCGATCAGCACGCCGGTGCGTTCCTGATCTTCCTTCTCGGTCGGCAGCCAGCCGGAATCCTCGACGGCCTGCTGCGCGGCGGCCATGCCGAACAGGATGAAGGTATCGACCTTGCGCTGCTCTTTCGGCTCCATGTAGGTGTCGGGATTGAAGGTGCCGTCAGAGCCGTCGCCCAGCGGCACTTCGCAGGCGTAGGTGGTGGTAAGTCCCTCGGTGTCGAAGCCCTTGATCGGCCCGGCGCCCGACTGCCCGTCCAGAATACGTTCCCAGCTTTTCTCGACCCCGTCCGCCAGCGGCGTGACAAGCCCCAGCCCGGTAACCACAACGCGACGCATTGCTCTGCCTCTCTTTCAAGTTCCCAATGTTGACGCCGCTCATACCGCGCGGGCGGCTTGCTCGGCAAGCATAACGGTTAATTTCGCTGTTCGTTTAGACCCGGAACGCCCTCACGCCCAGTCTGCGCCGAGATCCGCTTGCGCCCGGTCGATCCAGTGCTCGCGCAGCCAATCGCAGGGCTTGGAGTGGCGGATGAAGCTGCCATTGTAGCCCTCCAGCGCCTCGGACATCTTCGGATGGCCGTGGAAGCAGACCACCCGCGCGTCCTCGGGGAGCCGCGGCGCATGCAGCCAATTGCCCGGGAACGGGTTGCAGTCATACTTGAAGGACACGACCCAAGGATCGGGAATATATGTGAAAACTCCTCGATCCATTGCCTTGTGAGAGGTGTAGCGCTGTTCCGACCCGCGGGCCTTCTCGACCTCGGCATAGGCATCGGCCGCAAGGTCCTCGTAGAGGAAACCATGCTGCGCGGGATCGAAGCGGAACACCGAGCCGTGGCCGGTGGGCCGCCCCTTGCGCTTCTCGGTCCAGTCGTGGCGCATGGCGATGGTGCCCGGCGCGAGGTCGTGGATTTCTTTCAGAGGCCCTGTGATCACGACATCGAGATCGAAGCCCAGCACCGGCCCCTCGAGGTCGGGAACCAGCCCGGGGCGGAACAGCGAGACCTTGCGCATGGCGCCCTGACGGTTGGCCACCGCAAGCGCTGCGGCCATGGGCTCGGCGAAGGGTTCGACCGGCAGGTCGATGATCTCGATGTCGGGGTGCAGCCCCTCGGCGTGCTCGGTCATGCAGAAGAAGCGCACCGGGCGGTCCATGTGGCGGCGCACGCCGGAATAGAGCCGGTTGACGTATTCCGGGCCAAAGGCGGTGCCCCATTTGATGCAGAAGATATTGGCGCGCATGATGCTCTCCGGGTCGCTCTTGCCTGCGCTTTAGACCAAAGCGCGGGCAAGTGCCAACCTCTCACGGGAAAAGCCGCTTTCGCCGCTAGTGCACCGAGTGGCGGATCCGCCGGATGCCGAACCACACCAGCAGCGCCACGGGCACCACGGCGAGCGCGGTGAGCGTGCCCTTCGACACCCCCACCGCCTCGGACACCGGGTAGAGCAGATAGCCCACCAGCGAGACCGCATAATAGGAGATCGCCACCACCGAGAGCCCCTCGACCGTGGTCTGCAACTGCAATTGCTGATCGGCGCGACGGTCGAGGCTCGCGAGGATCTCCTGGTTCTGCGCCGAGCGCTTGACCTCGACGCTGGTGCGCAGCAACTCGCCCGCCCGCATCGCCCGCGCCGACATCTCGGCCAGACGCTTCTCGCTGCTCTTGACTGTGCGCATGGCCGGATCGAAACGCCGTGCCATGAACTCGCGGAAGGTCTGCCGCCCCTCGAAGCGCTCTTCGCGGAGCACCGAGATGCGCTGGTTGACCAACGCCTCGTAAGCGGCGGTGGCCGAGAGGCGGAAAGCGCTCTGCGCCTGCACCGTCTCGAGCTCCGCCGAGACCCCGAGCAGCGCCTTCAGCACGTCTTCCTCGGGAGTGTCGCCCCTGGTCATCTCGGTCGAGAGCCGCGTCAGGTTCTCGTCGATGCGGGTCAGGTCGGTGCGGATCGCGCTGACCCGGGTGAAGCCGAGCATGGCCATGGTCTTGTAGACCTCGATCTCGCAGATGCGCTGCACCACGCGCCCCACCCGCTGCGCGCCGGTGCCCTCGCTGGCGAAGACGGCAAAGCGCTGGTGCCCCGCCGGGTCAATGTGGAAATCCCCCGCAGCCACCAGCGCATCGTCGAGCATCGAGCTCACCGCGACGCTGTCGGTGACGAACCAATTGGCGAGGTCGGACTTGATCCGGGCGGGATCGGCCGGGCGCTCGACAATGCGGATCATCGCCGAAGTCATCCGCACGCCGGGCATCGCTTGCAGCCAGTCCTCGGGGAAGACACCGAAGTCGCGCGGATCGAAGGGCACGTCGCCGAGCCCCGGCAGGAAGGCGGTATAGGTAACGAACTCGGTGTGCAGTTCCCACTTGATCTCCGCCTTGCCGATCCGCCCGGCGTAGTGCCGCGCGTCGGGCTTCGGGTGCTGCGCGCCGTGGCGGTCGAGCAGCTCGATCAGATGCGCCAGATCCTCGTCGCGGTCGCGCGAGGCGGCGTCATGGGGGCGCTTGACGGCGAGGTAGACAGCCCGGCAGGGCACCTCGAGCGAGGGGAACGGACGGGCGTGAAGCTCGTTGGCAAGCTCGTAGCGCAACGGGTGGTCTTTGATCGGCGGCATTGCTCTGGCTCCGGGGTGCTGCGGCGACCCTAGCGGCCACCCTAGCAAAGTAAAGAAATTAATCCTTCTATATCAGATAATTAACTGAATACATTCGTATACAACCTCAAGTCAGGCACCTGCGTTTCAACCCTGAGCACGGCGGGCGCGCAGCACCTCGGGCACCGAGATCAGCAGGAGCACCGCGGCGCAGATGGCGAAGAGCGAGGGACCGATGCTGCCGAAGAGCACCGCGCCCAGCACGCCGCCGCCGGCGAAGCAGGCCAGCGTCAGGCTGTGCAGCCGCAGTTTCGTGAGCGTATCGCGGCGCGCGCCGATATTGGTGAAGAGCACCGCCAGCCCGATGCCAATATCGGTCGCCATGCCCGAAACATGCGTCGTGCGCACCCTTGAGCGCGAGATCATCGTTGTCACCGCGTTCTGCAGCCCCATGACGAAGCTCAGCACGATGACCAAAAGCGCCTGCGGCGTGGCGGGCCACAGCAGCAGCACAGCGCCCAGGGCAAGGACAAGGAGCCCTTCGGCCGCGATGGCTTGCGCGTAGATTCCCCGCCGCCCCCGCGCCTCGCCCTTCTGGATGGCGAGCGCCGCCAGGGTCGCGCCGCTGATGAAGGCCGCCACCAGTCCGAGGAAGGACAGCGCCAGCAGGACCGCGCCGCTTGCGAGGTGATCGGCAAAGGCCGAGATATTGCCGGTCATGTTGGCGGTGAAAGACCCAGCAATCAGGAAGCCGACGGCATTCAACGCCCCCGAGACGGACGACAGCAGCCCGGCAAGAAAGAGATCGATGACCCCGCTGCGATCATCTCCGACCCGGATCAGCATTGCCCACCCCTTACCCGCGTGACCCCGAGATCCTAGGTCGCGCAGCGCCAAAGTGCAAAGCCCTTGCGCAGGGCGGCGGAGCGGGTGTCCGCCCCGCATCCGCGGCGTGGCCTATTTCGGCAGCACGCATTGGCGGAAAAAGATATGGCTGATATACATCAATTAACGAAACTCACGGCAAAGATTTTTTTTATAGCCTCGCCCAACCCAAAAAGTATCAGCGTCGATTATATTCAGAAGAGATCGCCACATATAAATCTGCCACATATAAACGAAGAAGGCGTCACATAATTGCGTCACCGCATATATGATCATGCGGCCATCCAAATTTATCATGGACAGCCCGGCAAGGCGCGCGCAATTCTCCGCTCGTAAGTATGTTTGTGTTTTCTATGTTTCGGGTTTTGTTGCATGGCTATATTAAAGATTTTGCCGCTCCTGTTCATGATTGCGGCCTCCTTCGTAGAGGCGAAGGGCATCGACCTCCTGCTTTTCGACGCGGGCACGCAAACCAGTTTCGCAGGCTGCCTGACCTGCGCTCCGCAGGAGCCGGACTCCATCTGCAACGAGAGTGGCAGTTATGGCTCGCGGCACCTGTCGAAAAGCCTCTGGAACATCCATGGCCCGTTCGGCTCGAAATACAGCCCGGACAGCCCGTGGAACAAGGATGGCGCGGGACTGGTCGTGGTGGATGCCTCCGGGACCGTATACGGGAATTTCTCGCGCAATCCGCTGTCGCATGCAGAGCAGCCGCCAATTTCCAGCGTGCGCTATATGATCGAGCTTTACGAAAGATATACCGACCTCTCCATCGTGAGAGATCTCATCTGCGAAAGGTAGCCGTCATCCGCTTGCAAATGACCATGCCTTGGCGGCCCGCGGCGGAGCGGCCAAACCGAGACATCGCGGCGTGAAATCCGGCAAGCCCCAAGGCGCGGCAAAAGATGCGGCAATAGGAAAAGGGGCGCGGCCTTTCGGCCCCGCCCCTCCCGTCTTTCGAAACCGCAGCGCGACGGCTCAGCCGTTGGCCAGCTTCGCCTCGCGGGCAGCGCGCAGCCGGGCGAAATCGTCCCCGGCGTGGTAGCTCGAGCGGGTCAGCGGCGTGGCCGAGACCATCAGGAAGCCCTTGCCGAAGGCCGCCTTCTCATAGGACGCAAATTCGTCGGGGGTGACGAAACGATCGACCCGGTGGTGTTTCGGCGTCGGCTGCAGGTACTGGCCGATGGTCAGGAAGTCGATGTCGGCGGCGCGCATGTCGTCCATCACCTGCACGACCTGCTGACGCTCCTCGCCGAGGCCAACCATGATGCCGGACTTGGTGAAGATATGCGGGTCCATTTCCTTGACCCGCTGCAGCAGCCGCAGCGAGTGGAAGTAGCGCGCGCCGGGGCGGACGGTGGGATAGAGTCCGGGCACCGTTTCGAGGTTGTGATTGAACACGTCGGGGCGCGCGGCGACCACGGTCTCGAGCGCGCCGGGCTTGGACTTGAGGAAGTCCGGCGTCAGGATCTCGATGGTGGTCCCGGGCGAGCGGTGACGGATCGCGCGGATGGTCTGGGCGAAATGCTCGGCGCCGCCGTCGTCGAGGTCGTCGCGGTCCACCGAGGTGATCACGACGTGCTTGAGGCCCAGCTTGGCAACCGAGTCGGCAACCCGGCCGGGCTCGAAAACGTCGAGCGTGTCGGGACGGCCGGTGGCGATGTTGCAGAAGGTGCAGCCGCGGGTGCAGATGTCGCCCATGATCATCATGGTGGCGTGCCCCTGGCTCCAGCACTCGCCCACGTTGGGACAGCCGGCCTCTTCGCAGACGGTCACGAGCTTGTTCTCGCGCATGATGCGGCGGGTTTCGTTGTAGCCCGCGCCGCCGGGCGCCTTGACGCGAATCCAGTCCGGTTTCTTGGGCTGGGCATTGTCGGGACGATGCGCCTTCTCCGGATGGCGCTGCGCCGGGATCTTCAGGTCTCGCAAAGCGTTTCCCCCGCGATGTGGGTCAGGTTGCCCCGAAGGATAGACCGCTTCCGCGAGAGGTTCCAGCCCCGCCCCCGGTTCGGTCCCGCCAGCGGGACAGCACGTATCGGCGCTTCCCCTACGCCGATCCTTCGCAAAGCGCAATCGGCGGGCAGTCCGATGCACAATCGGGCCCGGACCGACCGCCGCGTGAGCCTTCTGCTTGCGCCCGCCGCGCCGGCCTCCTATCCCCACGTCAAGGGAGGAGACCCGACTTTGCACGTTCCCGAAAGGACACCAGAATGAGAACCGGCGTCGCGCTTCCCAATGTCACCTTCCGTACCCGCGTCCGCGACGAGTCGATTGAGGGACCCAACCCCTTCCGCTGGCAGGACATGACCACGGCGGATTACTTCAAGGGCAAGCGGGTGATCCTCTTCTCGCTGCCGGGCGCCTTCACCCCGACCTGCTCGACCTACCAGCTGCCGGGCTTCGAGAAGAACGCCGAGACCTTCCGCGCGCAGGGTATCGACGAGATCTACTGCATGTCGGTGAACGACAGCTTCGTGATGAACCAATGGGCGAAGTCGCAGAACCTCGAGGCTGTCAAGGTGATCCCCGACGGCTCGGGCGAGTTCACCCGCCGCATCGGCATGCTGGTGAACAAGGATAACCTCGGCTTCGGCATGCGCTCGTGGCGCTACGCGGCGATCATCACCGACGGCGTGGTCGAAGCTTGGTTCGAGGAGCCCGGCCTGTGCGACAACCACGGCGAGGATCCCTACGGCGTGTCGAGCCCGGAAAACCTTCTGGAGTACCTGGCGAACGCAAAGGCCGAAGCGGCGGCCTGAGGCACGTGCCGATCCGATGAGAAAAGCGGGCCCATCTGGCCCGCTTTTTTTTGCATCCGGTGCGCAGGATCGCCCGGACGCAAGGCGAAACGCCGGGCGCGGGCTTACCCGGCGATGCGCACCAGGTGATTGTCCCAGGCCACATCCGCCCGCCGCAGCGGCTTCGGCGTCGCGCCCTTGACGAGGATCAGCCCGCCGAGCCCGTCGCTGGCCATGTAGCCGCCCTCGTGGGTCGCCAGACCACAGACATCCGTGCGCGACACCGCCCCGAGAAACGCGCCCGTCTCCGAAAAGCGGTGCATCCGCCCACCCCGCGGCGAGGTGATGGCGATCTCGCGCCCCTCGCCGGCAAAGGCGACACTGCCCGCGTAGCCCTTCATCACCAGCTCGTCCTCAAGCGGCGCCTCGCAGAGTACCGGCGCCTCGCCGCGGCGGTGCAGCCCAAGCAGCGGCGTCGCCGCCCCCGCCTCGCCCTGCCACTGCATGCAGAAACCGACCAGCCCGTCGGGCCGCAGCGCGAGGTGGCGGATCGAATTCTGGTGCAGCTCGGGCTCCAGTTCGACCTTCTCCAGCAAGGTGCCGTCAAAGCCCACGTAGGCGAGGTTCGGCTGCATCGTGTCGAGGTTCAGCTCGTTGCGGTCGAAGGCGTCGGTCTGGATGCCGCCATTGGCGATGACGAGGCTCTGCCCGTCGGGCATCAGCCGCAGCTCGTGCGGGCCCAGCCCATGGGTCGGGAAATCCGAGACACGCTGGTAGCCCGCCTCGACGTCCCAGATACCGACGCGCCCGGCGCTGCCCTCGGCCACCTGCTCGGAAGTGAAGAGCACCGTGCCGTCGGCGGAAAAGGCACCGTGGCCGTTGAAGCTGTGCCCCTCGGGCGCGCTCAGCTCGTGCAGCACCTCGCCGGAGATGCAGTCGATGACCAGCGCATAGGTGCCCGGGCGGCGGGCAAAACCCACGGCCTCGGCGCGGGTGGGATGGGCGCAGGCGGCGTGACCGCGCGCCGGAAGCGGCACGCGGAAGGCCTCCTCGCCACCCTCGCGCAGTCCGACCAGCACGAAGCTGCCGTCGGCCTGTTTCGCCGCGGCAAGATAGGTGGGATCGCCCACCGCCGCCCAGCCGGTGGCGGGAGCGGCAGAAACGGCCAGAAGGCTGGCGATGAAATTGCGTCGGGTGGTCATGGCCTCGTCCTTCTCAGTCGCCGTCGCCGGAATTGAAGCCGGGCTGGATGCCGAGCCGCAGGCCGATCTCTGTCTCGAGTGCATCGCTCAGGGCGCGCACCTGCTGCTGGAGGATCTCGACGTGCAGCCGCTCGGAGGGATCGTCAACCGTCTGGAAACTCGGATCCTCGACCCGTTCGGCCAGCTCGTAGAGCCGGTCCAGTGCCGCCTTGCTCTGCGGCAGGTCCCAGTCGGCCAGCGCGGCGGCCATGTCGTAGGCGCCCTTGCTGTCCTGCAGCACGTTGCGCAGGCTGCGGCCCGATCGCCAGGCCTCGGCGCGGGTCGGACGCGGACGCTCGAAGGTGCCGAGGGGGCGGCCAAGCCGGGTGTCGGCGGTGAATTCGAGCCCGGTGAGGATCTGCGTATAGAGCGCCCGGATCGCCTCGTCCTCGCCCATGTAAGTGGCGTTGCCCTCCTGCCCCGCGGTGCGCAGCACGTCGGCGAACTGGCCCTCCCAACCGGCATCAAGCTTGGCCGCCTGCCGGGCGAGATCGCGGGTCATGGTCTGCACCAGCGTGCAGGAATAGCTGCCTTTCTCGTAGTCCGAGAACGCCGGGTCGTAGAGCATGTATTCCAACGGGTAGAGCCCGCGCGCGGCGATCGAGACATCGCCATAGGCGATCGGGTCGCGGCCGATCTCCTCCTCGCCCGCGATGAGTTTGGTCAGCGTCTTGGGCGTGAAGCCGCGGCTGTCGGGCCAGAAGGCCACCGGCAGCGCGCCGGTCTCCGAAGGGCCGATGTGGATGTCGGCCACCGCGTTCCACAGATCGAAGGCATGCATCCAGGCATCCTGCAAAGAACCGGCGGTGCACTCGGCCTGGGCCGCGCCGGCCAGCGTCTCGGTGGCCTGCGCGAAGGCGGCGAAGGCGGGCAGGATGTGCTCGTCGAGGGCCTCGGGCACGCCGGCCTGGGCTGGCGCAGACAGGGGCGCGGCAAGGGGCGACGCCAGAAGCATGGCGCAAAGGGTCAGGCTGGTCTTCATTCACAAACTCTCCAGATACCGGATCAGCGCCGCGCGGTCCGCCGGCACCATGGAAACCACCTTGCCGCGCTGCGTTTCGGCCTCGCCGCCATGCCAGAGGATCGCCTCCAGCAGGCTTCGGGCCCGTCCGTCGTGCAAAAAGGTGGTGTGGCCACTCACCCGCCGGGTGAGGCCGATGCCCCAGAGCGGCGCGGTGCGCCATTCGCGCCCTGTGGCGCGGCCCTCTGGGCGGTGGTCCGCCAGCCCCTCGCCCATGTCATGCAGCAGCATGTCGGAATAGGGCCAGATCAGCTGGAAGCTCTGCTCGGGCTGAGCGTCGAGCCGATGGGTGACGAATTTCGGGGTGTGGCAGGCCGGGCAGCCGGTCTCGTAGAAGACGCGCTTGCCCTCCAGCACCTGGGGATCGTCCGCGCCGCGCCGCGCCGGAACGCCGAGGTTGCGGCTGTAGAAGGTGACGAGATCGAGCGCTGCCATGTCCGCCTCGAAGCCGCCGCGCTCGGGATCATCGCCTCCGGGCGCCTCGCGGCAGGCGGTCTGGGCGGCGGTGCAGTCGCCCCATTTGTCGGGATGCAGCGGCGTCGAGATTCCGATGTCGCTGGCAAAGGCCGCCGAGGATTGCTCACGGATCGTCGCCATGCCCGCCTTGTGGCCGAAGCGGCCCAGCATGGGCGCATCGTGCTCCAGCGACCAGACGATCGCGGCGCGGCCCGAGATGCCGTCGCCATCCGCGTCATCCGGGTCGGCCAGCGCGAGGATGTCCTGCGCCGGGATCGCCTCGAGCAGGCCAAGGCCGATCATCTGCGGCGCGACGCGCGGGCTGAGCATGGCGCCCTCGCCGAGCGGGCCATAGGCGAGATCGGCAGCGGCATAGCGCGGCACCCGCAGCGAGGCGCGCTCGCCCCCCCGAGAGCGGCACCGGGCGCTCTGCGTAGGTCACCTCGAAGCGGGCCTCGCCGCCCTGCCCGACGGTGGCGAAATCCTGGATTTGCTGGCCGTAGACCGGATCGGGTTCGGTGGCGATCCACTCGGCGATCCGCGGCATCTCGGCCCCGGGATCGGCGGGCACCGAGACCCGCAGGAAGATCGACACGGCGCCGTCGTCCGGCCCGTCGGGCGGATGGCCGCGCCCGTCCTTGAGGTGGCAGTTCTGGCAGCCGCGGGCGTTGTAGAGCGGCCCCAGCCCGTCAGAGGCGCGGGTCGACGAGGGCGAGGACACCCAGAGCTTGCGGAAGAGCCCGTTGCCCACCTTGAACTCGAGCTCGCGGTCGAACTCCATGTTGCCCGAGGGCTGTGAGAAGGCCTCGGCGCTGCGGCGCGGGCGCACAGTGGCGGCCCCGGCGGGCAGATCCTCGAACTGCTCGGGGGCCGAGAAATCCTGCGTCCAGGCGGTCACCGCGGCGACGCGCTTGGCCTCGTCCTCGGTGCGGGGAAGGATGTGAAGATGCTGATCGTGCAGCCCGGGCGCGGTCCCGTCAGAGGGGGTGCCCTCGGCAGCAAGGGAAGCGCCGCCCCAGAGGGCGGCGCAAAGCGCGATGCTACTCGGCTTCGTCCATCGGGGACGCATTGAGAAGCGCATAGCGTTCTTCTCCGAGCTTTTCGTAGAGGTCCAACTGTGTCTCGAGGAAGTCGATATGCCCTTCCTCGTCCATCAGCAACTCCTCGAAGAGTTTCATCGTGACGTAGTCGCCGGCGGAGTTGCAGTACTCGCGGGCTTCCTTGTAGAGCGCGCGGGCCTCTTCCTCGGCAGCGAGATCGGCCTCGAGCGTCTCCTTGGCTGTCTGGCCGATGCGTAGCGGGTCGAGCTTCTGCAGGTTCGGGTGACCGCCGAGGAAGATGATCCGGGTGATCAGCTTGTCCGCGTGGTGCATCTCCTCGATGCTCTCCTCGCGGCTCTTCTTGGCCATGTGGCCGAGGCCCCAGTCTTCCTGCAGACGGTAGTGCAGCCAGTACTGGCTGACCGCGGTGAGTTCGGAACGGAGTGCCTTATTGAGGTACTCGATGACTTTCTCGTCGCCCTTCATATCCGCCTTCCTGTGATTTTCCGCGACCGCGCAGGTCACGGAGGTGCATGGGAACCTCCAGATTGTCGTTACGTCGCATGGTTTGCAAGAAGAGCGGCATGCAACCCCCGCAATCGGCGGCTTTACCCAAGGCGTGATATATTTTTCCGGGCGTGATGATCGTCTGCGGGTCGGATTGCCGCATCCAGTCGATCGCGGCATGTATGTCGCGATCCGAGATGCCCATGCAGTGGCAGACGATCATCTGTCCGGTCCTTCTTACTGGAAGACGGAGGTGGGGTTGTCGAGGCTATCGGAACCTTCGAACTCGATGCCCTCGAGAGCCAGCGTGGTGACGATCCGCTCGATGGTACGGGTCTGGTCGATGAGACCGTTGACGCCGCCCATGATCAGCTCTTCGCCACGCTCGTTGCCCGCCTCGAGCATCTGGTCGTAGGCAAAATCCTCTTCCTCGGCGGCAGTCTTGATCGCGCCGAGCGCGCTCATCGTGGCGTCGAGCTTGGTCTTCATCTCCTCGTCGAGTTCCGGCGAGGTCTCGGCCACCAGGTCGCTCAGCGACGGGCCCTCGACGGTGCTGCCGTCGACGCGGGTGTAGCTGCCGAGATAGACGTTCTGGACGCCCTTGCCGTCGTAGAAGTGCGAGTTGTGGGTGTTGTCCGAGAAGCAGTCATGCTCTTCCTCGGGGTCGTTCAGCATCAGCCCGAGGCGCATGCGCTCGCCCGCCTGCTCGCCATAGGACAGCGAGCCCATGCCGGTCAGCATGGCCACAATGCCCGCGTCGGCATCGGCGCTGACCTCAGCGCGCGCCGCGCCATCCTCGGCCCAGTTCGCCGCCATTTCCTCGAGGTCCGAGACCAGCAGCTGGGTGACCGAGGTCAGGTAGGCCGCGCGGCGGTCGCAGTTGCCGCCCGTGCAGTCATCTCCGACCACGTAATCGGTATAGGGACGCTCGCCCGCGCCCGGCTCGGTGCCGTTGAGGTCCTGCCCCCAGAGCAGGAACTCGATGGCATGGTAGCCGCGCGCCACGTTGGTCTCGATGCCGTCGGCCTCGTTCAGCGTGTCGGCGATCAGTTCGGGGGTGATCAGCGAGGCGTCGACTTCCTGACCTGCCAGTTCCAACGTCGGGTTGGCAATCACGTTGGAGGCCGCGAAGGGGTTCTCGTCCGAGGCGCCACCATAGCTTTCATCCACGTAGTCGATCAGACCCTCGTCCAGCGGCCAGGCGTTCACCTTGCCTTCCCACTCGTCGACGATTGGGTTGCCGAAGCGGAAAACCTCGGTCTGCTGGTAGGGGTTGCGCGCGGCGAGCCAGGCCTCGCGGGCCGCGGCGAGCGTGTCCTCGGAGGGGGCGGCGATCAGCGCGGCCACCGCGTCCTGCAGCGCCTTGGCGGTGCTCAGGCTGTCTTCGTATCCGGCCTGCGCGATGTTCGCATAGGTCTCGATCACGGCGGCCTTGTCGGTGGCGGCCAGCGCCGGTGCGGCGATGGTCAGCGCGAGCGCGGATGTGGTCAGGAATTTCATCTAGGTGTGTCCCCTCGTTGGCTTTTTGTTTTTGGTGCGGCTAGCGAAGACGTCTTACTTGGTCAGGATCAGCTTGCCCGCCTTGGTGATGCGGAGCGTATAGACCTGCCCGTCCAGTTCGATTTCGGCGAGATTGCCGCTGTCGGTCAGCAGGCGCGCGTCATGGCGCGGGATTGCGGGTTGCGCTGCGTCGGCTTTGAACCGGTCGATCATCATCATCTCACTCCTCGTGCGGAACGCGCCTGCGGCACGTCGCGCGACATTTCCACGCGGTCGAGCAGCGCTTCGAGCGCCCCTTCCGCGGGCCAGAACGCCCCGAAGACCATGGTCAGAAGGTCAGCCCGCGTGGCGCGCGCCGATGCCGCGGTCGAATACCCGATCTCGTGCTTCACAACGGCTCCCTCTCTCCAAGTGCCCTCGTCTGTCGGCTCCCCCGGGGCTGCCGATCGAAACCGGCACGAGGTGGCTTGCTTGCCGCCAAAACTGAGCAAATAGATCGGGTTTGTCAATCCGACAAATTCGGTCGGACTTCACAACCTCAACAGGAAGCCGCGAAATTCCACCCTCTACGCGTTGCGGTCGCCTCGCAGATGCGCAATCACTTGCGCAAAGGGGACATCATGGCAGACTTCCGCTTCATCCACGCCTCCGACCTTCACCTGGGCCGGCGCTTCGCCGCCATGCCCGAGGAGATCCGTCCGCATCTCGCCGAGGCGCGCCACGGCGCGATCCCCCGTCTTGCCGGCGCCGCCCGTGCGGCGGGCGCGGCGCATGTGCTGATTGCCGGAGATCTCTTCGACACGCCCACCCCGAGTCCGCGGGTGCTGGTGCAGGCGCTCAATGCCTTCGGCGCCGAGGACGACCTCACCTGGTGGGTGCTGCCCGGCAACCACGACAGCCTCGGGGCCGAGGCGCTCTGGGCCGAGGTCACCACCCGCGCGCCCGCCAACCTGCGCCTGCTGGACACACCCGAACCGGTCGAGATGGCCCCCGGCGCCTGGCTGCTGCCCGCGCCGCTGCCGCGCAAGTTCCCCGGCTACGACCTGACCGACTGGATGCCCGCCGCCGAGACACCCGACGGGGCGCTGCGCATCGGCCTCGCCCATGGCGCCGTGCGCAGCTTCGACGAAGAGGATGCGCGGGCCTCCGAGGTGATTCCGCCCGACCGCGCCGAAAGCGCCCGGCTCGACTACCTCGCGCTCGGTGACTGGCACGGGCAGATGGCGCTCGGCCCCCGTACCCGCTATTCCGGCACGCCCGAGCGCGACGGCTTCCGCCACGAGGGGCGCGGCGCCTGCCTTGCGGTGACGCTGAGCGGCCCCGGCGAAATGCCCCGCATCGAGACCATCGAGACCGGCCTCTACCATTGGCAGGACGCGGCCCTGCCGCTGCTGCCCGGGCAGGACGCCGCGCAGGCGCTGCACGACGCCTTGCCCGAGGGCCGTGC
>NZ_NTHN02000052.1 GCF_002300555.2 Alloyangia mangrovi | reverse complement strand
GGTGTGTCTGGGGAAAGGGGGACTGCGGTCACCAGCTGATTTGTCCAACAACGCCATTCTCCCATCTCGACCTGATTTGAATTCCTTGTCAGGCGCCGCATTTCCGCCGCAGCCTGCGCACAGCGAGCAAGAAGCTTAACGGCACATCCGTGCCGCCACTGCCCATGGTTGCCATGACGCCATTGCGAACTGAGATAAATGAGAAGGCTGCATGTGCGTTTGGATGTCAGGTTTGAGGAAGCTGCAGCGCAGCAATGGCGAGCCTGGCGAATGTCGGTTCAGGGCTGGGAGCGGCGAGGGGTCAGCCTCTAACTGAGCTTCTGCTCTCGGCGCCGCCGCATAATGGTTCCGAGCCCAGAGCCCCCGCGCTTGTCAGGTACAGCGGAGGCGCGAGAAGCTGCTCAATCGCGCCGTTCCAAACGGATCTGGCGTGCCGGTGCCGCGTTCGCTTTGTACCGCTCGGTACTCGTCCGTGAGGAAGTCAGATCAGTTGAACGCAGGCTCGCGCCGGGTCATTCACTCGCGTGATCATGGAAACGGTCTGTGTCGAAAACGGGCCCGCCGAAATGGCGCGGGCCCGTGCGCGAGGTGTTCCCAGGGTGTTACAGCCCACCGAAGTGGAAGGCCTTAGTCTCGAGATATTCTTCGATCCCTTCCTGCGCACCCTCGCGGCCGAGGCCCGAGGCCTTCACCCCGCCGAAGGGCGCCTCGGCGTGGCTCACCGCGCCGGTGTTCAGCCCTACCAGCCCCGCCTCCAGCGCCTCGCCGAAGCGGAAAGCGCGGGCCATGTCGGTGGTGTAGAAATAGGCCGCAAGGCCGAAGGGCGTGCCATTGGCGATCTCCAGTGCCTCCTCCTCGGTCTCGAAGCGAAAGATCGGCGCGACCGGGCCGAAGGTCTCCTCAGAGGCGAGCCGCATCTCCTGCGTCGCGCCGGTCAGCACCACCGGGTCGGCGAATTGCGCGGGCAGATCGCGGGTCGCCGTGGCGCGGGTTGCACCCCTGGCCAGCGCGTCTTCGACATGGGCGGTGATCTTGGTGATCGCGGCGGCGTTGATCATCGGGCCGATGTGGGCGCCTTCCTCGGTGCCTGCACCAACCTTCAGCGCATCGACCTTCGCCGCCAGCGCGGCGACGAAACGATCGTGAATGCCGGACTGCACGAGGATGCGGTTGGCGCAGACGCAGGTCTGCCCGCCGTTGCGGAACTTGCTGGCCATGGCGCCCTCGACCGCCGCCGCGAGATCGGCGTCGTCGAATACGATGAAGGGCGCGTTGCCCCCGAGTTCCAGCGACATCTTCTTCAGCGTCGGCGCGCATTGCTCGGCAAGCAGCGCCCCCACCCGGGTCGAGCCTGTGAAGCTGAGCTTGCGCACCACCGGCGAGGCGGTGAGCGTCGCGCCGATCTCCTCGGGGCGGCCGGTCAGCACGTTGAGCACGCCCACCGGAATGCCCGCCCGCTCGGCCAAAACGCAGAGCGCCAGCGCCGAATAGGGCGTGAAGTCCGAGGGTTTGATCACCATGGTGCAGCCCGCCGCGAGGCCGGGTGCCACCTTGCGGGTGATCATCGCGTTGGGGAAGTTCCACGGCGTGATGATCGCGCAGACGCCCACCGGTTCCTTCATCGCGAAGATCTTCTTGCCCGGCACCGGGCTGGGGATGATGTGGCCGTTGATCCGCCGCGCCTCTTCGGCGAACCAGCGCACGAAGGAGGCACCGTAGAGGATCTCGCCCTTGGCTTCCGCCAGCGGCTTGCCCTGCTCGGCGGTGAGGATGAGCGCCAGATCGTCGGCGTGCTCGAGCATCAGGTTGTGCCAGGCCATCAGGAGGTCGGCACGCTCGGCGTGGGTCTTCTTCTTCCAGGCCTTCATTGCCTGCTCTGCGGCAAGGATCGCTTGCGTGGTCTCATCGGCGGTGCAGTCCGGCATGTGGCCCAGGATGTCGCCGGTGGCAGGGTTGGAGACCTCCATGTCGGCACGGGCGATCCACTGCCCGTCGATCAGCGCAGCCTCGCGGAAGAGGTCGGGATCGGAAAGGCTTGTCCGGATGTCGGCGGCAAAGGCGGTGTGAACGGTCATGGCTCAGGCCTCCAGAGCGGCGATGACGGCCGCGGTGATCTCGTCGGTGGTGTTCAGGCCGGGGCGAATGCCGATGCCGTTGGCGGTCGCCGCCTCGATGGCGGAAAGCACGGCGGCCGAGGCCTCGGCCTCGCCGAGGTGGTCGAGCATCTGCGCCACGGACCAGATCGCGGCGACCGGGTTGGCGATGTTCTTGCCGGCGATATCGGGTGCCGAGCCGTGCACCGGCTCGAACATCGAGGGCGCCGAGCGGTCGGGGTTGATGTTCGCCGAAGCCGCGAAGCCGAGCCCGCCCTGGATCGCCGCGCCGAGGTCGGTGAGGATGTCGCCGAAGAGGTTCGAGGCGACCACCACGTCCAGATCCTGCGGCGCCATCACCATCTTGGCGACCATGGCGTCGATGTGCATGTGGCTGACGGTGACATCGGTATACTCGGCGGCCAGCTCGCGCGTCACCTCGTCCCAGAACACCATCGAGTATTTCTGCGCGTTGGATTTCGTCACCGAGGTCAGATGTCCCCGGCGGCTGCGCGCTTGCTCGAAACCGAAGCGCAGGATGCGCTCGACCCCGGCGCGGGTGAAGACCGAGGTCTCGACCGCCACCTCGTTGTCCTTGCCCTCGTGCACGCGGCCACCGGCGCCGGAGTATTCGCCCTCGGTGTTCTCCCGGATGCAGAGGATATCGAAGCCCTCGGCCTTCAGCGGCCCCTCGACCCCGGCGAGCAGCCGGTGCGGGCGGATGTTGGCGTACTGGTTGAAAGCCTTGCGGATCGGCAGCAGCAGCCCGTGCAGCGACACCGAGTCCGGCACCGTCGCAGGCCAGCCCACGGCGCCGAGGTAGATCGCGTCGAAGCCGCGCAGCGTCTCGATGCCGTCCTCGGGCATCATCCGGCCGTGTTTGAGGTAATACTCGCAGGACCATGGGAAGGAGGTGGTCTCGAAGGCGAAACGCCCCTTTGCGACGGCGCCCAGCACTTTCATCGCGGCATCGGTCACGTCAACGCCGATCCCGTCACCGGGGATCAGGGCAAGGTTATAGGTCTTCATGGAAAGCTCCCCCATTCATAGGTCGATAAGTACGGACTTGCTGCGCCGGTTTGCAAGGTAGGCCTCGCGGCCGAGATCCTTGCCGAGGCCCGAGGCCTTCCAGCCGCCGGTCGGCAGGATGTGGTCGCGCGAGCGGCCATAGCGGTTGATCCAGACGGTCCCGGCCTCGAGCTGCCGCGACAGGCGCAGCGCCCGGCTGACGTCGCGGGTGAAGAGGCCGGCGGCCAGCCCGTAAGTCGGATGGGCGGCCAGCGCCATGGCCTCTTCCTCGCCGTCGAAGGTCTGGAAGGTGGCGACGGGTCCGAAGATTTCCTCGGTCACCGCCGGGTTGTCCTGCGTGACCCCGGCGATCAGCGTCGGCTGGTAGTAGCTGCCCTCGCGCGCGAAAGGCGCGCCGCCACAGAGGACCTCGCCCCCCTGCCCCGCCGCCGCCTGCACGATGCCGTCGATCCGCGCCACCTGCCCGGCCGAGATGATCGGCGAGAAGCCGGCTTCGGGGGCCAGCGTGTCGGCGGGCAGATGGCGGGCGAAGCGCTCCTTCAGCCGCTCGGCCAGCGCCCCGGCGATGCCCTGCTCGACAAGGATGCGCGAGCCCGCGACGCAGAACTGTCCGGCGTTGGGCAGGATGCCCCGCTCAAGGCAGTCCGCCGCCAGATCGAGATCGGCATCGGCGAAGACCACCATGGGGCTCTTGCCGCCCAGCTCCAGCGTCATCGGCTTTATCCCGGTGCGGGCGATGTTCTCCATGATCGCCGCGCCGGCGCGGGTCGAGCCGGTGAAGGACACCTTGTCGATGCCGGGATGGCCGGTGATCGCGGTGCCGGTGACCGGCCCGTCGCCCAGCACCACGTTGATCAGCCCGGCCGGGATACCGGCCCGCACCGAGAGCTCGGCTAGGTAGAGAGCGCTGTAGGGGGTCATCTCTGAGGGTTTCAGCACCACCGCATTGCCCGCCGCCAGCGCCGGACCGAGCTTCCAGCCCGCCATGGAGATCGGGAAGTTCCACGGGGTGATCGCACCGACAACGCCGTAGGGCTCGTCGGCGATGAAGCCGAAGGCGCTGTCCGAGGTCGGCACAAGCGCGCCGCCTTCCTTGTCGGCGAATTCGGCGAAGAAGCGGATCTGCTCGGCGGTGACCAGGACGTCGCCGACCCGTGCCTGTGCCAGCGGTCGTGAGGAACAGACCGCCTCGAGATAGGCCAGCGTGTCGGCCTCCGCTTCGATCAGGTCCGCCCAGGCATGCAGCGCTTCCAGCCGTACGCGCGGTGCGATGCCGCCCCAGTTCGACGCGGCGCGGGCCGCGCGCGCGGCCTCGACCGCCTCGCCCACCAGCGCGGCATCGGCGCACGGGATCCCCCCGATGCGCTGGCCGGTCGAGGGAGAGATCACCTCGATGGCAGCGTCACCGGGCACGTAGCGACCCGCAATGAAATGTCCGCAGGGCAGCGGGATGTCGAAGCCGGGCATGGCGTTTCCTGTCGTTCCTTGCCCGCAATCTGCGCGCCCGCGCCCGGCGGAAGCTGCCGAAAGCAGGGCTGCGGCAGAATTCTCTGCGGGATGCGTCCCGCTGGCAGATTATTCTGCCTCGCGCGTCCCTTCTGCCTTGAGCCATGCACCGATCGATGCGGGCCGGGCCGGGGGTTGGGCGCGCAGGCGGCCCACATCCCGCGGCGCCAAGCCCGCCGCCGCTGCGATGATCTCTGCCCCCGACAACTGGCAATAGCGGCCCTGGCAACGCCCCATGCCGACCCGCGCGAGCGACTTCGCCCGGTTCGCCTCGGGCCCCGAAAGCGGGAGCGTGGCGCGCAGGTCGCCGGCCGAGATTCCCTCGCAACGGCAGACGGTGGTGGTGTCTGGCAGGTTTCGGATCATCTCGGCGGGCCAGGGAAAGGCCTGCGCCACCCCATCGGCAAACCGCTGCATCCGCTTCAGTCGGCGCAGGATCGAGGCGGGGTCGGGGTGCGGCAGACCGAGGTCCTGAAGGCAGGCGATGGCGGCGGCGCGGCCGGCGAGCTCGGCCCCATCCGCCCCGAGGATGCGCACCCCGTCACCGGCAAGATAGAGCCCCGCGCCAGCGCGGCCCAGCGGATCGGCCCGGGGCAGCCATTGCGCGAACGCGGAATTCCAGTCGAAAGCGGCCCCGGCGAGATCCGCGAGCGTACCATCGGCGCGCAAGTGCCAGCCAAGGCCCACCATGTCGCAGGACGTCTCGCGCGCGCTGCCGCGCGCATCCTGCCAGTGCACCGCCGTCGGACCGGCCTCGCCGGTCTCGATCCGGGTGAGAGAGACGCCGGCATGGTAACGCCGGCCAAGCGCTGCGCGCAGCCGCAGGCCGCGCAGCGTGACCAGAGGGCGGGCCATCGCCATGCGCAACCCGCCCTGCAGCTGCGCTCGCATCGGCGCGGTGTCGAGCACCGCCGCCACTTCCGCCCCGGCTTCCAGAAGCTGCGCCGCGAGCAGGGTCAGCAGTGGCCCCGAGCCGGCCAGCACGATGCTCCGGCCAAGCGCGACGCCCTGCGCCTTGAGCGCGATCTGCGCCGCGCCCAGAGAGTAGACGCCGCCCGCCTGCCAGCCCGGCACCGGGGCGAGCCGGTCGGTGGCGCCGGTGGCGAGGATCAGCCGGTCGTAGGGAACCTCCTGCCGCGCCTCGCCCAGCACATGCGCCACGCCAGCGAGAAGCGCCATCACCGAGCGTTGCGGCAGGTGGGTCACCTTGCCCCCGGCCACCAGCCGGTCGAAGGTGGCATGCAGCGCGACCGCCTTCGCGGCCTCGGGGCCGTAGAGCTTTTCCGGCGGGCGCGTGAAGCCTTCGGGCGGGCGGCGGTAGACCTGCCCCCCCGGCGCGGGCGGCCTCGTCCACCACCACCGGATGCAGCCCCGCCTCCACGAGGGCCTCGGCCGCGCGGACCCCAGCAGGTCCGGCACCGACGATCAGCACGCATGTCATGCGGTGCCCCCTGTTCCGCCCGGCCACTGCGCCGCGCCCGGAGCGCTGCGCAGCCGCATCCCCTCGCGCAACGGGGTCGAGCAGGCGCGCAGGCGCGGCCCTTCCTCCTGCCATATCCAGCAATCCTGGCAGGCCCCCATCAGGCAGAAGCCCGCCCGCGCCTCGGGGCCGAACTCGGCCTGGCGGAGCGCGCGGCGCGACAGCAGGATCGCGGTCAGCACCGTGTCGCCCTCGAGCCCGGTCAGCGCCTCGCCGTCGAAGTCGAAGCCGACCGTCGCGCGAGCGGTCTCGGCCAGGCGGACGAGCCGCCCGCCGCTCATTCCGCCGCCTCGGCGCAGGCCGCCGGGCGCGGCAATTCGGGGAACCGCGCGCAGGTGGCTTCGAAGGCCGCCTCCACGGCCTCCGCGCCACTGCCCTCGATCCGGCGGAAGATCTCGGTCTTGGTGAAGAAGCGCCAGTGGATCGGCAGCGCCGCGAGGATTCCGGTCAGCCGGTCGTAGGCCTCGGCGGTCCAGCGCGCCTCGTATCCCTCGCGTTCGGGACCGTAGTGGAAAAAGGCCTCCGAAGGGGACGGCATCACGGCGCGCGCGGCCTCGGTCGCCGCCTCGTCCACCGCGCCATCCTTCAGCACCACGCCGTAGTCGCGCGCGGCGGCTTCGGCCGAGACATAGCCCCGCGCCACGTCGCGGGCGACGCGCCACGGCTCTCGCTCCGCCGGGTTGCCGCGCCCACCGCCACCCGCCGAGCGGACCTCGAGCACATCGCCCGGCTGCAGGATCGCGGTGTCCTTAGAGCCCATGCGCCGCTCGTCGGGGGTGCCGGGATTGACCACCATGTCGGCGAGCCCCGCCGCCTTGCCCCCGCCCGTGCCCCACGGACGGAAGAACGAGCGGTCGCGGTTGCGCGCGGTGATGCGGCTGTCGGGGGTGAAGACCCGGAAGGCCATCTCGGTCGCCAGCCCGCCGCGCCAGCGCCCGGCGCCGCCGGTGTCGCGCGCCAGCCCGTATTTGACGAATTCGACCGGCACCTCGGTCTCGGTGATCTCGATCGGCGTGTTCTTCAGATAGGCCGCATCCGCACCCGAGCCGTTGGTGCCATCGCGATGCGGCATGCCGCCGCCGCCGCCGACCACCGGGTTCACCGCCGCGATCACCGTCTTCTGGCTGCGCTCGTCGCGGGTCATCACGTTGACGATGCAGTTGTTGCCGGCGGGTGCGGCGGGCATCCGCTTCGGGATCGCCTGAGCGAAGGCCCCGAAGATCACCGAGCGCAGCCGCGCGCAGGTCAGCGAGCGCATCCCCACCGCCGCAGGCGACACCGGGTTGAGCACCGTGCCCTCGGGGGTGATGCAGGTGAAGGGGCGCGTGAGCCCGGTGTTCAGCAGGATGCGCGGGTTCAGCGTGTAAAGCACGTAGTAGACCCCGACGAGCAGCATCGTATGGCGCGGGTCGCCGCCCGAGGGCACGTTGAGCGACGAGGCCAGTTGCGGGTCCGAGCCGGTGAAATCGAGGATCGCCTCCTCGCCGCGGATGGTCAGCGTCAGCGTGAGACGGCAGGGGTTGGCCTCGTCGCTGTCCTCGTCGGCGTAGTCGGCAAAGACGTACTGGCCGTCCGGGATTTCAGCCAGCACCGAGCGCGCCTGCGCCTCGGCCTGATCCATCAGCGCCGCGACGCCCTGCACGAAGCCCTGTTTGCCGAAACGCTCGATCATCGCATGCACCTTGCGCTCGCCGGTGCCGAGCGCACCGACCAGCGCCTTTATGTCGCCGATGTTGAGCGCGGGCTTGCGCACGTTGGTCGACATGATCTTCATGATCTGCTCATCGAAGACCCCCTCGCGCACCAGTTTCATCGGCGGGAAGCGCAGGCCTTCCTGGTGGACCTCGGTCAGCGAGCGCGACAGCGAGGCAGGCACCGCGCCGCCCATGTCGGTGTTGTGGATGTGCCCGCCGGTCCAGGCGACGATCTCGCCGTCGGCGAAGACCGGCTTCCACAGATGCGTGTCGGGGGCGTGGGTCGCCACGTGGCCGGAATAGGGATCGTTGGTGAAGGCGACGTCGCCGGGGCGATACTCTTCCTCCACCATGTCGATGGCGCGGCCGTAGGTCAGCCCCGGATACCAGGTCGCGCCCAGATCCATCGGCACGGCAAAGGTATCGCCCGCGCGGTCCATCAGCATGACGGTGAAGTCCTGCGTCTCCTTGACGAAGGCGGAATGCGCGGTGCGGTGCAGCGTGTGGGCCATGTTCTCGGCCGCGGCGCGGGCATGGTTGGCGAGCACCTGGAGGGTCATCTTGTCGAACATGGGTCAGTCCTCGAACTGCAGGTGAATGTTGAGATGGCCGTCGACACGCGCCCTTGCGCCCGCCGGAATGGCAAAGGTCGTGTCTTCCTGTGCGACGATGGCAGGGCCGTCGAAGGTGGCGCCCGGGGCCAGCGCGGCACGGCTGTGCAGCGGCACCGGGCGCCAGCCGCCGATATGCACCTGCACCTCGCGGCTCTCCCCCGCCTCGACCTGCGCCAGCTCGGCAAGATCGGGCTTGGGCCCGGCGCCGATGGCCGAGAGCCGCAGGTTGACCATCTCGATCCGACCCTCGGGGTCGTCAAAGTCGTAGATGCGGCGGTGGGTGGCGTGGAAGGCCCCGGTGATCCGGTCGAGGTCCGAGAGCCAATCGGGCGCCAGCGCCACCTCGATCTCGTAGCTCTGCCCGGCGTAGCGCATGTCCGCCGAGAGCTTCAGCTCGATTGCCCCGTCATGGCCCTGCGCCTCGAGCCAGGCGCGGCCCTCTTCGGAAAGCGCGCGGAACTGCTCCTGAAGCAGCGGAAGCCGCGCCGAGTCGAGATCGGCAAAGACGGTGCGGATGAAGTCGCCCTTCAAGTCCGCCACCAGCCCGCCAAGCGCCGAGACCACGCCCGGGCGACGCGGCGCCATGACGCGCGGCATTCCCAGCTCGCGGGCGAGAAAGGCGCCCAGCATGGGACCGCCGCCGCCGAAGGGCATCAGCGCGAAATCCCGCAGGTCGACCCCGGCGCGGGACGACAGTTTCTCGACCTCGACGAACATTTCCGACACCGCGATGTCGAGGATCGCCTGCGCCGTCTCCTCGACCCCGCGACCCAGTTGCGCGGCCAGAGCGCCGACGACCTCGCGCGCCAGCTCGACCTGCATGTCGAGCTGGCCATAGGCCATTTCCGAATGCCCCAGCCAACCGCAGACCGCCATGGCGTCGGTCACCGTGGCGCGGATGCCGCCGCGCCCGTAGCAGGCCGGGCCGGGCACCGAGCCCGCGCTCTCCGGCCCCACGCGCAGCACGCCATGCGCGTCGACCGAGGCGATCGACCCGCCGCCGATCCCGATAGAGCTGACCGAGACCGAGGGGATGTGCAGCGGGAATTCACCCACAAGTTCGTCCGAGCCGAATTGCACCTCGCCGTCGATGATCAGCGCGAAATCGGCCGAGGTGCCGCCGATGTCGAGCGTCAGGATGCGGCTCTCGCCCGCCTGCCGCGCCAGCCAGGCCGCGCCGATCACCCCCGAGGCGGTGCCCGAGAGCAGCATCGACACGCAATCGCGGCGCCCCTCTCCGGCGGTCATCACGCCGCCGTTCGACTTGGTCAGCATGGCGCGGGCAGGCACGCCTTGCGTGGAAAGCCGCGCCTCCAGCGCCTCGAGATAGCCCGAGACGCGCGGGTGGACGTAGCCGTTGAGGATCGCCGTCGATGTGCGTTCGTACTCGCGGATCACAGGCCAGACCTCGGAGGAGGCAAAGACGAAGAGCTCCGGCGCGAGGGCCACGATTTGCTGCCGGATCTCGGCCTCCTGCGCGCTGTCGCGCCAGGAGTGTAGCAACGCCACGATGATCCCCTCCGCGCCCGCTGCCTTCGCCCGGGCAACGGCCTCGGTCACGGCTCCCTCGGGCGCGTCGCTGCGCCGTCCGTCGGCGCGCATCCGCACCGGCAGGCCGAAGATCATGTCGCGCGTCACCAGCGGATCGGGGCGCTGGCAGAACAGCGAGTACATGTCCGGCATCCGCAGTCGGGCCAGCTCGATCACGTCCTCGAAACCCGCGTTGGTGAACATCGCGAGCTTCGCGCCCTTGCGCTGGATGATCGTGTTGATGCCCACCGTGGTGCCATGCACGAAGCGGCTGACCGCCGACGCATCCAGCCCCTCTCTCTCGGCCAGCAGATCAAGCCCGGTGCGCAGCTCGGCGCCGGGATCGTCGGGCGTGGTCAGCACCTTGAGCGAGGCGATGCGCCCCGAGCGGGCCTCGAGCGCACAGAAGTCCATGAAGGTGCCGCCGATATCGACACCGATTTTCCAGTCTTCCGCCGGGAGTTGGCCGTCCATGGGTCATCGCCTTTCGTTCCGTTTGCCCCAGTCGAGCAGAGGACGGAGCGGCGGTCCAAGTCGGATGCGGCCAAGAGCCATAAGTCGAGCCTATGGGCGAGAGAGGCCCTCGGGCAGAAGCGAGCGGATCTGCGCGCGCATGAGGCCCTCGGCGCGCGACAGGGACTTGCCGCGCAGGGTCAGCAGCGACAGCGGAAGCGCGGGCGCTCCGTCCAGCGGGCGGATCTCGATCCCGTCGAACTGCTCCCAGGGCAGCAGGGAATCGACCACCGCGATCCCCAGACCCGCCTGCACGAATCCGACTGCCGAGATCGAAGTGTCGATTTCCAGCCGCGGCTCGAAGCGATGCCCCAGGCGCGCGCCGCCTGTCCAGCTCGTCGAAGGGGCGCGTGGCGGAGCGGTAGGAGATGACGAATTCCTCGCCAAGATCCCCGAGCGCGATGGCTGCCCGCGCGGCGAGCGAATGGCCCTTCGGCAGCAGGCAGCAGAACCCGGTGCGGCCCAGCACCTCGACCTCGATGTCCTCGGGCATCTGGTCGGTGAGCGCCAGCGCAAGCGCCGTGTCGCCCTCGCGCAGCATGGTGCGCAGCGATTGCACCGGCGCCACGTTGCAGCGCAGCGCGATATCGGGGTGCCGGGCCCGGAAGGCCGCCATGACCCTCGGCAGCAGCGACATGGCCGGCGGGGTCGAGCAGCCGATCCGCACCAGCCCGGCCCGACCCTGTCGCAAATCCGCAGTCATCCGGCGCAGCCCTTCCAATTCGCCGAACAGCCGCTCGGCCTCAGGGTAAAGCTCGAGCGCCTCGGGCGTGGGCCTCAGCCGCCCCTTCTCGCGGTCGAAGAGCGCGAAGCCCAGATCGTCCTCGGTGTGGCGCAACACCTGGCTGAGCGCGGGCTGCGAGATGTTCAGCATCCGCGCCGCCTCGGTCACCGTGCCCGCCCGCATCACCGCGGTGAAGACTTCAAGCTGACGTGCGCGCATGGGCCGCTCCATAGGTCTGACTTATGACACTCGTCATATCCCGTCTTTGACCGCAAGGCCCGCGAAGGGCTTTCCTGCCGCGAGACGGAAAGGATTTGTCATGCAGGTGATCGTACTCGGCGGCGGATTGATGGGCAGCGCGACGGCCTTCTTCTTGGCGCGGCGCGGCATCCGCGTGCGGCTGATCGAGCGCGGCCATGTCGGTGCCGGGGCCACCGTCGCCTCTTTCGGCAACATCCGCCGCACCGGCCGGGTGCTCGAGCAGCTGCCGCTGGCGAAGCGCTCGCTCGACCTGTGGAGCCGCGCCGAGGAGCTGCTCGGCCGAGACGTCGAATTCCGCGCCACAGGTCACCTGCGGCTGATCTTCGACGAGGCCTCTCGCGCCGACATGCTGCGCTTTGCCGAGGCCGCCCGGCCCTGGGGGTTGGAGCTCGACCAGCTGGAGCCGGCGGAGATCCGGCGCCGCTTTCCCGGCCTTGGCCCCTCGGCGATCGGCGCCAGCTTCTCGCCCCGCGACGGCAGCGCCAACCCGAGGCTGGTCGTGCCCGCCTTCGCCGATGCCGCCTCCCGCGCCGGGGCGGAGATCATCGCCCATGCCGGCGAGCCCCGGATCGAGAAGACGGAGGCCGGCTTCAAGGTCCGTACTACGCAGGGCTCCTTCGGCGCCGACGTGCTGGTCAATTGCGCCGGGGCCTGGGGCGCCGAGATCGCCCGCCACTTCGGCGAGCCGGTGCCGCTGACCGCACACGGGCCGCAGATGGGGGTGACCGAGCCCCTGCCCCACCGCATCCTGCCGGTGGTCGGCATCTGGTCGCAGGACAGCGGCGCCTACCTGCGGCAGGTCGAGCGCGGCAACGTGGTCTTCGGCGGCGGCGTGCCGCGGGTACCGGTGGCAGGGACGGGCTTTGCGCAATACGATCCCGCCGGGCTGGCGGTGCAGCTCGCCAAGGTGGTGCAGCTCTGCCCCGCCCTCGCCGACGTGACGATCATCCGGCAATGGTCGGGCTGCGAGGGGTACCTGTCGGACATGCTGCCTGTCATGGGCGCCTCGGGCAGCACGCCGGGGCTTTTCCATGCCTTTGGCTTCTGCGGCCACGGCTTCCAGCTCGGGCCCGGCGTCGGCGACACAATGGCCGAGCTGATCGCCACCGGCACAAGCGCGACACCAATCGCGGCGATGTCGATCGCGAGGTTCGCGGCGTGAGGTCAGAATTTCGCCACCTTGCCCCATTGCGAGGTCTCGAAACGGCTGAGCCTATATTGCGCCGGCTCGGTGATCGGCGCGCGCCCGGTCAGCATGTCCGCCACCAGATGCCCGACCCCCGGCCCGATGCCGAAGCCGTGGCCCGAGAGGCCCGCCGCCAGCGTCAGCCCCGCGATGCCAATGTCCGTGTCGATCACCGGAACGCCGTCGGGGGTGCTGTCGATATAGCCCGCCCACTTGGCCTGCACCGGCACCTTCCCGAGCGCGGGAAGCAGCTTGCGGGCGCGGGCGAGGGTTTCGTTGATGAGGATCTCCGAAGGTTTGGGGTCGAGAATGCGTACCCGCTCCATCGGGGTCTCATGGTCGAGCGCCCAGATATCGCGGGTCTCGAAGCCCGCCTTCCACGCCTGCAGCCCACCCGGGGACAGTGCACGCCAGCGCTTGGCGAACATCGGCAGGAAGTGTTTCGCACCGCGGATGGTGCCCGGCGTCGGATCGATGTTGCTGCGCCCCGAAATCGCCAGAGTGTGCGCCCCGTCGCCGCGCCGGGTGATCGAGACGGCGGCGGTGTGCAGCGCGGGCGGCAGGCCCTCGGTGCCGGGGGCCACCGACAGGATCGAGCTGCGCACCGAGGCCTGCGGGAAGAAGATGCCCGACTGGTGCAGGAAGCTCGCCGCCCAGGCTCCGCCCGAGAGCACCACTTGTTTGGTGCGGATCGTGCCCTTCTCGGTGATCACCGCCGAGACCGCGCCGCCGGACGTCTCGATGCCGCGTGCCGCGCAATTCTGGATCACCGCGCCGCCGTGTTTGAGGACGCCCCTGGCGATCAGCGGGGCAGCGCGCGAGGGATCGGCGGTGCCATCGGTCGGCGACCAGACGCCGCCCTTCCACGCCTTGCCGGTGGCAGCACCGCGCTCCGTCGCCTCGGCTTCGCTAAGCATCCGCGTGTCCACGCCCTCGCCGCGGGCAAAGGTGCCCCAGCGCGCCCAGCCGTCGAGCTCGGCCTGATCGTCCGAGAGGTAGAGCAGCCCGCAGCGCCGGAAGCCGAGGTCCTCGCCGATGTCCGCGGCCATCTCCTCCCAGAGCGAAAGGCTCTTCGTGGAAAGCGGCAGCTCGCGCGCATCGCGGTTCTGCTGGCGGCACCAGCCCCAGTTGCGGCTCGATTGCTCGGCGCCGACGCGGCCCTTTTCCAGCAGCACCACCTTCATCCCCGCCCGCGCCAGCCAGTAGGCGGCGCTGGTGCCGACGATGCCCGCGCCGATCACCACGCAATCGGCGGTTTCGGGCAGGTCGTTCCGGGTCTCGATGTGCAGCAAGGGCGCGGTCATGTTCTTCTCCTGTAGTCCCGGGATCTTCTACGATGGTGCCCCCAGACGCATGTGCCGGATCACGGGCCCGTCACGGCATTTCCTGTCGAATGCGGTTGACTTGGGGGCCGCTCTGCCCTTCACAAGGAGCGTACGGCGCGCAGACTCCGAGGAAAAAAGACCATGACCCCCCGCTACAAGCTCGACCGGATCGACCTGAAGATTCTCGCCGAGTTGCAGCGGAACGGGCGGATCACCAACGTCGAGCTGGCCGACCTCGTGCACCTGTCGCCCTCGCCCTGCCTGATGCGGGTCAAGAAGCTGCAGAAAGCCGGCTACATCACCGGATACGCGGCGCAGATCGACATGGCCAAGCTCGGCGAGACGCTGACCGTCTTCACCGAGTTCACGCTGAGCAACCACCGCCAGATCGACTTCGCCCGTTTCCAGGAAGCGCTGGAAAAGGTCGAATGCTGCGTCGAATGTCACCTTGTGTCGGGCGGCTACGACTACCTCGCGAAATTCGTCACCGCCTCGATCTCGGACTACCAGACGATCATCGAGGGGCTGATCGACCGCAATGTCGGGATCGACAAGTACTTCAGCTTCGTGGTGATGAAGACGCCGTTCTCCAAGACGCAGATGCCGCTGACCCACCTTTTCGCCGACAAGGTCTGAAGGGCGCGGTGCAGGGTCATGGGGATACGGCGCGGGAGCCTCGGCACCCGCGCCACGCTGTCCTCAGCGATTGGCGAATTGCGCCACCAGCTCTGGGTCCTGCTCGAGCCCGGCCAGCCAGCCGGTGTCGAGCTGCGGCACCGAGGAGATGAGCAGCCGCGAATAGGGATGCGTCGCCTCGGTGGACATCCGCGCGGCGGGCAGCGCCTCGACCACCTCGCCCTTGTACATGACCAGCACGTCGTCGCAGATCGCCTCGACCGTCGACAGATCATGGCTGATGAACATGTAGCTCAGCCCCAGCTCGCGCTGCAGTTCCTTCAGCAATTCGAGGATCGCCGCCGCCACTACCGTATCGAGCGCCGAGGTGATCTCGTCGCAGAGGATCAGCTCGGGGCTGGCGGCGAGCGCGCGGGCAAGGTTCACCCGCTGCTTCTGCCCGCCCGAGAGCTCGCCGGGCAACCGATGCCGCAGGGCGGCGGGCAGGTGCACCATGTCGAGCAGCTCGATCACCCGCGCCTCGCGCGCCTTGCCGCGCAGCCCCTCGTAGAAGGTCAGCGGCCGGGCGAGGATGGCGCCGATGGAATGCGCCGGGTTGAGCGCGGTGTCGGCCAGCTGGAAGACCATCTGCATGCGCCGCAGGTCGTCCTTGGACCGGTTCTGCAGGTCGGGTTTCAGCTCTTTGCCGTCGACCATCACCGCCCCGCGATAGGCCGACAGGATCCCTGCGATCGCCCGCGCCAGCGTCGACTTGCCCGAGCCGGACTCGCCGATCACCCCGAGGTTGCGGCCGCGCTCGAGCTTGAAATTCACGTTCTTGAGGATCTTGGCAAAGGGCACGCCGTCACGCAGCGGCCCGTATCCGGCGCAGAGGTCGAAGACCTCGAGAACCGGCTTGGGTTTGGCGGCCTGTTCGGGCTGGGCAATGGGTTGATGCGGCACCGGCTCGAAGGCCGCCAGAAGCTGCTTTGTGTAGGGATGCTGCGGAGCGTGCAGGATCTGCTCGGCGCCGCCGACCTCCTGAATCTCGCCGCCCTTCAGCACGATGATCCGGTCGGCGATCTGCGCCACGACGGCGAGGTCATGGCTGACGTAGACGCCGGCCATCCCGCCCCTCTGCATCACCGACTTGAACGCGCGCAGCACCTCGATCTGGGTGGTCACGTCGAGCGCCGTGGTGGGCTCGTCGAAGATCACCAGCTTGGGATCGCCGATCAGCGCCATCGCCGCCGAGAGCCGCTGCAGCTGCCCGCCCGAGACCTGGTGCGGGTAGCGCTGGCCGATGGTCTCGGCCTCCGGCAGGGCGAGGGCGCGGAAGAGCTCGACCGCCTTCTTCTCGGCCTCGGCGCGCGGCATCAGCTCGTGGATGGCGGCGATCTCGATCACCTGGTCCATGATCCGCTTGGAGGGGTTGAAGGCCGCGGCGGCCGATTGCGGCACGTAGGACACCTCGGTGCCGCGCACCCGCGCGCGGGCGCGCTCGGACATGGCGGTGATCTCTGAGGTGCCGAGCCGGATCCTGCCGCCGTCGATGCGGCAGCCGGTGCGGGTGTGGCCCATAAGCGAGAGCGCGATGGTGGTCTTGCCCGAGCCGCTCTCGCCGATCAGCGCGACGATCTCTCCGGGCGCGATGTCGAAGCTGACGCCCTTGATAATCTCGACCTTGCGGCCGGCGTCGGTGGTCGCGCCGATGCGCAGGTCGCGGACGGAAACGAGGGGGTTGGTCATCATTCGCTCCTGTCGCGGATCTTGGTGGGCAGGTTGTCGATGAACATGTTCACCGAGATGGTCAGCGAGGCGATGGCGATCGAGGGGAAGATCACCGCCGGCGCGCCAATGCTCAGCCCCTCGATGTTCTCGCGCACCAGCGCGCCCCAGTCGGCGTTGGGCGGCTGCACGCCGAGACCGAGGAACGACAGGCCCGAGAGTACCAGCACGATGAACACGAAGCGCAGGCCGAGGTCGGCCAGCACCGGGCCGAGGATGTTGGGGAAGATTTCGCGCAGGATCAGGTAGGGCGTGCTCTCGCCGCGGGCGCGGGCGACGGTGACGAAATCCATCGTGTTGACGTTGACCGCCAGCGCCCGGGCGAAGCGGTAGGAGCCCGGCATGTAGATCGCCGTCAGGGTGAGGATCAGCACCGGGATCGACGAGCCGACGGCGGCCACGACGACGAGGCCGAAGAGCAGCGAGGGGATGCCGTTGAAGGCATCCAGCAGCCGCGACAGGATCATGTCGAACCAGCCGCCCGCGACCGCGGCCACCATGCCGAGGATCACCCCCAGCGTGCAGGCCAGCGTCACCGCGGCGAGGGCGATGCCGACGGTGTAGCGCGCGCCCATCAGGATGCGCGAGAAGATGTCGCGCCCAAGATAGTCGGTGCCCATCCAGAAATCCTTGGTCACCGGGCCGAAGTAATCCCAGTCGACGATCTCTCCGGGCGGATGCGGCGCCAGCCACGGCCCGACGACGGCGACGATGGCCCAGAAGAGGATGATCGCGAGGCCGATCCTGCCGACCCAGTTGAAGCGATAGCCCGGCCCCTTGCGCTTCGGCGTGCCCTTGGCGGTGGTGGTGGTAGCTTCAGCCATCATCGACGCAGCCTCGGGTTGGAAAGGATTGCAATCATGTCCGCCAGGGTGATCAGCGACAGGTAGCTGACGCAGAAGATCATCGCGCAGGACTGGATCAGCGGCAGGTCGCGGGTGCTGACCGCATCGACCATCAGCTTGGCGACGCCGGGGTAGTTGAAGATCGTCTCGACGATGATCACCCCACCGACGAGGTAGCTCAGCGACAGCGCCACGGCGTTGGCGATCGGCCCCAGCGCGTTGGGCAGCGCGTGGCCCAGCACCATGCGCTTGCGCGAGGCGCCCTTGAGCAGAGCCATCTCGACATAGGGGGTGTTGATGGTCTCGATTACCGCGGCACGTGTCATGCGGATCATCTGCGCCGAGACCACGAACGCGAGGGTGATCACAGGCATCGCGTAGGCCTTGAGCATGGCCGAGAGCGAGCTCACGTCGGCGCCGTAGCTCAGCGCCGGCAGCCAGCCGAGCCAGACCGCGAAGATCAGCACGGCGAGCGTCGCCACCATGAACTCGGGCACCGAGATCACCGAGATGGTCAGCACCGAGACGATCCGGTCGAAGAGCGAACCGCGCCACATGGCCGCGCCGATCCCCAGCGCCAGCGCGACCGGCACCGAGACCAGCGTCGTCACGCCGGCGAGCTTCAGCGAGTTGCCCAGTCGGCCCGAGATCAGCTCCACCACTTCCATCTTGTTCACGTAGGAGGTGCCCAGATCGCCGCCCGCCAGTCCGAAGAGCCAGCCGACAAACCGGCTGAGCGCGGGCTCGTTCAGGCCCATCGCCTCGCGCAGACCGGCGACCGCCTCGGGGGTGGCGGCCTGACCCAGAAGGATCTCGGCAACGTCACCGGGCAGCAGCTCGGTGGCGAAAAAGACGGCGAAGGAGACGATGACCAGCGTCAGCAGGGCGATGCCGAGCCGCTGTATCACCAGGAACCATGGCGTGAGCGATTGGGGCAAGTGGGGCACCTCTTTCGGCCGGGGGTGTCTGAAAAATCGAAGACCGAGCCCGCGTCTGGCGCGGGCCCGGAGTGTGCGCGAAGATCAGGCGTTGAGCCAGACGTATTCGGCGAAGGCGTAGCCCATCATGCCGCCCAGCGGGTTGGCCTTGAGGCCGCCCAGCTTGTTCGAGACAGCGTCGACGTTGGAGATGTAGGCGGGGATGATGGTGCCGGCCTCGTTGGCGATCATCTCCTGCATCTCCCAGTACATCGCGGTCCGCTTCTCCTCGTCGAGCGCACCGCGCGCCTCGACCATCATGCTGTCGAACTTCTCGGATTTGTACTGGCTCTCGTTCCACGGCGCGTCCGAAGAATACAGCAGCGAGAAGAGGATGTCCGGCGTCGGTCGCGGGTTGATGTTGCCGAAGTGAACCGGGGCCTTCAGCCAGTAGTTCGACCAGTAGCCATCCGAGGGCACGCGGTCGACCTTGAGGTTCATGCCGATCTCGCTGCCCGCTTGTTGCACCACGTCGCCATGTCGACCGACGACGATGCGGCATCCGAGGCGACCATCGGGATCTCGGTGCCCAGCAAGCCGGCCTTCTCGAAGTGATACTTAGCCTTTTCCGGATCGAAGGCGCGCGGCGCGAGGTTCGGGTTGTGGTAGCGGTTGGCCGCCGACACGGGTTGGTCGTTGCCGATCTCGGCAAAGCCGCGCAGCACCGACTTCTGGATCATCTCACGGTTGACAAGATACTTCATGCCCTCGACGAAATCGGCCTTGGCGCCGGGCTCGAGATCGAGACGAATGTTGAGGTTGGTGTAGTTGCCCGCGGTGGTCACCGAGGTCATCACCGAATCCTGCCCCTCGAGCATCCGCATCGAGCGCGGGTTCACCGAGGCGGCGAGCTGGATGTCACCCGACAGCAGTGCGTTGACGCGGGCGTTGTTGTCGGGGATCGCGAAGAACTCGAAGCTGTCGAGATACGGGCCCTCGGCCTTGAAGTAGTTGGGGTTCTTCACCGCGACAGAGCGCACGCCGGGCTCGAAGGCTTCGCAGATGAAGGCGCCGGTGCCGTTGGCCTTGGAGAAATCCGTGGTGCCGTCGGCAATGATCATGAAGTGGTGCAGCGCGAGGATGGTCGGCAGGTCGGCGTTGGGCGCCGAGAGCACGATCTTCACGGTCAGGTCGTCGACCTTGGAGATCTCGGTCATCTGCTTGGCGATCGAGTTCACCTTGGAGCCGACGGCCTCGTCGAGGTGGCGCTTGAGCGAGTAGACCACGTCATCGGCCGAGAGCGCCTTGCCATCGTGGAAGGTGACGCCCGACTTCAGCTTCACTTCCCAGCTCTGCGCATCATCCGAGGAGACCGCGTCGGCCAGTTCCATCTGCACCTGCCCGGCCTCGTCGAGGAAGGTCAGGCGGTTGTAGAAGGCGCAGCAGCGCACGTAGTCGGTGGAGAGCGACGCCTTGGCCGGGTCGAGCGTGTCGGCGGTCGAGGACGACCAACCGGCGGCCTTGAGCGAGCCACCCGAGACCGGGGTCGCGGCGACGGCGGCCGAGGCGCGCAGCAGCAGCGAGCCGCCCGCGGCGGCAGCGACGCCCGACGACATAAGCATCTTCAGCAGATCCCGGCGCGAGGCACCGCGGCGGATCATATGCTCGACCATCGCGTCATCGCGGCCGGTCCAGTTGGTAGGGGTCTTGGTCATGTCAGTCTTCCCTGTTGTGGTGGTTGTACGGGCCCGGACGGTCTTCGTGCCGCCTCGGACCAGATGCTTCGCGGGGTTACGCGCCGAAGGCCTCGTCAGCCGCGAGGGCCAGTTCGATCAGCGCGTGGAAGTGGTAGTCGGGCTCGGTGAATTCCTTCGGTTCGATGGTCCCGCCGTAACCCTTCTGCGCGTGGCGGCGCTGGATCCAGGCGTTGGTCATGCCGAGCTCGCGCGAGATGCCGATGTCGTGGTACTGGCTCTGCGCGGTGTGCAGGATGTCGTCCTTCGAGCCGCCGTCCGTCTCCACATAGGCAAAGACCTGGTGGAAGTAGTCGGGGTTCGGCTTCTCGCAGCCGGTGTCATCGGTGGTGAAGCCCGCCCAGAACGGCTGCCCCAGCTTCTCGGCATATTTCTCGAAGGCCCAGCGACGGGCATTGGTCATGGCGATCAGCTTGTAGCGCGCCTTGAGCTTCGCCATCGCCTCGGCACTGTCGTGGAACGGCTTCGCCTCACCCACGGTGTCGATCATCAGCTGGCGGTACTCCTCGGTATCGGGCAGGCCGAAGGCTGCGGCGATACGCGAATAGCAGCGGCCCAGGTCGTCGGGGAAGAGGCCCGCGCCGGGCTCGTAGCGGGCGTCGCGGTAGACCGACAGCGCTGCCTCCCCGTCGATGTCTACGCCTTCCTTTGCGGCGATGGTGGCGAGGCCTTCCTTGATCGCTCCTTCGAAGTCGATGAGCGTGCCGACCACGTCGAAGGTGACGTAGCTGAAGGCGGTCAGCGGTTTCACGGCGGTCGTCGTTGCCATCTCGGCAGTCCTTTCTGCGATGCGCCGGCGCGGGAGGTGCGCCTTGATCCGTGCCGGGACGCGGGCCTTTCGCAGAATTTTCTGCCTGGCCTGCGGGTCTCGCCGATCCCGGTTGGTTTTCGTCGACTTTCCCCTGATTTCGGGGGAAATCCTGCGTAGTCCCGTCCGGGCGTCACGTCCCTGTTGCATTGAGCTTCCCCCGAAATGGCGCTGCGGAAACTCCGAAAGCGGCCAGAGGGGCGGCATATTCTTCTGTATTCCCCCGGCACGCGGCATTTTCGCTCCGCGCCCCGGAGGGGCGTTTCAATACCCTCGTTCCTGGTCGACGAGCCCCGGAAGCGGCGCGCCGGCCCGGCTGGCACGCAGCACGTCGAGCACGTGGCGCGCGCCCTCGCGGGCGTCGGTATTGGCCGCCACATGCGGGGTGAGGATCACCCGCGGATCGACCCAGACCCAGTGATCCGCGGGCAGCGGCTCGGGGTCGGTGACGTCAAGCATGGCCGAGGCCAGCTGCCCGGCGTCGAGCGCGCCCTTCAGCGCCGCCATGTCGAGCTGCGCGCCACGGCCCGCATGGACCAGCATCGCGCCCCTTGGCAGCTTCGCGAAAAAGGCGGCATCCATCAGTCCGCGCGTTTCCGCGGTGAGCGGCAGCAGGCAGATCAGGATGTCGCTCCGCGCGAGAAAGGCCTCCATCGCCCCGGCGCCATGGACCTCGATCCCCTCCGCAGGACGGCCCGAGCGCGACCAGCCGGCCACGTCGAAGCCCATGCCGCGCAGGGTGTCCGCGGCCAGAAGGCCGATCCGCCCCAGGCCCATGATGCCGACCCGCGTGCCGCGGGTGAGCGGGACCGGGCGGGTCTTCCACTCCGCCGCGCGCTGCTGGCCGAGGTAGACGGGCATCTCGCGGTGCAGCATCAGCGTGGCCATCACCACCCAGTCGCGCACCATCTCCTCGATGCCCGGGGCCAGCGTGCGCACGAGGCTCACGCCCTCGGGCATGGCGGGCATCTGGTCGACGCCCGCTCCGGTCGAGATCACCACCCGCAGGTTCGGGTAGCGCCGCAGATCCCGCGGCGGCACCCAGCAGACGAGATGGGTGATCGCGGCTGGGTCGGTCACCGCCGCCTCGCCCACGATCATCTCCTCGCCCGCCGCCGCGAAGAGCGGCTTCCAGACCTCGGCGCGATCCGCCGTGGAGAGGTAGAGCAGCGCCATCAGGCGAGGGCCGCGCGGATTTCCGGGTCTTCCAGCGTCAGGTCGAGCACGGTGCGGGTGCGCTCGACGATGGCGTCGATCTCGGCCTCGGCGCAGCAGAGCGGCGGCGCGTAACCGAAGATGCCCTGCGCAAAGCTGCGCACGATGAGCCCCTGCTCCCAGGCCCGATCGAAGAGCCGGGTGGCGGGCTGCACGGCGGCGGGCAGCGGCGTCTTCTTCTCCTTGTCGGTGACCAACTCGACGGCGGCCAGCATCCCCCGGCCACGCACGTCGCCGACCAGCGGGTGATCGCGCAGCGTCTCGAGCCCGGCCATCAGCCGCGCCCCCGCCTTGCGGCCATTCTCCAGCAGTCCGCCTTCGTAGAGACGCAGCACCTCCAGCGCCACGGCGGCGGACACGGGATGTGCCGAGTAGGTGAAACCGTGGCCCACGGCCTTGGCGCCCGCGCCCTCGGCGATGGTCTCGTAGACATGGTCACGCATGAAGACCGCGCCCATCGGCACGTAGCCCGAGGTGAGCCCCTTGGCGGTGGTCATGAGGTCGGGCACGATGCCCTCTTCCTCGCAGGCAAAGAGCGGGCCGGTGCGGCCGAAGCCGGTGATGACCTCGTCGGCGACAAACAGGATGTCCATCTCGGCGCAGGCGTCGCGCATCGCCTTGATCCAGCCCTTCGGCGGCACAAGCACACCGCCCGATCCCTGGATCGGCTCGACGTAGAAGGCGGCGACCTTGTCCTCGCCGATGGCCGCGACTTTGGCCTTCAGCTCGGCGACCGAGGCATCGACGATCTCCTGCTCGGTCTTGAGCGGGTTCCGGTAGATGTAGTGCGACGAGATCTTGTGCTGCCACCGGTAGGGCACGCCGAAGCCATCGTGGAAGCCGGGCAGCGCGGTCAGCCCGGCGCCCATGGTGGTGGAGCCGTGGTAGCCCTGCTCGACCGAGATGAACTGGTCGCGCTGCGGCTGGCCCTTGGCGTGCCAGTAGTAGCGGATGAAGCGGATCGTGCTGTCCACCGCGTCAGACCCGCCGAGGCTGAAGTAGATGTGGTTGAGATCGCCGGGGCTGCGCTCGGCCAGCTCGGCGGCAAGCCGGATCGGTGCCTCGGCCCCGAGGTCGAAATAGCCGGTGGCATAGGGCAGCCTGCGCATCTGCTCGGCGGCGGCCTCGACGACACTCTCATGGCCGTAACCGGCGTTGACGCACCACAGGCCGGCGAAACCGTCGATCAGCTCGCGGCCCTCTGCATCGGTGACGGTCGCGCCCTTGGCCGAGCGCAGCACGCGCACGCCGCGCGCCTCGTGGCCACGGAAGGACGAGACCGGGTGGACAAGGTGCTGGCGGTCCAGCTCGATGAGGGAATTGGTCAGCATGACGCTCTCCGGAAGGTCAGCCCAGGGCCTGCGAGGCAAGGGCGTAGGTTGTAAAATCGGTCTCGGCGGCGGCGCGGGCCGCCTTCTTCATCGCGGTGCCGCCGCCCGCATGGGCAAGGCCGAGAGCTTCGGCATGGGGCGCCAGCGCGGCATCGGTCAGGTCGATGCGCAGGAACTGCCCGGCGCAGCGCGTGGCCCCGGCGGCGATCAGCGCGCGGGCGGTCTCGGCGTCCTGCGCCACGACCGGCCCCAGCACCCTGCCGCGTCCGAACTCGCGCAGAATGGCGAAACCGCGCTCGGCGCGAAGTAGCTCGCCGCGCTCCGTGATCGCCGCGATCAGGGCAGTGCGGTCCATGCCGCTGGCGGCGCGGTCCATCGCAGCAAGGTCCGATGCGTCCGCCCCGGCAACCAGCTGAACCGGCAACTCGGGCGCGGCGGCCTTGGCGATGCCCTGATGCTGGAAGACCTCGCCCGTGGCCTCGAACCCCAGCTTCTCGTAAAGCGGCAGCCCGTCGGCGGTGGCGGTAAGGCGCAATTCGCGGGTGCCGCCGATCTCGAGCACCGCCTGCATGAGCCTGCGGCCAAGCCCCCTGCCCCGCATCCGCGCATCGACGATGATCATGTTGATCGTCGCCACCTCGCCGAAGAGCGAGCAGAGCGCGGTGCCCACAACCTCGTCCCCCTGCAAGGCCACGACACCCTGCGAGACCGAGAGCGTCAGCTCCCAGTCGGCGGCACGGTGCGGCCAGCCTGCCTCGCGCGAGAGGCGCAGGGCACCGGTCAGGTGGGCGGGCGAAAACGGGGCGAGGATGATCTCGGGCGCATCGGCCGCGAGGGGGGGAGGCAGCGGTCATCGTGGGTCTCATGTGTCTTGTCTTGTCGGGGTCAGGCTAGCGCACGGCAGACGGCAGGTTCGCTCTGATCCGCTGCGCGCACGGCAGTTTTCCCTGCGGCGACCACGGGCCGCCGCAGGATATGCCGCGCTCAGCAGAGCCGCCGGCCGAGCGACAGGATCATCTCGGTCGCGCCGGCCAGTTCTGGCTCCGTGAGGTATTCCTCGGGCTTGTGCGCCCGGGCGATGTCGCCCGGGCCGCAGACGATCGCGGGCACGCCCGCCTGCTGGAAGAGCCCGGCCTCGGTGCCGTAGGACACGGCCTGAAGCGACGCATGGCCCGAGATCTCGGTGGCGAGGGCCGCAAGCGGATGGTCCGCGTCGAGCGCCAGCGCCGGGTAGTCAGACAGCCATTCGGCATCGAGGCCGCCGATCCCGGCCAGCGGCGCGAGAATCTGCCGAGGATCGACACCGCAGATGGCGCGCGCCTCGATGCAGGCCTCGGCGCGGTCCGGGATGATGTTGAGCGCCTGTCCCCCCGCGACGGTGCCGATCTGCACCGTCGAATGGGCCGGTGTGAAGCGCGCGTCCCGCGGCGCGGATTTCAGGCTCTCGGCCAGCGCGACGGCGGCAGAAAGCGCCGGCGCAAGTGCATGGATCGCATTCTGCCCCAGGTCGGGACGCGATGAATGGCCCGAGACGCCCGTCGCCACCAGCCGCAGCGCCGCCTTGCCCTTGTGCGCGAGCACGGGCACCAGCCCCGAGGGTTCGCCGACGATGCAGCCAAGCGGCGCGGCACAAAGCTCCGGCAGTTTCGCCAGCAGGTGCCGCACGCCGCGGCAGCCCGCCTCCTCGTCGTAGGAGAGCGCGATGTGGACCGGCGCCCGCAGCGGCATTGCCGCCAGTTCAGGAACGGCGGCGAGCACGGCGGCATCGAAGCCTTTCATTTCGCAGGCCCCGCGGCCGATCAGCCGCGCGCCGTCCCGCCGCAGCACGAAAGGATCCCCGAGCCAGCCTGGCTCCTGCGCCGGGACCACATCGACGTGGCCCGACAGGACGTAGCCCGGCAGCGAGGGATCCCCGATCGTGGCGAAGAGGTTCTCGCGGTCGCCCTCGGGGCCGATCACGCGGGTGACCCGCGCGCCGTGCTCCGAAAGGTAGTGCGCGACGTAATCCATCAGCGCCGTGTTCGAGGTGCCCACAACGCTGGGGAAGGCGACGAGCCTTTCGAGGATCTCCGCCGCCCGCATCAGGAGGCGATCACGAAGATCTTGCGCACCGTCTCGAGCGTGTTCCAGGTGCCGGTGAAGCCGGGCTTCATCACGAAGCTGTCGCCGGGGCCGAAGACATGGCTCTCGCCGCCGTCCTCGGCGATCTCGCAGCGTCCCGAGAGGATTTGGCAGAACTCGAAGGTCTCGCCCTTGATCGAGATGGTCTTGCCTTCGGTCGCCTCCCAGACGCCGGTGCGGATCTTGCCCCAGTTGGCGGCTTCGGCCAGCGCGGTGTCGAGCTCCCATGTCTTGTAGGCGGGCGCGCCCTCGATCAGGCGGTCGGGCGCGGCGGTGCCCTCCTTGGGGGCAAAAGTGGGTGCGGTTTCAACGGGTACGAGCAGGGCCATGGGAGTCTCCGGTATTGGTCTCGAGAACATTGGTCGCAGCATGCCCCGCCGCGCCGCGCGCCGGTCACCAAAAGCGCGCGCGGCGCGGCAGACCGTGCCGCGACCCGCGCGACAAACGCAATTTCCTGCGCTGAGAGCGCGAAACGCGGCAGGCGCTGTCGCGGCGGCCGGGTCAAGATGCCGGTATCACGCACCCCGGAGACTGACATGACCTTCCGCCCCAAATTCATCACCTTCGACTGTCACGGCACGATGATCTACTTCGACATGGCAGGCGCCGCGCGCGACTTCTACGGCGAGCAGCTTGGGGCAGACAAGATCGAGGTCTTCATCCGTGACTTCTCGGCCTACCGGCTCGACGAGGTGCTGGGCGCATGGAAACCCTATGCCGAGGTGTTGCACAACGCTCTGGAGCGCACCTGCAAGCGCAACGGCGTGGCCTTCGACCCCGAGATCGCGGCGAAGATCTATGACCGCGTGCCGACCTGGGGTCCCAACCCCGACGTCCCCGCCGGCCTTGCCAAGATCGCCCCGCACATCCCGCTGGTGGCGCTCACCAACTCGATGAACAGCCAGATCCCGCACAATATCGCCAAGCTCGGCGCGCCGATCGCGCATGTGTTCACCGCCGAGAGCGCGCAGGCCTACAAGCCGCAGATGCGCGCCTTCGAGTACATGTTCGACGAGCTGGGCTGCGGGCCGGAAGACGTGCTGCACGTCTCCTCCTCCTTCCGCTACGACCTGATGACCGCGCATGATCTGGGGATCAAAAACAAGGTCTGGGTCAACCGCGGCCACGAGCCAGCGAACCCCTTCTACGGCTATACCGAGATCAAGGACATCTCCGGGCTTCCCGGCGTCGTCGGCCTGTAATCACCGCTGAATCGAAAGCACCGCGATGCAATATCAGTCCTACTGGCACGCCACGTCGACCCCCTTTGCCTCGGCCCATCCGGGACCGGTCGAGGGCAAGGTCGACGTGGTCGTCATCGGGGCCGGGTTCACCGGCCTCAACGCCGCCCGCAAGCTGGCCCGCGAGGGTGTGAGCGTCGCGGTGCTCGAGGCTCGTCACGTCGGCTTCGGCGGTTCGGGCCGCAACGGCGGCCATCTCAACAACGGCATGGCCCATGGCTACGGCGAGGCCAAGGCGCATCTCGGCGCGGAGCGGGCCAAGACACTCTGGCAGGCCTACGACCGGTCGATCGACATGATCGAGGAGGTCATCGCCGAGGAAGGCATCGCCTGCGACTTCCGCCGCTCGGGCAAGCTCAAGCTCGCCTCGAAGGCCAGCCACGTCGCGGGGCTGCGTGCCAATTTCGAGACGATCCACCGCGAGGTGGATTCCGACACGCGGTTCCTTGAAAGGCACGAGCTGGAGGGCGAGATCGGCTCGGACCAGTTCCACGGCGGGATGCTCTACGGCAAGTCGGCGATGATGCACATGGGCCGCTACGTCACCGGACTGGCCGAGGCCGCCCACCGCCACGGCGCGAAGATCTGGGAAGACGCCCCGGTCACCGGACGCAGACGCGAGGGCACCGGCTGGCTGATCGAGACACCCAAGGGCACGATCCGCGCCGAGCGGGTGATCGCTGCGACCAACGCCTATTCGAACAGCGTCGAGACGGCCCCTCTGGGGTTCTTCAAGAAGCGGATCATCTCCGTCGGCTCCTTCATCGTGGCGACCCGCCCGCTCAGCGATGCAGAGATCGCCGCGACGCTGCCGGGCAACCGCACCTATGTCACCTCGATGAACATCGGCAACTACTTCCGCCTGTCGCCGGACAAGCGGATGATCTTCGGCGGGCGGGCGCGCTTTTCGGCGACCTCGGACCAGAGCTCGGACGCCAAGTCGGGCAAGGTATTGCGCGCCGCACTGGCGCAGATGTTCCCGCAGATGGCCAAGGTCGAGCTGGACTATTGCTGGGGCGGCATGGTCGGCATGACCAAGGACCGCTTCCCGCGGGCGGGAGAGGCCGACGGCATGATCTACGGCATGGGCTACTCCGGCCACGGCGCGCAGCTCTCGACGCTGATGGGGCAGGTCCTTGCCGACATGGCGATGGGCCGGACCGACACCAACCCGCTGCAGGGACTCGACTGGCCGAAGGTGCCGCTGCATTCCGGAAAGCCGTGGTTCCTGCCGCTGGTCGGCATGTACTTCGGCCTAAAGGACCGTATTTCCTGAAAACGCGAAGGGGGCCCCGGGCCCCCTTTTTCGTCTGCTTGGATGCTCAGCCCAGCGACTGCATCGCCAGACCGTAGGTCATCGGCCCGCTCTGCGCGCGGCGCAGGCGACCGTAACGCATGTCGGTGACCGTGTCGTAGACACCGAGCCCAGCGGCCGAGACGAAGGCCTCGAAGCGCTCGCTCTCGATGATCGTGTCGAGGCGCAGGAACTCGCCCTCATGCGCCATGATGAACTCCGCTGCCAGTTGCATGGCGATGCCGTCCTGCTCGGCCACCAGTGGGCCGATGACCCGACCCTTGCCGAAGTTCCGCATCATCGCGTAGCCCTCGACCACGCCGCCGCGCTCGGCCACGACGACGTCGGAGACACCTAGCAGCGCATCGAGGATCGCGGTCCGCGTCGCACCGAAGGCATGGGCGTCGAGCGCGCGGATCGCCTCCATGTCGCCGGGCTGCATCGGCCGCACCGACACGCCCTGCACCGGCTCGGGCGGGCGGATCGCCCGCGCCATGCCCTGATGCTGATAGACCAGCCGCACCGGCGTGAAGCCCGCGCTCTCGTAGAGCCGGTAGCCCTGACGTGTCGCCGAAAGCCGCAGGTCGCGGCCGGCCTGTTCGGTCATCACCCGGCGCAGCAGCCGCCCGCCGGTGCCCTGCGACTGCAACCGCGGCGTGGTGACCATCATCCCCAGCATCGTGAAGTCATCGTCGCTTGGAAAGCCCATGACCGAGCTCAGCGGCCGCCCGATCTCGTCCAGCGCGAGATAGCCGGTGCCGAGCGACAGGACCAGCTCGATGTCCGAGGCGCGATGCGGCCAGAAGACGCTGACCGTCAGCTCGTGCAGCCGGTCGATCATCGAGGCATCCACCGGCTCGATACGCGCCTTGTAGGTGTCGACCTGCATCCAGTCGCTTTCCACCTTCGGCGCCTCTCGGCGCATGAAGGCGCGGTGGCGGGCAAGAGCCTCCGGCGGCATCAGTTCGGCGCTGCCCGGTGGCAGCGCGAGGTCGGACTGGTCTTGGACGCTCATGCTCACTTCTTTCCGTTGCTGGCCGGCAGCCCGACAGGGTGTCTCCCAGACGGATCGCTTAATTCTGTTTATCTAACGGATCGCGTGAAAAGATCTGCCGTATCGCGCCCGCTGCCCGAAGTTTCTGCCGTTCTCGATGCTCGGCGGCAACCCCTTCGCGAGCGAACTCGATATCAGTGGAATACACGCCCCGGCACCCCTGCCCCCGGATTTCCGGCGTCGCCGAGGCATGTCACGCACGGTCATCGGCATCTGGCACTCGCCCGGGGGCCGTCGCGCGGCGCGAGACATGACGCCAATGCGCGAGCCGGTCCCGGACCCGCAGCGGCGATGATCGGGAAACCGTCCAATACCACACATCCGCACACTTGAATGTCGACCTCGGCAGGCCTGACCCCGCAGCGGGACTGCGCAGCCTCTCCCTGCCAAGGGCAATACGCTCACCGCATCGCAAGCGGCAGACCCGACCGCGCCCGGCAATAGCCAAATCCGTAGGACATCCAAGCCGCACGACCGGGGGTCGATATGCCCGCCACAGCATCACCCGCAAGCGGAGCTCGCCGCCCCGCGCTCACGATCAAGTTGTTGAGGGCAGGATCGGCTCCAATGCCGCAAGATCCTCCTTCATCCGCTCCACGAGCCACTGCGCGATATCGGCCACGATGTCACGCGAAGGGCCCGCGCCGCAGTCTATAAGGCGATGGACACGCCCGGTGCGATGCGCTCGGCCTCCGACAGGGACCAGCCTTCGGTCAAGCAACAGTTTCGACGTCACGCTGAGCCAGCCGAGCGCCACCCCGCTCCCGTCCAGCGCGGCCTGCAAGAGCACCGAGTAATCATCGAATTCGTGGCAGACGTCGCCCTTCAGGTGCCCCGGCAAGCCAAGGTCGGACATGTCATTCCAGATGTCGTGCGCATGGTCGGAAAAGTGCAGGAACGTTTCATTTCCCGTGCTTTTGCGGGCCGCTGCATATCCGGGGCTGCAGACCGGAAGAACGATTTCCGGCACGAAATCCCAGCTCCGGACGTCCTGGTCCGAGGCGTCCATGGTGCGCACCGCGAGATTGACATCGTCCGGCAAGCCCCGCACCATGCCGGAAATCAGGTGAAAGCGCAGGCGCACATCGGGAAAGGCCTGGGTGAAGGCGGCGAGGCGGGGTGCCATCCAATGCGCCACGAAGGAGCCTGACACCGAAAGGCTGACGACCCCGGCTTCCTCGTGCCGTCGGCGTTCGATCTGCTTGATCGTGCGCAGGATGGTGCTCATTCCCTGGGTGATCGCGTGAAAGAGCTCGCGGCCCGCGTCCGTGAGTTCCGCGCCTGTCGACCGCCGCTCAAACAGCGCCACGCCAATCTCCCGTTCGAGCTGCGCAACGTTGCGGCTGACGGAGGGCTGCGAGATGTTGAACGCCTTGGCGGCGGCCGAGAAACTGCCGCTTCGAGCCGCGCATTCGAAGACCAGGAATGGCTTGAGGGAGGAGAACCTCTGGCTGAATTCTTCCATACGCTCATCGTATAGCGTGACGGCTTTTTTTTCAACCTTCACGATGAGCTTTCGCCCCCGCATCATCGAGGAGAACGAATACCGCCTGTTTGGCGACCTCCCCCGCTCGAGAGTAACAAACGAATGCCGGACACTGCTGTCGCGATGACCACGAAGGACCCGCTGCTCGAACCTTTCCTGCTGAAAGGGCTGACACTGCGCAATCGCGTGATCAGCACCTCGCATGCCTCCGCGCTCGACGACAAGGGCATGCCCGCCGAAAAGTATCGCGCCTACCACGTCGAGAAAGCGCGTGGCGGCATTGCGATGACCATGATCGGCGGCAGCGCGATGGTCTCGCGCGACTCAAGTTGGGGCGGTGGTCAGCTGAACCTCTCAACGGATGCGGTGATCCCGGACCTGCAGAAGCTCACTGAGGAGGTGCACGAGGCCGGGGCAGCGGTCATGACCCAGATCTCGCATCTTGGCCGCCGGGCGCAGTTCGCGACCGGCGACTGGCTTCCGGTACTCGCGCCGTCGCGCGTGCGGGAGCCGCGCAACCGCTCCTTCCCGCGCGAGATGAGCCGGGACGATATCGACAGGGTTGTTGCCGAATATGGACAGGCAGCGCGGCGCGCTGCCGAGGCCGGCCTCGACGGGCTCGAAACCCTGACGGGCGGACATCTGATCGGCCAGTTTCTCTCACCGCTGACGAACCACCGCACGGACGGCTTCGGAGGCAGTCTCCAGAACCGCATCCGCTTTGCCCTGATGACCCATGAGACCATCCGCAGGGCGGTGGGCGACGCGCTTCCCGTCGGCATCAGGCTGGTCGTCGACGAGGGTGTCGAGGGCGGTCTCACGCTCGAGGATGCGATCACCATCGCGCAGATCTTCGAGCGCGAAGGCACCGTGGATTTCTTCAACTGCATCTATGGCCTGATGGACAGTGACCTGACCCTTTCCGAGGACAACATGCCGGGGATGTTCCAGAAAAGCGCACCCTACCTCGCCTCGGTCGCGGGTTTCCGCAAGGAGGTCCGGCTTCCACTGCTGCACGCCGGCGGGATCCGGGACGTCGCCACGGCGCGCCATGCCATCCGCGAGAATCTCGTGGATCTCGTCGGCATGACCCGCGCCCATCTCGCCGATCCTCAGATCGTCCGCAAGCTTGAGGCGGGGCTTGAGGAAGAGATCCGACCCTGTGTCGGTGCCTCCTATTGCCTGTTCCGCAAGGCACACTGCATCCACAACCCGGCAACGACGCGCGAACTGACTCTCGGTCACGACATCCCCAAGGTCGCGACCCCCGGACGCGTCGTTGTGATCGGCGGCGGCCCCGCCGGGATGGAAGCCGCCCGCGTCTCCGCCCTGCGCGGACACAGCGTCACGCTGTTCGAGGCGGCGGCCCAGCTTGGCGGGCAGCTACGGATCGCGACGAGGGTCAAGGAGCGCGCCGATCTCGTGGGCATCCTCGACTGGCGCGAAAGCGCGCTGAAGCGTCTCGGTGTCGATATCCGCCTGAACACCTACGCGGATGCCTCCGACATCCTCGCCGAGAGCCCCGACACCGTCATCGTCGCGACCGGGGGCATCCCCGACCTCGACTGGCTGGAGGGGGCGGAGCATTGCCTCTCGGTCTGGGATGTCCTCAGCGGCCAGATGCCCTCCGGTCGCACGACGATCGTCTATGACGGGAGCGGACGCCAGGCCGCCGCTTCCTGCGCCCTCGCATTGAGCCGCGAGGGAAAACAGGTCATCTTCGCGACGCCCGACGATGCGGTGGCAATCGAGATGCCCTACCAGGACCGCAGCGGCTTCCGGAAACGCTTTGCAGAGCTCGGCATCACCCAGGTGACCGATGCACGGCTCGTTGCTGTGCGCAGGACGGGCGGCAGGGTCGAGGCGGTCTTTCGCAACACATACTCCGGAGCGGAATTCGTCCACGGTGCCGCCTCGGTGGTGGTCGAACATGGCACGACGCCGCTGGATGATGTCTATGAAGAGCTTCGCGATGCCTCGGCCAATCATGGCGTCACCAATATTGACGCCTTGGCACAGCGCGCCGATGGCTCCGCCCCACTCGCAGCACGGCAGGGGTTCGCCCTGCACCGCATCGGCGACGCGGTGGCCTCGCGCGATCTGCATTCGGCCATTCTCGATGCCTACCGGCTCGCGCGCCTGAACTGATCGCTCAAAGTGGAGGACAGCAATGGTCATCGCGCTGGCTGTCGTGCCTCATCGCCCGGCCTGAGCTTCCCGCAGTGAGCGGGGCAGCTTGGTCGCTAACGCATATGGCAGGACGCATTTTTCGCAGCCGCTGCGAACCGGCGAAGCTGCGTCGCGGCATCAGTCAGTCGGGCGATTGCCCGAAATGGGCCGTCTCTGCCGGTCAGCCCCACTCACCTGGGCGACCAGCACGCCGCGCCGCCGCAAGCCCGCTCCGAGCCCCTCTTATACCGATGCTGCGCTCCGCACGAATGGCGTCTTTGACCCAAAGCTGCTTCCGCGCCTCGGAGTTCCAATTGGTCATAGGTTTGCCTGTCAGGCATTTCACGATAGCTCTCTTCAGCTTAACTGATTTTATCTTGACATAACTAGTTGTGTGGTTTTGTTTCTCCATATGAATAATGCATCCCAATCCGCCACCACCGCCCGCGCCCTCGCCGCCCTTGGCCACGAAGCTCGGCTCGATGTCTATCGCCTGCTCGTCCGTGCGGGTGAGGAGGGTCTGGTCGTCGGGGACATCGCGGGCCATACGAAGTTGCCGCTCTCGACGCTCGCCCATCACTTGCGAACTCTCGTCGGAGCCCGTCTCGTCCTACAGGAGCGACGTGGGCGCGAGGTCGTGAACCGAGCAGACTTTGGCGTCATGAACGCGGCGCTTGCCTTCCTGACCGACGAGTGCTGCCAAGGCGTGGCTCTTGTGAGGGAGGACACCGCGTGAGATGCACCCGGCTTTCTTGTGCAAAAAATAACCACATAACCGGATATATAACATGATTGAAACTGCTATCCGCCACACAGAACAAGGGGTCGTAATTGCCCGTCGCGTTTGGTCGGGCCAACGTGTCTGGCTCGCCACCGTCGCGATCCTGGCTCTCGTCTGGGTCGTCGACCCAGCCCAAGGCCAAGAAAGCCTGTCCTTCGTCGCCGCGAACCTCCTCCAGACGGCGCCCTACCTGTTGCTCTCCATTGGCCTCGCCGCCTACGCAGGTGCGACGGGTGCCGACAATCTCATCGCGCGCGCCTTCACCGGCGCGCCAGTCGTTATGATCCTCGTCGCCGCCGCTTTTGGCGGTCTGTCGCCCTTCTGCTCCTGCGGGGTGATCCCGCTGATCGCAGCACTTCTCGCCATGGGTGTGCCACTCTCTGCTGTCATGGCGTTCTGGCTGGCCTCGCCAGTCATCGACCCGTCGATGTTTGCGCTGACCGCAGGGGTCCTCGGGCTGGAGTTTGCCATCGCCAAGACACTGGCGGCTATCGGGCTGGGGCTGTTCGGTGGCTATGTTACGCTCATCTTCACCCGGTCGGGCGCTTTCGCCAATCCGCTGCGCGAGGGTGTGGGTAACGGCGGCTGCGGAGCGTCGGGTATCCGCAATCCCAAACCGCCTGTTTGGGCATTCTGGCAGGACGAAGCCCGACGCACCAAGTTTGGACGCGAAGCAATGAAGACCTTGCTGTTCCTGTTAAAGTGGCTCTCCCTCGCTTTCGTCCTCGAAAGCCTGATGATCGCCTTCGTTCCCGCCGAATGGGTCGCTCAGGCCGTTGGCGGCGAAGACTTCGTCTCGATCCTGATCGCCACGCTGGTCGGTGTTCCAGCCTATCTTAATGGCTACGCTGCATTGCCTCTCGTCTCCGGCCTGGTCGATCAAGGCATGGCTCCCGGTGCAGGACTGGCGTTCCTCGTCGCAGGGGGCGTAACATCGCTTCCGGCTGCCATCGCCGTATGGGCGTTGGCCCGCCGCGCGGTCTTCGCGCTCTACATCGCCTTCGCGCTCACAGGGTCCATGACGGCTGGACTACTGTTTCAGCTTTGGCTCGCGTGATGGAGGCTGCGTCCCCCACAGGGTCGTTCGAGCACATCCTCGTCGGCGTGGATGGGTCCGGACCGGCCTGCCGAGCGGCGGTTGCGGCGGCGAGGCTTGCACTGGCGCTCAATGCGAAGCTGACCTTTCTTGCCGTTGCGCGGGAGGTCCGGGCCTCCAAGGAGATCGAAGACTACGCAAAGCTGGAGGGTATCGATGCGCCCTGCCTGCCGCTGCTGCGAAAGGAAGCCGAATTCTGTCTCGCTGCGGCGGTGATATCGGCGCGTGAGTTGGGCCTGACGGCGACGGAACGCGTCATTCAGACCGGAGAGGTTGCACAGACGATCGCGCTTGTCTCGCGTACGCACGGAGTCGACTGCATCGTCCTTGGGAGCAGCCCCCGTGGGGCCGTGCGAACTCTCGTTATGGGGTCAGTTGCCAAAACAGTGGGGGAGGTTGCTGACACGCCGCTACTGCTGATCCCTTGATATGCCCATCTAAAACTCGGGGCAAAAGCGGAACTTCAGCTTCAGTTGTCGAACGGCAGCAAAGTCCGCCTTGCCGCCGGTCGGGCGAGGCGCTCTACATTACCGGTGCCAGCCCAGACTCGCCGTTCGCCTTGGGTTGCCGAGGCCGGTGAAGCGGACCTTCAGCATGAGATCATCGGACGACCAAGCCAAGCATAGCGCACCACCGGCAAAGGGAACACGAAGCCGAAGGCCGTCGTCACGGCGGGCCAGCTGGATGCTGGCGCATATGCGAGTTCCACACCTTTCGGACGTCACCACCTGGAACACCAGTTCCTTCAGCCTCAGAGCAACGAGTCCTGACTTTCGAAATGGCCCTGGTGGATCTGCGGCCCCCAGGAGTATTCGGCCGGAGAAAAGGGCGCGACGATCTCCCCACCATCCTCGAAGTGCCCGGATCCGTCGTTCAGCAACAAGGTGACAAGAAAACCATCCGGGCCGCCTCGGGTGAGAAGAAGATCGATATCGCCATCGAGGTCGTAGTCGGCCGGCGCTTTCACGTCGCCGCTAGAGCGCGGGTCGTAGCTGGCCTCAACGAAGTCAACGCTGTCCTCCGAGATGACGACTTCGAAGAGACGCAGCCCCGGTGGTATCTCGTCTCCTTGCGAGAGGCCTGCAGCGACCATCTCAGCCTTACCGTCCCCGTCGAAATCGGCTGCGCGCGCCGAGCCGACAGATGCGAAGTCGCCCATCACTATGGAAGGCGATGAGAGGGGGCTGTCGTTGAGCATCGTGTTGATGCCGTGCCCCTCTCCTCCACCGATGAAAATCGCGTCCAGATCGCCGTCACTGTCGAGGTCGACGACCTGCGGGTCACCCGCGGAATCTTCTGCTCCTCCGAAGACGCCGCCATAGACGAGATGCCCGCTGCCATCGTTGATCCAGAGCCACAGACCGGGAGAGTCGTTGCCATCGGTTGCCACGATCGCGTCCAGCGCCTCGTCCCCGGTGAATTCGATGAACAAGGCCTCATTGCCGTCCGCGCCAAGAGGAGTGGCGTCACTGCGCGCCATGACCTGAAAATGCCCCGCGCCGTCGTTCTCGAAAATGAGGAGCGACTCGGAGATGTAGCTCGTCGCGAGCAGATCGATGTCCCCATCCCCATCCGCATCCGCCGCGTCCTGAATATCTAACAGTTCCTCCGGGAGGGTAAGGAAGCCGTTTTCAAGGATGAACCTCTGGAGCGGCAACTCGATCCGCAGGTCGTAGCTTTCGGAGATGACGAACTGCCCGCCGCCGATGTTTTCGTGGATCGTGAAGGAGAAGTCGAGTTCGACAGGAACTGCGTCGACGTCCCGAGGAGGGATCTCGACGATGCCGTCGAGCGACTGCGGGCCGCCCAATTCGACGAAATCGTCGTCACCATCTCCATCCACATCGGCAGCCAGCACCGATCGACCATCCGAACGGACCCCGGGATCGATCTCCGTGAAGGCGCCGGTCCCGTCGTTGCGCCCGATCATCACACGATTTCCGACACCGTCTGGGCTGACCTCCTCAAACCAGATATCAGTCGCACCCGGCAGGCTCGTCGGGGTCAACTCGAGATAGTCTACCCTCAGCGGCTCATCACCGTCGCCATGGCCGACCAACTCGAAGACGTCATCACCCGAGAGGACCAACCCTTCCAAGGTGAATTCCGTCTTGCTCGCGCGGCTCGCGAGCGTGCTGCCCGTGTCGTCATCCCAGTCAAAGGCCGCGATCTCTTCTCCGTTCAGCAAGATCGCCAGCGACGACAGGCCATCGCTCTCGTCGAAATAACCGACGGTGATGTCGAAGGCCCCGTTCTGCGCCACCTGCAGGCGCGCATGCGCCTCTCCCAAGGACCTATGCTCCAGGTAATATTCTCCGGACGCGACGCTGTTGCGGACCACCTCGAAGCCCGAGACGATCTCCATGTCCTCCGTCTCATAGCGCAGAGGGATCGGACCGCCAGACAGGTTGGCGAAGGCGATCTCCTCGAGATCATCAACGCCCATCACGTAGACGTTGTCGCCGTCCAATGCATCGAGATCGATGCGGAGCAGCACACCGCCTTCCGTCTCGGTGGCGTATTCGATCGGGTGCCCTCCGAGATCGACCACATCCAGCCAAGGCTGGTAATCGTGGATATACGTGTTGCTACTGGCAACCCCGTTGACAAGGCCGTCCAACGCAAAGGTGTCGGCGCCGGCGCCCCCGTAGAGATGCCCAGCCGACGACAGCCAATCATCACCATCACCGCCGTAGAGGAAGGCCCTGCGATCGAGGCCCTCCAGAACATCGTTCCCCATACCTCCGACGAGGGTATCGCCAGCAAGGCCCGCGACAAGACTATCGTTTCCACCGCCACCGAAAAGCAATGCGCCGGGGCTGTTCCACGCCGTGCGGCTCTCGAGGTGGTCATCGCCTGCAAAGCCGTGCATCACGAGCGGGGCACTCGGCGCTTCCGGGCCCTGAAGAGCGTTCTGCCCGTCATTTCCGATGACAAAGTCTTCTCCGCCCTGCTTGCGCAGGAAGTGGTAGTCGATACCCGTCGCCTCCATCGCGGCGCTGAAGAAGTTCTCGGCCGCCACATCAGCATTGAAGGTGTAGGACGCCTGCCCGATGAGCTGCCACATCCGGGCGTAGGCCTCGATACCGAAATCTTCCATCATCCGAGCGAACAGCGAAGCAAGAAGATCGCTGCCCTTCCAGTCGGCATAGGCCTCGGGCCAGTCCGGTGCCGCGTTGATCTCGATGGTATTGCCCCAGTCCAGCGTCGGGTCCTGCAGGTAGTATTGACTTAGGTCGTCGAGGATTTCCGCCCGGATCTCCGGCCAGGTGAGCGTGCCGAACGGCGCCCCCTCCACACCCGCAAAGTCCATGGCGTAATACTGCATCGTCACCGCGTAGCTGGTCGCCACGTCGACCGGTATTGCCCCGAGCCCGGCCCCGTAGAACCAGAAATTGCGGCCCAGCTCATAGAAGGGCACATGGTCATAGAGACCCGTGTCCCGCAGCCGATCATGCATGTAAACATCGAAATAGGGGTCGGCCCACATCTCGATGCCGGTCTGCCCCAAGTATCCCCCGCCCGCACCGATCGTCCGCTCGACCACCGCAAAGGTGCCTAGCCCATCGATGGAATAGATCGGGTGCAGCCCCGGCTCCTGCGCAGTCAACAGCGCGTAGAACTCCCATCCCCTGTCGGTCGCGTCGACGATGCGATAGAGCACCTCGTCGTCATAGCGGCTCTCGTCCTCGAGCGGCGTCAACAGCGCCACGTGATCGCCCCGCCGTACCACCATCTCGACGTTCGGCAGTTCCGACAGGAACGGGTCGTAATCCACCGTCTCCAGAGCACGCGTGAAGGTCAACGTGTCGAGGCGCAGCGGCTCGCCTCTATCACCATGACCGACAAACTCGAGACGATCCCCCACCTCGAGATCGAGCCCCGCCAGAAGCCTCTCAGTGCGGCTCGCGGTGCTGGCAATCGCGGCGCCCTGATCCGTGTCCCAGTCGAAGGCGGCGATCTGCTCGCCGTTCAGAAGCACTTGCAAGAAGGACACACCGTCGGTCTCGTCGAAATAGCCGAGGGTCAAATCGAATCTGCCGCGCTGCTGCACCTCGTAGACCGCCCGCGCCTCGAGGCCCTCCGTGTGCTGCAGCACCTGGTCAGCAGATGCCGCGCCGTTGCCCACCACGCTGAAGCCTGAGAGAATTTCCAGGGCCTCGGCCTCGATCACGAAGCTCTCGCCCTGTGCCGGGCTCGCGCTGGCAGCGATGTCGAGATAGTCGGTTCGCAGCGGCTCGCCGCCGTCCTGTGCGCCACGCACCTCGATCACGTCCCCCCCGGGCCAGCACAATACCGGCCACCAGATGTTCCGCCCTGGTCGCGGCCGTCACGATCGCGGTGCCCTCCGGCTTGTCCCAGTCAAAGGCAGTGACCACTCTGCCGTTGACGAGGACTTCCATGTAGGAAACCCCGTCGGTCTCATCCATATAACCAAGTGTCAGGTCATAGAGCCCTGCTGGCCCCTCGAAGACACCGCCAGCGGAAGAAACGTCATACGACGCTTGGGCGTAGGCGCCCCCGGAGGCGTGCGGATTGGTGGTATAGTCGAAGCCCTGCAAACCTCCGAGCCATTCGATCTCGGTCCTCCCTGGCAGGATTTCCGAAAAAAAAAACTAAGCTCGGCGGAACGAAACGCGAGACTACTGGGGGAGTTGTCGCCATGGTGCCCGGCCTTCCAATGAAATTGATGAGTCTGAACCGCATCAATAAATTCAACAATCAGTATGTGATATTGCTCACCGGAAAAGATTCTGCGGAACCGTCAATTTGTGGCACCCCAAGACCAGCACGTTTTTGCCAACACTGTTGTTGATTTCCACCCAAACATGACCCGCTCAACATATTCCAAGGTGGGTCATTTCTCGATGGAAGACCTGGGTCAGTTCTGGGTGGCAATCAACAAGGAGGCCGATCGCTGCGCTTCGTCTGAACGGCAGCTTTCGGGGCGCGTACCGAGCGGGGCAAAGTCCGGTTACTGCGCTGAGCAGACGTAAGGTCAGGCGCCACCACCGACTGAATGTCGCCCTACCCTGCCTCGAAGCCGCATAAGCGCCACTCGATTGAGGTTTGCCTTCGAATTCAACCCATCCCGCCATAGCCCATGAAGCCAACGGTCGGGTTGCTGCCATCGGAACCCACCTTGCAGCGCCAGGGAGCGCCGCGCGGACCGATCCGCATGTAGAGCGAGCTTCTCGCGCCCGAGGCCTGCGGTCCGACGACCTTCAGCCTGCCCGAGGTTTCCGCCGCCAGCTTGGCCCGGCATGCCGCCACGGCCGCATCGCCGGCAAAAAAAAACGGCCCTCGACGAAGCCCTTGGTCAGCGGTTGAATCTGCGGGCCCTCGGCACAGGCGGCGACGCGGGCAAGCGCGGCGAGCAGCACGACACTCCGCGAAATCGACCATCAAGGTGTCCTCCTCTCATGGCAATCGCGGCCACCCTGCGGCACGGGGCGACACGGCTCAAGGGGCTGGTGAACTCGTGTCTGATCGTTTCTGCGGACCGGCGCCGCCTTGCCGGTCATGCGCGCTGCGCCTAGACTTGCGCTCCGAGGCCCGGCAGCCCGGCCCCACGCATCGCCTCCGAGATGGTCTCGAGATGCGCCCGCATCGCCGCTGCTGCGCGGTCCGGGTCACGCTCCGAGATCGCCGCCGCAATGGCCTCGTGCTGGGCGCTGTGGCGCTCGGTGAACGCGCTGACGCCGAGCCGGCGATAGGTTAGCTCCCACTCGCGCTGCCAGGCCGCGTGGCGCCGCACCCCCGCAAGATAATCCAGCAGTCCCAGCAGGATCGGGTTGCCCGTCACCTCGGCGATACCGCGGTGAAAGGCGGCGTCGAGCTGCTCGCTCTCGGGCCGCGTACGCGCCCTGCGGCCGTGCCGCGCCAGCGCCGCAAGGTAGGCCGCCTGCTCCGCGGTGGCGAGCCGCGCCGCCTCGGCGGCCACCGAGGGCTCGATGGTCAGGCGCGCCTGCATAAGCTGCATCGGCGCGGCGCCCTGCACGAGGATCTGCTCGCGGATCGGATGGCCGAGCGGCCGCGGGCCGCAGAAGGTAGCCCTG
>NZ_NTHN02000051.1 GCF_002300555.2 Alloyangia mangrovi | reverse complement strand
CTCGACCGAGCCGTCGCCATCGTCGCTCGGACCGATGGCGCATCCGATGGCGACCGCTGACAAATCGATACTTGAGGTCGATTTGCCAGCGCGTCAACGCGACGCCCCGCAAATGCCTGGGCTACCGAACGCCTGCCGAGGTCTTCGAAGCCAAGCTCGTGGATATCCAGGACCGACTGATATAAAACAGGAAATAAGACTCTGCGCTTCGGCGTGAGTTCACACTCGGGCACATCCGGGCATTGCGGGCGCGCAGTCACGGCAGCTCACCTTGGCCGCCGTCCTTCCAGAGCAGCCGCTGGTCGCCTCCGAGCTTGGAGTTGATTAGCGGCTCGTTTCTGGGAAGCGGGCTGGCGATGTCGGACTGCGGGAACAGCGCGCGGTAAGCCACGAGCCATGCAAGCTCGTGCGGCTGCAGGGTTTCCGTGCCGTCGAAGTAGGACTGGGGCTTGCCGGAATAGGCCTCGGTGAGCGCCCCCTTCGCCGCGTAGTCCGACAGCGCGTAGCCCACGGCGCGCTCGAGGGCCGCGTCGCAGCTCTCGGTGATCGGCTGGCCCAGACGGTCGAGATGCGCCGCGATGGTGACTAGCGGCGCGATCGCGTGGAACTGGTAGTGCAGCCCGTAGCCACCGCGCTTGGTTTCCTGCGGCAGGCTGCCGTCGGGCCGCGCCGTGCAGAGGATCCGCACCGCCGAGGCCGAGGCCCAACCGATCTGCATGTCGTTGCGGGTGACCTCGCCGGTCAGCAGCACCGCCAGCGCCGCCCAGGCCCGCAGGTTGCCGGTGCGGGCGCCCGAGGTCGCCTCCTTCTCCCAGAAGTCGATCTGCTCGGCGCTGCGCCGAGTCAGCCAATCCTCGATCCCGGCGGCGGCCTTGAGGTCGGTGGCAAGGGGCCGGACCTGCCGGTAGCTTTCCGCGATCCCCGCCAGCCGGGCCCCCACCGACAGCCGCGCGGTGAAGCTGCCGAGGTCCGAGAGCGCGTCGGCCTCGGCCCAAGCGGCAATGCGCGAGAGCACGCAGTCGGCCTGTTGTGCGCTGTCCTCCCCTTCTGCCAGCACCGCGTTGGACTGCGCCACGAGGTCCCGGATGAAGGCGTCGATCGGTCTCAGCGCCCGGTTCACCGCCGCGTTGCTTTCCGTGTCGATGGAGGAGCGCGACGGGTCGTCCTCGGCGTAACGGCTGCCGTAGTCGAGGGTCACAACCGGCTCGGGCGCGCCGGGGCAGCCTTCGGCCAGCGCCGGGACTGCGGAGAGAAACAGAAATGGCACCGTGGGGAGCAGAGAGATCCGGCGCATCTCAGCCTCCCCCGCTCATCCGCACAAGACGGGTGATCCCCGCCGCGCGCTGGTTGCCCTGCGCCGCGGCGCGTTCGAGCCAGTGGATCGCCTGATCCGGGTTCGGAGCCACGCCGATCCCGAAGGCCAACGCCTCGCCGTATTCGGACATCGCCGCAGTGTCCCCGCCCTCGGCAGCGCGGCGCAGCCAGTCGCTCGCCTCGGCAAGCTGCGCCGGAGATATGGCGGTGTCCTGCAGGTAGAGACCGTAGCTGCGCATCGAGATCAGATCGCCGCTTTCGGCCGCCCTGCGATAGAGGTCTGACATGTCGAGCATCTGCCCGATAAACACCCGAACCCGATCATCCGCGCGCCTTAGCCGCGCCAGAAACCCTGCCAGCAGTTCGTACTCGGCGTTGGCCGAGGCCTCGGTGAGCATTTCGGCTGCCTTCTGCGGATCGTAGCTGTCGGTGCCGCTGGCGATGGCCAGCTCGAAGAGGGTCCGGCTCGCGGTCTGATCGCCCATCGCCCGCGCCCGGGTCAGCAGTGCCACCGCCGCAGGCAGGGCCCCCGGCTTGCCGAGCGCCAGCACGGTTTTGGCAAGGTCCGTCATCGCCCAGGCGTTGTCGCCGAGCAACTGCGTGGCCACCTCGATCCAATGCTCCGCCGTCTCGCGCTCGCCGGTCAGGATCGACACGTTGGCCATCGAGATAGCGCTCTTGTAGTCGCAGGTCATGATCCCCTTGGCCCGCGCGAGGTAGCGCGTCCGCTCCGCGCCGGGCGCAACGAAGGGCACGGCAAAGAGAATGGCCTCGAAATCCCCGTCCCTTGCGATCACCTCGCGGTAGCGCTCGAAGATCTCCTGACGCTCCACCGCGGTGCGGGCATGGTCGGCCATGAGCTGCATCGCCCGGCCCATGCCCTGCTCCGCCGGGCCCTCGAGCAGCTCGAGGGCCTCGGCCTGCTCTTCCATCCGCTGCAGCGGAGCATCGCCCGGCGCGCCGCCCAGCAGCATCTCCGCGAGCATGAGCGCCGTTGACGGACCTGACCTGGCATAGACGTTGCGCAGCTGCCGGGCCTCATCCAGCATCGCATCGCGGCGGCCGTCCAGCTCGAGATCCAGCTTCATCAGCGCATCGCTCACCAGGCCGTAGCGCTTGGAATATTCCAGCCAGAAGGCGCGCATCTCGCCGGTTGTCGCCGGGTCTTTCTCGAGCAGCTTCAACCAGCCCGCCACCGCGGACGGGCGGCCGTAAAGCGCGTGGGACTGCAACACCGCGAAGACCAGCGGATCGCTCCGTGGCGAGAGCGACACCAGTTTCGCGCCGGGCAGGTCGAGATTGGCGGTGTCGGTTGCGCGTTCCAGCTCGGCCCAATAGGCCGCCTCCTGCATGCGCGGCGCGTCCGGCGCCCGGCAGGCAAAGGCCGAGGACAGCACCTTGAGCGGCGTAACCCCGCCGCTGACCGAGACCGCGCGCGACAGCAAATCCACCGCCCGGTCGAAGTCGCCGGGGCTTTCGGGCTGTGCCAGAAGCAGCTCGGCAAGGCTCACCGTCCCGTCGAGATCCTCGTGTTTCACCGCCTCTTCCAGCAGCACCCTCGCCTCAGCAGCCCCGGCCCAGCGTCCCTTGTCCTTGAGCACCGCCGTGGCGAGGCGGGTGAAGGCCCAACCCGGGGCATCCTCGAGCGCGACCAGCGCGCGCAAGGCTTCCAGCCGGCGCGGCCGCTTGTCGGGAAAGTCCGCGGCGTGCAACTCCAGGAAGAGCGCCACCCGTGTCAGCCCCGCCCGCGCGCCATCGACCGCGGCGCGCTCGTAGAGCTCGAGCGCCTGGTTCAGGTCGTGCGGCAGCAGCGCCCCGCTCTCGTATTGCCGGCCCAGTTCGATCTCTGCGTAGGGCAGCCCAGCGTCGGCAGCCTGCCGCAGGTATTTCAGCAACAGATCGTTCGATTTCGCGAAGCCCTCGGCCTCAAGGTGGTACTCGACCACCTTCCAGGCCGCGTGGGCATCGCCGAGATCGGCGGTGAAGCGGAACCAGTCATGCGCAAGCTGCGGCGACTTGGTGACGATCTCGCCCGAATGGTACTCGCGGGCGATGCGGGCGGTGCGGTCGCAGATGGTGGTGTTCAGCTCGCCCACCAGGGCACCGAAGGCCATGGTCACCGCCAGTTCGAGCGGCACGTCCCAGGCCGCGGGCGCCTCGCCCGCGAGCACCATCGACGAGAGCGTCAGCAACGCATCGGCGTTGCCCGCATAGCCCGCCGAGATCAGCAGTGCATCCGCCTGCGCCACGTCGCGCGCAACGCCGATGCCGTCGCGGTAGAAGCGCGCCAATGCCGTACGGCTGCCCGCCGAGAGCGTGTCGCCATAACCCGCGAGCCGCGGGACCATGCCGCTCCTCATCAGCTCCTCGAAGCGCCCGGCCGCCTCCATCACCGTGATCCGGGCCAGAAGCGCGTTCTGCCCCAGGAACCTCGGGTCGCGTTCCTCGAGGCGTGCGATCATGGCCATCGCCGTGTCGAACCAGCGCGCCGGGTCAATCTGCATGAGCCGCGAGAGGTCGCGGCGCACCATCGCGGTTTCCCAGTCGGGCAGCGCCTCGGCGTTCCACGCCCCCCAGAAGGCGGTTGTCTCCTCGTCCGGGGGGGCGGGCGACGCAGATCGGGTCGATGTCGAGATCCGGTGGCCGGAATTCGAGGTCGAGCGTCCTTCCCCACGACGGGCCGCCAAGCAGCCCGAGGGCCATGCCGAGCGCCAGGGCAAGGCATCGCATCGCGGCGGCGGCGGTCTGCATCGGGGGCATGGGCGCGCTCCGTCTCTCAGCGAATGTAGAAATTCGGCACCGCGGCGGCGGAATAGGTGCCGTCGAGCTCGGTCAGCACGATGGTCACCCCGGTCTTGCGCTTGAGCTCGACCGCCGCGATGGTGGCAAGCGCCTGCGATCCGTCGCGCAGCTCCAAGTCGAGCGTCAGCGGGGCCTTCAGTGCGACCGACCGGGATTCCACCGGCTCGAGATTGTCGATCGCCACCGCCTTGGCCAGCGGCACGTAGAGGCTCAGCGCCGGCTGAGGCGTCAGGTTGAACACGGTCACATCGCATTTCGCCGGGCTCATCTCGAGCATGTCCTGCGTCACCAGAGGCTCGCCCTGCGCAGGAACAACCACGGTGTAATGCGAGCTGGGGGCCACGACGAAGTCGATCGAGCTTGCCGAGAAGGAGACGGTGATCGGCCCCGGCATGACGTTCACGTAGCCCGAGAGGCCCGAGGTGAAATCCCGGATCGTCTTGCCATCCACCGCGGCAAAGCTCTGGCCCGGCGCGAGGATGCGGATGAAGCTCGAGTCCGGGTCGAACACATCCCGGTAGAGACCTTCATCCCCGGACCGCGCGGCACTGGGCGCAATGCTGGCAATCGAGGCGAAGAGAGCGGCGGCGCTCCCTCCGGCAAGGAAAAGACGGCGCGTGATCATGATTTGTCCTCCGAGGGGGTCGTGCAGGTATATAGGGCGGGATCGCCGCCGAGCGGCGCGGACAGGGATATCTCGATCCCGTCCGCACCCTCGGGCCAGAGCCCGGAGAGCGGCATGTAGAACCGGCCAGAGCGACGCATGCGCTCGCTGCGGTGCAGGACCTTCTTGCGCTCCGATCCCGCCGCCGAGCGGAAGCGGAACTCGACCTCCAGCGCGGTCGATCCGTTGGTGTCCAGAAACAGCGTGTCCGCCGGCCCGAGCCCCAGCCCGCCGAGATCGGCGTGCAGCAACCTACGGTCCTGCGAGACCTCCGAGGCGATCCGCGTGGTACAGTTCCCGCTGGCCGCCGCGATCAGCTCGCGCATCGGCTGGTCCCCGTATTGCGCGAGGTTGTTGTAGATCGGGTTCTCCCAGACGAGGAACACCGGCGGCGCCTCCTCGAACTCCTCGGAGGTAAGATAAGAGGTGATCGCGCCGAACTGGTTGCCCCCGGTGATCGCGTAATTGACAACCTCGAGGTCGCTGTGCTGCGCGATGAACCCCGGGAAGTTGTTGATCGGTGAGTCCGAAAAGGAGGTGCCGACGAGCGCGATATCGAGGGTCTCCGTCTCGGTTCCGAAAAGATCGAGCATGCCGCCCACATCCTTTTCGGGCACGAGGTCGAGCTGCGCCACTGTGGTCTCGAATGTGTCGGTCTCCGGCTCCGGCAGGGTCTCGGTACAGAGCGCCTGCAGGATGCGCCGCATCCCCGAGAAGGAGGGTTCATGGCCGATCCTGACCGTCTCGTGCTCGGTCTTGGCGAGGGCGGAATAGGCCGGCTGCGCGCGTATCACATCGGCGATGGCGCGGGCGCCGAGGTCCGCGCCATAAGCAGACCAGTGGAAATCGGTGCCGAAGAACGGAAGCTGCCCCGGCTCGGCGTTCAGAAGCGCCTCTCGGATGTCCGTAGTGACCACGCCTGCCGCAGCGAGCCGGCGCTGGATGTCCAGATGCACCTCGGTGGCGACCTCCAGATCGAACCCGTAGAGCGCCGCCTCTGGGGGCAGGTAGTCCGGCATCGACACGCTCTTGGTCGGGATCGCCACGAAGATCAGCGTGGTCCCCCGGCGCTCCAGCGCCCGCGACAGTTGCGCCAGACCGTCGACGACACCTTGCGAGAAGGGGTGGTTCATGCGGAGGTCGGCATTGATGCGGAAGAACACCCCGTCCCGCCCCTCGATGCTGGGCAGGTCGCGGTTGCGTTCGAGCCCCGTACAGCCATAGGCGCTCTCGCCCGCGAGCGCGGGGATGCCGGTGGCGGCGATCAGCGCCGTGGCAAGCAGCACCCCTTTGGACAGGCCGCTCATCGGGGTCCCTCCCTTAGCGTCAGCAAGGCCAGCGAGACCGCCTCGGAGAGACGGGTATCAACCACCGGGCCTAGGTTCTGCACGATCAACCGCTGGCGCAGGCTGCTGCCCCGGCCGGCCGCCTCGAGAAACCCCCGGGCGCGGCGCAGGTCGCCGGCTGTGGCGGCCTTGTCCTGCAGGATCTCGCTGGCGAGCTGCAGCGCGGCGGCATCGGCCCCCGGCGCGCCCTCGCGGCGGGCCAGCGCCTCGAGCTCGTCCTGCATCGGGCCGAAGGGGGTGCCGCTCACGTGGTGGCGGATCAGCGCCTCGGTGGCGGCGGAACTGCCGGCGATGGCATAGGCGAGCAGCGCATTCTTCAGCACCTCGAGACGGCCCGGGGAAGTGGTGCCGGGGTCCACCCGGTCCAGCGCCGCGATAAAGCCGAAGATGGCGCCACCGCTGCCGGTCACCGCGGCGATTGCGTAGTAATGGGCGATGTCCGCGGCAAGGTCGGGGCGCGCGTCGAGGTCAAGCCGGTTTGCGAGCTGGAAGGCCGCATTGCCGTCGCGGTGATCCGCGAGATCGCGCAGCTGGGCGAACCGGACGTAGGCGCCGCGTGACAGGCGCTTGCGGACCGCCAGTAGATGCGGCGGTAACTGGTCGGAGCGGGTGATGCCCCGCACCATGGTGACGTCGACCTGGGTCGCCGCCGCACCGCGATAGACCGCGACGCCGGTGTTCAGGCTGCCCTCCGCTGCCCGGGCCACCGTCGCCGGCAGCAGAAGGGCAAAGAGCGCGAGATGGCCAAGCTGGCGCAGCGGCAATGGCAGGACGTGCAGCAGGCGCGTCATGTCCCGCCCTCCTCGGCCAACTCAAGGGACTGCGCCTCGGGGCCCGCCTCCGCTGCCAGCGTCTCGGGCAGCTCGGGGTCGAGCAGGTAGCGCAGCGGAATTTCCCACAGGACCGTGGTTGCAGCGGTCTCGGGAGCGCGCTTTTGCAGGTAGTCCCGCATCGGCACGAAGGGTCCCTGCCCCTCGGTTGCGTAGTTGATCACGTCGCGGCCCAGCTCCAGCTTCAGCGCCTCGGCAAAGCTCCAGTTGGGGTTGGCGGAATAGGAAGTGCCCACGAGATCGACCACCTCGCCCGCGCCCGCTTCGCCGAAGAGGTCCAGCGCGGCCTCCTGCCCCGAGGGTATGGAGACGGCCTCGTAGGGGGTCACGCGTTCGGCAGAGAGGCCGACAAGCGGCGCCAGTTCGCCGGAGGTGACATAGGACACGAGATCGCCGGTGAAGCGGACCTCCGCCCCCGGCACCTGTGTGAACTGCGCGCTGCCGGTCAGCCCCGGTTGCGCCGCGATCCGCACCGCCACGGCCCGGGCGCCCCCCCGGCGTCCAATGGGTGTCGGTGGCGAGGAAGGGCGCCGCCAGTGCCGCCAGCGCGGACCGGCTGTCGACCGTTGGGATTTCCCGATCTGTGAGGTCGGCGCGGAACCTGTCGTAGAAGCGATGCAGCTCTTCCGAGAGAGCCGGGTCGGGGCCCTGCGCGGCCAGAAGGTCGAGCTTGGCCGGAACCGGGACGACGATGAGCTCGGTGCCGCTCGCGCGCAGGGCCTCGGCGCTGCGCACGATCTCGTCCAGCGCGGCGGCATAGGCGGCACCCGCCGCCGCGGGCTGGCGCAGCTCTTCGTCGGTGAACAGCACGCCGCCTGCCCCGACCGCGACCCCGGGGCGGCCCTCGTTCAGCAGCAGGTAGCGGGCCGCGCCGATGAGACGGATCGCCAGGTCCCGGTGCGGCATGCCCTCGCGGTAAAGCGTGTCGATCTCCTGCGTCATTCCATGCCGCCCGAGCCCCGCGTGCTGCGGCAGGGCGGTCGCGGGTCCCAGAACCAGCGCCATGTTCGCCGCCGCCGCGTAGCCGAAGAAAGCCACGGGCACGACCAGCTTCAGCGCGAAATTGACCGAGTGGGGGAACGACATGGCGGGCCTCAGAACTGGAAGTAGAGAAAGGGAGAGAAGCTCTGCTCGGAAAGCTTCAGCACGGTGAGAACCCCGAGGCCGAGCAGCAGGGTCGCGGTCAGCGCCTGCGCCGCGACGCCGCCGATCACCCGCATACCCCCGCCCGGTTGCAGGGGCTGCCCGCCGAGGGCCGCCTGCCCCTCGCGGCGTTCGGCAAGGCGGGGCTCCATCCAGGCGACCAGCGCGGCGATGCCGGTGAGGGCAAGGCTTTCACGGGTCAGCGCGTGCCACAGGGCCGGATCGCCCCAGAGCCCGTTCGCCCCCAGCATCGCGGCGTAGATTTCGAAGCCCTGCCCCACGTTCGCGGCCCGGAACATGACCCAGCCAAGCAACACGAGCAGCAGGGTGAGCGGCAGCGACCAGACCAGTCCCGCCGCGCGGCGGTCGTGGCCGGTGGCGCGCTCCAGCGCCAGCAGGCAGCCGTGCCAGAGCCCCCAGAGCACGAAGGTCCAGTTCGCCCCGTGCCACAGTCCGCCCAGCACCATGACCGCCATCAGGTTGGCGTAGGTCCTCGCCCGGCCAAGGCGGTTGCCCCCGAGCGAGATGTAGAGGTAGTCGCGCAGCCAGGTCGAAAGCGAAATGTGCCATCGCCGCCAGAACTCGGTGATCGAGCGGCTGATGTAGGGAAAAAGGAAGTTCTCGGGGAAGTGGAAGCCCATCATCTTGCCGAGCCCGATCGCCATGTCGGAATAGCCCGAGAAGTCGAAGTAGAGCTGCAGCATGTAGGCCCCTGCCCCCGCCCAGGCGAGCAGCAGGCCGACCTCGCCGCTGCCGTTGAACGCGAGATCCGCGAGCGGCGCCACCGCATCGGCCAGCAGCACCTTCTTGCCGAGGCCGACGAGAAAGCGCGCCATGCCCTCGGAAAAGAGATCGAGCGAATGGGTCCGGCTGCGAAACTGGTCCTCGAGGTCTTTGTAGCGCAGGATCGGCCCGGCGATGAGCTGCGGGAAAAGCGCGATGAAGGCGGCGAAATCGACGAATTTCGCATCCGCCCGCGCGTCGCCCCTCCAGACGTCGATCAGGTAGCTGAGCGCCTGGAAAATGTAGAAGGAAATGCCGATCGGCAGGATCAGCCGCCAATGCACGCCCACCCCCGCGGCGTCGGTGCCGAGCAGCGTGGCAAAGCTGTCGATGAAGAAGTTCAGGTACTTGAACACCCCCAGCACGCCGAGGCAGCCGATCATCCCCACGGCGAGCCAGAGCCTGCCCCGCGCCGTGTCGCGATGCCGCGCGATCCTCTGCCCGACGAGATAGGCAAAGAGCGTGGTTGCAAAAAGAAGCCCGAGGAAGTCCAGCCGCCACCAGGCGTAGAAGAGATAGGATCCGGCGAGGATCACCAGCGACTTGAAGCGCCAGGGCACCGCGAAATAAGCCACGAGGAAGAGCGGCAGGAAGAGGAACAGGAAGGTCTCGGAGGAAAATACCATGGCCGGTCACCCCTCGTCCGATGCCGCGCAGTCCGGCGGCGGCAGGAAGCGCGCGTCGGTGCCCCCGGCGGCCAGGACCAGCGGTTGTCGCCCCGACAGGTCGGCCATCAGCGCGGCGCTGCCGTCCTGCACGTCGCCGTCCAGGAAGCGGGGAAACTGGTCCGAGAAATCATTCGCGCTCAGCACCAGCCGCGCCGGGGCGGCGGTGTCGATCCCCACACGGTTGGCGGAAAAGCGGTTGCCCTCGAGATCGAGCACGGTGCCTTCGGGCTGCTGCGTGACGTAGAGACCGGAACTGCCCGAACCCGCGATCGTGCTGCCGGTGATGCGCGAGGCGCGCGCCTGGCGCAGCGCCAGCCCCTTCTGGCCTGACGCGATGGCCCGCAGCCCCTCGACCGAGGTGCAATCCGACCGGCTGACCGACAGGGCGCTCTTGCCCGCCTGCCAGACCAGCGTGTCGCGGACCAGCGTGCCGTTGCTGGCGCCCCGCAGGCGGATCCCGTTCAGCGCCGGGCGGTATATCTCGGTCCTTTCGAGGCGCGTTGCGCGCGCGCCGTCGCTGAGCCGGATCGCATCGCCGGCCCCATCGACAAAGAGATTGCCGGAAAGCCGCGCTCCCGACGTTCCGCGCAATTCCAGCGCCGTGCTGCGCGCATCGACGAAGATGTTGTCCGAGATCGCGCTGTCCTTGGTCATCACGAAGCGCACCGCGTTGAGATCGCGCAGAAGCGAGGCGCGCAGCACCGAGGGCTCGCTCGGGCGGTAGAGGCCGCTGACGATCACCGCGAGGCCGGAAAAGCTGGGAGTCCGCCCGAAGCCAAGCCCCGAGAAGAGCGCCGCCTCTGCCTGCAGGACCCCGGTGCCGGCGGTAACCACGAAGGGGGCAAACTCATGGGCGCTGGCATTGACCGCGCCGCGGGCGACGATGCCGCCCGCCGCCAGCTCGAGCCGGCCGAGGTTCACCACGAAGGCGCCGGCACCGCGGTCGAGCGCCAGCACCGCCCCATCCTCGATGCGCAGCGTTGCCCCCTGTTGCACCAGCACCGGGTAGGCCATGGCTCCCTCGACCACTGCCGCCGGGTCGAGCCGGCGCGCCTCGGAGAGCAGCCTGTCCGCGTCGATGCTGCCCTCGCGCAGCGAAATCGCCACAAGCCGCCCCTGCGGCTGCGCCCGCAGCACGGTGAGCTGGTCGTTGGTGCCCACCACCAGCGCCATCTGCGCCAGCGCCAGCCGCAGGTCGAACAATTCGACCTTGGCCTGCGGGCCGCCGGGCGACGGAGAGAGATCGACGCCGAGGCGGGAGTGCAGGTCGCGCGGATCCTGCAGGTCGCTCAGTTGTGCCCGAAGGCCCATGTAGCGCGCCTCGATCCGCTCCGCCTCATCTCCCGGCACCTCCTGCGCGGCCGCCGGACCCGTCAGCAGGATGCACAGCGCCAGCAGCAGCGCCGCGACCGGGGAGCGGTCAGGAGACATGGTGCGACACCCCTGCCTGCGCCGCGAGCATCAAGGTCGGCCGCAGGGTCATCAGCAGCGCCTCCGCCTCCTGCGCGCCGGCGTTCACCAACCGGCAGGGCTGGAGGTTGTCGAGCGTGACGTGCTCGCCCTGCCCGACGCTGCGCCGCCATGGCCCATCGAACATCTCGATCGTCCCGCGCGTGACGATCAGCTTGCGCCCGGGTTCGGGGTCGATGTTGACCGAAGTGCCCGAGTTGATCGTCAGCATCACCATGTCGAGGCCGCCCGAGCGCAACAGGCTCATGCTCCGGCCCCACTCATGCTCGCGCCGCTTGTGGCGGCTGGCTTCGAGGCGCTGGCTGCGGCGCAGCAGCTCGACCACCTTCTGCACGTCCTGGCAGCGCCCCCTGCGGGTCACCAGAAGCGCGTCGGGCGTGTCGATCACGATGACCTCGGGAACGCCGACCAGTGCCACCAGGCGATCCCCGGCGCGGACCAGCGCGTTCTCGGTGTCGGTGGCGATCACGTCGCCATGAAAGACGTTGCCCTTCTCGTCTTGCTGGCCGACGCCATGCACCGAGGTCCACGAGCCCACGTCGCTCCAGGTGATATCCGCCGGGGCGAGGATCACATGCGGGGAATGCTCGAAGATGATGCGTTCGGTCGGTTCGGCGCGCGCATGGCGGAAGGCCTCGCCGCCGAGATGCACCTGTCCGGCCTTGCGGATGCCGTTCTCGAAGGCAAGGCTCACCGCCGCGAAGGTCTTCGGATCGATCCTGCGGAACTCGTCGATGATCGTGCGCGCCGCAAAGAGCGATATCCCCGACGCCCAATAGGCGCTGCCGGAGGTAATCAGCGCCTCGGCCTGCTCCCTCGGAGGTTTCTCGACGAATTTCGCCACCCGCCGCAGCGCCGCGTTATGCCGGAAGATGCCACCGTCGACGATGTAGCCATAGCCCGTTTCCGGGTAGGCCGGGGTGATCCCGAAAAGCACGATCCGCCCGTCTTCGGCCGCCTTGCGCGCGTCGGCAACGATGCTGTCGAAGTCGCCCGAGATCACGTGGTCCGAAGGCAGCACGAGCATCAGCCGGTCGGGATCTTCTGCCGCGATTTCCAGCGCGGCGGCGAGAACCGCCGGGCCGGTGTTGCGCGCGAAGGGCTCGACGATCAGCCGCCCCTCGCATTGCAGCCCGGCGAGCTGGCGCAGGACGGTCTGCACATGTGGTGTCGCGGTGACCACGACCGGATCGGCGTAGCAGCCGGCGCGGTGCCGCTGGACCGTGCTCTGGAAGAAAGTCAGCGAGCCCGCATCGGCGACGGGGTGGAACTGCTTGGGGCTCTGGCTCCGAGACATCGGCCAGAGCCGTGCGCCGATGCCCCCGCAGAGGACGACGGGAACGACCCGTGACATGTCCTTGTCCCTTTCTTCCCTGCGCGCTGCATCAGCCGCCGGGCCGGTCGGGAGGACATCCGGCAGGGGTCCCTCATCGCGCATCGGGGTTCTCCTCCGCCTTGGCTCCGCCACCCATCGACAGGCCCCGGCCGATCACCGCCAATCCCGCGGCGAGCGGTGCGGGCAGGAGCTGGCGTTTGAAGCGCAGGCGGGCGGAGCTGCCGCGCTCGAGGTCAGCACTCCCGGGGAGGTTGATCCGCACCGGTTGCAGCGCCGCCCCGGCGCCCGGCGCCGGCAGCAGCTCCAGCGTCACCGGCACCACCCTGCCATCCTGCAGCACAAGCTGGGCGCCGTCGCCCGCCAGTGCGCGGGCGCTGCCCTCGAAGGTGATCTCGGTGCTGGCGGTCAGCGTGCCCTCGCTTTGCAGCAGGTCGAGCAGCGGCGTGCCCGGCAGCACCGTCGCGCCGCTGGCAAAGGCCTCGAGCGGGGCGATGCGGCAGTCGCAGGGCATCTTCACGCTCAGCAGGTCGCCGGAATTGGCGAGGATCGAATAGACCACCTCGCCGAACTGCGCGTCGGGATCGACGTAGGAGAGCTGACCCGCCGCGGTGGCGCGCATGGTCTGGCCACCCTCGGTGAGGATGACCGGGCGCGGCTCGTAGGCGTAGACCAGCCGCTCGTGCACGATGCCCGCCGCGACGATCGCCAGCGCGGCGGTCAACCCCATCACCAACCCCCGCCGCCCCAGCCCCGCCACCCGGTGCAGCGCCGGCTGCACCACCGCGGCGGGCTTGGACTTGAACGAGACCGGGCCGGTGTAGCCCAGCATCCCCCCCGACCGAGACCACGTCACCGGCGATGTAGCTGTTGAGGAGGTAGCGCAGCGGCGGCAGATGCGCGCCGGTGGGATCGGTGAAATGCAGAACCACGCGACCGTCCTCGGACGGGTCCGCCGTGATCCGCGCATCGAGATAGAGGCTGACCGAGAACCCCTCGAGATCGAAGCGCAGGGTCATGGGGGTCACCCGCTCCTCGCTGCTGCGCGGCATCAGCCCGCCGGCATGGGCGCGGGTCAGAGACAGGCTCTCGCCCCGCAGTTGGCGGGTGCCGATCAGCACGGTGAAGGGCATCTGCACCAGCGGGTGCTCGCCGTCATGGGCAAAGCCGGTGGGCAGGTTGTGGGTCGGTTCGCTCGTGGCCATGGTTCGGTCCTTGCTCACCCCAGGGTGTCGCCCCTGGGCCAGGTCTCCGGGCACGCCCCGGGGCGCGGTTTTCTCGGCTCTGGCCGGCGCCACACTGCCGCGCCGGATCACACACCCATCGGCACCGGTCTCAGAAGAGACCGGCGAACCAGAACAGGCCCACCGTCAGCCAGCCCATCGTCAGGGCATGGACATGCAGCGAGCCTGCCGCGACCAGCCGCTCGGCGAGGCCGGCGCGCCCGCCACCTTGGGCCGAGGCCTGGCGGGTCCATTTCTGCCGGTCGAGGCGAAAGAAGACGAAGCTCTTCACCAGCGCGCCGAAGAGCTGGTTGAAATAGAGGAGGAAGGCGTAGCTGATCGGAAATCCCAGGCGCCCGCGGAACCCCGCGATCCCCCAGCAGAAGACGTAACGGGTCAGCATGACCCAGGCGACATAGGCCGGCAGCACCGCCATGTCGAAGGCCAAGGCCGCGGTCAGCGCCAGGATCGGCCCCGACAAGGTGGTCCAGATCGACACCCTCTGGTCGAGGATCGACCACCAGGTGAACAGGCCGATCCGCCACGGCGACAGCTTCAGCGCCCGGCCGTTGGTCCGCAGCATGTTGCCGAACCAGCGCACCATCAGCACCGAGGCGGACTCGAGGAATCCGGACCGCGGCTGGCTCTCGGCGGAGACCGAGCGCACGTCCGGCAGGTAGATCATCTCGTAGCCCTGGCGCAGCAGCCAAAACCAGGTCGACTTGTCGTCGCCGGTGAGGAAGTTCACCCGCCCCAGCCGCCAGTGATCTATGAAGTCCGCGTGCACCATCTCGATGAACCCCGGATCGGTGGCCAGGTCTGCGCGGAACACCGACATGCGCCCGGTCAGCGTCAGCACCCGGTTCGACAGGCCCATCGAGCACATCATCATCTGCCGCTGGTCGAAGCGCAGACGGAACCAGTCGCGGAAGAGGCCGGGCCGCGGGATGTCGACCGCCTCGTCGGTGGTCAGCGCTCCGACGCTTTGGTCGGTGAACCACGGCGCTGCCTCGGCGACGAGCGTCTCGGGCACGCAGGAGTCGCCATCGACGAAGACCACGATGTCCCGCGACGACGGGCAGTGCCGCGCGATGATCCGGAGCGAGCGCGCCATCGCGTCGCGCTTGCCTGTGCCGCGGATGCGATCGACGATGAGCCGCACCCCTTGCGACCCGCCTGCGCCGGCACCTCCCTCCGGTCCAACCACCTGTCCGAACGCTTGTTCGAACACCTGGCGGATCAGCCGCGCATCTGCCCCCTCGACCACCGAAGCGACGATCGTTGCCCCGTCACGCGCCCGCGCGGCGGCGCGGAAGATCGACCGGTAGACCTGGATGGTGACCTCGGGATCGATGCCGTAGGAGGTGACCAGGAAGAAGGCATGCACTGGATGCCGCGCGTCGGCGAAGCGCGCCTGCGCCCGCGCCTTGCGGCGCGGATGGACCACCCGGCGGAAATAGATCGCGCGCAGAAAATTCAGCGCGGCCCAGGAATAGCGCCACATACCCAGGACTCCGACCACCAGCGCCGGCGCCCCAGCCCGGCCCAGCATGTCGCTGGTCACGGCGCCGCCGAGAATGACGATGACCGACAGATAGGCAACATGTCCCAACATGGCGCGCTACCAGCAGATCCCGCTGTAGCCGCCGCCCGAGACCAGGCTGCGGTCCAGCCGCGTCAGGTCGATCATCGGCGTCCGGCCGGCGGCCCTGGCAAGCGAGGGCAGCGCCTCCTTGTAGAGGTTGCCCACGACGATCGCATCGGACCTTTCGAGCAGCACTTCGAGGCTGCCGACCAGCCGGGACTCCAGATCCGGCACCGTCGCATTGCCGCGTCCGGCCGTGGCATTGCCCGCGGCGAAGGCCTCGAAGACGAACGGGTCGTAGATCTCGACCGACACGCCGGAGCGGATCAACCTTGCGGCGAGTTCCGCAAGCGGACTTTCGCGCAGATCGTCGGTTCCTGCCTTGAAACTGACCCCGACCATCCCGACGCGGCGGGCCTTGGCCTCGGTGACGAGAGTCTCGGCCCGGGCGATCTGCTCGGCGTTCGCCTCCTCCACCGCCGCCAGAACCGGGGTCGTCACGCCATTTGTCATCGCGAGATGGCGCAGGGCCCGGATGTCCTTGGGCAGACAGGATCCGCCAAAGGCAAATCCGGGGCGCATGAAATAAGGGGAGATGGCAACCTTGTGATCCGAACAGAGAATTTCCATAACCGTCTGCCCGTCCAGACCACAGGACTTCGAGATATTCCCAATCTCGTTGGCGAAGGAGACCTTCACCGCGCGCCAGGCATTCGACGTGTATTTCACCATCTCGGCAGTGCGCAGATCCACGGAGTGAACCGTGCAATCCATTCCCATGTTGATCTCGCGCAAAAGCGCCTCGGTGTGTGCATCAAGAGATCCGAATACGATCAAGCCGGGATCATGATAGTCTTCTATCGCCGTGCTTTCCCGGAGAAATTCCGGGTAATACCCTACACCGAAATCCTCTCCCGCGGTCTTGCCCGAGTATTTCTCAAGCAGCGGAATGCAGGTTCTTTCGCAGGTACCGGGGACAATCGTCGAGCGCAGGATGACCGAATGAAATCCGTCCTTTTCCGCCAGAGCCGCGCCGATCGCCTTGCAAACCTGCTCGATGTAGATCAGCCCGACCGCACCGTCGGCACCGGAGGGCGTGCCGACACAGACAAAAGAAGCCTCGGTTCCCGAGATGGCCTCGGCGACGGAGCGGGTCGCCGACAGCCGGCCCGAGTCCACGGTCTCTGCCACGAGCGCGGCGAGGCCCTTTTCCACGATGGGCGACTTCCCAGCGTTGATCACATCGATCCTGGCTTGGTCCACGTCCACGGCCACGACTTGGTGCCCGGCCTTGGCCAGACAGGCAGCTGCGACAACACCGACATAGCCTATTCCGAACACGCTGATCCTGGCCATCTGTACCTCTTGGACTGCAAAGGGAACCGATGTTCGCAGCGTGAAGGCCAAAGATAGCCGGATACAGTCGGGAGGATGCCTACACCTGTAGGCATCCTCCCGACTTTGCGGGCCTTGCGAGCAAGCCCCACGGGAACCGGTGCCTCACTGATGTCTCCGTGGCGCGCGATCACGGCAAACTGCGGCGGACGCCTGCCGGCGTCCGCAGTGATTTCATTTCATGGGAGGGAGGGCGCGGCATGGAACGTGCTCTGGCCACCTCGGGTCGCGTTGCGCCGGATGCGCAGTTGCCGGAGAGAGAGCCGGTGCCGCTTCAGCTCCAGAGCCCCTGCGACAGCGCGTAATCCACGAGCTCGGCACGGCTGCGCAACCCGAGCTTAGTCTGCGCCCGCGCCTTGTAAGTTTCGACAGTCTTGGCGCTGATCGAGAGGGCGCTGCCGATCTCCTTGGCGTTCTGGCCTTTCGCAACGCGGCTCACGACCTGCCGCTCCCGCTCGCTCAGGCCGTCGGCCCCCGCCTTGCGCGTGCCGAGGATCCGCGACAGCAGCGGCACGAACCCGGGATCAAAATACATCCCCCCCGGACAGGATGGCCGCAATCGCGATCTTGAGCTGGAGGAGATCCGAATTCCTACCGACGCACCCATGCAAATCCGCCTCGATCGCGACGCGAAGCGTCTCGCCGTCGACCCTGAGCGTATATCCAAGAAGCTTTGTGTCCGGGCTCGCCCGCTTTATTTCGCCAACGACCTCAGCCCAATTAGATTTATTTGGCGGCCCAAATTCGAGAGGGTCTATAATAAGAATGGCCGGTCGGAACTTCAATACCACATCAAGAATTTCTAAATCTCCAAGAATGAATTCTCGACACTCGAATTCCTCTGCGTCATTCAATTGCGAGGCCAATGCAGAACACATGGCCGCACTTCTGTCGACCAAACCGACAAGCCGCTTGTCCAAGAATATGGAGTGCGCCGCATCTTCTTTGTTCGCGAGGCGCTTCGAATAAGTGTCTTCAAACATGTGATCAATCTCATCCATCGTCCCCTGGGTGAAATCATGAGAGTTGCGCGTTTATTTCACGCGCCTGCGTAAAATGAACTGAAGAAAGAAAACCTCACACGTGCTATCAGCACGGCAGAAAGGGTGCAGTTTTTGGTTGTATAAATTTTTCGATAAAACACCCCTAGATTGCAGCAACAATGGGTCGGTGCTGTCAAGTCAATCCTCTGGCGTCTGCTGTATCGCGCCGCTTGCGCTCCAAAAAAACATCGGAGCCGGGGCATCTCGCCGGAGCGTCGTACGCGCGTCGACTGGATCGTGCATCACATCAGCACACGCCGCCGGCAGCCCAACGGTCGGGACTTCGCGCACCAATGCAGAAGCGCATGCAGATCTGCTGGCTTGAGAACGTCTCGGGGGGGGAAGGAAGGGTGGCGACGACCCAAGGGAGGAGGAGAAGGGCCGTCGCCGATTTCCGAGGCTCAGGGAGGAGGAGGAGAGCCTCTAGAAAATTCCTCGGCACTGCGTGGTGCCGATGAGCCATTGATGCCACTTGCTGCGCCGCAGCACCACTGCCGAAAGGGAAGACCCGCCTTGCATACGACGCATGGCTCGGAGGGTCGTCGGGACGATGCGGGAAGCGCCTGTTTACAAAAGATTAATCAAACCCGCTCACCCGACCAGCGGGCGGAAGGAAACCTGCCCCAATAGCCAATCCGCGAAGGCCGCCGCCTTGTCGCCCCGCCCCTCCGGCGCGACGATGTACCAGGCCTGTTCGGTGCTCAGAGGCGCGTCCAGAACGATGCACAGCTCGCCGCGTTCCAACTCCGCCTCGATCAGGTAGCGCGGCAGCAGCGCGATGCCGAGCCCGGCCCTCACCGCCTCGATGCTGAGCGCGAATTCGTCGAACCAGTGGCCACCCTGCGCATCGGCCGCCTCCAGCCCCTGACTGGCGAACCACTCGCCCCACATTGTCGCGCGGGTGGTCACATGCAGCTTGGGCTGCGCCAGCAGTTCCCCGGCCCGCGCAACCTTGAGATCCCGCAGCGCTCCGCCTGCCACGGGCACCACGATCTCGCTGCACAGGTAGCTGCATTGCCCGCCCGGCCAGAGCGGCTGGCCGAAGTGCAACGCGAGGTCGCATTGGCGGCTGCCGAGGTCGAAGACGCCGGTGTTCGTGCTCACATCCACCCGCAGCCCCGGGTGCCGCGCCAGGAAGTCGGGCAGACGCGGCATCAACCAGCGCGTGGCGAATGTCGGCGGCGCGTTCAGCGCCAGAAGGCTCTGGCCCTGCGCGCCGGCGGTGGCGTGGCGCATGGTGCTCTCGGCCATGCGCAGCAGGCGCTGCACCTCGGGCAGCAGCTCGGCCCCGGCCTGGGTCAGCACGACCCGCCCCCGCAGACGGTCGAACAGCGGCTTGCCGATCTGCTCCTCGAGGTCCCGCACATGCCGGCTGACCGCGCTCTGGGTCAGTGCCAGTTCCGCGCCCGCGCGGGTAAAATTGCCGTGTCGGGCGGCAAGCTCGAAGGTCTGCAGCACCTTCATATCGGGAAGCAGGCGTCGTTGCAGCGGCACGTCTAACCTCGGGTTGATGCGCCGCTCACGATAGGCCGCGGCAGGGGCGATCACCATGCCAAACGCGCATGGGGTCAGCCCGACTTGGCGTTATGCGCATCGGCGGCCCGCTTGGTATTCTATCGTCGACCAAAAAACCCGGAGGCCTCCATGCTGAGCAAACCCCTGCCCGCCCTCACCGCCGAAACCCTCGAACGCTGCGGTGTCAGCGCCGCGCTCGACGTAGCGGGCGGGTTGCAGGTCGTCTCCCCGCTCACCGGCGAGATCGTCGCCTCGCTCGCGACCCACAGTGCCAAGGACGCTGCCGGGGCCATCGACACCGCAGCCCGGGCCTTCCGCGCCTGGCGCCTCGTGCCTGCCCCGCGCCGCGGCGAGCTGGTGCGGCTCTACGCCGAGGAACTGCGCAAGGCCAAGGAAGAGCTCGGCCGCATGGTCTCGATCGAGGCGGGCAAGTCACCCTCCGAGGGTCTTGGCGAGGTGCAGGAGATGATCGACATCTGCGATTTCGCCGTCGGCCTGTCGCGCCAGCTCTACGGCCTCACCATCGCCACCGAGCGCCCCGGCCACCGGATGATGGAAACCTGGCACCCCCTTGGCGTGGTCGGGATCATCACCGCCTTCAATTTCCCCTGCGCCCCCTGGTGCTGGAACGCCGCGCTGGCGCTGGTCTGCGGCGATCCGGTGATCTGGAAACCCTCAGAGAAGACCCCTCTCACCGCGCTCGCCTGCCAGGCGGTGCTGGAGCGTGCGCTTGCCCGCTTCGGCGACGCGCCCGAAGGGCTGAGTCAAGTGCTGGTCGGCGGGCCGGAGCTGGGCGAAGCGCTGGTGGACAGTCCCAAGGTGGCATTGATCTCGGCCACCGGATCGACCCGCATGGGCCGCATTGTCGGGCCGAAGGTGGCGGCGCGCTTCGGCAAGTGCATTCTCGAGCTCGGCGGCAACAACGCGGGGATCGTCTGCCCCACGGCCGACATGGACATGGCCCTGCGCGCCATCGCCTTCGGCGCCATGGGCACCGCCGGCCAGCGCTGCACCACCATGCGCCGGCTCTTCGTCCACGAGAGCGCCTATGACCAGCTCGTCCCGGCGCTGCGCAAGGCCTATGCCAGCGTCACTGTCGGCAACCCGTTGGAAACTCAGGCGCTGGTCGGGCCGCTCATCGACAAGGCCGCCTTCGAGAGCATGCAGGCCGCGCTGAGGGAGGCGGTTGAGCTTGGCGGCACCGTGCACGGCGGTCAGCGCGAACCGGTGGAAAGCGAGGCTGCCTATTACGTGAAGCCCGCGCTGGTGGAAATGCCCGAACAGGCCGGCCCGGTGCTGCGCGAGACCTTCGCGCCGATCCTCTACGTGATGAAATACAGCGACTTCGACGAGGTTCTGGAGGAGCACAACGCCGTCGGCGGCGGGCTCAGCTCGTCGATCTTCACCACCGACCTGCGCGAGATGGAGACGTTCCTGTCGGCGCGCGGCTCGGACTGCGGCATCGCCAACGTCAATATCGGCACCTCGGGGGCCGAGATCGGCGGCGCCTTCGGGGGCGAGAAGGAGACCGGCGGCGGGCGCGAGAGCGGCTCGGACGCCTGGCGCGCCTACATGCGGCGGGCAACCAACACGATCAACTACTCCTCGGAGCTGCCTCTGGCCCAGGGCGTGGTCTTCGATATCGACTGAAGCGCTAGGCCGGGCGTCCACCGCCCGGCCTTTTGCCTTTCGCCCTACCCCATAGGCCCCGGCTTCAGCGCATGGGTCAGCGTCGCCCCGGCCTCGTAGTAGGCGCCGCGCAGCCCGATGAAGCGCTCGGCGTAGCCGTCGATCGCCGCCACCGGCAGCCCGGTCTCGCGCCCCTCGAGCAGCGCCACGGCAGCGGCGGTGCCAAAAACCGTCCCCGGCGCGATGCCGCGGCCGGAGTAGCCGAAAATCGACAGCGCCGAAGGCCCGAAGCGCACCACCTTGGGTACATGGTCACTGGTCATCGCGATCCGCCCCTGCCAGGCATGCTCGAAGGGCACATCCGCCAGTTCGGGATAGACCTGCGCCAGCTTGCGCCGCGCCCATCCCGCATGCACGCTACCGCCCGGCCCCTCGGCGTCGCCCATGGCGCCGAGGATCATGCGCCCGGCCTGATCCATGCGGAAAGAGGACATAACCAGCGCCGTATCCCAACAGCCCTCGCCCCCCCGGCAGGATCCGCGCGCGCATCTCTTCCGGCAAAGGCGCGGTGGCGAACTGGCTGTAGTGCACCGCGACGTAAGACGGGCGGAACGGGTCCGAGAAACCCTCGTGATAGGCATTGGTCGCCATCAGCACGGCCCCGGCCCGGACCCGGTGGCCGCCCGCGCGGACCTCCCAGCCGTTGCCCGAGCGCGACAGCCCTGTGACCTTCGTGCTCCCATGCAGCCTTGCGCCCGCCGCCTGCGCGGCCCGCGCCAACCCGCGGCAATAGGCCAGCGGCTGCACCGTGCCCGCGCGCGGATCGAGCAGCGCACCGTGAAAGGCCTCGGACCCGGTGCGCCGCGCGGTTTCGGCAGCGTCGAGAAGTTGCACCGGCGCACCGACCCGGTTGCCCTGCCGGTGGCGCGAAGCGAGATCCTCCGCCCCCGAGGCCGCATGCGCGAGGTGCAGCGTGCCGTTCCGCGTCGCCTCGCAGGCGATCCCCTCGCGTTCGATCAGCCCGAAGACCCGCGCCGGGGCCCCGCCCAGAACCTCGATCAGCCGCCGCCCCTCGGTCTCGCCCATCTGCGCGAGGATCTGGTCCGGCGGCAGCCAGAGCCCGGCGTTGACCAGCCCGACGTTCCGTCCCGAGCCCCCATGGCCGATCTCCCGCGCCTCGAGCAGCGCCACGCTGGCGCCGCGGCGCGCCGCTTCGAGCGCCGCCGCGCAGCCGGTGAAGCCGCCGCCGATCACCGCCAGTTCGACATCGAGATCACCGTCGAGCGGAGGCGCCACGACCGCTTCGGAGACGCTGGCATGCCAGAGGTTGCCCTTGGGGAATTCTTCCATGTTTTCAGCCCGGTCCTCGTGGCCTCTTTGGCCGCGGGGCCATTCTTGGCCAGAGCCTCCGCCGGCGTCCAGTGCCGTTTGCGCATGGGCCGACACGCGCGGCGCATGGTGGCCCGGGCGGCGCAGGATGGGGCTCCGCCCCGCCCGGCGCTGCGCGCCGAGCTCCCCGGGATATTTGCGCCTAGAAGAAAAGGCGGGCGCGGGCCTCTTGCAGGCATCAACATCGTGGCCGGAGGCGGTCCGAGCTTGGTAGGGTGGCGCCCCTCTGGCAGGTGCTCAGCCTGCGAGCAGCCCGGCCAATGGCAGAAGCGCGAGGAGAAAGCCGAGGTTGCCCCAGCCGCTGTCCTCCTGCGTGTCGTCGTCCGCTGCAGGCGGCTCGGCATCTTCGGATTCGGCCAGATCGATCAGGGGCAGGACCGCCTCGGGCGCGGTGTCGCCAGCCTCGGCATCGATCCCGGCAAGGATCGGGGCGAAAGCCTCGGTCGGGGCCACGTCCCGGATCACCACCTGCAGGATTTCGTGGGGTGCGAGGGCGACCTCGAGCAGCCCGTCCCCGTAGAGCTCCCCCGGGTCGCGCGTTTCGAGCCTCGGCGTGGCGCCTGCATCGCCGGGAAGCTCCCCTTCGGCAACGCCGAGCAGGGTGATCTCCATTCCGGCAAAGCCGGTCAGAAGGCCGGACAGATCGAGGTCGGTGACGCCGACTTCCCCCGCGTGAGAAGTGACGTAAAGCACAAGATCCCCCGCACCTGCGAAGCCGTGCACGTCGAGCCCCGCATCCTGCGCCTCGGTGCCGCTGGCGCCGCCCGGGGTGAAATCGAGCAGTGCCTTGCCGGGAAGCGCCGCGGCCATCATGGCGAACATCTCGCCGGGCACGGTGATCGCTTCAAAGCTGACCCCCGTCGAAAGCGCGTTCGCGGTGTTCTGGATCAGTGGCCAGACATGGGCCTGGTCCACGCCCGCCTCGAGGAACTCCTCGACGATCTCCAGCATCTCCTGCGCCTGCAGCAGCCCATAGTCCGACTCCGCATCGAGGTTGTCCGAGGATTTGAGGTTCCATTCAGTGACATGCACCTCGAGATGTTCGAACCCCTCCTGCGCGAGCCATGTGTCGTGGATCGTGTCGAGATCGTAGGACCGGCTGTCCTCGGTGCCGCGTGCGTAGACATGGGCGATCACCCCGTCGAGCGCCTCCTGCTGCGCCTCGGTCTCGAAACCCATGCGAACGAGCGCGTTGGTAACCTCGGACCAGTTCACCTCGCCATTGCCGCGAATATTGGCCCCGGTGAGCCCGGCCCCCGGATAGGTCTGCGCCAGGTCGGCGATGATCTCCTCGGCCTCCCAGCCCGCGTAGCCGTCGGAGATCCTCGAAACCCCGTAGTTCTGGCCCATCTGTGCCAGCACGCGGATCTCGCTTGTGTCGGTCCCCATCACCTCGGCCACCAGCGCCAGCTCGTCGGCGATGATCTCGGCCATCCGCGCCGCCAGCCGGCCATATTCCACCGCCGTCATCTCGCCCGACCCCCAGTACTCGTTGCCGATCTCCAGCGCGGCAATCTCCGCCTCGCCGTAGGTGCCGGATGCAAGGTCGTGCACGAAGTCGCGGAGCACCTCCTCGTCGATCTGCGGCAGGCGATTGCCGGTCGCGTCCACCGCACCCGACAGTTGGTCGCGGGTCGGCAGCACGAGGGTCACCGCGTGGCCCGCCTGACCTGCATAGGCCATGAACTCCGACAGCGGGATGAAGGCGGTCTCGGCCCCGGTTTCAGCGTGGCTCGCGGTGGCGGCATCGGGCTCGGCGAGATCGAAATAGTATTCCGTGAGGGAGCCGCCCGGGTAGCGCAGCCCGGTGACATTGAGCGCCGCGATCGCCTCGGCATAAGAGCCTTCGCCGGTCATCGCCGTGCGGGGCGCGAGGATGTTGCCGCCAAAGAGCGCCGCCCCGGCGGGCACGCCGGTCACGGTGACATCCGCTGGCAGGGCAAGGGGCATGCCGTCCTCCGGGTGGCGGCGCGGGGGGGAGCGGGAAACCGGGGAACTGGCGCTGGACCGGCCGGGGCCGGGTACGGAAAGGCTCTGGCGGATCCACAAGCGGACCACCGTGCAGCACTCGTCTCAAGCGTCGAAACAGGGGAGGCCGCGAAATCCGCGGCGCGGTCGTGATCGGAAATATCTCAATGAAAGTGGCTTACGCGGCGCGAAACCCACCTGCGCCCTGCCTTCGACGGTAGATAGCCACCTCCCTCCGCGCAAGCGCGATCCCCCGGTCCATGGGAGAATGGGCGGGGTTCTGCCGGAGGCCCGGGCCGGGTGGTGCGGCAAAAGAAACGCGCGGCGACAGGGGTCTGCCGCCGCGCGCGTCATGCATTGGGTGCCGGGCGCCCCCGGCCGACGCTCAGAGGATGCGCTCGCCGGTGCCGGGGTTGAAGTAGGAGACCTTGCCGAGATCGAAGGCGAAAGTATGCGCCGCGCCCGGGGCCGCCGCGGTCTCCGCATGGAGCCGCGCGGTGATCTGCTTGCCGCCGAGCGTGGTCATCACGTAGGTATCCGCGCCCGCGGGCTCGACGATCTCGACCTTGCACTGCGCCTGCTGCACCGACTCGCCCGAGCGGTAGCCGGGCTCCGAGATGTCCTCGGGGCGCAGGCCGAGGATGACGTCCTCGGGCAGGTTGGTGGCGCGGGTGTCGGTCAGCACGATCGGCTCGGCGCCGTCGCGGGCGATCTCAAGCTTGGTGCCGACGCCATTGGCGCGCGCTTTGGCCGGGATCAGGTTCATCGCCGGCGAGCCCATGAAGTCCGCGACGAAGAGGTTTGCAGGCTTGTTGTAGATCTCGGCCGGGGTGCCGATCTGCTGGATCACGCCGCCCTTCATGACGACGATCTTGGTGGCCAGCGTCATCGCCTCGATCTGGTCGTGGGTCACGTAGACCATCGACGCGCCGAGCCGCTGGTGCAGCGACTTGATCTCGGTGCGCATCTCGACCCGCAGCTTGGCGTCGAGGTTCGACAGCGGCTCGTCGAACAGGAACAGCTTGGGATCGCGCACCAGCGCCCGGCCCATGGCCACACGCTGCCGCTGGCCGCCCGAAAGCTGGCCGGGACGGCGCTTGAGCAGCGGCTCGATCTGCAGCTGGCGAGCAACCTCGGCGAGCTTGCGGTCCTGCGTCGCCTGGTCGACGCCGCGCACCTTCATGCCGAAGGTGATGTTCTTGGCGACGCTCATCGTCGGGTAGAGCGCGTAGGACTGGAACACCATGGCGATGTCGCGGTCCTTGGGCGAGACATGGGTCATGTCCTCGCCGCCGATCTTCAGCGTGCCGCCGGTGATCGGTTCGAGCCCGGCGATGCAGTTGAGCAGCGTGGACTTGCCGCAGCCCGAGGGGCCGACGAGCACGAGGAAATCGCCCGGTTCGATCGAGACGTTGATGTCCTTGAGGATCTCGGTCGCGCCGTAGTTCTTGTAGAGGTGCTGGATATCGAGGATCGGAGCCATGGGGATCATCCTTTGACGGATCCGGCGGTCAGACCGCGGATGAAGTATTTGCCGGCGACGACGTAGACGAGGAGGGTCGGCAGCGCGGCGATGATCGCGGCGGCCATGTCGACGTTGTATTCCTTCACGCCCGTCGTCGAGTTGACGATGTTGTTGAGCGCCACGGTCACCGGCTGGGTGCCGGCCGAGCTGAAGGAGACACCGAAGAGGAAGTCGTTCCAGATCTGGGTGAACTGCCAGATCACGCTGACCACGATGATCGGGATGCTGAGCGGCAGAAAGATCGACCAGAAGATGCGCAGGAAGCCCGCGCCGTCGACCTTGGCCGCTTTCACCAGCTCCTGCGGGATCGTGACGTAGTAGTTGCGGAAGAACAGCGTAGTGAAACCGATGCCGTAGATGACGTGCACGAAGACGAGGCCCGGAATGGTGCCCGCGATGCCCATCAGGCCGAGCAGCCGCGCCATGGGCAGCAACACCACCTGGAACGGGATGAAGCAGCCGAAGAGCATCAGCGCGAAGATGATGTTCGCGCCCTTGAAGCGCCATTGCGCGATCACATAGCCGTTCACCGCCCCCAGCAGGGTCGAGATCAGCACCCCGGGCACGGCGATCAGCACCGAGTTCCAGAAGTAGGGACGCACGCCCTCGCATTGGATGCCGGTGCAGGCGCCGGACCAGGCCTTGGCCCAGGCGTCGAATGTGACTTCGCGCGGAAGCGCGACGAGATCGCCCGTGCGGATCTCCTCGAGGCTCTTGAGCGAGGTGGTGAGCATCACGAAGAGCGGCATCAGGTAGTAGACCGCGAAGAGGCCGAGGATCAGGTAGAGTCCCCAGCGCAGCGCGGTCTTCATGCCCGCGCCCTGCGAGCGGGCCGCCGCGGCGGCAGTGGGCGTTGCGGAGACATCAGTCATTTTTTCGCCCTCAGTTCGGAATAGAGATAGGGCACCACGATGATGAAGATCACCATCATCATGATCATCGCCGAGCTGGCCGCCTGGCCGACGTCGCCGCGCGAGAAGGCCATCGCGTACATGTAGGTGGCCGGCAGGTCGGTGGCATAGCCGGGGCCGCCGCCGGTCAGCGCGATCACCAGGTCGAAGCTCTTGATGGCGAGGTGCGCCAGCACGATGAAGGCCGACAGGAAGATCGGCGCCATTGAGGGGATGATGATCGCGGTGTAGACGCGCCAGGTCGGGATGCCGTCGATCTGCGCCGCGCGGATGATCTCGGTATCGACCGAGCGCAGCCCGGCGAGAAAGAGCGCCATGACAAAGCCCGAGCTCTGCCAGATCGCCGCCATCACCACCGTGTAGATGGCCATGTCCGGGTTCACCAGCCAGTCGAACTTGAAGTTCTCGAACCCCCAGCCCTGCACCATGGCCTGCACGCCGAGGCCCGGGTTCAGGATCCATTTCCACGCGGTGCCGGTGACGATCATCGACAGCGCCATGGGGTAGAGGTAGATCGTGCGGATCGCGCCCTCGACGCGGATCTGCTGGTCGAGCAGGATGGCGAGGATCAGCCCCAGCACCAGCGAGATGACGATGAACATGCCCCCGAAGATGTAGAGGTTGTTCATTGCCGTGTCCCAGCGCGGGGAGGCAAAGAGCCGGTCGTATTGGATGAAGCCGTCGATCTCGTAGCGCGGCATCAGCTTGGAGCGGGTGAGCGACACCCAGGCGGTCCAGCCGATGAAGCCGTAGACGAAGATCAGGACCGCGATGAAGCTGGGCGCCAGCACGATCTTCGGCAAATGGGTTTCGAACCATTTGGCCATGGTGTTCTCCTTTGACGGGCCCGCCCCGTGAGACGGGCCCGCTTGGGTTTGGTCGAAGACCGGGGACGATTACATCGAGTTCGCGACAGCGTCCGCGAGCATCTTCACCGCGTCCTCGGAGCTCATGTCCGAGTTGAAATGCGCCGTCACCACGTCGGTGATCGCGCCGGACTGCGCGCCGCGCAGTGCCATGCCGTGGGCGTAGGAGGGCAGCAGCGAGCCGTTCTCGGCGCTGGCCTTCATGTCCTCGGAGGATTTGACCGCGCAGTCGTCGAACTCGTCGAGCGAGACGTCGGTGCGGACCGGGATCGAGCCCTTGTTGAGGTTGAACACCTTCTGGAAGTTCGGGCCGACGATCAGCTTGGCGAGCAGTTCCTGCCCGGCCTTCTTGTCGTCGCCATCGACGTCGAACATCGCGAAGCTGTCGACGTTGTAGAGGTAGCCCTCGCCCGGGGTCGCGGCGCAGAGGAAGTCCTCGCCCGGCACCTTGCCGGCGGCCAGGAATTCGCCCTTGGCCCAGTCGCCCATGATCTGGAAGGCGGCTTCGCCGTTCATCACCATCGCAGTCGCGAGGTTCCAGTCACGGCCCGAGAAGTTGTCGTCGACGTAGCCGCGCAGGATGCGCATCTCGTCGAACACCTTGACCATCGTGTCCGAGGTCAGCGCGTCCTGGTCAAGATCCACGAGTGCCTTCTGGAAGAACTCGGGGCCGCCGAGGCCGAGCACAACGGTCTCGAAGACGGTGGCGTCCTGCCAGGATTGGCCGCCGTGCGCCAGGGGGATGACGCCCGCCGCCTTCAGCTTCTCGGCTGCGGCGTTGAACTCGTCCCAGGTGGTCGGCATCTCGATGCCGTTGGCGTCCAGAACCGACTTGTTGGCCCAGATCCAGTCAACGCGGTGCACGTTCACCGGCGCGGCGCACCAGGAGCCTTCGCACTTCATGTGCTCGGCGATCTGTGCGGGCAGCACGTCGGCCCAGCCCTCGGCTTCGGCAACCGAAGAGATGTCGGCGAGAACGCCCTCTTCGTACCATTCCTGGATCGCCGGACCCTTGAGCTGCACGGCGGTCGGCGCGTTGCCCGACAGGACGCGGGCGCGCAGCGCGGTCATCGCGGCGTCACCGCCGCCACCGGCGACCGGCATGTCGGTCCAGGTGCCGCCGTTTTCCGAGAACTCTTCCTGCAGGACGGCGACGGCCTTTGCCTCGCCACCGGCGGTCCACCAGTGCAGAACCTCGGCCTGCGGCTCGGCATGCGCCACGCCGGCAACCGTCAGGGCGAGCGCGGAGATCGCCGCTTTTGCGGTATATTTCATATCGGTATTCCTCCCATACGTGCCGCCCCCTTGGACGGCGGTGGGCGAAATCCTGCGCTTTGGCCCCGCGGGTCGGCAAGTCCTTACCCCACGCCGCTGCGCAGCATCCCTTCAGAAATCCCGGCAATCTGTTACAGGCTGTTACAGCACGATTGCCAAGACTGCCGGACCGGGGAAAAACTCCGCGCCGGACCCCGCCGCGAGGAGAGACGTGTGACCATCTCAAGACTGCTGGTCGTCGACGATGATTCCGAGATGCGCAGCATGATGACACAGTTCCTGCAAAGACAGGGATTCATCGCGCATGGCGCGCAGAACTTGGCCGAAATCACCACCGCCATGGAGGCCGGGCGGATCGACCTCATTCTGCTCGACGTCATGCTCGGCGACGAGAGCGGGCTCGAGATCTGCGCCCAGCTGCGCCGCGAGCAGGACGTGCCGATCATCATGGTCTCGGCACTCTCTGCCGATCATCAGCGCATGGCGGGCTACGAGGTCGGCGCGGATGACTACATCGCCAAGCCCTTCAACCCCGAGCTGATGGTGGCGCAGGTGCGCGCGGTGCTGGCCCGCACCCGCCGCACCGCCTCGCTGGCCCACCGCCGCCGCACGCAGGCCTTTCGCTTCGCCGGCTGGCGGTACGACGCCAAGCGCGAGGAGGTGACCTCGCCCGAGGGTTTCCAGGTGGCGCTGTCGCGGCGCGAGACCATGCTGCTGCAGGCGCTGCTGGCCAATCCCTTCATCCCGCTCACCCGAGAAGAGATCGCCGCGGCGCTCGACGTCACCGGCGAGGGCGGCACCGAGGACGCGCAAGGCCGGGCCATCGACGTGCTGGTCGGGCGGTTGCGCTCGAAGATCGAGAAGACGCCGAAGGAGCCGCAGATGCTGCGCACCGAGCGCGGCGTTGGCTACGTGTTCGCGGTGGATGTGACCACCGAGGAGACATGACCGAGGCCACAGGCCCCGGCGGCCCGAGCCTGCGCTTCTCGGGCACGCTGCTGATCCTCGCCGCGGCGCTGACCGGGGTGGTGATCACCGGCATGTGGAGCCTGTCGCAGACCCGCTGGACAACGCATCTCGACCGCGCCGAGCGGGCGGGTCTCCTGCTCTATGGCACCCTCGCCCGGGGACTGGCCCCGCCCGAGGGTGTCAGCCTCGCCCCGCTGGAGCCCGCCGACGCCGAGCGCGCCGAGCAAGGCAGTTTCGCGCAGCTCTCGGCCCTGCCAAGGCCCGCCTATGTCACCCTCGCCCCCATCCTGCCCGACGGCACCGGTGGCCCCGGGCTGCAGCTCGCCGTGATCTCGGACGGGTTGCAATACCGCATCGCCGAGTTGCCCTCGCGCCCCGGCCAGCGCCCCGAGGAGACGCTCGGCCAGCTTACCCGGCTGATGGCGCGCTACTGCAGTCACCCGCAGATCATCGCCCGCCCGGACGCAGGCGACTGGCTGCGCGTCGAAGCGCCCGGTGTCTGGGGGTGCGAGGCCGCCCCCGCCGATCTGCGCCTGCCCGCCATCGGCCTGTCGCTGCTGGCGCTCGGGGTGATCTTCACGCTGGTCACCGGCACCGCCGCCCGCTTCACCGAGTTCGCCGCCGCCCTCGCCGCACGCCGCCGCCTCGGCGGACCCGAGAGCTACGAGGCCACGGGCCCCGCCGAGCTTCGCGCCATCGTCGGCGCGGTGAACACCTACCTCGAGGCCGAGCGCGAACAGCTCGCCAAGCGCGCGGTGGTGCTCTCGGGGGTCAGCCACGACCTTGGCACGCCTGCGACCCGGCTGCGGCTGCGCTCGGCGCTGATCGAGGACGACGCGCTGCGGGCCCGGTTCGAGGCCGACATCGACCAGATGACCGCGATCATCGAAAGCGCCCTGACCTACACCCGCGCCGAGCTGAACGTCGAAGCGCCGCGCGAGCTGTCGCTCTCGGCACTGGTCGAGGCGCTGGTGGACGATTACCGCGACATGGGCCAGCCGGTGAGCCTCGCCGCCGTCGAGCCCATGGTGCTGCGCGGCGGGCAGTCGCTCTTCACGTCGCGGCGCGGCACGCAGGTGATCGAGGGCGCGCATCGGGTCATCGTCACCGCCCGCCCGGTTTCGATCCAGCGCGCCGTGTCAAACCTCGTGGACAACGCGCTGAAATACGGGCGCAGCGCTCGGTTGCGGCTCGAGGCCAGTGCCGAGACCGCCACGATCACCGTCGAGGACGAGAGCGGCATGCGCTCCACCGAAGAGATCGAGGCGCTGATGGCCCCCTTCCGCCGCGGCGCCAACGCCCGCTCGAGCGACGGCATCGGGTTGGGGCTGAGTATCGTGTCGACCATCGCCATCATGCACGGCGGCGATCTGCACTTCGAGACGGCGCCGCACGGTCTGCGCGCGGTTCTCACCATCCGGCGAGGTTGAGCCGCCCGAGCTGATAACGCGCGGAAATTTGCCAGTTCGGGATTGCGCCCTACTCCTTAAAGGGACGTGGCCGCGAGCCCCCGCAGCGCGACCCGCCGTGAAACTGAACGGGAACCTCTCATGTCCTATCGAACCGGCCTGACCGTCATGATGGTCTCGGCGCTGGTCGCGCTCGGCTGCGGCCTCTACGCCTATTTCGCCCCACTCACCGGCGTGACCGGGGCCTGGGGTCCGCTTGCAGGCGCCTTCGGTGCGTTCTGCCTGCTGCTCGGAGCGGCCCTGATGGTGCGCGCCCGGGGCCGCGGCCTGCGCGTCTTCCTGCTGCTGCTGCTTGCCCTCGGCCTGCTGCTCACCGCCTTTGCCACCTTCCTGATGCACCAATGGGTGATGCTGGCCGCGCTTGGCATCTGCGCGCTCGGCTGGATCGCCGCGCTCTCCGGCCCGGAAGGAGCCTACGCATGACCCCTCTCCTCCGCAGCACCGCCCTGCTCGCGCTGCTCGCCGGCCCCGCCTTCGCACAGCAGGCAGACACGCCGACACCCCCAGCCCAGCCCGAAAGCGCCGCGCCTGAAACCGAGACCCCCGAGACCCCGCCGCCCGGTGCAACGGCAACGGAGGACGGCCCCGCAACACCGGCCCCCGAGGCGCAGGACGACAGCGAGCCCGAGCCCAACGCCGAGACGATCACCGTGGAAGTGCCCGCCGCGCGCCCCTCGTCCGATGCCAAGGTCCCCACACCCGGCACCGGATGGCCCAGCTTCCACGGGCAGGTCTCGGGCGCGAAATACTCGCCGCTCGACCAGATCACCCCGGAAAACGTCGGCGACATGGAACTGGCCTGGCGGGTCGAGACCGGCGACGTCTCGGACGGCTCGGGCGATCTGCCCGCAACCGTCTGGTCCGCCACCCCGATCTACGCCAACGGCATGCTCTACATCGGCACACCCTTTTACCGGGTGCTGGCGCTCGACCCCTCTACCGGCGAGGAAGTCTGGTCCTTCGACAGCCAGTCCAAGCTCGAAGCCCTCACGCAGCCCGCGCTCAAGAACCGCGGTGTCGCCTATTGGGAGGCCGCCGAGCCGCAGGAGGGCGCGGCCTGCCAGAAGATCGTCTATCTCGGCACCATGGATGCGCGGCTCTTTGCCATGGACGCGGACACCGGCAAGCCCTGCGAGGATTTCGCCGATGGCGGCGTGCTCGACGTCAACCAGTGGAATACCGTCAACGACCGCTGGCCGCTGTCGCTGCTGCAGCCGCCGACCATCGTCGGCGACCACGTGATCATCGGCTGGGCGGGCAATGACTGGGATTGGGCCGAGGCGCCTCCGGGCTCGGTCTTCTCGGTCAACGCGCAGTCGGGCGAGCTGGAATGGACCTTCGACACCATCCCCGAGAGCATCCGCGAAAAGACCGGCACCGCCAACGTCTGGACCGCGATGAGCGCCGACGAGGAGCGCGGCATCGTCTACCTGCCCGTGGCCTCGCCCTCGCCCAACTACTGGGGCGGCAACCGCACCGAGGACATCCCCTATGCCACCTCGACCACCGCGCTCGACGTGAACACCGGCGAGGTAATCTGGTCGCGGCAATGGGTGCATCACGACATCTGGGATTATGACATCAACTCCGCCCCCACCCTGATGGACATCACCGTCAATGGCGAGGAGATCCCGGCGTTGATGCAGGCCACCAAGATGGGCTTTCTCTTCGTGGTGAACCGCGAAACCGGCGAGGACGTCTGGCCGATCGAGGAACGCCCTGTCCCCGCGGGGACAGTCGAGGGCGAGCGCTACGCGCCGACCCAGCCCTTCCCCACGATCCCCAAGCCGCTGCTCGACCAGTCGCGCCTGCCGGACGTGTGGAAACTGGCCGATCTCGCTTCTTTCGGCGAATGCTCTGAGCTCTGGAGCAAGCTGACCTACGACGGCATGTATACCGCGCCGACCACCGAGGGCGAAGGCGCTGGCGCCTATCCGAACTCGGCGGGCGTGGTGCAATGGGGCGGCGTCGGCTTCGACCCCGAGCACCAGATCGCCGTGGTGAACCTCAGCCACGTCGTTCAGCACATCAAGCTATGGTCGCGCGAGGACTACGAGGCCGCGAACGGGCAGGCCGGCGTCGGCGAGAGCGGCTTCCACCCGCAGACCGGCGCTCCCTACGGCATGTCGCTGCAGAGCGCGATGAACCGCTGGGGCATGCCCTGCTGGGAGCCCCCCTTCGGCGAGATCATGGCGCTCGACATGACCACCGGCGAAACGCTCTGGCGCAAACCCTTCGGCATGTCGCAGCGCTACGGCTTCTACATGCCCGAGGCCTGGGGCTCCCCGACGATCGGCGGCCCTGCGATCACCGCCGGCGGGCTGATCTTCATCGGCGGCACGATGGACGGCATGGTCCGCGCCTACGACCTGCAGAGCGGCGAAGAGCTGTGGAGCGACCTGACCGAGGCGCCCTCGGTCTCGAACCCGGCCATCTATGAGCATGACGGGCACGAATATGTCGCCTTCATCTCGGGCGGCAACTCGATCCTGAAGCCCTCGGTGGGCGACATGATCTCGGTCTACCGCCTGCCGCTCTGAGCGCGGCGCCCGCCCGGAGCACTGTCTGGGCGGGCACACCAGCGTTGCGCCGATGCCGGGCGGGGCGCATCCTGCGCCGAAGCCCGACAGACGCGAGCGCACCCATGCCCCGGCCATATACGATTTCCTGCCATTGCGGCCGCTTCCGCGCCGAAGTGCACGCCGAACCCGAGGATATCCTCGAGTGCAACTGTTCGACCTGCGCCCGCACAGGGTTTCTGCGCTGGCTCCTGCCTCTCGAGGCGGTGACCCTGCAGACCGAAAGCATACGGCTGGCCACCTACCTCTGGCGCGACGCCCATGGCGGCCACCACTTCTGCCCCGAGTGCGGTGTTGCCGTGCTGCGCAGCGGTTGGGGGGGACCGGATCGCCGTCAACGCCCGCTGCATCGAGGGCCTCGACGTCTTCACGCTGCGGACCCGGCGCTACGACGGGCGCTGCGACATGCCGCCCGGCTCCACCCGCTGAGCCTTCGGCGCGGCACCGCCGATCGCCGGATCCGCCCGCTGGCGGCGAATCCCGGCCCGCGTTACGCTGCATCGCAGAATTTCTCCCTTCCCCGGAGGCTTTTTGCATTTCCATGACGACATCAAAATCCAACGAATCCAACAAGCTGATCCTCGACGTGGCGCTGCAGGGTGGCGGTGCACACGGGGCCTTCACCTGGGGCGTGCTCGACGCGCTCCTCGAGGAGGAACGCCTTGAAATCGGCGCGCTTTCCGGCGCCAGCGCCGGGGCGATGAACGCCATCGTCGTGGCCTCGGGCATCGCCACCGGCGGGCGCGAGGGCGGGCGCGCGGCCCTTCGCCGGTTCTGGACCTCGGTCAATGCCGCGGCGCGCGAGGCGACGCCGGTGTTCCAGATGCTCGAGACCTTCCCTGGGCTCTTCGCCGCTTCCGCCGCCTGGTGGCAGATGGTCAGCGGCGGTCAGGTCACCGTCTCGTCGCGCCCCTGGCAGGGCCGCGCCGCGCAGATGGCCCTGCGCGAGCTGATCGCAGAGCAGGTGGATTTCGACGCGCTGAAGCGCGAAGGTGCGCCGCAGCTCTTCGTGTCGGCAACCAATGCCCGCAGCGGCGGCGCGCGCATCTTCCGCAACGACGAGATCAGCCCCGACGTGGCCATCGCTTCGGCCTGCCTGCCGATGAGCTTCCCGCCTGTAACCATCGACGGGGTCGATTACTGGGACGGCGGCTATGCCGCCAACCCGCCCATCGCCGCCCTCGTGCGCTTCACCCCGCAGGCCGACCTGCTGCTGGTCACCATCAACCCCGCCCGCCGCACCTTCACCGCGCGCTCGCCCGAAGAGATCACCGAACGGGTCAGCGAGATGGTCTTCAACCAGGCGCTGCTCACCGAATTGCGCGGCATCGCCATCATCCAGGACGCGCTGATCGAGCACATGAAGTCGCATGAGGGCGACAGCAGCTCGGACCTGCTGCGCGACCTGCACGAGCTGCGTTTCCACGAGATCCACGACGAGGCGAGCCTGTCCGTGCTCGACCCCCATACCAAGATGTACCCGGCGCTCGACATGCTGCTCGAATTGCATGAAACCGGGCGCGCCGCGGCGACGGGCTGGCTGAAGGAGAACTTCCAGCATCTCGGCAAACGGGGCACGGCGAAACTCAGGGAGCGCTACCTGAACGAGATGCTGCAGACCTGAGCCAACCGCGCCTGTAGGTAACGCTCGACGCAAGCGCCTGTTTCGCGCTAGGATTTCTCCCAAGCGACGGCAAAGACCCGCGACGGAAGGGAAAACGGCGGCGCGCAGGTACCGGTCGGAAGCTCCGACCGGCGCGCGCGAGTTGCGCCGCGTTCACCCCAACCGGACGGGTCCGATTGAAGTGGGTGCGTCCGATGCGTTTTCTTGAAGTCCTTCTTTTTGTCATTCTCCTGCTTGTCACCTTCGTCTTCGGGATGAAGCTGATCTTCCCCCTGCCCGACCGGAATTTTGCCGAGAGGCAGCTGCAGCTGCCGCCTGACTCAGAAGGAGAGCTTGGCCGGATCATCGCCCCGATCACCGCCGCGCACGCGGGGCAGAGCGGGGTGCTTCCGCTTGCCGACGGGCGTGACGCCTTTGCCGCGCGGGTGCTTCTGGCGCGGGCGGCGCAACAGTCGATCGACGCGCAATACTACATCTGGCAGGACGACACGACGGGACTGATCCTGCTCGACGAGCTGCGCGCCGCCGCCGAACGGGGCGTGCGGGTGCGGCTGCTGGTGGACGACAACGGCATCCCCGGGCTCGATGCCCTGCTCGCAGAGCTCGACGCCATGCCGAGCGCCGACGTGCGCATCTTCAACCCCTTCACCCTGCGCAATCCCAAGCTCGCCTCCTATCTCTTCGATTTCAGCCGCCTGAACCGGCGGATGCACAACAAGTCGATGACCGTGGACGGGATCGCCACCGTGGTCGGCGGGCGCAACATCGGGGACATCTACTTCGAATACGGCGAGGGCACGCATTTCTTCGACGTCGACGCGCTGGCGCTGGGGCCGATCGTCGGCGACGTCTCGACCTCCTTCGACCGCTACTGGAACAGCGCCTCTGCCTATGACGCCGACCTGCTGCTGGATCCCGTCGTCGCCCCGGCGCTGGCCGAGGCCGGGAAGGAAGCGCGCGGCTCCTCGGTCGGCAATGGCTATCTGAAGGTGGTGGCAGAAAGCCGGCTCGTTTCGGGGTTGAAAGGCGGGGCGCTGGATCTGGAATGGGGCACCGCCGAGCTGATCGTCGACGATCCCGCCAAGGGGTTGGGCCGTGCCACCGTCAAGAGCAAGATCGCCGAGCGAATGTTCGACCTCGTCGGCGGGGTGGAAAGCCAGCTCGACCTGGTCTCGGCCTATTTCATCCCCGGCGAGCGCGGCACCGAGGCGCTGATCACCCTCGCCCGCAAGGGGGCGCGGGTCCGGGTGTTGACCAACGCGCTGGAGGCCACCGACGTGATGCCGGTGCATGCCGCCTACATGCGCTACCGCGAGCCGCTGCTCGCAGGCGGAGTCACGCTCTACGAGCTGCGCGCCATGCGCGAGGAGCACGTGAAGCGATCCCTGCCCGAAGTGCTTTCGGGCTCGGCCTCGGGGCTGCATGCCAAGGTCTTCGGGATCGACGGCAAGCGGGCCTTCATCGGCTCGTTCAACCTCGACCCGCGCTCGGCCCAGATCAACACCGAGATGGGCATCCTGATCGACAGCCCGACCATCGCCGCCTCGCTTTCCGAGCAACTCGACACGCCCCGCTACGCCTATCACGTGACGCTGGACGACGCCGGAGATCTGGTCTGGACCAACACCCCCGAGGTCGGCCCTCCGCTGGTCTTCCATCACGAGCCCAACACCGGGCTGCTGAAGCGCGGCCTGACCCATGTCATCGGCTGGCTGCCGGTGGAATGGATGCTCTGAGCCCGCGGTTGCGGCGGGCCGCGGCTTGCGACATGTTTCCGGCAAGGTGCCGGTACGGCACCGAAACGAAGCGACGGAGTCCCCCGCCATGACCCAGCCCTGCATCATCTGCGTTGCCATCACCGGCTCGCTGCCCACCAAGGCGGACAACCCCGCCGTGCCGATCACCGTGGTCGAGCAGGTCGAGTCAACGCAGGAAGCCTTCGAGGCCGGAGCCACCATCGCCCATTGCCACGTGCGCGACGACGAGGGGAAGCCGACCTCCGACCCCGAGCGCTTCGCCGCGCTGAAGGAAGGGATCGAGAAACACTGCCCCGGAATGATCGTGCAGCTCTCGACCGGTGGCCGCTCGGGCGCGGGCAAGACCCGCGGCGGCATGCTGTCGCTGCGACCGGACATGGCCTCGCTCTCGGTAGGGTCGAACAACTTCCCGACCCGCGTCTACGAGAACCCGCCGGACCTGGTGGAATGGCTCGCCTCAGAGATGAAGACCTACGGCATCAAGCCCGAGATCGAGGCGTTCGATCTGTCGCACATCTACCAGGCCAAAGCGATGGCCGACCGCGGCGAGTTGGTGGGCACGCCCTATGTGCAGTTCGTCATGGGGGTGAAGAACTCGATGCCCGCAGTAAAGCGGGTGTTCGACTATTACGTCGAGACGGTGAAGGTGCTCTTCGGAGAGGATGCCCCGTGGTGCGCCGCCGGGATCGGCCGGCACCAGATCGAACTGAACGACTGGGCCGCCGCCGCGGGCGGGCACCTGCGCACCGGGCTCGAGGACAACATCCGCCTCGACAAGGACAGGCTTGCACCGTCCAATGCCGCGCTGGTGGCCCGGGCGGTCGAGGTGGCGCAGAAGCACGGTCGCTCCATCGCCACCCCCGCCGAAGCCCGCGCGCTGCTGGGGCTGCGCGCGGCCTGAACCCTCACTCGGCTGCGGTCGGCTCCGGCCGCAGCCCGCCGGAGGTGCTCTCCTCGCTCACCGGGCCGTGGCCGAACTCCTCGAGGCCCGGTCGCGTGCCGATCGAGATATGCTCGATGTCTTCGGCGTTGAAGCCGCGGATGATCGCCGGGATCATCATGCTCACCAGCACGAAGATCGGCAGGCCCACGACGGTGATCACCTGCTGCAGCGCGGTGAGACCCGCATCCCCTGCCAGCACGATCAGCATCGCTGCCACGACCCCTTCGGCCGCGCCCCAGAACACCCGCTGATGCACCGGGCCGGGCGTGGCTGTGCCGGTGCAGAGCATGTCCACTACCAGCGAGGCCGAGTCCGAGGAGGTGGCGAAGAAGATCGCCACGATCACCACCGCAAAGCCCTGGATGAAAGTGGTGAAGGGGAAGTGTTCGAAGAAGGCGAACATCGCCAGCGGCACGCTGTCGGCGACGGCGCGGCTGATCTCGCCCGCGCTGTCCCCCATCGCCTCGCGTGCGGCGAGGCCCAGCCCGTCAAAGTCCATTGCCTGCCAGCCAAAGATGGCGAACCAGATCAGGGTGAAAAGCGAGGGCGCCAGGAGCACGCCGAAGACAAACTCGCGCACCGTGCGCCCGCGCGAGATTCGCGCCACGAAGAGCCCGATGAAGGGCGACCAGGTGACGGTCCAGGCCCAGTAGAACACCGTCCAGCTGCCCTGCCAGCCCCAGCCGTCGGTGCTGGGGTTCTCATTGGCCAGCATGTCGTTCCAGAACGCCAGACGCGGCAGGTTCGACAGGTAAAGCCCGAAGGTCTCCACGATGCCGCGCAGCAGGAAAAGCGTCGAGCCGCAGACCAGGACGAAGATCATCAGCGCCACGGCCATGGCGATGTTAAGGTTCGAGAGCATCTTCACGCCCTTGTCGAGCCCGGCGACAATCGAGCCCACGGCCACGATGGTCAGAACGGTCAGGATCATCACCTTCACGAAGGCGCCGTCGCCGGTGCCGAAGAGCGCGTCGAGACCCGCGGCGATCTGGCTAGAGCCCAGGCCGAGCGAGACTGCCACGCCGAAGAGCGTGCCGAGGATCGAGGCGATGTCGATGGCCTTGCCGATGGGACCGTGGATGCCCTCGCCCAGCAGCGGGTAGAACACCGAGCTCACCCGTACCGGCAGATCGTAGCGGTTGATGAAATAGGCAAATGCCAGCCCCGGCAGGGTGAAGATCGTCCAGGTGTGCAGCCCGAGGTGGTAGATCGCGATGGAGATCGCGTCCTTGGCGGCCTCCTCGGTGTAGGGCTCGACCCCCGGCAGCGGCGGGGTGGAAAAATGGCTGATCGGCTCGGCCACGCCCCAGAACATCAGCACCGTGCCGATGCCGCCCGCGAAGAGCATGGTGAACCACGAGAGGTTCGAATAGACCGGCCGCTCCCCCTTGCGGCCCAGCCGGATGTGCCCGTGGCGCGACATGGCGGCCCAGATCAGGAAGCCCAGCCAGACGTTCACCCCCAGCACGAAGAACCAGCCGAGGTTGGTCACGATCCAGCTTCGCCCGGCAGCAAAGGCGTCACCTATGGCTTCGGGGAAGATCACCAGCGCGAGAACGAAGACGATGGTGAAACCGGCGGAGATGAAGAAGATCGTCGGATCGGTACGCAGTCCGAGACGGCGGGCAAGCTGTTCCAATGGCTCAAACCTATGTGTATTTCCGTGTGGGCTCCCTTTCGAACCGATGAGTTCCGCGATGGTTCCGATATTTGCAGCCTGCCGCTGGCGCGGGACGGACAGCAAAACGCCGGCCCCGCATGGGACCGGCGTTTCTTACCTTCTCACATAGAGGCGTCTCAGAGGTCGATCAGCACCGTCTTCGTCCGACGGTTGGCGAGATAGGCCTCGCGCCCGAGGTCCTTGCCGAGCCCGCTCGCCTTCCAGCCGCCGGTCGGAAGGATGTGGTCGCGGGTGCGGCCGTAGCGGTTGACCCAGACGGTGCCCGCCTCGAGGTCGCGCGTCAGGCGCAGCGCGCGCGACAGATCGCAGGTGAAGAGCCCGGCCGCCAGACCGTAGGTCGGATGGCTGGCGAGTTGCATGGCCTGTTCTTCCGTCTCGAAGGTCTGGAAGGTCGCCACCGGGCCGAAGATCTCCTCGCGCACCGCCGGATTCGTCTCGTCGACGCCGCCAATTAGGGTGGGCCGATAGAAGGCGCCCTCGTGTTCGAAGCGCCCGCCGCCGCAGATCAGTTCCGCGCCTTGATGGGTCGCGGCCTGCACGATGCTGTCGATGCGCTGAAGCTGCTTTTCCGAGATGATCGGCGAGAAGCCCGCCTCGGCGTTATGGGTCGCCGACGGGGTGATCTTGGCAAACCGCTCCGACAGCTTGGCCGCCAGCTCATCGGCAACGCTGGCCTCGACGATCATCCGCGAGCCGGCAACGCAGAACTGCCCCGCGTTGGGGATGATGCCGGTGACCAGCGCGTCGGCGGTCACGTCGAGGTCGGCGTCGGCGAAGACCACCATCGGGCTCTTGCCGCCGAGCTCCAGCGTCATCGGCTTGATGCCGGTGCGGGCGATGTTCTCCATGATCGCGGCCCCGGCGCGGGTCGAGCCGGTGAACGAGACCTTGTCGATGCCCGCATGGCCGGTGATCGCGGCACCGGTGGTCGGCCCGTCCCCCAGAACCACGTTGATCAGCCCCGCCGGGAGCCCCGCCTTCACCGCCAACTCGGCAAGGTAGAGCGTAGTGTAAGGGGTCATCTCCGAGGGTTTCAGCACCACCGCGTTGCCTGCCGACAGCGCCGGGCCGAGCTTCCAGGCGGCCATCGAGATCGGGAAGTTCCACGGGGTGATCGCCCCGATCACGCCGTAGGGGTGGTCCGAGATGAAGCCGAACTGGCTGTCCGCCGTCGGCACCAGCGTGCCCGCCTCCTTGTCGGCGAACTCGGCGAAGAACTTGATCTGCTCGGCGGTCACCATCACGTCCCCGGCCAGCGCCGCGGCATAGGGCCGCGAGGAGCAGATCGCCTCGAGCTTGGCCAGCGTTTCGGCCTCGCGTTCGATCAACTCGGCCCAGGCATAGAGCGCGCGCAGCCGGGCACGCGGCTGCAGCCCGGCCCAGCCCGAGGTCTCGAGCGCCTTGCGGGCGTTCACCACCGCGCGGTCGACCAGAGCCGCATCGGCGCAGGGGATGGCGCCGAGCAGCTTGCCGGTGGAGGGTGAGCGCAGTTCCAGCGCGTCGTCACCCGAGACGTATTCGCCGCCAATGAAATGCTGGTTCGGCAGGGTCAGCCTGTCGGGATCGAAAGCGATGGTCATGTGGCACCTCATGTTGGTCTTGTGCGCTTCGTGTCGTTGGCAGGACGCGCCGCGCAGCATTCCAGCCGCCGCGGGGCAGCGTCGCGACCGAAGGTTCTGCAAAAGTCTTAGCGAGGAGAATTTTTGCTGGCCAGTGCCGGCTTCCGCGCCTCGCCACCGGCCGCTGGCCGCACGTTGCGTAAGGCTCGATTTCCGGGCAGTTTTCCGCCCCCTCGGCGCCCCGACACCCGTCCCGCGGCGGACATGCTGCCCAACTCGTAGACACGGACGAAGGTGCGGATATTGTCGAGGTAGGACATTGTTCGGTAAATCTTGAAACTGCTTG
>NZ_NTHN02000050.1 GCF_002300555.2 Alloyangia mangrovi | reverse complement strand
CCAGTTGGTGGTCTTGTAGGTCGGCTTCGGAGGTCTGCTCATGCTGCCCGGCTAGGATGCTGGATTCACGAGATGAATCCCCTAGATTTGCGCAAAAACGCCTTCTCGATGCCCTGGAACAGGCGGTCCATGATCGCCGCCCCGGAAAGGGCATGGGGCTGGTTCACCACAGCGACAGGGGCTCGCAATACCTGTCTATTCGCTACACTGAGCGCTTGGCGGAAGCCGGTATCGAACCTTCCGTGGGCAGCGTCGGCGACAGTTACGACAACGCCTTGGCCGAGACGATCAATGGCCTGTTCAAGGCTGAGGTCATCCACCGCCGTGGACCATGGCGCAGCTTAGAAGCCGTGGAATACGCGACGCTCGAATGGGTGGACTGGTTCAACAACCGTCGTATCCTCGAGCCGATCGGGAACATCCCGCCCGCTGAAGCCGAGGCCAACTTCTACGCAGCTCTGGAAAATGAACCAATGGCCGCGTAACTAACGTCGATCAGCCTCCGGTAAACCCGGCGCAGTTCAAATGGCCGCATTGGGCCGGTCTTTTGCAGGCTGAGATTCTTGACTTGGTAACATCTACTGAACACAGGTTAGACGGCTACAGGATGATTGAGAAATGCATAGAACTTATTGGAGAAAATTTTGCGAGGATTGTGCAGCCGACACTCGTGCCGATTTATGCGTCGAACGCGAAGGATTCCACTCTCCCTGACCAAGTAGGTACCGGGTTCATCCTAAGCCATAATTCACGTCCGATGTTGGTCACGGCGAAACACACTTTGTTTGGACATGACGGAAAGGATGAAGCTGGTGAAAAGGCGTTTTATGCTGAAGGAAATTGGGTCTATGTCGGCGACGTCAATAGTGAAGTTTACTTTGCGAAAGATCGCGATATTGCATGTTTCTATGCAGATCAGTTAGCTGGTCGACCTTGCCTGGAGATATGCAATATTAGCAACACGCCTTCCTCGCCAATCACCATCGGTGGTTGGCTAGCCAGAGACTTCAAACGCCCAGGCGCAACTCTGCAACCTAAGCCCTACATATTTACCGGGACGTCCGAAGAAATAGCCGATGGTTTGATTAGTCTACAATATCGACGAAGCAAGGTAAAATCTATCAACAGTGAAATGCTTCAAACTGCGCCAATCCCACGAGGCCTGTCTGGCGGACCTATGTTGAACAGCGCGAGACTGGCACTTGGGCAAGTGTCTTTGGTCGGTGTATTTACTGAACAAGACGGTGGCTCCGCGCGAGGCGAACCGTCAGCAGCGCTGAAACAACTTCTTGCGAGTACGTGACCTTGAGAAATTTGCTGTTGCGAAGCATTCAATCAGGTTTAGCAGGTCCCGGTTGGGCTTCACCACAAAGCTCTAACAGGCCGCAGAAATTGGTGACGACCTTGTTGCAGAAACCTTACCAATCAAACTGCGACCAGGGGCCTATTGTGCGACTTCAGTCTATCTCGAAACCACATCTCTCATGATCGTTGTTCGAAGGTTTAAGCTCCAATAGTGCTCACCTTCCGCTTCAGGAGAGCAGGCATCGGCATAGCGGCAGCGAACTGGCGCATTGTCCGCGCTGCGCACCTTGGGCTGTCAGTCGATGCTGCACGATGCCGCCGATGTCCGGTATGGGTAAGCTGCTCCGCAGCGAAGCCCAACTTGGCGAATGTCCGGAGAGGGCCGGAAGCAGCGGCACTTCCGGCTGAGGTCTCCCACCTGCGCATCAATCAGGCCTTCGCTGACGCACGCAGGTCTCGAGGCGAAGTCACTTCACCGCTGTATCGTCAGCCGCCGTTGAGAGAAGTGCTTCAAGGAGCCCTGGTTCAAACCAATTCCGGTCTTCCAGAACCTCTGCATCGACAACGGTCGGTTGACGCTTCAGCTCTTCCAGGCCAGACGCCATGATGCGTGACATGCGATATCCGCCGCGACGGCATAGATAGACGGAACCTGATCGACCAACGAAGCGGTATTCGAGGTCATCCGCATGAACGGCCTGAATGCCTGAGTTTATGCGCCATGCATCCCCACTGAGATACCCGCCGCGCCAGCCGCCCAACACTCTGAGTTGAGTGAAAGTTCTGTCCCGCGTCGCAAACGAAACCTTCAGGATCACCCAGTCGTCAGGTGAATAGTCCATGTGCGTCTCTTCCATAGTTCGTTGTCGATGGGGCGATATGTGGGGCGTGGCCGCCGACTAGGGCTGAAGCCTTTTGCAAAGACTGCATCGAAGTTTGCGCTCGTCATGCCGTGAAGCGGGATGACCGGAGGCTTTTGGGGGGATCCGATTTTAGATCTACCGCGATGCTGTGACCTTGCGCAGCCCTGATCCGGCGCGGCGCCCGTCCTTCGAGAGGGTGAAACGTTGCTTGTCGTTCTCCGCGACGATCTGTCGGAGCTCGACCAGAGTAAGGCGTTGTCCTACCTTCCTCATGCCGCGCAAGAGGTCATCCACATGGACCCAGCCGCTCGTGGCGAGCGTCAGTCCAACGAGACCGGGTTCGTGGCGGAGGATACGTGATAGGAATTTGCTCTGTTTCGACATGATATTGCCGCCGACTTGTCTCGCCTCGTTTCAAGGTTTGTGGCGTTGCGCGTGTTGGCTCCGCTGCGCCGCGCGTCACCCACTCTGTCCAAATTGCAGTGGGCGTTGTGGGTCGGGTGTTCGGGTCAAGATTTCTGTCAGGAAGTCGTAGGTTTCAGTCGCAACTTCGTCCACGTCTGAGACCAACAACTTGTTAAAGAAGTAAAACGCTGGGTATCCCGGGTCAATTTTCGCGGGTCTAGGGTAGCGACTATCCAGCTGCTGAAAGAAGACCTGGATCTCCTCGGCATGATTTACGAGCTTGTCTATCGCCGGCGAGACCAAATCAATGCACTCACAATAGAGGGTGCATCGGGTTCGTTCCGCCCTGGCGTAGATGAACGGGACTTGCTTCTCCTCACAGCGCTTCTGGTGAGCAGCTTGGGCTTCCAAGTCGCCGATCCCCCTGACAATCATGTACTTCATGTCTCATCTTTCTTGTTTGATGATTTGCTTTTCCGTGCTTCGCCGGCAAGTAAGAGCGGGTCGGCAGCCCGTCTTTCGAAAACCGCGCCGTAGTCCTGCCCGTCCGGGCTGAAGGGCTCGATCCCCGCAGCCGCCAGCTTGGGCCGGAGTGCTTGCCAGGGCATGCCAAGCTCTACGGCAAGACCGCGCAGGGTCACGAACCGCTCATGGAAAGCGGCGAGGTCGCCTGGCGCCAAGAAGCGCTGCCGTGCCTTGGTCTTGGGGTGTCGGCCTTCCGTGGACGGGACATGTCCCTCACGCACCAGCCGCATGGCGGCGGAGCGGGTCAGACCGCACTGGCGGGCGAAGACGTCGATACTGAGACCCGGCGCCTCGGGGCGCTCCAGAAGGCGTTCGATTTCGCCTTTCGTGACCACGATGCTGGCGTAGCCATCACGGTTGGTGTGCCGACCGATCCGCTGAACCCTGCCACCCGCGAGCAGCTTCAGGACTGTGCCGGGGGAGACCTTAAGGCTTTGCGCGGTTGTCGGGATGTCATCCCAGCCGTGCATGGTCACGTAGATTGGCTCGGCACCGGTCAAGAGGCTTTCCAGATGCAGGTGCGCAGCACGGACGTCCCAGAGTGGCTTGTGATCTCCACCGTCGATCGCGGGCGGGAAATGGCCCTCTTTTCGCAAAAGTTCGAACTGCGAGCGGGACATGCTCAATGCTTCCTGGAAGTCCTTTGCGGACACCAGGGTGTTGATGCGGTCGAGATGTGGCTGCGCTGCCTTGGCATCGAACAGCTCCCACTGGTCATCGCGGCCAGTCTCGGCCGGCCGGACGAGATCGACATCGACCAGCAGCTTGCGCAGGCGCCGGGGATCCATGCCAAGTTCGCGCGCGGCGGTCCGGACCGAGTGGACCTTTCGCTCCAGCACAGGCTCTCCCATGAGATCGTCGCCCGGACCTAGTGGCCAGGTGCTTGCGATGTGGTCGCGGAGAAGCTCCCGGAAGGGGGCGTAGGCCTCGCCCAGGAGGTCGAACGCGAGCCTGTCGTACAGCGCGCCGTACTTCTTCTTGGGGCCGTCGGTCGCCTCGCCAATGGTCTCCTGCAGCTGCATCAGGGTATCACGGACCGTCGCTTCCCCTTCGGTCGCGAAGCGGAAGCCCATCTCGAAGGACATCCAGGCACGTTCCGGGCCGAACTTCTTCCACTTCGGGAACCTGACCGCCCAGATGGCGCGCCCGAGCAACTCGCAGAAATGCGCTGCGGCGTAGAGGTCGAACTGATCCAGCCAGCTCTCCGTGGGAGTGCCCGCAAGGCGTGCCTCGATCCATACGTCGAACGGGTTGGGCGCGCGCGGCTCCTTGTCCAATTCTCCGGCCCACACGCCGGGCGCGATCTCGGCCAAGCGAGCGGCAGCGTCGTAGCGCCGACTGACATTGGCCTCGGCCCATAACGGAACGAGAGGATGGTGATGTTTCAGGCAGAGCGTAATAGGCCGGAAGAGCCAGTGGCCCCTGATGTACATGTCGCCTTCAAAACTGTCTGGGGCGGCTTCCGCATCCTCCCGCAGACAGGCAGGGCAGCCCCGGACGGTGCTTTCCTTGATGGCCTTGGCATGAAAGCGATTGCCGCGGAACTCGTGCTCTCGGTTGCCCAGGTAGAGGGGCGACCAGCGCCGCAGGTCCTCGACGTCAGCCGCGCTGAGATCTGCCAGACGGGCCAAGGCTTCGGGCTTGCCGTCGATCACCTTGCTGAAGGACAGCCCCATGTCGGTGCAAAAGCCCGCAGTATCCACGCCGTTCATCGTGGCGAGGCGAGATGCGAAGGAAAAGGCAGTTTCCCGATCCTGGAGGTCGGGCGCGAGGGGGAGTGGTGTGGTCAACGCGGCGCCTCGTGGTCTTTTGAGTCTTCCTCAGCAGGCTCGGCCTTTTGCGCGCGAGAGGGCCTCGCTGTGGGGCATCGATCCTGATGAGCGTAAAGCAGGTGGCCGGGGATCGGCGGGGCGCTTTCGACGAAGCGTCTTACGCGCTGCGGATCAGGTTCAGCCGAGCGCGTCGTGCGCCGGTAGGCGATGACGACATGAACAAGGCCAACCAGGCAGACCAGCATCCCCGAGATCGAAATGATCGCATCAAACGGCATCATTCAGAACCTGGCCGTCTCTGGCTGAGCGCGACGATGACATCGGTTGCGTAGTACGCGTCTCCTTCCGGCACGATAGGGCAGGCGCACCCCCTCAACGCGTGGCGCAGAAAGGTGCCCGTTGAGGGGGTGAGCTTGTCCACCAGGACAGGAATGCCGGTTTCGCTGCACCGAAGCGCGTACCCGAAGTCTCGCTCGAGTGCCTGTCTATCAGCCGGCAGGTCCCCAAGCTCACTCGAGGGCTGCGTGGCCAGCGCCGCTGCAATGAAGCAGACCTCCGCCAGGTCATCCTCGCCGGCGCCATGATCTTCGTCGGGGTAGCCGATTGAAACATTCTGAATACGTGTTCCTGCAACCACGGAGGACAGTCGTCGGTGTGAATGACCGAAGAACCAGGTTTCGATGTCGCTCCGCTCGAGGACTTCTGTCAAGTCCGAGTGGAAGGCTGGCGTGAGGCCATCGATTGGACCCGCGGCAGACGGGTGCGGGCCGTGGTGCGTGATAACGAAGGTCCTGCCATTGCCAGCGAAATGTGGGGTCGCCAGTCTTTCTTCCAGCCAAGCGCGGTGATCCCGATGTACGGCGATTATATCCTCAGGTGTAACCGGGACAATGCGGCGCGGCAGCACCTCGTCCGGATCAAGCCACTCATGACCAGACGCTTCGGTGGAGATCATGTCGAAGTCGCGCATGAACCGGCGTGCGTAGTTCTTGGCAGCCTCCTGATCCCCCAGTAGCTCGAAGTCGGTCCAGAGCGTGGCGCAGAGATACCGGTCGCTACGATGGCGGAGTTCGGTCTTCTGCGCGAACCAACTCCCGCTTGCGTGAACCAGGTCACGCAGCCGGTTCTCGTCGTCCAGCCGCCCAGAATAGTAGTCATGGTTTCCGGGGAGGAGGTGGATGCGACCAGCGGGAACATAGCGGCTCAGATATGCGAGCGCGTCCTGCAGTGACGGGCCGAAGGTGTCGGACAGGTCACCCGAGACGATCAAGGCATCGACGTTTTCACGGAGCAGCCGATCTTGCAGACCATGAAGCTCGAGCGGGTTACTTCCATGCCGCAAATATGACTTGAAATGGAGATCTGCCATTACTGCGACCGCTCCGCCGTTGTCCGGAATTTCGATAATGTTGGGGCTCTGCAACTTGGGCTCCTGGACGACCTACATTCCCCCCGCAAGAGAGAGTGGGCATTGACGCCTGACGGGCTGTCTAAGAGACTGATCCATCGGCATTTCTACTAGGTCTGTCGCAGCCTTGTCATGTGTGCAAGCCCCACGCAGCGCTCTCATTTTTTTTCGCAAAGGTCGCGGTGCTACTGGAGCCCATGAGCTGCGGGCCATTATCGGCATTCAAGAATATTATTCGCAAACGCGCTGAAGTCTCCAGTTCGGAGTTTTTCGCAAAAACCGGCGCAGCCGTGGTCGCGAAACACGGATCTGAGGTGTCAATTTACCCCAAATCTGACGGCATTGGCCGAATCGCGTTTTCCTGCGTCACGGCCGAATGCAATGCGCGATCCCGCGCTGGCGGCGCCCGAACGAGGAGGGTATCTGGGGCATTGTCAGCGGTATCGCCTGGCAGTGTATCGAGAAGGAGTGAGACACGACGTGACCACCCCTACCGCAGCCGAGATCCTGGCAATGCTGCGTGCGGCGACCCCGCGACCGACCTCGGAAGCGCCAGACGATGCGCGTGGCATCTACGGGCTCTTCGATCACACCGGAGCCTTCCGCTACATCGGTTCGACCTCTTCGGCCTCCGAGACCTTCCGCAAGCGCATCCATCAGCGCCACCGAACCGGGTCCGAAAGCACCAGCCACTACTTCTCGCGCATGTACAACACCGGGCGGATGTGGCGTCTGCGCAATGACCCGGCCACAAAGGCGGATGGGGACATCGCGAAGGCCCTACGCAACGTCTTCATCGCGCGCCATTGCGCAGCCGTCTGGGTGCCACTACCGGATCGTGCGGATATCGCCGGCATCGAGGCCCAGGTCATCGCGCTTGCGCCCCAGGATATGATCGCTTGGAACCGCCGCGGAATGGACCCCTACGAGGAGCCTACCGCGCTTGTCGATGCCCTGATCGAGGAGCTGGACCTCAGCCCCTTCGAGCGCGCGGCCCTGGGACGGCAGCTTGCGCGGTCCCGTGAGGATGTTCAGGCAGCTGGCCCCCGCGATGTCGCTTCCACGAGCGGCGCGCTGCCGAAGCTGCCCGATGGCCCCTTCGGGTTCTTCGCCCTCGATGTGGAGACCGCAAACCATGATCGCGCAAGCATTTGCCAGGTCGGGATTGCCTGCGTTCTGCCTGATGACCGCATCGAGACCTGGGTTACCCTGGTCGACCCTGGAACGGATCGCTGGGTCTTCAGCGGATTGCACGGCATTACGCGTGACATGGTGGTCGGGGCGCCGACGATCGGGGAAGTCCTTGACCTGTTGGAGGCTGGGCTCGCGGGTCGCCCGGTCTATCAGCACTCCGGGTTCGACCGCAGTGCGATCCGCGCCGCCAGTGCCACGCTTGGCCGGCAGGAGCCGGGCTGGAATTGGCAGAACAGCGTGACCGTCGCTCGCGCGGCATGGCCCGAGCTGAAGGGAAACGGCGGGCATGGCCTGGCCTCGCTCAAGCAGCACCTTGGTCTGAGGTTCGAGCACCACGATTCGGGCGAAGACGCGCGCGCCGCGGCGGAAGTCGTGCTGAGGGCAGAAGGCGGCGCTCGGGCTGTGGTGGAGGATTTCGATGTCATCGACGAGGAAGATGCCGGGAACTCGCCGCGTGCGGCCACCAACGTCCGATCCGAGCTGTCATCACCTCTGGCAGACCAGACGCCCGAGGCCGAGACGCCAATCCGCGGTCTCGTTGGGCGGAGCGTGCTGACCCAAGGCAACCTCAATAACAGTCACTTCTACTTGCGCGATTGCATCAGCTCTTTCCCGAAGGAAACCCTTGGCGGGGGCAATAGGGCAAGTGCAGCCGCGCGGACCCTGACCATTAATTGGGGCGGAGCGCTTCCGGCCGTCACCGATATCGACCTCACCAAGAAGATTTTCCGTGACCGATCCTGGGTGCGCAGCTTCTTTGCAGACAACGGTGCGCGTGCTGGAGATATCGTGGAGATTAGCGAAACCGCACCCTTCTGCTATCAGGTGACACTTGTGCGAGCATCGGCGTGAAGTGAGCAGAGCGTCCGGGCGCGGCAGCCGTTTGCGTAGGCGTCTTCCAGGTTCTTCTATTGGGTATGAGGGATAAGATAAGCTCCAAATTCCGTTGGTTCTGACCTGAAATACTGAGTTTCCGGAGGCCAAGCGTCTGAAATTTCCTTCTGCGACTTCGTCAGATCGCGGGAGCATAGGCACGTTTCTCAATTCTTCGGCGAAACGACCGTGCAATTGACAGACACATTCTCGTATGAGTGACTGGCTCGGGGATTAAAGGGCCAGGTAGCGTAAGAATGTCGTTTGATACGGTCGGGGAAGAGGCGCGTGACCAGCTCGTTCTAGTGCTGTCCGTCGCTCAGAAAGTAAACTTTGCATCGTCCCAGAACGGTGTCTCGGTTCTGAAAAATGTCGTGTTGGAGAACCTTTCAGATGAGCCGCTGGAGAATATCACTCTCGAACTGACGTGCAGTCCCGGTCTGATCCGCCAGAAAAACTGGACGGTGGATCGGCTGGCGCCGGGGCAACGACAAGAGCTGCGCGACCTGGAAACGCCCTTGGATACGGTGATCCTGGGCGGCCTTAACGAGGCAGAGTGGGGAGAGCTGCAGTTCGTTGTGAAGCACCGCGAGACGGAGCTGCTGCACGAGCAGCGCCCGATCGAGATGCTGGCCCGAGACGAATGGGGTGGTGTCGGCGACATGGCGCATCTGCTTGCGGCCTTCGTCTCTCCCAATGACTCGGTTGTCGCTGGTGTCCTCAAGGAGGCCAGCCGACTACTGGAGGGGGCCGGACAGAGCGGTGCCATGGATGGCTACCAGTCCCGAGACCCGTCCCGTGCATGGATGCTGGCCGGGGCGATCTGGTCGGCCGCGACCGGCATGGGGCTGACCTACGCGGTGCCTCCGGCAAGTTTCGAGTTGCGCGGCCAGAAGGTGCGTGACCCCGGTCGCATCAAGTCTGAAGGACTGGCTACCTGTCTGGATAGTGCCCTGCTGCTGGCCGGCTGCTTCGAAGCCGCTGGTCTCAACCCCGTCGTGCTCTTCTCCGAAGGGCATGCCTGGACCGGGGTCTGGCTGACGGAGCGGGATTTCGGGACCATCAGCGAGCCCGACGTGATGACGGTCCGGAAGGCCATCGATGCGCGCGAGTTCGTGGTCATGGAGACCACCTTGCTGACGAAGAAACCCAGCGTCGGGTTCGAGCAGGCGGTTGATACGGCGCGCGAACTGACCTCCGAGCGCAATGAGCACAGCTTTGTCATGGCAGTCGACATCCGGCGTGCCCGGGCGGCCCGGATTCGCCCGCTCGCCAGCCATCGCTCCGAGTTGGAGGCCGAGGCGGAAGATGTCGCTGCAAGTCCGGCAGCCCTGCCGCGCCCGCTGGATCTGGGCCTGCTGCCCGGCGAACTGATCGAGGATGAGGCCTCGACGCCAGCGGACCGGATCTCTCGCTGGCAACGCAAGCTTCTGGACCTGTCGCTGCGCAACCGGCTGCTGAACTTCAAGGACAGCAAGCAGACGCTCCCCTTCCTGTGCCCTGATGTCTCGGCACTGGAAGATCAGCTGGCCGACGGCAAGAAGTTCCGCGCGCTGGCGCTCAAGGACGAGGATCCGGTTGGCACGCGCGACCTTCTGGCGAAGGAAGAGCCCAAGCTCCTTGAAGAGGTCGCGCAGGATGCCTTCGCGAGGGGCCAGATCGCGGTCCCGCTGACCCGCAAGGAAAGCGAGCGCCGGCTGCTCGAGCTGCACCGGCGCGCCAAAAGCGACATGCAGGAAGGCGGCACGAACACCCTGTTCCTGGCCGCCGGCTTCCTGCGCTGGAAGAAGTCCGAAGGGGACACGCGCAGCTACCGCGCGCCGCTGCTGCTGGTGCCGGTGAAGATCTCCCGCAAGTCTGCGCAGTCGGAGTTCGTGATCGAGCATCACGAGGACGACGTGCGCTTCAACACCACGCTGCTGGAGTTTCTCAAGCGGGACTTCGACCTGAAGGTGCCCGAGCTGGAGGGTGATCTGCCGCGGGATGAGAGCGGTTTCGACCTCCCGCGCATCTTCGAGATCATGCGCCGTAAGGTGCGCGATGTTGCCGGCTTCGAGGTGGTAGAGGAGCTTGCGCTTTCGACCTTCTCCTTTGCAAAGTTCCTGATGTGGAAGGACTTGGTAGAGCGGACCGACAGCCTGCGCGAAAGCGCGCTGGTGAAGCATCTAGTGGACAACCCGACCGAGCCTTTCCTGGCCGAAGGGACGCCGGGACTGCCGGTCGCGGTCGATGTGGACCGCAGGCTCGCGCCGCGCGATCTGTTCACGCCGCTGCCCGCAGACTCTTCCCAACTTGCCGCCGTTCTGGCCGCGCAGGAGGGGCATGACTTCGTCCTGATCGGGCCGCCGGGCACCGGCAAGAGCCAAACCATCGCCAATATCATCTCGCAATGCCTCGCCATGCAGAAGACCGTCCTCTTCGTGGCCGAGAAATCGGCGGCGCTGGACGTGGTGCAGCGGCGGCTTGCGTCGCATGGGCTTGGCGATGCGGTGCTCGAGCTGCATTCCAACAAGGCCGACCGGAAATCGGTGTTGTCTCAGCTGGGCCGCAGCTGGGCGCGGGCGGCCAGCGCGTCGCACGCCGACTGGATCAAGGTGACGGATGACCTGACGGTCACCCGCGAACAGCTGAACACCTATGTCACGGCGCTGCACAAGAAGGGGACGCAAGGCTTCAGCGTCTTCCAGGCGATCGGCAAGGCCGCCGGTCAGGAACAGCCGTTCAGCCTGGGCTTCGCGAACAAGGATGCGCATGATGCGGAAAGCTACATGCATCTGAGGAAGCTGGCCGAGGCCCTTGGCCGGTGCCAGGAGATCATCGCGGGCCGCAAGCCGCTGCCGCTGGTGCAAGCGGAGGAGTGGTCCTTTGGCTGGCAGGCGGAACTTCTGGAACGAGGCGCGAAGCTGGGCACGGCCACCCGTGAGCTGGCAGAGGCCGCCGAGGCGCTTGCCCGCCATGCCGGGCTGACCTGGGCAGGCGCTGGCGAGGCGTCCGAAGTCGCGCCGCTGCTGCTCCTGTCGTCGATCCCTGAGACGGGCGAGGATGTAAGCTGGTCGCTGACGCGGGATGTCGTCGAGATGAAGGCGCAGGCAGAGATGCTGACGGACAGGCTCGCTGCCTACACCACCGCAGCCGGTCGAACCTCTGCCAGCTATCCAATGGCGCGGCTGGAAAGCCTTCCGCTGGATCAGCTCGATGCCAACTGGCGACTTGCACAGACGAAGATGTGGCCGTTCTCGGTCTTTGCCAAATCCTCGGTGCGCAAGCTTATGCAGACCTATGCGGAGGGCGGAAAGGCCGATCCCCAATTCGATATCGTCGCGCTGGCGGACGCCAAGCGCGCCAGAGCCGAGGTCGAGGCAAGCCCGCTCACCGGTTGTCCGGTGGTCAAGGGCGTGGAAACGGATCCGGCGCGCCTGGCTGACTGGATGGACCAGGCGCGGGCGATGAAGACGGTACTCGCCGAGATCGCGCCCACGGTCGCAGATCCGGCCCGTTGGGATCTGGCCCGCCAGAGCCTTGCCCAGCGGAGCGGTGGTGACCTGCGCAACGCGATCACGCTCTTCCAGCGCAAACATGAAAGCTGGCAGGAGCATGCCGGGGCTTTCGCGCAGACGGCGCATGCCTCACCCGAGGGGATGGCGCTGTCCGAGCTGCTGGCAGCCTTGCAGGCCATTCAGGACAACAAGGAGCACCTGCAGGATTGGACCCGGTGGGTCGAAGTCCGCACACAAGCCCGCGGGGCAGGGCTTGAGGCCCTTGTCCATGCCGTCGAAGAAGGCGGGATCGCGGGCGATGTCGATGCCGCCTTCACCTCGGCCTATGCGGCCTGGTGGTTGCCACAGGCCATGGATGCGCAGCCTGAATTGCGAGGGTTCTCCCACTGGTCGCACGAGGACGCGATCAAGCGCTTCCGGGAATTGGACGACCGCGCAACGGACATGGCGGCGGGGCAGGTCCTGTCCCGCATCCAGCATGGCTTGCCAGCCCAGGATGCTGTTGCGCGTCGGTCTGAACTTGGCACGCTGCGGCATCAGCTTGGGCTGCAACGGCCCAGCATGCCGATCCGCACGCTGATCTCGGAAATGCCCGACGCCTTCACCAAGCTGGCCCCCTGCGTGCTGATGTCCCCACTTTCGGTGGCGCAGTATCTCCCTGCGGGGCAGGCGGCTTTCGACGTGGTGATCTTCGACGAGGCGTCGCAGATCACCACCTGGGACGCGATCGGTGCGATCGCGAGGGGCAAGCAGGCGATCATCGTCGGCGACCCAAAGCAGCTTCCCCCGACGAACTTCTTCGGGCGCAGCGACGCCGGTGAGGACGAGCTGCCTGAAGCAGAGCGGGATCTGGCGTCCATCCTGGACGAGGTCGCCGCGGCAGGCATCCCGACGCAGCAGCTCGATTGGCACTATCGCAGCCGGGACGAGGCGCTCATCGCCTTCTCCAACTGGCATTACTACGGCGGCCGCCTCGTGACCTTCCCGTCTCCGGCGACGGCGTCGGAAGCGGTGAGGCTGCACCAGGTCGATGGCGTCTATGCGCGGGGTCAGGGCAGGACCAACGAGGCCGAAGCCCGCGCCATCGTGCGCATGACGGTGCGCCGCATGAATGAATGGCTGACTTGGCCGGAGGAGGGGCGGCTGACACTTGGTGTCATCACCTTCAACGCCGAGCAGCAGGGTCTGATCCTCGACCTTCTGGACGAGGAGCGGCGGAAGAACCCGGATCTGGAATGGTTCTTCGAGGATGCGCGGGAGGAGCCGGTCATCGTCAAGAACCTGGAAAACATCCAGGGCGATGAGCGGGACGTGATGCTGTTCTCGATTACCTTCGGCCCTGACCATGCAGGCAAGCTTTCGATGGCCTTCGGCGCTCTGAACGGAGACGGCGGCGAGAAGCGCCTGAACGTGGCGGTGACGCGCGCTCGGGCGGAGCTGCATGTATTTGCTTCGATCCGGGCCGATCAGATCGACCTGACGCGCACCAAGGCCATCGGGGTGAAGCACCTGAAGGGCTTCCTCGATTTTGCGGCACGTGGTCCTGTCGCGCTCCCGGCGCAAGATGACGGCTCGCTCGGGCCGGTCGAGAATGTCTTCGAGGCCGCGATCAAGGCGGCCATCGAGGCCAAGGGATGGGAGCTGCGTCCGCAGATCGGCGTCTCGGGCTTCCGCATCGACCTGGGCGTCGTGCATCCGGATCATGCGGGCGTCTATCTTGCCGGGATCGAGTGTGACGGGGCGACCTATCACGGTTCTGCCACGGCGCGGGACCGGGACAAGGTGCGACAGGCGGTGCTGGAAAACCTTGGTTGGACGATCTTCCGGATCTGGTCGACCGACTGGTTCCGCAATCCTGCGGCCGTGGTCGAACGCATCCACACCGCGCTGACGGAGCACCTCGAGGCCGATCGCGCCAAGCGGGCCGAAGAAGACGCGGCACGCGACGCCATGCTCGCGGAAGATGCCGATGAGATCGAGGTCTCACATGAGGCCGAGGAAGCAGCGGTCGCTGAGGTCGATCTGCCGATCATGGAGGTCGGCGAAGGAGACATCGCACCGTCAGCGCCTGTCCGGCAGGAGGCACAGTTTGCCCGTGCAGCGCCGTCAGCTGCCAGGCCGGAGGTGGGAGAAACTGGTTCGAGTGAAGCCAGCCCCGATCCCGAAAGGTTCTACGATGCGGACTACATTCCCGTCCTTGAGCGCCTGATTGCGGACGTGGTCGAGCGCGAAGGGCCCATGCCGATAGCCTTGCTGGGCAAGCGGGTCTCCGGAATGCATGGCTGGCAACGGACGGGGAGGCGGATCTCCGAGCAGGTCTCCAGGGCGCTTGGCCAGGTTGAGCTGCATCCCGAGAATGGTGTCGATTTCCTTTGGGCGGTAGGAACGAAAGCCGACAGGGTCGGCTTCCGGTCGGGACTGGATCGGTCTATCCGGGATATTTCCCGCACGGAGATCGCGGAGCTTTATGACCGCCATGCGGCTGAACTGAGCAGGAGCGAGGATTCCGTTCTCGATCTGGCGCGGTACGCGGGGATTGCCAGATTGTCAGCGGATGCGCGTTCATACCTTTCGGAGTGCATTGGATGGCGATCTATTGCCAGTGAGTGAGGAAGAGCGATCGGGCGGTCGCGCCACTGCCCGTCGCATCAGGCACGTCATTGCGTTCGGGCCCCACCACGAAATGAACGGGCTTTGTTCGGCGCTTTCTCATCGTTACTCATAAATCTATGGAAATGCGTCACAACCAACTTTTGTCCCGGTGCCTGTCGATCGATCTTGAGGTCGATCCTTCCAGGGCAAAGATCTTTGGAATAGCGGCCGTGCGCGGTGATGAACGGCCGGTGCTGAAGTCAATGGGAGGGATCTCCGAAGAGTTCCTCGATCAGCTCGAAGCGCAGGTCGGTGATGTAGCGCATCCCATTGGCCATAACTTCCTGAAGCACGACCTCGAACATCTGATCGCGAAACGGCCCCGACTTGGCCAGATCATACAGGCGCCAATCGACACCCTGTGGCTGAACCCGCTGGCCTTCCCGCGGAACCCATACCACCACCTTGTGAAGCACTATCATGACGGGCGCCTTGCCACCGGGCATGTAAACGATCCCGAACTGGACGCGCGCCTTGTTTTCGAGGTGCTCGCCAATCAGCTGGATGCTTTTGCCAAATTGGCTGATGTCGCGCCCGACGAGCTGGCTGCCTACCATTATCTGACCACGCGCATGGAACGCGCCGGCGGCTTTGATGCCGTGTTCTCCTACCTGCGCGGCAAGTGTTGTCCAAGCTATGACGAGGCTGCGGCCGCGATCACGCGGTTGCTTGACGGGCGAGCGTGCGGGTTGCGTGTAGAACAGACGTTGCGACGCCTCAGCAGCCCTCAGAACGGTTGGCCGATGGCCTATGCCCTCTCGTGGATTACGGTGGCAGGCGGCGACTCCGTCATGCCTCCCTGGGTGAGGGCGCAGTTCCGCGAGGCCTCCCTGATTGTCAGGCATCTGCGGGACACCTCCTGCAAGGATCCGGCCTGCAACTGGTGCTCCGAGCAGAACGACCCGGTGCGCGCCTTGGAAAGGTGGTTCGGGTTCCCCAGCTTCCGCGCCAAGCCGGTCGACCCGGAGGGACGCCCGCTGCAGGAACGCATCGTCGATGAGGCCATGTCCGGCAACAGCCTGCTGGGGATCCTGCCGACAGGGACGGGCAAGTCGCTGTGCTACCAGGTGCCGGCGCTGTCGCGGTTCGACAAGATCGGTGCGCTGACGGTGGTGATTTCTCCCCTGGTCGCTTTGATGGCGGATCAGGTTCAGGGGATGGAGCGTGCCGGGATCTCCTGCTCGGTCACGATCAATGGCATGATGTCCATGCCGGAACGTCAGGATGCGCTCGACAAGGTCCGGATGGGCGACGCCGGGATCCTCATCATCTCTCCTGAGCAGCTTCGCAGCACCTCGATCCGTAGCGTGCTGGCGCAACGCGAAGTGGGGCTTTGGGCGATTGACGAGGCGCACTGCGTGTCGAAGTGGGGGCATGATTTCCGGCCGGATTATCGCTACCTTGGCCGCTTCATCAGGGAGTTCTCGGAGGATCAACCACCCGCGCCTGTGCTCTGCCTCACCGCGACCGCAAAGCCCGAGGTTGTTGCGGATATCATCGAACACTTCCAGTCCAAGGCCGGAGTCGAGCTGTTGCCGCTTGACGGGGGCGCCTCGCGGACAAACCTGGCGTTTGAAGTGCGGCCGACGAACAAGGCATCCAAATTGTCGGACGTGATGAACGTCCTCGACGCACTGCTTCCCGCCGAGGGGCGCTCTGGGGCGGTGGTTTATTGTTCCTCGCGCAAGGAAACCGAGCGGGTGGCCGAGTTCCTGAAGTCTCAGGGTGTGGATGCGGCGCATTTCCATGCCGGGATGAGCGCGGACGACAAGCAGGTCGTGCAGGAACAGTTCCGGGTGGGCGAGCTGCGCGTGATCGCCGCGACCAATGCCTTCGGGATGGGGATCGACAAGCCCGACATCCGCTTGGTCGTCCACGCCGATATCCCAGGGTCTTTGGAGAACTACCTTCAGGAGGCCGGGCGCGCCGGACGGGACCGGGAGGACGCCCATTGCGTCCTGTTGTTTGCGGCTGATGATGTGGAACGGCAATTCCGGCTGACGGCCAGTTCGCGCCTCGCCCGGCATGAAATCGGGGCAATCCTCAAGGCGCTGCGTCGGATCGACGAGCGGACGAAAAAAGACCGGCAAGGTCGTTGCAACTTCTGGTGAGATCGTCCGGTCCGAGAAAGACCAGGAGTTCGAGCGCGACAGCGCCACGGACGACACCCGCGTCAAGACTGCTGTGTCCTGGCTGGAGGAAGCGCATCTTGTATCGCGGGAAGAGAACCGGGTTCAGGTGTTCCCGTCCTCCCTGCGGGTGCGGTCCGTGGATGAGGCGAAGCAGCGGTTGGCCGGGGCAGACCTGACGCTAGCGCATCGCAACCAACTTCTGGCCATCGTGGCGCATCTGGTCTCGGCCCCGGCTGACGAAGGCGTGTCGACCGATGAGCTTTGCGGTGTGGCGGGGATATCGCCCGGTGCGCTACCAAAGGCCATGTCGACGCTGGAAACGCTGGGCATCGCGTGCAACGACGTTGCGATTACTGTTTTTGTCCACGTTGGTGTTGCCAGTTCCTCGGCACAGAGACTGGCTCAGTCTTCGGCGCTGGAGGGCAATCTTATCGCACTGATGCAGGAGCTGGCGCCGGACATAGATGACCGAACCCCGGTTCCTTTGAACCTTTCTGAAACCTGTCAGCGCTTGCGCGACCAGGGCCATCCGGATGTCAGGCCCGATGCGGTCGATAGGCTGGTGCGGGGGATTGCCCAAGATGGCCGAAGCCAAGACGGCGGTCGCGGGAATATCTCTCTGCGGAGGGTCAGTCGCAATACGCTGATGGTCACTCTGGTGCGGCCCTGGAAAACAGTTCGGGCAACGGCAAACTTGCGGTGGCAAGCGGCCGAGCTGCTCCTGACCTATCTGACAGGCCGGCTCGACAAGGGGGTTCGGGGCAAGGATCTCCAGGTCGAGACGACAGTCGGCGACCTGCTGGCACAGCTGAAACAGGATGCCATCCTGAAGACCAGTGGCATTGGTGACATGACCAAGCTCATGGAGCGGGCGCTCATGTGGCTGCATGAACAGGGTGTGGTGACGCTCGGCAAGGGACTTACGGTGTTCCGCTCTGCCATGACGGTCTATCTCGATCCGGCAGGGGGGCAGTTCACCCAGGCGCATTTCGCGCCGCTGGAAGACCACTACGGCGAGCAGACACTCCAGACCCATGTCATGGCGACCTATGCCGAAACCGGTCTCCGGTCCAAGCGCGATGCAGAACGTCTGTCAGAGGACTATTTCCTGCTCAACAAGGAGCAGTTCATGAAACGGTGGATGCCGGGCATGGGCCGCGAGGTCCGACGTCAGACCACCAGCGCCTCTTGGGAGGCTATCGTCGAGAAGCTGGGCAACAAGGTCCAGCAGGATATCGTGACGGATGACCGGGACCGGACGAATGTTCTGGTCCTGGCGGGCCCGGGGTCAGGCAAGACGCGGGTGCTTGTCCATCGGATCGCCTATCTGCTGCGTATGAAACGCGAGGACCCGCGAGGCATTCTGGTTCTCGCCTACAACCGGCACGCAGCGGCCGAAATCCGCGTGCGGCTGCGTTCCTTGGTCGGCGACGATGCCGTTGGTGTCACCGTCTCTACCTGTCATGCGCTGGCGATGAAACTTGTGGGGGCCAGTTTTGTGGGCCAGCGGGCCGAGACCGAAGATTTCGATGGCATCGTAATGGAGGCGGTGCGCCAGCTCGAAGGCGAAGGGCTGTCGAAATCCGAAGCCGAAGCGCAGCGCGAGACCCTGATCCAGGGCTATCGCTGGATCCTCGTGGACGAGTATCAGGACATCGGGCCGGAAGAGTATCAGCTTATCTCGGCGGTCGCGGGCAGATCTCTCGAGGATGCCGACCTGAAGCTCAGCCTGTTCGCCGTCGGGGACGACGATCAGAACATCTATGCCTTCAATGGCGCTTCCGTCGGGTTCATCCGGCAGTTCGAAGAAGACTACAAGGCGCGGCCGGCGTTCCTGGTCGAGAACTATCGTTCCACCAACCACATCATTGCGGCGGCCAATGCGGTGATTTCGGCGGCGCCGGATCGGATGAAGGTTGATCATGAGATCAGGATCAACGCAGATCGCAGGCGTGATCCTGAGGGGGGGCGTCCTCGCAAAGGTGGATGGGGTTGGACAGGGCCGGGTTCAGCTTCTGAATGTCCCCTCCGGCGATGTGCCACAGGCGATCGCTGCCGTCGACGAGATGGTGCGGCTGTCGAAACTGGATCCGGAGTGGTCCTGGGCCCGTGCCGCCGTCATCTCTCGTGACTGGAAGAGACTTGGCGCTGTCCGGACCTATGCTGAAAAGCAGGGTATCAAGGTCGAAATGGCCAATCAGGACCTGCCAAACATCTGGCGACTGCGCGAGACGCAGGCGCTTGTTGCAAGTCTGCGTCGGCGACAGGGCGAGCTGCTGGGCGTTGCCGACATCATAGAGCTCCTCAACGAGCAACCAGGTAACAAGTGGGTCGACCTGTTGGCAGAAGGCATCGCCGAGCTGGCGAGAGAGCTGAAGACAAAGACCATGCCAGTGCCCGATATCGTCGAATGGCTGGCCGAATGGTCCCGTGAGACACGGGGCGAGCAACGCGGGCTGCTCCTGCTGACAGCCCACCGGGCCAAGGGGCTTGAGTTCGATCATGTGGCTATTCTGGATGGCGGTTGGGACCGGGCATCGAAGAACGAAGACCGTGATGCTCCGCGCCGACTTTTCTACGTCGCGATGACGCGTGCCCAAAAGGGCCTGATCGTTATGGCTTCGGGCGAGCATGCGTTCCTGAAGCCCGGCACCCCCTGCGTCGTTGAGAGACAGGTCGTGCCCCAGTTCCCGGCTGGAGGACTACCTTCGAGGGTCTACCATCTGCCAAACCTCAAGCATTCCGACCTGTCATATGCCGGTCGCCAGGGAGATCGACACGAGGTTCACCGTGCAATCCGGGAATGCCGGGTGGGTGACCCGTTGCACCTGGACCACCGAGCCTCCAACTGGGAGTTGCTGGACCGGCAGGGCCGCCTAGTAGGACGCATGTCGAAGTCATGGGAGCATCCGACGGGGCAGATCCTGCTTTCGGGTGCGGTCGGAGCTGTGGTCCAGTGGCGCAAGTCGGATGGTGACGAGCAATACGCGCACTACGCGCGTCGAGATGCTTGGGAGACCGTCCTTCCCGAGCTGGTTTTTGCCCCTCCGGGACAAGTACCTTCTGCCGCAACGTTGCCCGACACAGCCGTCGAGAGTGTCGTCTCTCGGGCCAATCCGGCAGGCTGCACGGAGATCCGGGGCGGGCAGCTTGCGAAAGCCCTCACGCCGGATGATGCGGATGCTCTCGCTGCGCTTGCGCAGCGCATCTACAACGAAAGCCGGTCTTGGGGCGAATTCATCGACAGCTTCAAAGAACGGGGTCTTGAAGTGGCCCCCAAGGGTGGCGGCCTCGTGCTCAGGGACGGGACCGATGGGCGCGAGCTTTGCAAGATGTCTGCATTGGGCCTCAGCTACAAGGAGATGGTGCAGGGCTTCGAGGAAGGGTTTCCCGGCCATCCGTCTCCCTCCATGGCGGACTACGCTCTAGGAAAGAAGAGGGCAGGTGCGCCGAAGCCACAAAGGCGCAGCAAGCCTTCATCCGAAAAAGATGATTTCGACATCATAGATGAGTGAAACTGCCAGCGCGCTCACCCTATCTCGTCAGGCGACTCCGCTCGAACGCTAGCACCTAGGTAGCCAATGGGTCCAGACGGGCCCCTTCGGCATTTTGGGACATGGGAAGTTCTGGTCGGGATGAGGCTTCCCTTTTCAAAGGTGGCTGAAGCTTTGATCGGCCCATAGCTGCCGGTCGGCGCTCCGGCATGCCGCATGGTGGTTACCCGAAAGCAGCCGTTCGCCAACAGCTGCAGCAATATTTGGCCTGTTCCAATAGAGCTGCGGAAGAAGCGGTCATTCTGCGCGGCAGGCGTCGCCAAGGCTGCCGGCCCGACTGAGTGCAGCTCGCCCGTCAGTTCCCCATGTCCGAATGCGGCTGGCAGATCTTGACCGGCGCTTGCTCACCACGGTGCGGCATCGGCTGCAGCAGAGCCGTTGTTTCGCCCCGGAGGGACATCAAGAGAGCGGCCCCCTTCTAGCATCAACCGCTCACTTTGGATGCCGCCGATTTTCTGTGCGCCGCGATGAAGTTTGATCCTCCGGGGCTCTGGCCAAGTCTGGCAGATGCAAGTCGAGGCCCCCCTCGCCAATGGGTGCTACCGCTGTGGTTCATGGCCATTGTGCCTGCCGAGGTCTGTAGGCGGGCGGGAGATACGATGTGTCAGGGGGGGGGGCAAAGCGGGCGCCGCACAATTCGTTCCGCCGCGTCCGCTCCACGTCCGCGCCGGAAGTGCCCAGCAACGAAGTTCAGCAAAGCCGTCTCGATCAGCGCGTATCAATTTGCGCGGGAGTTCTGCCATGGTTGCCGTGTGAGGAGATTTCTTAAATAATAATGTCATATCTTCTTAAAAAGGGTGTCTATACTTTCCGAATTAATTCAGCCTAAATTTCGGATTTTAGGAATGAGTGCATCCTCGATTAGAGCCATCTTGAGCGCAGAACAGGTTGGAGAGACAGGATGACGATACAATTGTCAGACCATGCACGTCAGCGTTGCCAGCAGCGCGGGATAAAGCAGAATGCCATCGAGCTGGTGATGGCGCTACACGATGTCGACCACTTAGTCGGGGATGATTGTCGTGCGCTACGGGTCAGTCGTCGTGCGGTGGCCGCAGCAGGTTCCGCTGCGAAGAGTCGGCAAGCGCTGGAACGCTTGTGCGATGTGACTGTCGTCTGGAGTGACCGTCAAAGTCAGGTCGTGACGGCCTTCAAAAGCAACGACCGGGCCAAGATGCGGCGCTACCTAGGGCGGGGGTAAGGGGAATGGGAGAGGTTGTTTCCTTGGAAGTGAATAAAGACCGTCGTGGTCGCACCCAGAAAGGCGGACGTGCAGAGCGCGCAGAGAAGTTGCGGTCGGCGCTTCGACGGAAAGCTCCGTTTTCGCCGGCAGACCAGCAGCGCGCTGCGGGCAATACGCACGAATTGCTCGAGGGCCTGCAGAATGACGGTCTTCTGCGCAAGGTGGATGTGGCGCAATTTGCCAAGCTTGGTGGCAAGGGCACGGATTCGACCAAGCAGCTCTACACCTACACCCTGCCGCCCGGCTCTGACGACCGCAGGCGCGACAAGCTGGCGAAGAAGCCGAAGCGGTATTTCGACATCGCGACGGCGATCGCCGAGATCCTGCACGAAGATCAGGCCGAATTTGTTTGCCGGATCTTTGAGGGCTGCAGCTACGGCACTGGCACGGAGTTTTCCGAAGACTGGGACGAAGAGGCCTGGATTGTTTTGGCGCAGCAGTTTTCGTTGATGGGGCGCAGCGTCATTACGGACATGAAACTTGATCCCTTCTGGCGGGAAGTTCAGAAGACCAGCGGTATCTATGACGTCCGTAAAGGTGAATTCAGGGCCGATGGTCAGTCATTGTGGCTACAGTTTCAGGGAGAAGGGTTGGCCGCTGGCAGCATATGTTCAGACGAAATCCCACCTGTTCCCTCCGTCAGGCTAGCGATGAAACGGCTGGGCGCTGGTCTCGATGGTCAGCTCTATCTCAAAGGGTGTCAGCCGATCGGCTTGACGTTTGAGCATTGGCTGGACATTCGCCTCGCCTTGGCGCCAGCCACAGGTTTTGACCGGATCGATAGTTTGTTGGAGTTCCGAACCGTTTTTGTCGGGACCGACACACAAGGTAACGTCGTGACCTTTGACAACCCGTTCACGGATGGCAGTGACACGATCACTGCGGCAACCTTGGGTGGCCGGGTACATCAGGTTGAGAATATCGAGTTTGATTGGGACACCGTGCCCGAAAATCCATACGTCGAGTATGAGCACTCTTACTTTACCTGGCAGGAAATAAGCCCGGGAATGTTGCGGCAACTGTTTGACAGCAACGATCCAGATCTTCGCGTCGAGGATCGTCAGGCTGGAAGCTTTTGGGAGGACAGGCCGCAGACCCGCTTTCCGGCCTACAGTGTCGCGGCGACCGTCCAGCGGCAATTGCTTTCAGGGACCTTGGAGCGGGAACTAACCGAGGAAGCCCAACGGCTGGAGGCCTTATTCGGGCATCATCGCGATCTCATGCGCAATAAGGCGCGGCAGGCGGAGGCCGCTGCCGAGGCGCGCTGGAATGCAAGGATGAAGGGAGCCAACAATGACTGATCCGATGTCCACCCGTATAAGCGAAGCGCAGGCGGATCGCGCCATCACTGATCTGCTGCAATCCAGCCCGTTCGCCCAAAGACGGCTGCTCGCGGCTATCGGTCCCGAATTTGAGGCCGTTTCGGTGCTCGAGATCGGCCGCCAAAGGCGCCATGCGATCGATGCCGGCAGCATTGATCTGGTCATACATCTCAACAGTGGCTGGCAGCTATTGGTCGAGAACAAGATCGACGCGGGCTGGAGCGTGACCCGCAGCGGGCAAGCTCAGCCTCTGCGATACGGTCGCACAATCTCGGCCTTGGAGGCGCAAGGGCACAAGGTGATCTCAGTCTTGGTTGCGCCGCGGAGCTATCTTGAAGCGTCTCGCCATGCGTCCCTTTTCCAGCGCAGGGTCGCCTATGAACAGTTGATCGGCGATGAGCGCAGCGCCGAGGCGGATCTGCTGCGGGCGGCCATTCTGCAAGCCGAGACACCTTACGAGGCGGTGCCCAATCCCTTTAGCGGTGACTTCTTTGTCCGCTATGCCGATTTAATGGCGCGTGAGTATCCGGCCCTGGTGTTGAAGCGCAATCCCAATGGAGGGGATACCCGCCCGACCGGGTCGCGGACCTTCTACTTCGAGGCCAAGCGCATGTTGCGCTGTCATCCAGGCCTGACGCTTCCGAAGATCTCGGTTCAGGCATGGGACAGCAAAGCCTCGACGGCCTCGGCCAAGTTGATGATCGCGGATTGGGGGGTGCATGCTGCCAAGGCGCCGCCCCCCCGCAAGTTTGCGCGATATCGGTGGGTATTTGCGCTCGGCGGGCCGTTCGCTTGGTCTGACGATCGACACGCCAAGGCTGGAGACGCAGCGTGTCTTTGCCGGTCAGGAACATGCTGTGCGCGCCGGGCTTGACGCCATCGCGCGTCTGACCCTTTGGTGGAACGCTTCCGGCACGGATATGCTGGATTGGTATCGCCGGACACGGGAGTGCCAGGCATGAATGTCCAAGATCTGAAAACCGAGAAACTGTTAGTCCGGCGAGAGAATGCTCGGCAGATTCTGCTGAAATCACCCACTGATGCCCCAGCATCTGATGTGATCAACGCAGTCGACTTGGAATTGCAGAGCCGATTTCCGCGCCCCGAGCACGGATGGTCCAATGGTCGCCAAGGGGAGCCACGCTTCTATCGCGAATATGGGCAGGTGGTGGCCGTGGTCATCCGTCTTGAAGCCCATGGTGTGGATCGGGGAGGGTATCTGATTGAGGTGCGGGGCCGGCCGCTGCCCGAACACCCAAGGTTCATCGACGAGGCGCGCATCCTGGCGGAAGCAGCACTCGGTCTGCAGGAACCGCCTGGGCGATAAACGACGAGGTTCGCGGGACGATCTGCTAGACCTCTCTTGGCGATATCATGACAAGCGCTTCGTCGGCGGCCCTTTGGCGGACGGTCGGGCCCTATGCTTGGCACCACAACGGCCCTAACCGGTCGTCACCGGGCCGCTCCGCCGCTTCACCGAAGCGGCCATTCATGCAGGCCGCAGCATTTTGAACGGTCCGAGGCCTGCAGTGCGGACCTTCGTGCCGTTCGCCGCAAATGCTCGATTTGTGCTGCAGGAACGAGAGGCCTTGCCGGAAGGGCGAAAACCGTCATTAGTTGCCTTTGACAGAAGCACTCTCCCATTTTTGAAGTACAAGCGCCTTTCTGAGGCGCGACTCACGTCCGGAATTTCAGAGGGCCTGTATTTTGGCCTCAATGGAAATGCGGCTCGCATGGCCAGCCGCTTCTTGGCTTCGAAGTTGACCGCCGGATGTTGCTACGGCCAAAGTGGGAGCTATGGTAATTGCAATCGCGGTTCCGCGCCAGGCTCTGCCCGCATGCATCCGCCAACGACGAAAGATACTGCCGACCGCTCAAACTGCCGCGAGTCCCTTCTCTACCGTCTGACTCCGGTCTTCCCTAAAGATCGTCGAGGTTGCTCATGATTTGGTAGAAAAAGCCGATGGTCTTGCCGTACTCGTCCACTTTGATGCGCTCGTTGACACCATGGAAGCCCGCGAACTCCTTCATGGATTCCAGCTGGATGCCGGTGATCGTGTAGACATCCGGCGCAAAGGCCCTTGCTTGGAAGTGCTTGGAGTCCGACCCCCCGATGACGAAGAAGGGCGCCACGATGAGGTCATTGCCCCAAATCTGGCGGATCGTCTTTTCCAGCGCCTTGTAGCCGGGGCCGTCTGGGTCCGCGACAGCTGTCGCGGGTGTGGAGGCCGAGATGTCGGTGATCGTGATCCGATCATCGTCGATCGCCTTCCGGACATGTTCGATGATCACGTCGGGCGTGTCTCCCGGCATCGGGCGAAAGTTCACTACGGCCGTGGCGGCGGGGGGCAGCACGTTGTCCTTGATGCCGGCGTTGAACATGGTCACGGCAATGGTTGTGTGCAGCATGGCCCGGGTGACCTGGTTGGTCGCCATTTCTGCGATGAACTCCTTCTCGAGGTCGGTCATCTCGCCCTCTTTTCCGAAGGCGACCGCCGCGAACATGGGTTGCCTCGCTTCCTCCAGCTCGGGACCCATGTACCTGTACTGGTGGCGGACGGCCTCATGGATGCGATAGGGGAACTGCGCAGCCTCAAGCTTCGTAATCGCCTTCGCGAGAATCCCGATGTTGGACTCTTCGGGTGGCTGCGAGGAATGACCGCCGACGCCGTGCATGGCCAGCTCGAGACTGATGTACCCCTTCTGCGCGATGCCGATCAGGGCTGTGTTGTCCGGAATGCCGGGAAAGACCCCGGGGATCAGCGGCGCGGACTCGTCCATGACAAAGGCGAACCGCTCGATCCCGCGTTGCTCCAGAACGTCCGCGACGTATCTCGCCCCTTCAGGTCCGCCGACCTCCTCGTCCTGCCCGAAGACGAAATACAGCGTCCGTTCGGGTTGCCAGCCTTCCTCGAGCTTCATTTCCGCGGCTTCCAGAATGCCATGGATCTGGTTCTTGTCGTCCAGCACGCCGCGACCCCAGATGTAGCCATCGGCGACGGTCCCCGAGAAAGGCTCCTGATCCCATTGATCGAGCGAGTCCTCGGGAACCGGCACGACGTCCTGGTGAGCATAGAAGAGCGCCGGCGGCAGGTCGGGGTTCTTGCCCTCCCAAGTGTAAAGCAGGCTGTAGGGCCGCGGGTCCCCCAGGACTTCGCGCTTGAGCGACGCGTGAACCTTGGGATAGGCCTCTGCGAGGAAAGCGTGGTAGTCATCGAAGGCCTTGGTGTCGAAGTCGTTGCGGTCCTGATTTGAGACGGTGGGGAACTGCACCGCCCTGGACAGGCGGTCGACGGCGCCATCGAGATCCACCTCGATTGTAATTTGTTCAACGCCTTCCATCTGAAGCGATGGCAGATCCGCGTCTTGGGCGACCGCCGGAGCGCCAAGCCCGGTCAGGACGCACATTAGAAAAATTCCGCGACAAGACCTTGTGAACATATCATTTCTCCCAAAGGAACGTGCTCAAAATGACCCTGTTCGACCGACGCCGCCGCGTTGGCAGGACATGGCAGGAGCAATCCTATTCGCAACCTTGAGATTTCAGATCATACATATTCAATGCATATTTAGCTCGCACATTGGGTACCAATAGCGCTCGGTCTACCATTTGGCTCCGCCCGCAATTGAACATCCCCGAGTGGGTTGAGGCGCCGGCGCGGCAGCCATCAAGGGTTTCAATTGGTCTTTACCGGTGACAGGAAGGCGTTCCCTGTCGCAGACTGTGCGCAGATCGTCTGGGACAGGAAGACATGAGATCAGCTCAGGTTGTTGCTCCTGATTGGTTCAAGACCATAGTCGGCTTGCCGTTCGTCATCGTGACGCTCTGGTTTGGTCAGGACCTTCTGAAACTTCTGGCGCTGGCATTCCTGATCTTTGTCCTCGCAACGGCCTTCACGGACAGGCTTTCCCGCATTTCGATTTTCGGGCGGCCCATATCGGGGTGGCAGGCCCATGCGCTGGCTCTCGTGATCTTCATTTCGACGACCTGGATCATTGCGGTGATCTGTTCGAACGCCGCGCAGGAGATCGTCGAGGCCCTGCCGAGATATCAGGAGCGTCTCGGCGGCATGGCGATCAAGCTCGAAGGTGTCATCGGTCCGCGGACCGTCGATGCAATCAACCAGGCGCTTGAGAGCCTGAAGATCGGCGATCTTCTGGTCTTCCTGGCGGGCGGCCTCGTCGGCAGCATCGCACAGGTGTCCCTGCTCACGATCTATTTCGTGTTTCTCGTCCTCGAGCGGTCGGACTGGCGGAAGAAGGTTGCCATTCTCTCCACGCCCGACCCGCATGGCGCGGACTTCGCGGTGATTGTCCGGCGCGCGGCCATCGGCATAAAGAACTTCATGTGGGTCAACGCCGTGACAAGTGCCATGAGCGGCGCGGTGGCTTACCTTGTCTTTCGGCTGATCGGCCTCGATTTTGCGTCTTTCCTCGCGATCATGATCTTCTTCGTCGGCTTCATCCCGAACATCGGAGCGTTCATCGGCATTCTGCTCCCCTCGCTGGTGGCTCTGGCGCAGTTCGACAGCCTCTGGCCGCTGGCGGCGGTGATCGTCTTCTACGGCGGAGCCGATCAGGTCATCAGCAACGTGATTACGCCGATGATGCAGGGCAAGTCGTTGAACATGAGCATTCTCATGATCACGGTCTCGCTGATGTTCTGGTCCCTGCTGTGGGGGGGCGCTCGGAGCGTTCCTCGCCGTGCCGCTCACCGTCATCGTGATGGTTGTCGCCTCCGAGGTGCCCGGTCTTCGCTGGCTTGCTGTCTTGCTCTCCAAGGACGGTCACATCCACTACCTGGAATAGGAGCTTGACCCTGCAAGGCTGCCGCTGGCCCGCCGGTCGGTCCGATGGCGCTCAGAGGATCGGTCCGACCATGGCCACGGCGTTCTGCCAGAGCCGCTGCGGGAGGGACCAGGCGGCGACCTCTTCAGGCGTGACGCGCCTTGCATCTTTGATGTACGTGTCCTGCCTCTGCCGAATGCTCTCGCAGGTCTTCCTGTCCACCAGCAGAATGTTGTTCTCGTAGTTCAGATCGAAGCTGCGCCGATCCAGGTTGGCCGATCCGATCAGGGCGATCTCGCCATCCACGACGAGCGTCTTGCTGTGCAGCAAGCCGGGAAGATACTCGCGGACCGAGACGCCCGATGCGAGAAGGCCCGCGTAGTAACTGCGGCTCGTGGCACCAACGAAGATGGAGTCGTTGCGGGCCGGGAAGATGACGGTGACCTTCACGCCCCGGTAGGCGGCGGCGCAAAGTGCTTGCTGGATCGCCTCGGTGGGGACGTAGTAGGGCGTCGTCAGCACCAGCTCGTCCCGTGCCGCGTAGATCAGGCTGGTGAACATCTCGGGCATCGCGGAGGCCCGCACGCTGGGCCCTGTCGCCACGACCTGCGCGGGCCAACCGTTCGGGATCGGCGCTATCTTGGGGGCGACGAGGGCGGAGAGGTCTTCATCCACCGCCTCCATCCAGTCGGCGGCGAAGACCCGCTGCGCCTGCTGGACGACGGGCCCTTCGATGCGCAGCATGATGTCGACCCAGGGCGCATATTTCGCCTTCTGCACGAAGGCCGGATCGGCGCAGTTCTGGCTGCCACAGTAGGTCACCCGGCCGTCGATGACGACGATCTTGCGGTGGTTTCTCAGATCGATGCGACCGTTGAAGATCCGCAGCAGCGGGTTGCCGACCTGATAGGCCGAAGCCAGCTGGACCCCTGCGCTCTTCATCGTGGTCCAAAGTGCGGAGCGGATCAGACGGCGCGACCCGATATCATCCACCATCGCACGGCACATCACGCCGCGCTGTGCCGCGCGCATGAGCGCGGCCGCGACCTTGCTTCCGTTGTTGTCCTCAACCCAGATGTAGAACAGGAGATGCACGTGCTCCGTCGCCGCGTCGATGTCGGCGACGATGGCATCCACTGTCGCATCGCTGTCGGCCATGAGCTCGGCAACGTTCCCGGGACAGGGCTCAAATCCAGAGATCGACTCGCCAACTCGAAACAGGGCATCAGCCCTTGGCAAGCGGCCCAAGCCACGCGCGTCCGCCGCGAAGCGTGCGGCATCCGGGAGCATCTCCTCGATACGCCTGAGCCGCGCGAGGCGTCGACGACCGATGCTCGTCTCGCCGAAAAGCAGATATGCCAGAACGCCGACGACAGGGACCGCGAGCGTGATCAATACCCAGGCCGCCCTTGCTGAAGGATCCCGGTGCTGACGGAGCAAGATGCGCAACACGCAGGCTCCGACGATCAAATAGTGAAGGACGATCCAGATCATCTGTCGTTTCGCTCTCCAATGACCAAGCTTGTGAACGCGGAGTTTAGCATGCGCATCGCGTTGGTGGTCACGATGAGCCCACACGCTCCTGTCAGAAATCAATTCAGCTGTCCCGTGAGCGCTGTCGCAGACAGGCCGCCCCCTCATGGCGGCGCTGCGCAGCGGCCATTCTCGCGGCAAGCGCGTCGTCAAGCGCGCATGCCTGTACGGCCTTTCCTATCTGAGCAGGGTTCCGAGATGTGGCCCTCGGGAGGGACGCGCCAGCATCGCGAATTCATTCAACGGGTGGGATCGAAGATGACGCGATCTCACCCGTTATTCCGGTCATTTTTCGTCGTCCTTTCCTGGCTTGATCAGCGCACGGGCGAGCTGTGAAAACAGCGCTACGAAGATGCCTACGCCGACGAAAATGTAGATGACGGTAAAGACCTTGCCGACGTCGGTTTGGGGAGACAGATCGCCGAGACCGACTGTCGATATGGTCGTGGCACTGAAATAGAAAGCATCGATCCAGCGCCAGCCCTCGACCCCATGATAGAAGACCGTACCCGAAAGCAGGGTTAGGGCAGCAAGCACCAGCGCCGCGCGGAACTCGGGAATTTTCCGCGATCTCAGGATTGCCTTCAGCAGCCGAAGGACCGTCGTATAGAGGCTGATCATCCGCTTTCATCCCCTTTTGATGTGGGCGAAACTCTGCGGCCAGAGGCCTTTCCGATCTTACCCTGCCCGATTTCGAAAAACCTCCCCAAGCTGGCGCCGTTCTCGACGAAGAGTTCGGCGCTTGCGGTCGGGCCCTGCAGGGAACTACGGGCGTATCGGGCAATGGGTGCGATCAAGGCACGAGCGAATGTCGCGGTCGGGCTCGGAGCGGACGTGCGGCGCTGTGGCGTCGGGCCACCAGCATACGGACGCACCAGTTTTCAACTGCGGAGGCATGAACGCCCGAAGTACAATTCGGACTCTGACTACCCTCCCCAAGAAATCAATTCATAGAAGGCGCGAGAACGCCGCATTCAGATTGGCATCGTGAGCCTTAGCGGATGCGGCACCGGGTACCATATCGAACCCATGCGGCGCACCAGCGTAGATGTGCAGTTCGCAGGGCACACGTTCACGGACCATCCGCAGGACATATTCGGTATCTTCTTCAAGAAAGAGATCCAGATCACCGACGGCCACGAAGGCCGCAGGAAGACCAGCGGTCGAAGGAACATGAGAAGGCGAGAACTGACCGATGCGACTGTCGTCCAATTGGTAGTCGCCACGCAGCGCGTCCCAGCCAAAACGGGTGTTGGCTCGGGTCCAGACAAATTCTCCAGTGGTCAGGTTATTGACAGGCGCTGCCGCAGTTCCCGTGCGATAGTCGAGCATCGGGTAAATGAGGAACTGCGCCTTCACAGCCACTTCACCGCGGTCACGGGCGAGGATCGCCAATGCAGCAGCCAGGCCCCCGCCTGCAGACTGGCCCATCACCGAAATGCGTAACGGGTCGATGCCGAGTACGGCAGCATTATCATGGAGGTATCTCAAGACGGCGTAGCAATCCTCCACCGGCCCGGGGAATGGAGCTTCCGGGGCCAGGCGATATTCTGCATTGGCCACAAGCGCGCCGGTTCGCTGCGCGAAGTCATAGCACAACGCGTCAAAGCTTTGCGCCTGATTGAGTATCATGCCGCCGCCGTGAATGAAGAGAATGCAGGGCACCGGGCCCTCCGGGGTCAACGCCGGCCGAAGGAGTCGAAAGCTCGCGGGGCTGCCGGGCACATCCACGATCTCGACCTTCTCCGGCATGGCTCTTGCGGCACCAGTGGCATTCACCGTCGCGCGCAGTTGCGGCAATGTTGCTGCGGTGATGTCGAACGGGCTGACATCGGCCAGCATGCGCAAATCCGGAAGAACCAGGTCATAGGTGGATTGGACGACGTCCACTGCAGGGCCCGCGGGGCTGAACTCTGCATGGACGCGAGGAGGGACTGCCGTTCCGAGCGCCGCGACAGCAGAGGCTGCCAGAAAGCCGCGTCTTGTGGTCATGGCGAGCCTCCCTTCGCGGCGGTCCCTCGACAATCGAGGCCTCGCCCAGCGGCTATACGGTGAGCCCGCGTATTCACTTGGGCATTGATTCAGATCAATCCGCACGACGGCGGTAGAACGAAGGGAAATTAACCTTTAAGCGCGGCCATGCCCGGCATCGGATTGCCCTCGAGTTCCATCCGTGGCGCTCGGTGGGGCCTGTCTAACGACCTCTGGCATCGGCGAGCGCCGCAGCAGCTTCGCGGGCGTCCGCTATCGCGAACCTTCCCGCGGAATTTCGCAGTTGCAGTGGCTTGTCGCTGCGCATAGCACGAATGTCGTGCAAGGGCTCGGAGGAGCCGTGCGGTGGTGCCGCGTGCTGGCGGCTCAGGTGAGCGGGTCGCCCGGCAGAGACGGCCCACTCCTGCCACTCATCAAAGACGCCTGTGCTGTGGTGCAGCCTTACCAGACCGGCCGTTCGCCGTGGTTGCAAAGCCGAGGCATGGGCGAACTCACGCTCGGAGTTTATGGACGTCCGTCGATGGCGTCCCAAAGCAAACCGTCGCTCACGGCCATGTCCCGGAGCGTCGGAACTCGGCCTTGCAGTCATCGCCGCGCTGCCACCACAATATGCGGCATCGCGCTTGCCTTCAGCCAGAATAGTCCGCGTCCGAGACCTTCTCCAGCCAGGTCACCGGCGTGCCGTCGATGCTCTCCTGAATGGCGATGTGCGACATGGCGGTATCGGGCGATGCGCCGTGCCAGTGTTTCTCGTCGGCGGGAAAGAAGACCACGTCGCCGGTTGTGACCTCTTTGATCGGGCCGCCTTCGCGCTGCACCCGGCCGCGGCCGAAGGTGATGATGATGGTCTGCCCCGCCGGGTGGGTGTGCCACGCGGTGCGGGCGCCGGGCTCGAAGGTGACATGGGCACCGCTGGTGCGGCCCGGGGCGTCGGCTTGGAACATGGGGTCGATCCGCACGGTTCCGGTAAAGTAGTCCTCGGGACCGGGGGCGGAGGGCGTGCTGCCAGCTCGGATGATCTTCATGGAATGTCTCCGTTGGTGAGGCGGCGTGGCCGTGGCCGCGCCTCAGGATTTCAGTCTGCGTGGCTCTCGAACACCTGCCGCGCCACGGGCATCGCCGAGAACACCTTGGGCCAGCCCGCATAGAAGGCAAGATGCGAGAGCATCGCGCCTGCCTCTTCCTGCGTCAGCCCGTTGTCCATCGCGCGGTTCAGGTGAAAGGTCATCTGCTCGGGTTGGCCGGCGGTGATCAGCGCCGCGACGGTGACCATGCTGCGGTCGCGGGGCGCAAGGGCCGGGCGCAGCCAGAGGTCGTTGAACAGCAGCTCGCGCGTGGTGTCGACGACACCGGGGCTGACGGTGGCGAAATTGGACTGAACCGTCTCTTCCCGCGCGGCTTCGGCCTCTTCGTCCAGCGGCAGGAGATCGGGGGCGAGAGCGGGCAGGTCTTCGGCGGTCACGCCGCGCGCGTCATAGACCGGGGCCATGGCCTCGGCGGCTGCGGTGGCGTTGCCCCAGCCGGTGTAGAAGGCGAGATGGGTGATGGTTTCCGACAGTTCCGCCGGGGTCACGCCCGCGTCGAGTGCCAGTTCGGTGTGAGGGCCGAGCGTGTCCGCCTCGTGGCGTGTGACCAGCGCCGCGAAGGTGACGAGCGCGCGGTCGCGCATCGAGAGCCTCTCATCGGTCCAGACCGAGCCGAAGAGGTCTTCGGTGGCATAGCCGGCGAGGGCCGGAGCCACCGCATCGGCGGCGGCAGGAAGGGTCCGAGCAAGATCCTGCGCCGAGGCGGTGGTGCTGGCGAGAGCGAAGGCGGAGGCAATGATCTGGGTTTTCATGGGAGCATCCTTAGTATCGGTGACTTGGCGAAGTGACGGGGACCGGTCATCCCGGTCTCCCGTTGCAGGCATTCGGTCTCAGCTGCCGTAGTCCTCGTCGGTCACGAGCTCCCCCCCATGTCACCGCGGAGCCGTCCTGAACCGCCTGAACCGCGTAGTGGGTGACAGAGGTTCCTGCGGTTGCGCCGTGCCAATGGTTCACGCCCGCCGGGGCGAACACCACATCGCCGGTGCGCATCACCTGTTTGTCCTCGCCTTCTTCTTGGTACCAGCCGGTCCCTGCGGTCACGACGAGATATTGGCCCACCGGATGCGTGTGCCACGCCGATCGGGCGCCGGGCAGGAAGGTCACTTCACCTGCGCTGACATCGTTCATCTCGGGGCCGAAGACCGGCGCGACGAAGACCGTGCCGGTGAAGGTCTCGGGGCTGCCGATCTGGCCGCCCCGCTCCAGAGGCGTGGTCTGCGTCATCTGCTGGGCGAAAGCTGCGGGGGCGGCGAGGCTCAGCGCAAGCGCGGCGAGGGTCATCTTCATTGGGCGTCTCCATGATCGGAAGAGGGGCGATGAGACCTGCCCCCACATTCGGGGGCAGGCCCGGGGATTTACGCGAGGTGACCTTTGAAGAACGCCTGAAGGCGGTCGAAGGGGATGATGTCCTTCTGATCGTAGAGGTCGCAGTGATCCGCGCCGTCGATGATCACCAACTCCTTGGGGTCGCGTGCTGCGGCATAGGCGTCTTCGCTGAAATAGCGGGAATGCGCCTCGGACCCGGCGATTATCAGCGCCGGACGCGGCGAGATCTCATGGATGTAGGTGAGTTGCGGCATGTTCATGAAGGACATGGCCGAGGTGACGTTCCAGCCGCCGTTCGAGTTGAGCGAACGCGGGTGATAGCCGCGGTCGGTTTTGTAGTAGGCGTGGTACATGGCGATCACCGGGTTATCGATGCCGTCCAGCGTGTCGGGCAGACCGCCGGCCAGCTTCGGAGCCTCGTCCGAGGCGGCGTCTTCCCAGCGCTGCAGGCTCATGGCGGTCAGCGCCTCGGTGCGATCTTCCTCGGTCATCGCATCGAAATAGCCGCGGGCGTTGACCCGGCTCATGTCGTACATGGACGTCACCGCCACTGCCTTGACCCGCTTGTCGGGCGAGGCGGCGTTGAGCGCCATGCCGCCAAAGCCGCAGATACCGATCATGCCGATGCGGTCGCGGTCCACCGCGTCCTGCAGGCCAAGGAAATCGACCGCGGCCATGAAGTCCTCGGTGTTGATGTCGGGCGAGGCGACGTAGCGCGGCGCTCCGCCGCTTTCGCCGATGTAGGAGGGATCGAACGCCACGGCGGCAAAGCCGCGCTCGGCCATCTCCTGAGCATAGAGGCCCGCGGCCTGCTCCTTGACGGCGCCGAAGGGGCCGGCGACCGCAAGGGCCGGAAGAGGCGCGTCGCCGCGGTCTTTCGGCAGGTAGAGATCACCCACCAGCGCGATGCCGTAGCGGTTGGTGAAGCTGACTTTGCGGTGGTCGACGCGGTCGCTCTGCGGGAAGGTCTTGTCCCACTCGGTGGTCGCCTGCGCCAGTACGGCTTCGGCGCTCAGCGAGGCCACGCCAAGCGCAGCGGCGCCCATTCCGGCAGTCAGCAGCAGCTCGCGGCGGGCAGGGTTTTGGGGATCGGTCGGGGTGGTCATCTTGGGAACTCCGGTTCGGATGTGTCGTCTGCCCTCCAATCTGGAGCTGCACCTGGGGCCGGATAAGGCCGCCTGACCTTATCGTTGCTATGAGCTGGATTCATGCATGGGCGGCGCTTTTCCTTTGCGTCAGGCTGTTCGTTGCCCCAGAACACCGCGAGCAACAGAAGGAGCGCGCCATGGACCGTGAATTGCTCGGCGACCTTTCGACCCTGCTCGCCGTCACCGAAGAGGGCAATTTCACCCGCGCCGGGCACCGTCTCGGCGTGTCGCAATCTGCCGTGAGCCACACGATCCGGCGGCTCGAAGACAAGATCGGCGTGCGGCTGCTCAACCGCAGTGCGCGGAAGGTGACCCCCACCGATGCGGGCGAACAGCTTCTCGCAGCGCTGCGCCCCAGCTTCCAGCAGCTCGGCAACCGGATCGAGGAAATCCGCACGCTTGGCGAGCGTCCCTCGGGGCTGGTGCGGGTGACCTCCAGCGTGCCCGCCACCCGCGACATCTTGTGGCCGGTGGCTTCGCAACTGGTGCGCGACTATCCCGACGTGCGCATCGAGATCAGCAGCGAAGGGCGGCTTTCTGACCTTGCCGAAGACCGCTTTGACTGCGCGATCCGGCTCGGCGAGCACCTGAGCCCAGACATGATCGCAGTCCCCGTAGGCCCGCAGCTGGAAATGGCGGCGGTCGCCAGCGCGGGCTACCTCGCGCGGCGCGGTACACCAAGACACCCCGACGATCTTGATGCCCACAACTGTATCCTGATGCGGCACCGATCCGACGGGCCGGTCTATGACTGGGAGTTCGAGATCGAGGGCACCGAGGTTGTGAAGAAGCTGGCAGGCCCTTTCATCCTGAACGACCCCGGCCTCGTGATGGAAGCGGTGCGGGCGGGTCACGGGTTCGGCTACCTGCCACTGCCGGAAGTCCGCGCTGACCTCGACACCGGACGTGTGCGGAGGGTCCTCGCCGACTTCTGCCCGCCCTTCGACGGCTACCACCTGTGCTACATGGGGCGGCGGAATCTCAGCTCTGCCTTGCGGCTTTTGATCGATCGGTTGCGTTCGGCACGATCATGACGTGTGCTCATGGAAGTGTTCCTCGGGTCGCCAGAAGATGACGCCGTCGTTTGGCCAAATCCGAGGGTGCGCCGCCGCGGCGCTGCTCGCTGGCAGCACTGGTGGTCAGGCGACATTGTAGCAGATCAAGCCGTCTGGTCTGTCGACTGACCGTCGGAAAAGGGCTTGGCTCGGTCATGCGGCGATGCAGAACAACCCTCGATCTTGGTCCGCTCCGAATGTCGGCTTCCACCTTTGTTGGGCGATCGGCTTGTCGCCGCAGCGAAGGTCCGAAATCCGCCCTGTGTACGCCGCGATCTGCGTCGTTAACATCCGGCAGTCAATCGCAACTCCTGCCTGGCGAACGGCTGCACCTTGCAATCTCAGCCGCCTCTCGGGCCACTTCGCAAGAAACGCGCACTGCGTCGAGGTTTAGCATCGAGCGAGTTTGTACCCACCATGGGTACAAGCTGGCCGATCTTCAAACCGCCGGGCTTTCCGCGCCCATCGACTCGCCCGTCGCTGGCGACCTGCGTCTGCGCACATGTTGCGGCAGCGTCGACAATGGCGCGGCACACAACTATGGCGCGATCGGAGCGCCATTTTATTTCCGTCATAGCTGATAGCTCGGCGGGAGGGCTGCAAATTTCTCCTCGCGATGTTCTGTGCATGGCCTTGCGAAAACATGTCCGCCATCGTCCTGCCGGCTCCTAGAACGTTGTGCCTGCGGTCTTCGACATGGCCACTTCAAGAAAATACACACGATATTTTTTTCGCATTTTCAGAGGGTTGACTCCAATTCGGCAAGGGCCTTGAAGGCTGGGCGCATTTTTCTGTTTTGGATTTTCAGCGGATTCGCGGACCTTCCCCTTGTGCAGGGTCGGCGGTCCACGAGGGCCAGGTCCTGCGCAAAAGAAAACGCGCACCCTCGGGTGCGCGCCTGGAAGTTGGGGCAAAGGTCGCCCGTGTATCATTTGCCAAGCTAGAGGCCGAAAACGGTCCGGGCAAGCGCGGTCTGAGCTCCAGAATGAAAAGATGACTACCCCGGAAACGCCTCGTTTCCGGGAACGGAGACGGCATGTCGAATTACGAAGATTGGTTGCAGGACCAACCGGCACCAAAGAAGGAACAGCCCGCCTTGGTGGTGGCGCCGATCCACGGGGTGCTCCCCTACGCTGGTGCTCGCAATCCCCTGAGCCGCAGCGACACGGCCAAGCGGGTGTCGGTTGCGATCGCAATGCCGATGACGGGCGGCATCCGGCAGGTCTATCATTTCGATGGCGAGTCCGAATACGCCGTCACTCTGGATGCCCTTCGCAGCCCTGAGCTCTATGGACTGGAGGTGCAGCTTCCTCCACTCAGCTTCTACTGTCGGCAGAAGCGCAAGGTGCGGACCCATCGGTTCGACTTGCGGTTGACGTTCAGGGATGGGTACCGACGCGCGGTTTTCGTCCGCAACGCGACGAGCTTGGCGAAGCGCGAAACCCAGGACGAGATCGACGACATCTTCGCCGCGGTCACCGAGGACTTTGCTGACGACTGCATGGTCGTCTGCACCGATGACTACACGCGCGCCTATCGCGACAACCTGCGCCGTATCTGGGACTATCTGCAGGTGTCGGACGATGACGCGGATACGCTCGTCGAGGATGCCGCACGCAATACCAGCTATTGGTATCTGAGCGACCTGATCGCGAATTGCGACATGGAGCCGTGGCGCTGCTACCAGGCGGCGATGCGGCTCATCGGCCAGAATGTGCTCTGGACGGACATGCATGGGGTCATCGACTACCCCTCGCGGGTCGCGCTGAACGCATGACTTCGCAACCGCTCTACAACATCCCCAAAGGATCCATCCTGAAGCTGGATGGTCGAGAACTGACGGTGTCGGTTCGCGAGGAGAGCGGTTATGCGGTGGAATGCAAGGAAACCGGCGAGTGTTTCACGCTGCCGCTTGAGCGGGTTGAGACTGCAATCCGACACCGGGATTGCGAGGTCATCAAGCCGGCCGATGTTGAAAAGCGGAAGGCCCTGCTCAAGCATACCGACGGCCTCGAGTGCGTTGCGCAGCTTTCGGAAAAAGACCAGCGGATTGTCCAGGCGCGCCTCGCTCTTGTTATCGCACAGGACGAGCTGCGCGCTGAAGGCGTGAAGCTCACCCAGCGCAGCATGAACAAGAGCGGTACACATCGCCGTCTTCTATTGACCCGCGCGGAAAAGCTTGCGCCTGGGCACAATTTTCTCGGGACACGCCGCGGCGGGAAGCTCGCAAGCGGCTTCGATGTCCCGCAAGGGCGGACCTTGGCCAGCTACCGCGACGTCTACCATCGCTTCGATCATAACCCAATTGTCTTGGCGGATCGTGACCGCATGAAAGGGCGTCGGGAGCCAAGGCTCTGCGAATGGCAGGAACAGTTCATCGACTACGTCCTGAACTGTTGGCATGATCCTAAGCAGCCAAAACTGGCATCTGTATATAAGCTGGCGACAAAGGTCTTCCACCGCTCTCCCCGAGAGATGGCGCAAGACATCAACTTTCCCTCGATCACGACGATCCGCACGCGTGCGAAGGCGATTTCCGATGTCGTCACCGTGCTCGGTCGCGGTGGGACGCGACACGGGGCCAACACCAAGGGAGCTGGGTCGACTGACGTGCGCGCCTTGGCGTTTGGTGAGAAGTTCGAATGGGACCAGTGCCTGCTGTCGATTTTCACCTCCGGCGACGGTGTCGTTCGTGCCGAGGTCATCGATCCCAAGGAAGCCCCTCAGGAGCTTGCGGACAATGAGATTCGCCGCTGCTGGCTCCATGTGATCCTTGATGTCGCGACCCGCGAGGTGCTGGGCTGGGTCATCTCGGAAACGGCCGATGCTGATCACAGCAAGGCTCTGCTTCGCATGGCGACGCGGGACAAGACCAAGGAGAAGGTGCGATACGGCTGCAGACAGGATCCCGTGCCGCCCGTCCGCCTGGGGCTTGCGCTAGCGGACAATGGCACGGCCACCCGGAATGCAGACGTTTATGCGGGACAGCTCGGAATGGGCATGGCCGTGATGACGGCGCGCGCGCACCAGCCCATGGACAAGCAGCTGGTCGAGCGGCTTTTCGGCACGACGCAGTGGGACGTGCTGAATTTCCGGCCAGGGTATACCGGTAGCCGCCCTGGCGAACTGACTGGCTACGAGCCCAAGCCCTCGGCCGAAATCAGTCATGACGACCTCTATGGCACCCTCACACGATACTTCATCGATGAGTATCCCTTCCGACCGCATCGCGGCACCGGGATGTACGGTGCGACCCCTCGTCAGAAGCAGGAAGAGGCCCTGCAGCTTTACGGCCCGATGGAACCGCCGTCGCAGCGCGACCGGTGTCTGCATTTGGGCGCGAAGGTTCAGGCAACCACGACGTCAGAAGGGGTAAGGGCTTTCAATATCCCATTCAACTCTACGGAACTCCAACGCTTTGCAGCGGGACGCCCGAAGCGGGTTACCGTTCACCTCGATCCCGACGACCTGCGGAAGGTCCATGTCACCGCTGAGGGGGAAGATGCCGTGATGGAAGCCCGCCTGAGCATGACCGTCTTCAAGGATCAGACGCTCGAAGAAGCCATCGAGATCTTGGAGGCTGCGACGAAGTCCAATCCGAGCTTGCGGGAACTCCATGATCGGCACCTGGGCGAAGCGATGAAGCGCCGTGCGCTTGAATCCGGTTTCTTCCCGGATTCCCGCGATCCGTCGAGCTACCAGACGCTCGCTCAGCTCGAGGCTCGCGCGAGCAAACTGCTTCAGGTCGAAACGCGACCTGCCGCCTATGTCGGTGCGACTGCTGTCCCCGGGCACCTCATGAGCAGGGGTCGCACGTCAGGGGTGGTGCCGGCACGCCCCGCCGGCGCGGCACCGTTCAAACCGCCGTCCCCATCGACGCCTCCCAGGGCAAGCGCACCTCCGCCGCAGTCCGCTGGACCGACGGATGTACCCCCAGGGGAGGTGAGCACTTCGGCGCCAGACCCTGACGACATCAAGACCATGACCTTCGGTAGCATCAAGGATAGCAAACTGTGACCAACCCCTTCATCATTCCCTCGTTGGCCAACCTGAACGCGGATCTGGCGCAGCGGCACTTCCCGCTCGCCAGGGGCGAGGAACTTCAGCGCAAATTCTCGAAGCTCTTCAGTCGTCACCTTGGCCGCCTTCGGTCCGGGAAGAGCTTTGAGGGGCGCAGCCTCTTGATCACAGGGCTGTCCGGCTCCGGTAAGACCGCTGAGATCTCGGACATGCTGGAACAGTTCAACGAAAGCGCCGTTCTCTTGCCTGACGGCAAGCCGGCGCGCTTTGCGTGTTGCGTTCTCGGCGCGAAGGGTACCTGGAAGGATCTTGGCCGCAAAACGCTGCAGGCTCTGGGCTATCCGATCACCAGCAGTACGCGCCGGACACAGTTCGAAATCTGGGATCTCGTGATCAAGCAGGCGAAGCTCCAGGGCATCGTTGGAATCCACTACGATGAGGCTCAGCACATCATGCGGGGCAAATCGGATAAGGAGGTCGAAGCTGTCCTGGACGCATTCAAGGGCCTCATGAAGGTAGACAAGCGTGACACGAAGAGTGGCGAAGCTTTTATGCCATCTCACGACTGGCCGCTCATGCTGATCTTGTCCGGCGTCCCGGAGCTTGGTGGCTATGTGCAACGCGAGGAGCAGCTTGATCGGTTGATGACCAGGATCGAGTTCGGTGAAGTCGATCTGAACAGCATGCCCGGGCATCCGGCGCGGGACTATGAAACCCTCAACGAAATCGTTGGCAGTTACGCGATCAGCGCAGGGCTCAATGTCGATGCTGACCTGCCGACGGGAGATTTCCTGCACCGCCTGGCGACAGCAGGGGCATTCCGATGGGGCCTGGTCATCGACATGGTCATGGATGCAGTGGCACTTGCGGTTGCCAGGGGGGGAAGGGTCGCTTGAGCGCTTGGATTTCGTGGAGGCATGGTGCGACAAAACCGGAATGAACGAACTGGCCACGCCCTTTACCCACGACAGCTACGAGAGGATGTTCCGGAGGGACAAGCCGTTCCGGGCCGCCATCGGCACCTGATCTTTCAGGACAATTCAGTCTTTGAGAAACCCGCGCTTCGGCGCGGGTTTTTTCATGCCTAGATGCTGGCGCCCGGATGCCCGCACTAGCTAAGCCTCTGATGCTGCGCAGGTTTTTGGTTTCTGCGCAGGCATATGCTTTCACTCTGGAAATCGCGTCCGGCAAGTTGTTGAAAATGTTTATGGATTCCTGGCGCCGAATCGGAAGTGATTGATTTTGCGCATTCATCTGCTTTCTCTGACTGACATGAACTGACCACCATAGCTTGGCCATCTGACCAGTTCAGATGGCCATACAACTATCAAACCGTGTCCATTCCCTCAGTTGTCCCTTGAGCAGGGAAATGATCGCGGACTAATCAGTCATCTTTTCGATAGTTGCACGTGTTTGGTCTCCTTCAGGTAGTGAAGATACTCCCAGTGCAGCCTGTAAAATCAGACGGGTCTTGGTCCATCCGCCGCTCGGATCGCGGATGGCAGCACGCAAGCATGAAAGCGATGTTTCCGGTGAAACGAAAAGCGAGGGAGTTTTGGCTATGCGCTGCCAATCCCTTGTCACCATTAGTTCGACCGAAGAGCTCACTGGATTGCTCAGATGAGGTTGGCAAAGATAGTGAACCCACAGACCATGACAGGTCAGTAAGGCGTCCGGAGCGAGACGTTCCAGAAAGGTTGCCGCGAGCGCTGACGCGATATGTGTCGACCAATCAGGTGTTGCGCGGTTGATAACTGCTGACCATGCGTCGATTTCTCCGGTGAAAAATTGCCGATTGAGATAGTCGATTAAGTTTATCACGCGGCCAGCGTTGGCGTGAGCTCGCGCATCGGCGCTCCAATGCGCAAGTGGTGACCTGCTCCCCTTTAAGTCCGCGTTTATAGGTTAGCTCTGTTCAGGGTTTG